>CAYZJB010000004.1:0-84227 GCA_964478735.1 uncultured Bacteroidota bacterium | reverse complement strand
TTGCTCACAACATGTGCTCCTTCTTTCGGTAACACATATTATGACGCAACGACCGATCTCAACCCAACACTCGGTAACATTAATTGTGAGTCAACGCGGGAATATGAATGACGTCAGAAAATACTTGCATTGAATGCCCTCCCCGTCTATATTGCCGCCTCTTAAAAGCAAGGAGTACCTCGTGTACGCAATAGTCGATATCAAAGGTTTTCAGTACAAATGCGAAGAAGGGAAACGCGTGATCGTTCCCCGCATTGCTGAAGCGGAAATCGGCGATCATATCACGTTCGATCACGTGCTGCTGGTTTCCGGAAATGGCGATCCCAAAATCGGGATGCCTACCGTAAAAGGTGCGAAAGTGGAAACGACGGTGGTCCAGCACGGGTTGGGTGACAAGGTCATCCATTACCGCAAGGTCCGCCGCAAAGGCTTCCAGAAGAAAAAAGGCCATCGTCAGCCCTTTACGGAAGTCGAAGTCACATCCATCAGCGTGTAAGGAGCAGGTATGGCGCATAAGAAAGGCTTAGGAAGTACTAAAAACGGCCGCGACAGCCAGGGTCAGCGACTCGGTGTCAAGCGGTTCGGCGGTCAAAACGTTCTGGCCGGAAACGTGCTGGTTCGTCAGCGGGGAACGAAGTTCCATCCCGGACACAACGTCGGCAAAGGCAGTGATGACACGCTTTTCGCCCTGATCGACGGCGTGGTCAAATTCGAACATAAAGACAAAAAGCGCATCAAAGTCAGCGTGCTCCCGGTGACGGCCGAAGCCTAACTGATCATCGTTAAAAACATTTCGACGGATTCTAAAGAACGCTTGGTTCTTTGGAGTCCGTTTTTTTTGCCTTGACTGTTTAAAGAATGAGACGTAATCTTGCCCTGTAGCTTCCATCTCTAACGTAGTTTGTCATACGAGAAAAATTCTAAATAGCCTAACCAACAATATCTCGGCAGCCCAACAAACAGCAAGGGCCTTATGAAAACCTGTATTTCGCGGGGGGGGTAGTCGGCCTACTTCTCCTGACTCTATCCTGCTCGCCTGATTCAAAGTCCTCCGATTTCAACAAATCACCTGGTGTCGATAACTTTACCACAGCGGATCGACGTGATTATCTGGAGTTGATGTCACGAAAATTGGCTTTAAGCGGCTTGCCCTCATCGTTATCTAAAGCGGAAGCCGGTAGTTACGGTCTGCTCAACAAGAGTCTCCTGTCGAGATTTCTCAAAGAGGACCAAATAAACCTTTCAGAGATTATACCTGACGAAATAGACCGTGTGATTGTGAACGGTCGCGTTCACCGTATTAAGGTTGAGATTTTTAATACGGGTACGTTGGAAAAGATGCTTAAATCGGCTGATGAAAATGGACCGGCATTCGGAGTATATCCCGATCCTGCCCTATACTGGCGGGGTGACGATTATCTGGACTTCCCGATTTCAATTGTGAGTCGTGAGGGAGATAGTTATTCGACCGCTGACGAGATTTGGACGGCACCATATGCGTCGGATATCGACGATATTGACGATGCATTCAATGCCTATGTACGCAATCTCCGATCGAATCTGGATTATCCGATCTTTGCCGTAACCAGCGAAGAAATCGACGATGAAAACGGCGGGGAGTCAAGCAATCCATTTACCCGAGGACTGGAAAAATCGGCCAGCGGGAACGGTTATTTAACTCTTTTAGGTATTCGTTTGTATGTCGAACGGGACGGACTCACAAAGGACGAATTCGAATCGTGGTACAACGAACTCAATGTCTATGGTTATAATATCCGCACCGGATCCGGAAAGCTCAACGGAGGGCCTGGATACCGCTGGAAACATAATGACAACGGCGATGACCGTACGATCGATGCCGGGGGCTATGAGAAAAAACTCCAGGACGTTAATGCGGCGCACATTTGGTACGATCAGGGAAGTCCGTTTCGACTGTTCCCCCTCAACGATATTCGTATTCTGATGCCCTTTGATGACGATCACAATGAGGGTGAGATGAGTCGAGACAATGGATCGAGCCTTGACAAGGAAAACTGGAAGGTTTATAACCCCGCTGACAGTAGTGTATCAACAAACGAATTTTGGCATGTCGTCGATAATGAATTGCCTCAAAGTGGCGATGAAGACGATCGCTATGGGGAAGGCGGCGTCTGGAACGTAACCGCTGCCGCAATCAAGAAAGCGACAGACAACGGTAACCTTGTTATTGATACCAAATATATCAAGAAGAATGGCGTGGTTACCGAGGACGGTTTGCCCGATATGCGATGGAAGCTCGGGTGGATTGAGTTTTAACAGACATAAATATTTAACTTCTAATCTTTTTGGGCTGCCGGGATAATTTTTATACTATAATCTTTTTTATTTTGCCACTGAGCTGGCTCTCCGGATGTTTTCATGATGTTGTCACAGACTCAATGCTGGACCGGGAATATGACGTCGTCATGGCCGTTCTGACGCCGGACAGCGCTAAGGGTTTTCTTCGCGCATTTCCGGCGGAGGTTTTTGTTGGACGGATGATTCCCGTTAATCAAAACAATCGCTTTGAAGTCAAGGGATTTGAAAACCCTGACTTATATCGTTTGGTGCTTTGCACCCGCCAACACTATTTCTGCAAATATGAATATTATGACGACGCGCGTGTTGAAATTGAAACGGAGGGACAAAAAATCCTGCTTGAAAGTGTGGGTAATGGCGTTTATCGGGACATAGGCAATGCTCTTCATGTCCGTAGTAATCAAACGTATTTTCTAAATGTCGTTATGGAAGACGGACGAACCATTTCAAGCTCTACCAGAGTTCCCGACGATATTGAAATACTCGAACCGAAGGCCGATACCATTTATGATCATATCCTTGACGACGACATCGGAGACACAGTTTTGGTGCGATGGACCTCAAATCAGAAGCCATTTTACTGGAATGATATCTCTGGAGGGAGAAGTGCGTTTCATTTTGATACGGTTACAACGCCGTGGAATCCCTATGTAGATAATAAAGATACCTTGAAGTATATGGATTTTCCGATCGAAGTCCGAGCGATTAACGCTGATTTGGGACGTTTTTATGCCCCTTGTGAGGCGTACAGCGAAAGCCTGGAATTCTGGGATTTTGAGAAAACGCTTTACACAGGAGCCGTCCGTTCCCGATCCAACATAACAGGCAAGAACGTTGTCGGCGTATTCGGGGCATACAACCTCACCCGGCAACATCATGTCATTATTCCGGTTTGGAAGACGTCCAACGTTATGGGAAGGAACCAACGCCAGTGAGGATCGCAATCCTGATGATAGGCAAGATGTTGAGGGTTTGTCTCATCTATGGGCTAATATTAGACGTGCCAACAATGTAGCGGGACGAAAGTACGTCATCATTCCTTTCTGGCCGTCATCCATAATAAATTCTGATGTAAAGGACAAAACAATGAAGTATTTGATCGCTTTCTTGACTGTCTGCATTTCGGCACCCGGTGCCAAATGCCAGACGGCGCACGATTCCTGGTTGATTTCCGCGGGAGCCTTCCGATCTCTCGAAGGGTTGGATGAAGGTTATTTCATCGAAGCTTCTTCGCCGTCTATTCTCACCGTGCAGCCATCCCTGCTGTTCAGCTATCGGCCCAATGATCCGGCTACTCTCTCTGCAGGAATTCGTCTGGATATGAAAATTGCGTCCGTCCGTAAGGTTGATATTTCCTTCTCCATAAAGTCATCCTATTTCCTCAGAGACGGTTCTTATCATTATGATCAGAATTTTTTCAAGGCAGGTGGAGGAATAGGCGCTCACATTCCGCTGTCTAAGAGTCTCGGAGTAGCTGCCCACTACCTGATTGTCGGATATTATCAAGGCAGAGGAGATCGGTTTGTTGACAAAAACACGTTCCCGGGTTTAGTCGAAGCTGGAGAATTATCTCTGGCTTTTTATTGTAAGCTGTAGTCCAGCCTTGAAACGGGTATTACGGACTTCAAAGAACGCTTGGTTCTTTGGAGTCCGTTTTTTATTTTATCGCCCCAAATTTCAATGAAACCAACGATTAAATATCCGGGAGTCTGAAATGAAAATCACTGTTGTGGGAGGCGGTAACGTCGGCGCCACCGCGGCCCAGCGCATCGCCGAAAAAGAACTGGCCAATGAAGTCGTACTGGTCGACATCATCGCCGGCGTTCCTCAGGGAAAATCCCTGGACATGTATCAATCCGCACCGGTCGAAGGGTTCGACGCCCGCATGATCGGCAGTCAGGGTTACGATGAAACGGCCGATTCCGACATCGTATTGATCACGGCGGGCCTGGCCCGCAAGCCGGGCATGAGCCGCGACGACCTCCTGATAAAAAACGCCGAGATTATCAAAAGCATTACCGAGGAAGTCGTGCGCCGCTCGCCCAAAAGTATCATCGTCATGGTCACCAATCCTCTCGATGTGATGACGTACGTGGCGTACAAGGTCTCGGGGTTTCCGCGCGAGCGAGTCATCGGCATGGCGGGTGTACTGGACAGTGCCAGATTCCGCGCCTTCATCGCGATGGAACTCGACGTTTCCGTCGAAGACATTCAGGCGATGGTTCTCGGCGGACACGGCGATTCCATGGTGCCGCTGCCGAGTTACACGACGGTTTCAGGCATTCCCCTGACGCAATTGATGGATGCTGAAACAATCAAACGTCTGGTCGACCGCACGGCCAACGGCGGTGCGGAAATCGTCAAACTGCTCGGCACGGGCTCCGCCTACTACGCCCCATCGTCGTCGGCCGTTCAAATGATCGAGTCGATTGTCCGAGACAAAAAGCGCGTGCTCCCGTGTTCGGTCTGGCTGCAGGGAGAATACGGTCTGCGCGACGTTTTCGTCGGCGTTCCGATCAAGATCGGCCGTCAAGGGATGGAACAGATCCTGAACGTGAAGTTGTCGTCCGACGAACAGGCCGCGTTGAACAAATCGGCGCAGGACGTCAAGGACAACATCGCGAAGCTGAAACTGTAGCGCCCACCGGCGAGACGGCAGGCTTCGCCGGTGATTACCCTGTCCTCCAGTTTTACTCAACCCACACGTACGAGGTCGGTATGAAACGATTTGTTTTGCTGTGGTTCGTCAGCATCTCGACTCTGGCGGCGGCAGATGATCCCATTCAGTCGGGACCTATGCTCGGATACGCGGATAAACGCGAAGTGCTGATATGGGTTCAAACCAAAACGTCAGCGTCCGTCCAGATTCGTTATACCGAAAGCGGAAAATCGAAACCGGTGACGACGATCCCGATCCAAACGCTCGCCGAACGCGATTTTATCGCCCATGTAGTGATCGGTCAACTGTCGCCCGGAACGGCCTATTCATATGATGTGCTTATAAACGGGAAGGCCGTGCGACAGAGCCTGACGTTCAAAACACAGGTTCTGTGGGAGTGGAGAACGGACCCGCCCGACTTCACAGCCATGATTGGCTCCTGCGCCTATATCAATGAGCCGGAATTCGATCGTCCGGAAGAACCGTACGGAAGCGACTTTCACATCTTTGAAACCATGGCAAAGGTCAAACCGGACCTGATGATATGGATGGGCGATAATGTGTACTTACGCGAAGTCGACTGGAACACACGTTCCGGCATGCTCTACCGCTACCGCCACACCCGTTCCTATCCTGGCCTACAGCCCATCCTGTCGATGTGCCCTCAGTATGCCACGTGGGACGATCATGACTACGGGCCCAACGACTCGGACCGCGGATTCATGCAAAAGTTCACTTCACTCGAGGTGTTCAAACTGTACTGGGGAAACCCGGCGTACGGTTTTCCAAATGTACCCGGTGTTTTTTTTCAGTTCGCCTGGAACGACATCGATTTTTTTATGCTTGACGACCGGTTTTACCGGGCGCCTCAGCGCATGAAGGACGGACCGGACAAGGCGTTTCTCGGTAAAGAACAATTGCTGTGGTTGAAAGACGGTTTGATGACCAGCCGTGCTCCTTTCAAAGTGATCGTTTGCGGCAGCCAGGTGGTGAATCAAAATACCGACCACGAGTCGTACAATTTGCACAAGTTCGAACGTGAAGATTTGTTGACGTTTATCCGGGACAACAACATACCGGGAGTTTTTTTCATCTCCGGCGACGTGCACCACAGCGTCATGATCAAACAGGATAACCCGGATTTTTATCCTTTTTATGACTACAGTTCATCCTCCATCACGGCAGGCCTTTTTCGAAATGCAAAAAAACTGATCAATCCGATGATCGTCGACAGCAGTCTCGTCAGCGACGATCACAATTTCGGGCTGCTCAAGTTTTCCGGACCACGAAAAAACCGAACCCTCACCATCGAAACAGTAAATGCAGACGGGAAAGTGATGTGGCGATTTCAGATCAATCAAAACGACCTGATGCCGAAGGTAAAAGAACAAACGAAGAATCATTAGTCGAAGTGTAAAACTTGATTTACACATGTGGATAACTTGTTAAATTCGAAGAAAACCGCTTGACTTTTGACAACACCCTGTCTATTTTATTTTGTTATAAAACAATAACATAACCTGACAAATCTTAATTTCTACCGGAGTATCCATACCAGTGTCAATTAGTGTTAAGAATTTTGACATATCGGCGACTAAGCTTTTTATAAACAATGCCTTCTGTGAGTCTCAACAAGGTTTGACTTTTGAGACAATAAATCCCGCAACGGGTAAAGCAATTGCTTCTATCGCCGCTGGAGAAGCAGCAGATATCGATAAAGCCGTTCAGGCGGCACGTATGGCATTCGACAGCGGGAAGTGGTCAACGACAAGTGCGAGTAAAAGAGGAAAACTGCTTTGGAAACTGAGTGAATTGATCAGTGAAAATGCACAGGAACTTGCCTATCTCGAAACGATCGATTGCGGTAAACCGATATCTGAGACTACGAATATCGAAATTCCGATTACGGCCGACATTTTTTCCTACTATGCCGGTGCCGCGACCAAAATCGAGGGAGAAACCATACCGGTCAACGGAAACTTTTTCAACTATACGCTTCGAGAACCCCTTGGCGTGGTCGGTTTGATCATCCCTTGGAACTTCCCCCTGATTACGGCCGCACGTAAAATTGCAGCCGCACTTGCCGCGGGCAATACGGTTGTGGTCAAGCCGTCGGAATTCACACCGCTCAGCACACTCAAACTCGCTCAACTCGTCGCAGAAGCCGGTTTTCCTGAAGGCGTTTTTAATGTCGTGACCGGTTTTGGAAAAACCGCAGGCACAGCGCTGGTCGCCCATCCGCGGGTCGACGGTATTGCATTTACCGGATCGACGACGACCGGGCAAGACATCATGCGGGTTGCCGCCCAGACGATGAAACGCCTGTCGTTGGAACTCGGCGGCAAGAGTCCTAACATTGTTTTTGCGGATTCGGACATCGATACGACAGTCAAGATGGCCGCGGCCGCGATCTTTTACAACAAAGGCGAAGTCTGTACGGCCGGTTCCCGCCTCCTGATCGAGGAATCCGTGTACGACGCGTTCGTCGACAAACTTGCGGCCCGCGCCGCCAAGATGGCGCCGGGCGATCCGCTTCATCCCGAAACGCGGCTCGGACCTCTGACGTCGGATGTACAACTGCGCAAGGTTTCGACCTACGTCGACGCCGGCAAATCCGAAGGAGCACAACTTCTTGCCGGAGGCCAGCGCATCGGTACGGAAGGCTACTTTTTCCAACCGACCGTCTTCGGGAACGTGACGAACAACATGAAAATCGCGACGGATGAAATTTTCGGCCCCGTCCTCTCTTGCCTGAAATTCAAAGACTTTGACGATGCGGTGAAGGTCGCCAATGATACCTATTACGGACTGGCGGCCGGAATATGGACGCGGGACATCAAAAAGGCGCATACGCTGGCCCGCCGGATCAAGGCGGGAACCGTATGGATCAATACGTATAACATGTACGACGCGGCCATGCCTTACGGCGGATATAAAATGTCCGGATTTACGCGCGAATGTGGCATGGAAGCCATTTACGAATTTTACACGCAGGTCAAGTCGGTCTGGGTCGACCTGAATTGACGACCGACGGCTCTGCAAAAAGTATAATTTAAAACACAACACATCCGGGCGTTTCACAACCCCTTCTTGCCGTCCGGATTAAACAAAACCCTACTGAACAAGGAAACAGGAATGAGGCTTTTGGCCATTCTCCCGCTTATCGGGTTTTCCCTCTGGAGCCAGGAACGACAGTTGATCGACCGGATTGTCGCCGTCGTAGACGATGAGATCATCCTCCAATCCGAAGTACAGCAATACGCCTATTTTGAAGCGGTCAATCAGAAGATCGACCTGGAAAAGGACAAGACCGCTTATCAAGCGCTTGAAAAACGGATACTGGAAAGCCTGATCAACCAGAAAATTCTTCTGGCTCAGGCCAAAGTCGACAGCATTGTCGTTCAAGAAAGCCAGGTCGATCAGGCCCTGGACCAGCAAATCCAGCAGCGTATCGACCAAGCCGGCGGCGAAGAAGCCCTCGAAAAAATTCTGGGAAAAAAGATCAGCGAATTGCGCCGTTTCTATCGCAATGACGTACGAAAACAGCTGTTGACGCAGCAAATTCAGTCGACCCGGTTCAACGACGTCAAAGTGTCCCGTTCGGACGTCGAACAGTTCTACGCGACGTACAAAGACAGCCTCCCCAAGGTCGGAGAGTCCGTCAACCTGTCGCACATCTTACTCGAAGTCAAACCGGGCGAATCCGCTTACCGTGAGGCACGGGCGCTGGCCCAGTCACTGCTCGATTCCATTCGCCGCAAGGGTGGAAACTTCGATGAACTGGCGAAGGCGTTCTCCTCCGACCCCGGTTCCGCCCGCAAAGGAGGCGACCTCGGCTGGTTCAACCGTTCCGACTTCGTCAAGGAATACGCCGATGCGGCCGTTCGTCTCGAAGAAGGGCAAATTTCTGACCTGGTCAAAACCCAGTTCGGATATCACATCATTCAACTACTCGGACGATCCGGCGATAAAATTCACACCAAACACATTCTCATCGGCGTCAAAACGACACAGGAAGACAAAGACCGGACGCTCCAGCGGATTCGCGACATTCGCCAGGACATCCTGGACAACAAAGTCTCTTTCGAAAACGCCGCCGTGCAATATTCCGATGATCCCGCCAAAAAAGGAAATCTCGGAAATCTGGGATGGATTGAAATATCGTCCCTCCAGGATAAGGCCTTTTTGCTGGCCGCTCAGGGCCTTGAGAAAAACGCCATTTCGGAACCCGTGGAATCCAGTCTCGTCACGGGGTATCACGTCATCCGCCTTAATGACCGGCGGAAGGAACGGATTCTGACGCTCAAGGAAGACTGGCAGACCATCGAAAACTATGCGCTCAACCAGAAACAGAACAAAGAAATGAGCAAATGGCTGGACGAGATCCGGTCCAGATTCTTCGTGGATATACGCATGTGATGAACGCACTGATCAAATACCTGACAACCCGATACCTGCTGTGGTCGCATCGTTATCACGATGCGCCGTTGCTGGATTTCCGAAACGCCGCGGCACAGTCCCGGCGCTTTTTGATCCATGTCCCTTCGACCTATGCGCCGCCCCACCTTGCCGCTTTTCTGAAGCAACTCACGGCCGTTTTCCAGAATCCCGTGGTCGATTTTTTGTGCGCGGCGGACTGTCCGGATGCGCTGCAGCAAGTGATGAAGGAGCGTTCCGCTCAAATTCACGCGGTCTCCAAAGCATCGCTGCGTTTTTTTCGAATTATACGGCCGGAAATCATTCAAAAACTCAAAGAACGCAATTTCGACATTGTCGTCGATCTCAGTACGTCGTTTGACGTCACGTTCGCCCACGCGCTTCGGGCATGCGGAGCGCCGATCGTCATCGGACGGTACGGCGGCGAACACCCGCAAATTTTTCATAATTTGTGGGTCAAAACGTCCAATCCGACGCTGTATTCCGACCATGTCTGCCGTTGTCTGGCACAGTTGAAAGCATAAACCACTAACCCTCCGGGAGGAGACGGGTCATGCGCGCTCATCGCATTCTGCGTACCGCAGGTTACGGATGTGCCCTGTTCCTCTTCTACATTTTCAATTTTTTGATCTGTCACCCGGTTCGACACGTGATTACGGTCGACGAGCCCGACGAGTGGACGTCGTTCTCCAACATCAAATACGGCTTCACGTTCGATTACCCGGCGCGATGGTCCCGACAATTTCTCGGGGACGGTTTGGAAATCAAGGACCCGAAGGGGAAGGGATACGTACGAGTTCAGACGGTTCCCGAAAAAGCGACATTGACGAGCCTTCCGATCGACGAATACCTGATCAAGACGTACCCGCGTGACCACGCGTATCTGCGGACCGACTTTCGCCTGCCCGGACCCGCGATGTCCCGTGACGGTCAGACAGGGTTTTCCCTCCTTGCACCGGTGAGTCGAGACCGCGAGGTTCCGTGGGCGCGCTTCGACGGCGATTCGCTCGCCCGGCTCGCGTATATGCCCGTTCAGTTTTCCGGAGATCGGAACGTCTCGTGCGTGGAAATCATGTCCCCCGGAGAGTCGAATGCCGTTTTCGACCGTTTGACGGCTTCTTTCCGAAGGACCTTTCCGGTCAAAACGCAAAAAGAACTTCTTGCCCAAAAATTAATCTCCCTTTCTGAAATACCGGACCCCGGAGTATGGTACGTCGGTGAAACACGCGGTTTTGAAATCGACATCAACGGCGACGGACACAACGAACTCCTGATCGTCGGAATGCGTCGAACGGTGGAAATCACGGAAGACAAATGTTTCCTGCGATTACTCGAACGAACGTCGGCCGGCGATCGCGTCGTTCTCGAAAAATCATATCTGTTCAACTCATTCCACGAAAACGATATCCGCGTGATCAATTCCGACCGCTCACCGGGCTTCGACGTTTTCCTCCGGTTTTTCGATTACGGAAACAAATGGGGACAGAACGGAACCGTGTTGATCCACTTCGCCGATGGAAAATATCGTCTTCATGAATTTGGTCCCTTTGCGGAACCGCGCGACGTCGACCAGGACGGGGTGGACGAAATTCTGACGTGCATCCGTACGCATTTTAATCCCGGCATAGCCGCCAGCTGGTACGACATTTACACATACGACGGCGGAAAATACGTTGAACGGAATCTGCAATACCGATCGTACTTCCGGGATGCCCTGCTCCCGATGTATCGCGAATCGATCGCCGACATTCGTGACGAAATCATGGAGTCGAAGGTACGGACTTTCCAAATCGCGGCGTACGGCGTTTTGCAGCGGCTGGAAAAATACGCGCGCTGGTCCGAACAGATCGTCGCCGGCGAGACCATTCCATGAGCGTCGCGGAATATCGTAAGTATCTCGACCCGCAGGTCGTTGCCCGCCTGTCCAATCTCGAACTCAAGGCCCGGCTCGTCGTCGAAGGATTCATGACGGGTCTGCACAAAAGCCCTTACCACGGTTTTAGCGTCGAATTCGCGGAACATCGTCCGTATATGCCCGGCGATGAGATCCGAACGATCGACTGGAAAGTGTACGGGCGCACGTCCCGCTATTACGTTCGGCGATTCGAAGAAGAGACCAATCTGAAAAGCACCATCCTGCTGGATACGAGCAATTCCATGACGTTTTCGTCGCATACCGTAAGCAAGATCGAATATGCGTCCTGTCTCGCGGCGGCACTGGCGTATCTATTGATCCATCAGCGCGATGCCGCCGGCCTGACGATCTTCGATCACAAAATCCAACGCTACTTGCCGCCCCGCTCGACGTTGAGTTATATCAAAACCATTGAAGAAGCATTGGCCGGCCATTCCGATCATCGGGAGACGGCCATTTCACCCATCCTCCACGAAATCGCCGAACGGATTCGGCGCCGGGGTCTCATCATCCTGATCAGTGATTTGCTCGACGATCCGGATACGATCATGATGGGACTCAAGCATTTTCGCCACCGTCGACATGAAGTCATTGTCTTTCACGTCCTCGATCCTCAGGAACGGGAATTCGCGTATTCGGGCGACGTCATTTTCGAGGACATGGAGTCCAAAGAAAGAATCCATACGCAGCCCTGGCACATTCGTACCGATTATCGGGCGCAAATGCGCGCCTTCCTCGACGACTACCGGCGGCAGTGCCACGAGCAGCGCATCGACTACGTCTTGCTCGACACGCGTACCCCGTACGATCACGCGCTGTTGGAATTTATGACGAAGCGAAAAAAAATCGGCGGGTAATTTCCTACTTTAAATGTACGCCCACTCCCGGCCCCACGGGAATATCAAAAGCCAGAAAAAGCGAAAACAAAATCGCCCACGCGACAAGAAACGCCATGCTAAACGGCATCATGGTTGAAATGACCGTACCCAACCCCGCCTGTTTTACATAACGCTGGACGAACGCAACGATCAGGGCAAAATAAGACATCATCGGTGAAATGACGTTGGTCGTCGAATCGCCGATGCGATAGGCCGTTTGTGTCACCTCCGGAGAATAACCGAGCAGCATGAACATGGGAATGAACACCGGCGCCATGATCGCCCACTTGGCCGATGCGCTGCCCATGATGAGATTGATGACGGCCGATACGACAATAAAAACCAGCATAAGGGGGACCGTCGACAGGCCGACGGCCTTGAGCACTTCGGCTCCCTTTACGGCAACGATCAGACCCAAATTCGACTCGTTGAAGTATCCGACAAATTGAGCTGCAAAAAACACCAGCGCGATATACGAACCGAGCGTCGACATGGCCTTACCCATGGCATGGGCGATGTCGTCGTTTTGCTTGATCGTTCGGGCGCCGACGCCGTACGCCACACCGACGATCCCGGCTGCAAAAAAAACGATCGCAACGATACCGGACATGAACGGCGAATGTAAAAATCCGTCCGTCGCCGGGTCGCGCAGTACACCGCCGGGCAAAATACTGAGAACCAGTAAACCGGTTGTGATCACTCCCGCCCACGCCGCAAATCGCAGTCCGCGCTTCTCGTCGGCGTTGAGTTTTTCGATTGGCATCGGTTTTTCATCGCCATCGTACCTCCCCAACCGCGGCTCGACAATCTTATCCGATACCAGCGTTCCCACGATGGTCAGCAAAAACGTCGACACCACCATGAAATAATAATTACAGGCCGGATTGACGACGTATTCGGGATCAATGATTCTCGCTGCTTCTTGTGAGATACCCGCCAGCAGCGGATCGACCGTACCCAGGGCGAGATTGGCGCTGTATCCTCCCGAAACACCCGCAAACGCCGCCGCAATGCCGGCAATGGGATGGCGACCGACGGCAAGATAAATGATCCCCGCAAGCGGAACCAGAAGTACGTACCCGACCTCCGACGCCGCATTGGAAAGGATTCCGCTGAAAACGATCACGGCCGTCAGCAAACGCGGCGGCGCCGACGTCACCAGGAGACGAATCGCGCTGCCGATGAAGCCAGTTCCCTCCGCGATCCCGATCCCGAGTAACGCCACGAGCACGGTACCCAGCGGAGCAAAACCTGTAAAATTCCGCACGAGGCTCGTCATGACGTACCGCAGTCCGTCGCCGGAAAGGAGATTGACCGGCACAACGTCTTCGCCCGTTCCGGGGTGTGTCGCACGAATCCCTATCGCGCTGGCCATGGCCGATGCGATAATAACCAGCACAGCGAAAAGAGCGAACAAGATGACGGGATGCGGAAGTTTATTCCCGATCTTCTCGATCCCGTCGAGTATTCGCGCTACAAGTGATTTTTTCTTCGCAGCCGTCATTCGTTTCCGGTCATTTTGAAAGATGCAACTGGGCGCCCGGTCCGACGGGAATGTCCAGCGCCATAAACAACGTAAACAAGAGCGACCACACGATCAGAAACCCAATCGTAAACGGCATCATGGTGGAAATGACGGTACCGAGTCCGGCGTGTTTGGCATAACGTTGCACGTAGGCAACGATGAGCGCAAAATACGACATCATCGGTGAAATAATATTCGTCGACGAATCGCCGACGCGGTACGCCGCCTGCGTGACCTCGGGAGTGTATCCAAGTAACATGAACATGGGAACAAATACCGGCGCCATGATCGCCCATTTGGCCGACGCGCTCCCCATCATCATGTTGATCGACGCCGAAACGAGGATGAAAAGCAGAAACAGCGGAATGGGCGGCAACCCGATCGCTTTGATAACTTCTGCGCCTTTGACGGCGAGGATGAGTCCCAATTGGGATTCGTTAAAATAAGCGACAAACTGGGCGGCAAAAAAAACAAGGGCGATATACGACCCGAGCGTCGACATCGCTTTGCCCATCGAGACGGCCACGTCGTCGTTTTTGCGAATCGTACCGGCCCCGATGCCGTACGACACTCCCATGATGCCGGCGCCGAAAAATACGATCGCAACAATGCCGGACATAAACGGCGAGTGGAGAAAACCGTCGGTTTTCGGATCCCGCAGCGCCCCGCCGGGAAGCGCGCTGAGCACGAGCAAAATGATAATGACGACGCCGGCGATTACGGCAAAACGCAGGCCCCTCTTCTCCTGTACCGACAGTTTTTCAATCGTCATCGGCTTTTCATCGCCGTCATACTTTCCCAATCGCGGTTCGACGATCTTTTCGGAAATCAACGTTCCGACGATCGTCAGTACGAAAGTCGAAACGAACATGAAGTAATAATTGCACGCCGGGTTGACGACGTACTCCGGATCGATAATCCTCGCCGCCTCCTGTGAAATGCCCGCGAGCAGTGGATCGACCGTACCGAGCGCTACGTTGGCGCTGTATCCGCCGGAGACACCGGCAAATGCAGCGGCCATTCCGGCCAGGGGGTGCCGTCCAACCGCCAGAAAGATAATCCCCGCCAGCGGCACGAGAAGCACATAGCCTACTTCCGACGCCATATTGGAAATAACACCGCAAAAAACGATGACGCCGGTGAGCAGTCGGGGCGGGGCCGACGTCACCAGCAGTCGTAACACACTGCCGATAAATCCGGACCCTTCGGCGATTCCAATCCCAAGCAGCGCAACCAGCACGGTACCGAGCGGCGCAAACCCGGTAAAGTTGCGAACGAGGCTCGTCATGATGTACCGGAGTCCGTCGCCCGACAGAAGATTCACCGGCTCGACCGATTCCCCCGTTCCGGGATGCACGGCCGATAATCCGAATGCGGCTGCCATTCCTGACGCAAGAATCACGCATACTGCAAATAATGCAAAAAGCATGACCGGGTGCGGCAGCAGGTTGCCCACTCGTTCAATCCAGTCCAGAATCCGAAAGAAAAAAGACTTTTTGACAGCCTTAGGATCCATAAACATGTTTCGTGTCCTGTGGGTTGATACCGGAGCGACCCGGGTGTGGTGAATTCAAAAATTCCATCGCGCGTTGTTCCGACCAGTACATACCGCCCTTCTTGACGAATCCGACGTGTCCACCCCAGCGCGGTAATTCTAGTGTGACGTGCGGATGGTCCTGTGCGATTGCGACCGGATAACACGGCGGGGCCAGAAATGGATCGTCGAGACTGTTGATCATCAACGTCGGAATAGAAACGGCCGGAAGAAATCGGATCGAACTCGATTGTTCCCAGTAATCTTCGGCATTCCGAAATCCATGCAGCGGCGCGGTATATCGGTCGTCAAAATCTTTAAAATTTCGTATGGACTCGAATCCGTCCGCACTGAGCGCATCCTTTACCTGACCGCTTTTTATTTCGATTTTTTGGCGCAGCATGCCGAGAAAACGCCGCATGTAAATTCGGTTGGTCCGCCGTGCGAGCCGGTCGGCACTGGACGCCAGATGACAAGGAACGGAAAAAACAACGGCGCGACGAAGATTCCGTTGAACGCGTGAACCTTCTTCACCCAGGTATTTTAAGATCACATTGCCGCCCATGCTGAATCCAATGAGATAAAGTTCGGAGATCGACGAAAAACGCCGGACCAAAAATCGTACGTCGTCCGTGTCTCCGCTGTGATAAAAACGCGGAAGGCGATTGATCTCGCCGCTGCATCCGCGAAAATTGACCGCCGCCGCGTCGATACCCGTCCGATTCAACGCGCGAACCATCCCACGCACGTACGCCCGACCGGCATTCCCTTCCAAACCGTGCAGGACAATACCCAGACGCTCCGATCCGACGGAGGATCGGTCCACGTCGATAAAATCACCATCCGGGAGTTCGACGCGTTCTCTTTTATAAACGACGTCGTCGACGCGACGAAAAAGAGACGGGTAAATGGTCTGGAAATGGGCGGAACGCCATAGGCCCCGTGCCGTATAGCTCGACGTTGTGATGACGGGCAACGGGCTCCTCCATTACTTCAGAAGCGGTTTCCACCGGTACTTTGCCAGATCCACCGCTCGATGTTCAATGGAAATACCTTCTTTGATCAGGCGCCGGCGCTGTTCGTGATGCAATCTCGTGCGCGGTGGAAACGAGATTTGTCCTCGCGAATTGATCACGCGATGCCACGGCAGCTTCAGACTGTCCGGGGCCGCGTGCAGGGCGTATCCCACAAGTCGTGCTTGATGCGGAAGGCCAGCCAATTCCGCAACCTGACCGTACGTCGCCACGCGGCCTTTGGGAATTTTCTCGATGACGGACCAGATTCGTGTGTATGTAAGGTTCGTTGGCATCAATACAAAACGCGGGTAACATACGAACTTCCGGCAAACGACGCTATGAAAAGGTTGATTTTTTTACAAAATCTGAACGGCCTTGATGTACCAGTTCCGCGGATCGACTCTCGGCGGATAAGCGGAATAAAATCGCACCGGCTGATCGGAAAGCATTACCCGCTGCAATCCCCGATCGGTGACAATATCCATCGGCAATTCGAAACCGTTGAGACGGATCTCGTATACTCCATCCCCGACCGATGCGATACGGATATGCGGGATGTCGGTCGTCTGGAGAAACCGCAGCGCATAGGGTACGACATACGCCGGGGAGATAGACCCCAATCGCTGTAAAAATTTCTCTGTCGATACGAGATTCCGGTACGTGGTCGAGGAGTCGGTCGCAAAGGATTTCAAAAAAGGAAAAAACAGCGAATCGCCAAGAATATAACGGAGGCTGTGCATCAGCGCCGCGCCTTTGGTGTAGATATCGGGAGAATAGGCATCGACGGACGACGCGGGCCGTTTCGGTAAAATCGGCTGCCGGTTTTTGACGGCTGAGACGACCGACGCCATGGCGGCGTGATAACCGGATTCACCCGTCTTATCCAGGTGATACAGAGCCTCGCCGTAGGTACAGATGCCTTCATGGATCCAGAAGTCTGCCCAGTCGTCGACCGTGACCTTATTCCCCCACCACTCATGTCCCATTTCATGCAGCATCAATTCATCGAACCCATGACCCTGCAGCGTATCGTATCGGAAGCGGTTGCCGTAAGCATTGACCGTCTGATGTTCCATGCCGAGATAATCCGTTTCGACCACGGAAAATTTTTCACGAAAAAAAGGATATTCTCCGAAAAACTTGCGGTACGTTTTCAACATGTCCACGGCCATGTCGACGTGACGGTCCGCGCAGGCCGAACTCTGCGGCAGATAATAAAAGATCACCGGCATGGCGCCGCCATCGTCCGTCCGGTACGTTCGTTGCGCTTGTCGGTACAACCCGACGCTGAAATTGATACCGTAATTATTGATCGGATAATTCGTGCCCCAGCGGTAGGTCAACCCATCGGTTTCCGATGAATCGATCCCGCGCAGCAATCCGTTTGCGACGACAACATACGGTCGCGGAACAGTGATCGACAACGTTACGCTGTCGGGTTCATCCGACGGATGGTCCTTGCACGGCATCCATATTTTGGCTCCTTCACCCTGGCACGACAGACCTATCCAATGCCGGCCGTCTGCATCGCGGCTCCAGTTGAACCCGCCGATCCACGGCGGGCGCAGCGCTTCAAGGGGTTGACCGTCGTACACGACGTGCACGGTTCGAACGGCATCGGACGATTCGGGCAACCGCACCCATAGTTTATCCTCGTCCCTCTCGAAAGATGTCGACGCCCCGTCAACGGACACGGCCGTGACGTTCAATTGATGCAACAGGTCCAGTTCGATCGAGGAAATGGGGTTCCAGATGCGGACCGTAATTCCGGCTTTTCCGGCGATTTTCTTGTCATCCGGATACACGTGCAAGGCCACGTCATATTGAATCACGTCGTAACTCGATTGCACATCGGATAATGCGCCGCCGGACGCATAAAGTCCCAGCTTCCCGTATCGATAAACGAAATATCCTGTTACTCCGGCAGCGACGAGCAGTACAACAAGCACGATCATTCCGACGATCCACAAAACGCGTTTCATTTGATTTCCTCGGATTTTTTTCCCATCGCCGATCCCAGCCGGTGGAACACGGGGGCAATCGCAACCGCCGGAATAATCCACCAAGATATGCCCTGAACCGCCTGCCACCAGACATCCAGACGCGATGACACGTCGAGGGCCAGTCCGCCGGGTTTTGCATTCCATATCACGATCAGGTCGGCCAGCCGGATGCCAACATAGGTCAATGTCGTCGTTATCACGGCGGCAATGACGTGAAAAAAGAGAATCAATCTTCGAGTCTCACGTCTTTCACTCTGTACGTTCAGCCGGTACCAATCAAAAACGGCAACTATCCCGGCAATTGAGGTCAACAGCCAACCCTCTACCCGATGTAGCCCGGTCACCGGAAGCCCACCATCGATAGGAAAAAAAACGTAGCCGTACGCAGGAACGAGCAGGGGCAGACACCATACGCCGCACCACGTCAAGAAAGCACGAATCATCGAACCCCAAAAATTATTTATTAACTACAATAATGTAGCTTTAGAGTCTGAAACGCAAATGGATGGACAAACAGAAAGGGCTGCCGAACAAGCCACGCCGTATTCAGCAATACGGCAAGATGCCTCTTTGGGCAGTCCTGTAAAATCCGATCGATCAATCGACAGGATGGATACGGACGTCCCCTCCGGACGTATAGGCGTAAATGAGTTGACCGCCTCCGTTTAACGTTCCACGTACTTTCGAGTCGCTGATCTTTCCCTCGATGGTAATTGGAAGCCGGCAATCGACTTCTCCGCCGGAGGTATGAAGGTCAAGGTTGGCGGCTATGTTGCGCGGAACGGAAATGGTGATCGTTCCGCCGGAGGTTTCCGCATGGATCCCGTGATGTTTGTTTTTGACGCCTACGTCGATATGTCCACCGGACGTTGAGACATTGACCTTACCCTCGACGTCGAGGACCTTGATGTGCCCGCCGGACGTGCTGGCCTCCACGTCGCCGAGAACTTCAGAAATGCGAACGTTTCCACCGGACGTTTCCATCCGAAGGTTGCCCGTGATTTTTTCAGCCCTCAGATTACCGCCCGACGTTCCCAGCGTGATGTTGCCGGCGATGTTCTGTAAATCGATGTTGCCTCCCGACGTTTGACCGTCGACACGGCCGCGCAGATCCGTGACTTCGAGATTGCCGCCGGCCGTCTCCATCAGCAGGTTGTAGTCTCGTGGGACCGTAATGACAAAATCCGCTCCGAGGCGCGAGCTCCATTTAAACCAGCGTCCCCGATTGACTCGTCCATAGACTTCAACGCCGGAACTCGTTTGGACGGCTTCGAATTCAAACCGTTCGACCTCGTCGTCGTTTCCCCAGACATTGGCCGTGATGGACACTTCGTCGTTCTTCGCCCCCGTCACGCGGATACTGCCGACGTCCGTTTTAATTTTCAGTATCCCGCCTGACGAAACAGTAAATTTTTTCTCAAAAGTTTTTTCACCTGCACGGGCCGCTCCGACGAGCAATCCAAACGCAAGGAGCCACAGGGTTTTCATGTCGTACCTCCGGTTCGTATGGAGGTTTAAACGACCCCTTACCGACTTTTGTTTCAGTCCTTTTTGCGTTCATAGTGAATTTCCCAGTTCAATTTCCACGTTTTACCGCCGTCGGTGGATGCCTCCCAGTTCCAATCCAGAGAATGGGGCTGAATATTATACCAGACCATGCGCTGCATCGTATCTTTGCCATCCTTCGATTTGAACGACCGTGTCAGAACCATCTTTCCGTCGGCAAATCTGCCGTCGAAATCGAGGTACGAACCGGCGTTGTCCACCCACGTCTGTTTCCACGACCCGGATTTCTGATCGAAAAGAGAATAGCTTTTACCGGCAAACCCCGAACCGGGATCTTCGAAGTTTTCCGAAATCACGCATCCAAGGATTTTTTCAATAATATTTTTACCCGTTGCGATCCCGCCTTTTCCGTCATCCCACGTGAGATCCCATTCTCCGACCCAGAAGTCAAACTGGGACGCTTCCGGATCGGCACAGGGCGAGGCATTCTGGGCCGCCATCTTGCCGAACATGGCGAGACATAAGATCATGCATCGAATCAACATTGTACCTCCGATATTTTATTTCGCATCCATTGCGGATGTTTTCAGGATGTAGGTAAAATCGTACGCGACCGTCCACGTTTTACCGTCGTCCGTGGACTGTTCGGAGTATTGACGAACTTTGCCCGGCGCGAGATTATAGAAAAATAGTTTACGTAAAATTTTTGTACCACTGCGAGGCTGAGTTTCTCCGTACAACTTCATAATCCGTTCTTTTTCGTCATAACTGCCGGCAAACTCCGTGATCGTGCCGTTGTTGCCCACCCAGATCTGACGCCACTTCCCCATTTCTTTGTCGTAAAAATTAATGCTCTTGCCGGTACCGCCGAGACTGCCCGCCCAGTTTTCGATCAACAGACAACCGGCTTCTGCGTTTTGGATGACATTGTTTCCGGCCAGTTGTCCCTGCGGCGTGTAGACATCCACTCTCCAATCCAGAAGTCGAACTGCCTCCACTCGGGAACGTACATGCAGGGACGAGAATTGGAATCGGCTTTAGCCAGCACCGCAGCAAATCGCTTGTCCTCTCGGACAACATCGAGATCTTTTTCGGCTTTCAGCATTCCCGCGTTGGGAAAGACGGCCTGAACGAGTCTATGGAGCCAGTCGAACGCCGCTTCTTTGTTCTTAAGCAAAGCATGGACCCGTGCACGGCGAAAAAATACCGCGTTGGGCCAGTATCTGATTGCTCCGCCTGATCGTAGAATTCCAGCGATTGTTGATATTGCCCCATGGCCTGCGCGGAATGGTCGGCACGTACGGCCGCATACGCGTCCTTTGGATTTTACTTCAGCGCCGATTGAAACGCCTTCAGGGCCGCATCGTATTTTTTCGATACCAAACAACGAATCCCCCCCAATTCGATTGCGCCATTACGGAATTCACCACCACCAGCAACCTATCGTAACGCTACCACGATACAGAGTCATGCATGAAACCACAATACCCAAATTTGGTTAAACGGTGGACGTCAGAGGAGGGATAGCTAAGTCGGTGGGTTACCCCATTAGGGCATTGTGATAGAAGGCGGGTCGTCGTACTGTTTGCAGCCTATGCCGGATGGCAGGCGCAGTGCGGACCGCACGCTGCGGCGGGCATGGTCGCCTGATCGGAAGATTTCACGTCGGACGCAAAGACGGACAGGAGTTTGTCGGCCTGCCTTTCCCCGCACTCGGGACAGACGACCGCATCCACGTCGATCGCCGAACTGGAAAATAGGTCCTGAAAAGTTGTCTTACACTTACGGCACTTAAACTCATAGATAGGCATGTTGTCTCCGGCCTAAAAAAAATTGATTATGTCTGACCGTTTAAGTAGTTTGCTAATCCTCAAACACGAGCTAAACTACTATTTATACATCACCTAATCAAGAGGATTGGCATGGAGACGAAGAGTTTTGACGTGGTTATACTCGGAGGCGGACCGGGCGGTTATGTGGCCGCGATTCGTGCGGCGCAACTCGGGTTCAAAACTGCGGTCGTCGAGCGTGAAAAAATCGGCGGAGTGTGTGTCAATATCGGTTGTATCCCGACTAAGGCGCTTCTCAAAAATGCGGAAATCTACGAACATTTTAAACATGCTTCCGACTTCGGTTTCTCCTATGACAATCTCAAATTCGATTACAAAGCCATTATCAAACGCAGCCGGGACGTTGCCGATGCCAATTCCAAAGGCGGCGATTTCCTGATGAAGAAAAACAAAATCGACGTTCTGAAAGGTACGGGATCCTTCATCGACAAAAGCACGCTCAGTGTCAAAGATCCTTCGGGGAAGGAATTGTTTCAGGTTAAAGGGAAGCACATCATTATTGCCACCGGAGCACGGGCGCGGATGCTGCCAAATCTGAAAGCCGACGGAAAGAAAATTTTGACGAGTACCGAGGCGATGTTGAATACGGACTTGCCGAAGTCGATCATCGTCATTGGGGCCGGAGCCATCGGAATCGAGTTCGCTTATTTCTTCAATGTATTTGGCGTTAAAGTTACCGTCGTGGAAATGCTGCCGACGATCCTGCCGGTCGAAGATGAAGAAGTGTCGCAGGCGTTGACCAAAATTTTTGCCAAAAAAGGCATGGATATCCTGACGGACACCAGGGTCGAATCCGTCGACACGTCCGGCAAAGGCGTCAAAATCGCGGTATCGTCGAAGGACGGTAAAAAGACGTTGGAGGCCGATCAGTGCCTGGTTGCCATCGGCGTGCAGGGCAATATCGAAAACATCGGTCTCGAGAAAATTGGCGTCACGACCGAAAAAGGATGGATCAAAGTGGACGGATTCGGAAAGACTAACGTGCCGGGCGTATACGCCATCGGTGACATCATCGGCGCACCCTGGCTGGCGCACGTTGCCGAACATGAAGGCATCGTTTGCGTCGAAAAAATCGCCGGCAAAGATACTCATCCGGTCGACTACGATTCGATTCCCGGATGTACTTATTGCCAGCCACAAGTCGCAAGCATCGGTCTCACGGAAAAGAAAGCGAAAGAAAAAGGATATACCATCAAAGTCGGCAAGTTTCCATTTTCGGCCAGCGGGAAGGCCCGTGCCATCGGTGAACGGGACGGCTTTGTCAAAGTTATTTTTGACGCCAAGTACGGTGAACTCCTCGGCGCGCACATCCTCGGCAGCGAGGCCACGGAAATGATTGCCGAGTTCGGCATCGCCAAAACCATGGAGGCCACGCACAAGGAATTTGCCCATACCGTTCACGCCCACCCGACGCTGTCGGAATCGATGATGGAAGCGGTATTGAACGCGTACGGAGAAGCGATTCACATTTAACCGCCGTGACGTTTGAATCGTGCGAATTCGTGGGAAGTTATTATAAATTGGAGCAATTGCCGCAGGATGCGGTGGCCGAAATCGCGCTTTTCGGCCGATCCAATGTCGGAAAATCATCGATGATCAATTCGCTGGCAGGAAAAAAAATCGCACGCGTCAGCAAAACACCGGGAAAGACGCAATCCTTGAACTACTACCTTGTCGACCAAACGTTTTGGCTTGTCGACGTCCCGGGATACGGTTTTGCCAAATCGGGACCGAAGCTGCGCACGGCGTGGCGCCGCATGGTCGATGAATGGTGCTTCCAACACCGGGTTCCCAAATCCATCATACATCTTATCGATGGCAGCCTGGCGCCACAATCGTCGGACATGCAGCTCAGGGAATGGTTAGGGCAGACCGGCATCGTGACGATCACGGTCGCCGGCAAAATCGACCGAGTTCGGCCATCGCAGCGTGCCCGTCATCTGGACCTGCTGAAGAAGACGTTCGGCGATATCGTGCATTACTCCTCGGTTTCCGGCGAAGGGCAACTCGCGCTTATCAAAAGAATATATCAAACCGTTCAAAAGGCGTAAGGAACCACTATGAAACGCACGGTCATGTTGTTGCTGGGTCTCGCGATATATTGCGGGACGGCTTTTGCCGGGTCGCCCGGCAATCAGAGCGAAGGTCCGATTGAATTTTACGTCGACGCCAGTTGCTTCAAAATGCTGAATCAACCCGATCTTACCTATTTACAGCTTCATTTCTTCGTCCAGCGCAGTGCATTCAAATTTGTCGAGACGGAAAAAGGCCCGGCGGCTTCTTACGTCGTGGCCCTGCACATGCAGGATACAAAGGATGCAACCAATGTCTTTGAAAGGAGTTGGTCGTCAACGATTCAGGGAGACGTTGCGGTGGACTCAACAAAAGATGTCCCGTTGATCTTTGAAAATAATTTTGCACTGAAACCCGGCTTGTACAAGGCGACGGTCATTCTACGGGACATCTCGGATACCAGCCGGTACGGCCGGTTTACCGAATCGATCAACGTGTCCGATTATTCCGGTAACGATCTCATGACCAGTCATATCGAACTCGCATCGCAAATTTATAAGGGTGGAAACGCCGAAGAAATGTTCGTCAAAAATGGGATGACCGTATATCCCAATCCGTCCAAATTTTTCGGATCCAATTTACCGCGGCTTTTCCTGTATGCCGAAGTTTATAATTTGGAATATAAATCAGAGTCGCCCGGAACGTATCAGCTCGAGTATATCATCACGGACGAGTCCGGAAGCGTGATCAAGGAATATCCTGCCAAAGTACAGAATAAAGCCGGCAGTACGGCGGTGATCCTCCATTCCATCCCGGTAATCGGGTTTAAAACAGGCCGGTATCAATTGACCGTTCGGGTCACCGATTTGGATTCGAAAAAACAGACTCAGAGCAACGAACTTTTTGTCGTCTTTCGTGAAGGCGAATCGTTTGATGAGATCAAAAGCGAGGAATCTTATTTCAGTACTCTGGACGAAAAAAGCGCCGAGCGGGCCGGTTATATCATTTCGTATATCGGCAAACAGGACGAAAAGAAGATTTACGACAAACTGGACCTTGCCGGCAAACGTGAATTTTTGGATCGGTTCTGGAAAGACCGCGACCCCTCGCCCGGTACCAAAACGAATGAACAGCTGATCGAATACTATCGCCGATTCGATGAGGCTGAGCAGCGGTTCAGTTCACCCAACGTACCGGGCTGGAAATCCGACATGGGCCGTATCTACATAACCTATGGCCCACCGGCTCAGATCGAAAAACATGAATTTGAGCAGGACGTGATTCCCTACCAGATCTGGTATTACTTGCAATTGCCGAACCAACCGACCCAAACGCTATTCGTATTTGCAGAAACGGCGGGATCCAGCAGCCTCAAACTCATCCACTCCAATGCCCGCGGCGAGTACAACAATCCGAGCTATCAAAATGAACTCCGGGTCATCCGTTAAAACAGAAGGGCCTTATGTACATATACATCGACGACATTTTCTCACACAAGGTTGCCGACGGTACCGACATCACGATCAAAGGCTGGCTTTATCATAAACGATCGAGCGGCAAATTGATTTTTCTACTGGTTCGCGACGGTTCCCAGATTATTCAGTGTACCGTATTTAAACCGTCAGTAGACGCCGAGTCGGTTACCGCCGCAGAGTCGCTGACCCAGGAATCGTCACTGCTCGTACACGGCAAAATCCACAAGGATGACCGTGCACCCAACGGCTACGAAATTCAAGTCGTCAAAATCGAACCGGTACAGGTGGCTATCGACTATCCGATTACGCCGAAAGAACACGGACCGGAATTTTTGCTCGACCATCGCCATCTCTGGCTGCGTTCGAAAAACCAGTTTGCGATCCTCCGCATCCGCCATGCCGTCATCAAAGCAATCCGCGACTTTTTCGATGGCCGGGGTTTTACCCTGCTGGACACGCCGATCTTTACGCCAGCCGCCTGTGAAGGCACATCGACGTTGTTCGAAACGAATTATTTCGACGGCAAGGCCTATCTGACGCAGAGCGGGCAACTTTACGCCGAGGCGGGAGCCATGGCGTTCGGAAAAGTTTATTGCTTTGGACCCACGTTCCGCGCGGAAAAATCAAAGACACGGCGCCATTTGACGGAATTCTGGATGGTCGAGCCGGAAGTGGCGTATGCCGATTTGCAGGCAAACATGGAACTGGCCGAGGCGTTTCTCGAGTATGTCGTGCAAACCGTTTTGCGGGACCGGGCGGCCGAATTAAGCATTCTGGAACGTGATACGTCCAAACTTCAGAACGTCAGAGCTCCGTTCCCCAAAGTGCATTATGATGAGGCCGTCAAGATCATTCGCGAATCCGGTTTGCCATTCGAGAGCGGCAGCGATTTTGGCGCGCCCGATGAAGCCGCGATTTCAGAAAAGTTCGACCGGCCCGTCATCGTTCATCACTATCCGGCCGCCATCAAAGCGTTTTATATGAAACGGGACCCCCATGAACCCGACAAAGCGCTGGCCATGGATATTCTCGCGCCGGAAGGTTACGGAGAAATCATCGGCGGCAGTCAACGAGAAGACAATTACGACACGCTGGTTCATCGCATCAAGGAACACAACCTCCCCCTGGATGCATTCGATTGGTACCTTGACCTTCGCCGGTACGGCTCCGTTCCCCATGCCGGTTTCGGTCTTGGCGTTGAACGGACGGTCTCATGGATTTGCGGCATCCAGCACCTTCGCGAGGCCATCCCTTTCCCGCGCATGATCCATCGACTCAAACCCTAAAGGACGTTCATGAAGTATTTTCGAATTCTTACGACCGCTTGGATCCTCGTGCTCCCCGCATGCGATGGCGATACGATCGAAATCATAACTGTGGATCTGTCAAAAAACCAGATTGACCTCCTTTTTGTATCAGAATCGGAAGGTTTACCTCAGGTGTACGCCGTTTTTGACACGACGTTCGATCCGATTATCAACGTGGTAACGGGGGCATTATTTGGCCCGTACGGCGCCATCGATCCGACGTGGTCGCACGACGGTCGGAAATTCGCGTATGTCGACTTACAACTGGTCCAGGGCGGCGTCATCACGCACAGCAATATTTACATCCGTAACATGGACAGCACGAGAACGCTTGAATCGGCCATTCGCCGCGTTACCTACAGTCCCGTCGTCGTCGATACTTTGGGAAACGTCTTCACCACGCTCAACATGCGCCCCGATTGGCACAGCGAATCAAACCGGATGGTGTACATTTCGAATCGTGATAGTATTTTTAAAATATTCATTACCGCGATCTCGGACAGCCTCACCGGAGATACGATCCCGTTTGCATTGACCGATGCATCCAGCCCGATCGATGTCAACTGTTATCCGTCGTTCTCACCGGACGGATCCAAAATCCTCTATACACAAAAAAACGGCAATGCCGAAGAGATCTGGATCATGAATTTTGACGGTTCCGGGAAGGCGCCGCTGGTTCAGAACGGCGCCTCGATCAATGCACGGCCGAGGTTTTCCCCATCCGGCGACAAGATTTCTTTTTATTCGACGTTATGGCGGAACGGAATCGACTCGGTCCAGATCTATACGATCAATCCCGACGGCTCCGGCCTGGACACTCTGACCACCAGCGGGTTTAACTATGACCCGGCGTGGTCACCGGATGGTCAACAAATTGTCTATGCCGTTCGAACCCTGTCGGGAAGAGGATATATTTACATCATGAACCGTGACGGCACCCAGTCGCGCCGGTTGATCGATGACAATCGTTCCTATTATCCGATCTGGCGCCCGTAAAAACAAAAATGAGGAACCGATGGAAAAACGAACGTCGGGGTCTCGCGGCAGTCTAAAAAAGGACATGATCCGCCTTCTGGATCAGTTCCTGCTGGGTTTTGTTTCGCCCAAAGATTTGAAAAACGCCGTCATCCCCATGTTGATGGTCGCAAGCCATAAAAAGGGGCGAAAAAATTACATCGAAAAATATTTGCTCGACATTTCCTCGAAGGACGATGCTCAGTTGACGCGCGATTATATTTACCGGATGCGCGAGTACATATCAGGCGACAGTGTTCCATCTGAAAAAGACCGCAAACGCGTTCTCCGCCGATCGCTGCGAAAACTTATCGAACGGTATCTCTTCGATGAAATCGACGGCCCGTATTTCATTTCGTCGCTGGCGGATCTCGCGGTCGAATACAGCAACGAACTCGAACCCGAAGTTCAATTGTTGATCGACGACGTGCAGGCGTACGCGCATTTTCTCAGAGAAGCCCGCCAGATGAATACCGATCCTCCTGATGAGGAAGCGCTGGTGGAACGCGTCAATGGATTTTACGAAAGCTATTTCAAGGGCCTCTGGGACGAGTGATCAATCGCCTTTGAGTTCGACGATCGTGACTCCCGTATCTCCCTCTCCCCATTGTCCAAGACGGAAATTTTCTACGCGGGGATTTTTCTTCAAAAACTCATTGATTTTGCGCCGCAGAATCCCTTCGCCCTTGCCGTGGATCAGCGACACCCGCTGCAGGCCGAGCGCATGCGCGTCCGAAATGTATTTGTCGGTTTCGTAAAGCGCTTCCTCTGCCGTTAAGCCGCGTAAATCGATCTCATGGCCGACGGCTGCCGAATCCCAATCGATTTTTTCTTTGACCCCCACGGCTTTTACCGCCGCGGGCGCCGGGCGCAACTGGGATACACTGACCTTGATTTGCAGAGAACCGGCCGCTACGGTAACCTGACGGTGGCGGTCCGGTTCGGAAAGAACGGTACCCTCGACATCCATCCCGCGAATGGAAACCCGGTCGCCGGGCTTCGGATGAAATTCCTCAACGGGCTCCGACGACTTTTCGATCTCCGATTCGACCGTTTGAATCTCCGTACGCGTGCGCTTCAAAAACTCCCGCGAGGATTGGATCGTGGCGCTGTCGGCCTGGCTTTCGCGAATCCGACGGATCCATTCTTCAATGTCGCGATTCGCCTGGCGCAATATTTTTTCGCGTTCGGCCAGCAACTCCTTACGGGCTTTTTGTTCCTTTTGTTTGAGTTCACGCGCCCTGACGTCGTAGAATTTCGACAGCCCTTCGAGCCGAGATTTTTCACGGCTCAGCTCCTGCACCATTTGCTCGTGGCGGATCAACCGCTGCTGTAAATCGTTGATCAAATTGTCAAGTTTCAACGACTCCTGACCGGCAACGTGCCGCGCTTCCTCGATCAATCGTTCATCGAGGCCCATCCGGCGAGCAATTTCAAAGGCATAGCTGCTGCCCGGAATCCCGGGACGGTACACGTACGTAGGAGCCAGCGTGGCCCGATCGAACTCCATGGAGCCGTTGGTCACGCCGGGCGTCTCATGGGCGTACACCTTCAATTCGCCGTGGTGCGTGGTAACGACGCCGGCGGCTTTGCACGCAAGCACATGGTTCAAAAACGCGACCGACAGTGCCGCGCCTTCTCGCGGATCGGTACCGCTCCCCAGTTCGTCGATCAGGATCAGGGTCAGCGGATCGACCGTGCGGGTCATCGACGCGAGATTTTTGACGTGCGAAGAAAACGTGGAGAGATCGTTTTCGATGCTCTGTTCATCGCCGATATCGGCCAGCACACGGTGAAACACGCTGACTTCGGAATCTTCGGCGGACGGGATCAGCAAACCGCACTGGGTCATCAACACAAACAGGCCGATCGTCTTCAAGGCCACGGTTTTACCGCCGGCATTCGGACCGGAAATGATGACCAGGCGATCGGGACGCCCCAGTTCAAAGTCGAGCGGAACGACCGGACGACGTTCGCGTTCCGGTCTTGCCAACTCTTTCAGCAAGAGCAACGGATGTTGCCCTCGCCGGAGGATCAATACTCCGTCGTCACGTACAACCGGAACGATGCCGTGTAACACCTGAGCCAGACGGCCCTTCGCGTAAGCAAAATCGAATTCCGCCATAACCTCGGCGTTACCCGTCAACGCGTCGTGCCGCTCGCGCAATTGATTGCTGATCTCGAGCAGAATTCGTTCAATTTCTCGTACTTCACGGTACTGAAGGGTCCGGACCGCGTTGTTGAGTTCGAGCGCCTCCGTCGGTTCGATATAGACCGTCTGTCCGCTCGCCGATGCATCGTGCACGAAACCGCGGATCGTGTTTTTGTATTCGTCTTTAACGGGTATGACCATGCGTCCGTCGCGCACCGTCACCAGCGCCTCGTGCGCATAGCCCTGGCTCACGTACGAACGGGCCAACGTTTCGATTTTTTTCCGGAGCTGATGGCTTGTCGACTCGAGCTCCCGACGAATGCGGCGTAATTCCGGACTCGCCGAATCCAAAATTTCACCTTCGTCTCCGACGATCTCACCGATCCGCTTCTCTTCCGTCGGCATGGCGACAAGTGCGGCCGTTTGCTGACCGATCAACGGACAGGTCTCACGGCGCGAATTAAAAAAAACTTTGATCCGGCGAGTCACTTCCAAAAATCTCCTGATTTTCAAAAGTTCCGTCGTGTTGAAGAACTGTCCGGCGACGTGCATTTTTTCCAGCCACGGCCGTGGATCGGATAATCCGTCGATCGGCAAAGGATCGCCGGTGGCCAGACAATCGTGCATTTCCTTCGTGATCGACAATTGGGCCAGCGCGTCTTCTTTGCGAAGGACCGGCCGAAGGACACTAACGCGGTCCCGGCCCATTTCCGTCAGGGCGTACTTCGACAGCGTGTCTTTCAGCTTGTCGAATTCAAGCGCAGCGAGGCTGAAAGGCGCTTCCATTACAATTGCTCCAGTATTGCACGTTCATTCAAAATCAAAACGTCGGCCTCGTCCCCGACGCAAACGTCCGGAGCGTTTTCCGGAATTTCCAGCAGACCGTGCGCCGCGGATAATGTCGAGAGCACACCGGAACTTTGTTTACCGTACGGCCATGCTTTCCACCGGCCGTCGGAATACTCCAGACGCACGCGGATAAATTGATGTAAACCCGATTTGGAGGCAATGCTTTGAGCCGCCATTGCTTTGATCCGCTTTCCGTCATCTCCCGAACGTCCGAGCAATCGATGAAGACAGGGCCGTACGTAAATCTCAAAACAGATCAGCGAACTTACCGGATTGCCGGGTAATCCGAAAAACAGGTGCCGCTCCCGCGTGCCGAACACCAGTGGTTTACCGGGACGCTGACGTACTTTCCAAAAATGGGTCGTGATTTTCAGTTCTTCCATCGCCGGACGGACGTAGTCGAATTCCCCCATGGAAACGCCGCCGCAAGTCAGTATGACGTCGCATGAAGTCGCCTCGGAAAGTACGCGCCGGGTTTCTTCAGGATCATCGCGGACAATCCCATAGTCGATGGCCTCGCCGCCGGCCGATTCGATCAGACCGTGCAGCGCATAACCCGTACTCGCCCGGATTTGTCCTCCCTTCAAAGGTTGACCGGGCGGCACCAGTTCGCTGCCGGTCGCAACGATGGCGACACGCGGCTTGCGCGTTACGGCAAGACGGTCGCGACCGACGGTTGCGCACAATCCGACATCGTAGGGACGCAAAACGTCTCCCGACGAAAGGATTTTCTGTCCAGCGGACAGGTCTTCGCCCGCGCGGCGGCAATTGTCGCCGGCATGCACAGGCGCAATAAATCCGATCCTGCCATCGGGCAGTTTTTCCGTTTGTTCGATCATGACGACGGCCTCGGTTCCCGTCGGCAGCGGCGCACCCGTCATAATCTGAAACGCTTCTCCTGCGCGAAGCGTGTGCTCCGGTGTTTGACCGGCACCCACCACCCCTTTCAAAGTCAGCATGACCGGTCGCCATTGGGATGCCTCGGACAGATCGGATATTTTCACGGCATAACCGTCGACGGCAGAATTGTCAAACGGCGGAATGGCATCCGGACTGATTACGTCCTCTCGCAGTGTTCGCCCGGCCGCTTCCTCCAGCGTCACGCGCTCCGTTTCCAGAGGAAACGCGTGGGCCGATACGATGTGCAATGCTTCTTCGACTGAAATCATGTTTCTTTAGCGAAAACGATAATCGATGACCTTACCGGAGTCGATTCGGACCTCCAGAAACGATGGCTCCTGCGGAAGAACCGTCGAACCGGGCTCGGTCAGCCGAAATGTAAATACCGATTGCCCGTTTTCCAATGCACTGTCCGTTATAACCATCTGTATCGATTGTAAATCGGTGCGGTCATGGGCCAGCTTTTTTTTGGCGTTCCCGACCACGAGGCGGTAAAAAGAGGAATCCCGTATCCCGTCACGGTAGGACGACGCAAATTCTCTTGCCACTTGGCCGGGACTCCGATCGGGCGCCTGACAGGCCACGACGAGAATAAAAATATTTCCTATCAGGCGTAACCCAATCGTCGCAATTTGGTATCGTCGTCTCTCCATTTTTCCTGAACTTTCACCCACAGCTCCAAAAAAACGGGCCGGCCGAGAAATTGTTCGATATCTTTTCTCGCTTCGGCACCCAGTGTTTTGAGCGCCGATCCCTGTTTGCCGATCAAAATCGCTTTCTGCGACGCCCGCTCGACGATGATCGAGACTTTAATAAAATCTTTGCGGCCTTTTTTTTCTTTGAACTCGTCCACCGTGACGTCCGTTGAATACGGAATTTCCTCGGAAAACTGTTCGAATATTTTTTCGCGAATGATCTCCGTGACAAAAAACCTTTCCGGCTGTTCGGTCAATATTTCCGGATCGTAGTATGGCGTATGAACCGGAAGCGATTCGATCAGGCTGTATTTCACGCGATCCAATCCATCTCCCGTCAATGCCGAAACGGGAATGATTTCCTTGAACCAGTCCAATCGATGATAATGATCGATCATCGGCAGAAGGTGGTCCTTCGCGATCTTGTCGATTTTATTTAACAGAAGCAGGCGCGGCCGCGAGGCCTTTTCGAGATACGGACGCAGCGTCTCGACTCCATCGTGGGCGGCGAATTCGGTTGCGTCGACGATCGGAAGCAGCACGTCGGCCGTGGCCACCGCGTCGGCGGCATAGTTCATCATGCGTTCCTGAAGTCGGTATCGCGGATCGATCAGCCCCGGCGTGTCGAGAAAAACAATCTGCGCCGACGGCCCGTTCCATATTCCGAGAACCCGGCGGCGGGTCGTTTGGGGCTTGGGAGAAACGATGGACAATTTGAAATTCAGGAGGCTGTTGAGCAGCGTGGATTTACCGGCGTTGGGACGGCCGAGAATCGTCACGTAGCCGGAATGAAAATTCGCATCAGATGCGGGAGAAGAGTTCACGCAAAGCCTCCGTCGGGACGTCGTCCCGGTTGTCGCCCGTCAGCTCTAGCGTGACGGCATTCGTATATCGAACCATTTCCTCAAGAAAAGCGTGTCCGCGAGTCTGCATACTCACGACCATCGGGTACCAACCGATAAAGGACCGGATGGACCGGACAAAATCGTCCGACCGACAATACAGGCTGCCTACTTCATCCATGTAGATCAACATTGATGCGTCGACATCGGAAAAAGTGTCCGCCAGCGCACGCGTCAAAGTATCATCCTCCACGACAAAAAACCCGCCATTTTTTTGTTCTTGCCGGCGCGCCACGCGGTAGGTGCAACGACGGTGGTTGACCCAATCCAGCGCAACGCGATATCCGTTTTCCCAAACGGCATGCGTGACAAAGCCACAGGCCGGTACCGGACTGGCCGCTGCAATGCGTTCCACGGCCGTTGTTTTGCCGACGTGGGGCAATCCCGTAATGATGAGGAGTTTAGCGCAGGGCGATATAGTTCTCAAAATCGAGACGGTTGTACAATTCGTAGTCGCCAACGGCGTTGAAATCGACAAAGACCAGTTTCAGATTGGCGCTGTAAAAATACCAGATCTCGTACGGCTGGGAATTCGCCTCGTAAGGATGACGCTCAATATCGTCGGGAGCACTCAGGATGATGTAAACCATGCCGCGGTCGGTATCCCAGCCTTCACGAAAACCCGACGTAAAATAGCGGTTGGCATAATCGATCCGGCGGTAGTATTCCTCCATCAACTCGTTGCGTTCGGTTTCCGGCGATGGATCCCGCTGCTTCCAGAACGCTTTGAAGAATTCCTGTTTCTCCGACTGGGGTTTTTTCAGGATCTTGGACAGGTTTTCGTTTCGCGCGATGTGACGCATTTGTTTGATCGCCTGATCCAGATCGAACGTCTGCACGGCAAGTGAGGGTGCAGTAAAAGCGGACAATCGCACGTCAAAGATCGATTTTGTCGACGCCCGGTGTGGACCTTTCTGGACGGTCACGTCAAGGATGTACTTCCCAAAGCTCAATGCCCCTTTGTTGATCTCGACCGAACTGAACGTTTGAAATTGCCATACCTTTTTCTCAAGGCTGTCTTCCATTACGAGTTTTTGATTTTTATCCAGCACGCGATAATGAATTTTAACGTCGTCCGTGTCTTTCGGAATCTTTCCTTGTTCGTCGCGATACTTGTACGCCAGCCGTTCATTGTAAATTTCAAAATACACCGCGTAATTTTTGTACTCGTTGTCAAAACTCTTGAATACGTTGGGTACAATATTCACGATGTCGAGGAGTGTGTCTTTCTGAATACGATCGGCGAAAATAAGATCACTGATGCCGACGGGGCGGTCGCGAAATCCGCGGACCGGAATTTCCAGTTGACGCTGGCCGGATTTTTGCGTTTCCCGGTCCGTCAGGTTAACGATCAGCGTGTAGTCGCCCGGCGCCAGGTCGGTCGTCAGACGGCTGAAGTGAAATTTCACATCGGACGTCGTTTCCTGATACGTCGACAAACGAATTTCCCGGTCCTGAATGTCGCGTTTGACGAGATTTTTTTCCTTATCGAAGATCTGAAACGTCAGTTCGTACTGGGCCCGAAAAAAATCCGTCTGAAACCGGGAAAACACGAGCTCGGAATGGGCGACTTTGACGAACACTTCGATCCTGCCGAGGTTGGTGTCGCGCGAGGCAAAATTGGCCGCATCGAGAAAAAAAAACGGACCGCCGGCGCCTTTTTGAGCCACGACGGAGGACACGGCAACCACCAAACCCAACACGGCTTTTCGGAGTTTCATGGATATTCCCTTGTTAAATGGATTGTCCGATCAGATCGTACTCCATGGCATCGGTCACGCGTACGTCGACGAAATTGCCGACCTGCAGGGCCGTTCCGGAGACAACGACCTCATTGTCAATTTCCGGAGCGTCATATTGCGTGCGGCCGATCCACGTTTGTTCTTCCCGGCGATCGATCAACACGCGAAACGCCTGACCGACCCGTCGGATGTTTTTTTCGTAAGAAATTTCCTGTTGAAGCTGCATGAGACGGTCGGCCCGTTCACGTTTGACGGCATCGGGTACCTGATCGTTCAGATCGTATGCCATCGTACCCTCTTCGCGCGAATACGTAAACACGCCAAGACGGTCGAATCGGATCGACTCGACAAAGTCGTACAATTGCTGAAAATCGGAGTCGGTCTCTCCCGGGTATCCCACGATCAGCGACGTCCGGATGGCCGCCTCCGGTATCCGTTCACGAATCTTCGCCAGTAGATCCAGCGTCTGCGACTGCGTCGTCTGCCGCCGCATCGATGCCAGCATGCGATCGGAGATATGCTGAACCGGAAGATCGACGTATTTACAAACGTTGGGCAACTCGGCGATCGTCTCGATCAAGTCATCCGAAAAAATAGACGGGTAAAGATACATGAGGCGGATCCATTCGATGCCGCCGATCGCCGAGAGATGATGAAGTAATTTGATCAGATGAACGTTGTTACGACGGTTTTCCGCGCTGTGGTCAAAGTCGTAACCGTACGACGACGTATCCTGTGAAATGACGATCAGTTCTTTCACTCCGCGCTCGGCCAGCATCCTCGCCTCGGCCACGTTTTCTTCGATGGACTTGCTCACCAGATTGCCGCGGATCATGGGGATATAACAAAACCCGCAACGCTGGTTGCAGCCTTCGGAAATCTTTAGATAGGCAAAATGGCCCCCGTTCAGAAGCTTACGATCCGACAGGAAAATCTGCTGATAATGTCCCTCGACGGCCTGATTGACTTTATCGAATTCATGAACGCCAAACATCGCGTCCACTTCCGGCAATTCTTTTTTCATTTCATCCCGATAGCGTTCCGACAGACAACCCGTCACGATGACGCGCTTGCAGTGTCCCTGTTTCGCCGAGGTTTCCTTCAACCGGATCGCTCCAAGGATCGTGTCGATGGATTCCTGTTTGGCGCTTTCGATAAAGCCGCAGGTATTGATCACGATCGTGTCCGCCTCTTCCGCACGTTCGACAATCCGAGAATGATGCAGATTGCCCATCATGATTTCACTGTCGACCTGGTTTTTGGGACATCCCAGGGTGATAAAGGCTACTTTGTTTTTTCTGCCGGACCGGGGAACGGCCGTGTCGGAGGATTGCCCGAGGATTGGAAACTTGAACGGATGTGCGATTTTGGGTTGCGTCATGTGATTATGTAATGACCAGTCGTCTCAAAAGTAGACTGATTCACCGGTTGAATTCAAGGACATATCGGGGGCATACGAAGGCGTCACACCCGGCCTTATGGATGCCCCGGAATGGTACGATCGTCAAACTCATTTTTTGACTTTTTGTTTTTCAAAACGATCGATCGCGAGCCGAAACTTCGTGTCTTCCGGAATCGTTGAATCGAGAGGAACCAGACGATAGTCTGAAACCGTCCATTGTTTGTTCCGCAAAACCAGATCCAACTTGCCGACGTGTGTTCCACCGCTTCCGGCCTGAACGATGACGGTTTCCGCCTGCCGGTAAGGAGCCGTCAATTCCGTCTGGCTGTGGCCGCCGATGACGACGTCCACACCGTGGATTTTTTCAGTCCACTCGACGTCGTTCTCAAAACCGGCCTGCGAAAGTACGATCAACAGGTCGACCTGCGGTCGAAGGTCGTCTACTGATTTTTGAAGTTGGTCCAGACCATCCCCGTACGGTTTCACGGGCAACTTTGTCTTATCGGAAAAATACAAAAAACTCGACCATGGGAGATACCCGACCACGCCGATGCGGAGGTTTTGTCTGGTTATAACAACGCGGCTTTCGACGGACAACGGATTTGCACCGGACCCAAGGTTCGCCGAGATCAAGGGCAATTCCGAACGAAGGAGTTGTTGCCGGATAAACTCGCTGCCGTTGGCAAACTCCTGATCGCCGATATTGACGGCATCATATCCCAGTTCGCGATAAAGTTGAATGACGAGTTCATCTTTTTTAGCATTGAATCCGAAGGCATCGAGGAAATCGCCCGCATCGAGTTTGAGAACAGCGGACGTCCGTTTTTGTACGGATTCAAAAAAACTCTTTCGCCGCGCCAGGCCGCCGAGCGGTACGGTTCCGCAATCGCAGATTTCCGCGATGCCGTTCGTGTTGTTGGTAAAAAGTACGGTTATCGCGGTCTGTGCGAGCAGTTGTGGCACGACGGTGATGAAACTAATCGCGACCCACAGACGTATCATAGGCACCATTATCCAAGATCGGCAACAAAGTTTCAAGTCATTTGTCTTCTTGTTGAACAGTATGTGAACCGCACGCTGGCAGCCTTGTTTTCGATTTTTTATATGTTCTTGACACGGCATAGACTTGACGTCCGTCATTCTTTGGAGTGTTTATTTGAAACAAACTGTTATCACTGGTAATGGTAAATATCCGTTTGACATTACTGAAATTCCGTTCTACCTTAACGCGGTTCTTTTCAACCAAACTTCCAACGCATGACGGATCAAATAGCCCGGTCCTTGCGTTTACTTTCACCCACAAACGTTGATTCAAGCAGTGTCCCTATCTTTTCCCAATCAGGGAAGAGGAGTAATAACCTAACTAAAGGAGAAACGACATGAAGAAGCTACTGTTAGCAGTGGCCGTCCTGTTTACGACCACGGCTTTTGCCCAGCCGGACAAAGGCATGGTGGAATTCTCACTCGGCGGACCTCTTTTTGCGTCTCTTTCAGAAGCTGAAGTCAGCCAGATTGGTCCGGCTGCAGGCGTAGGTTTCTTTTTGACTCCTGCGATTGAAGTTGGTGGCGAGCTAGCCATATTGAAGTTTGGTGGCGACAATGCCTTCAATGACAAGTTTAGCGCCCAGATTGGTGCGTTTGGCGCCTATCACTTTGCAGCTAAAGAAAAAATGTGGCCGTACGCCAAAGTCGGCGTGGATCTTGGAATCGGTGATGGACCGTTAGGCAAAGCCGGCGGTGATGATGCTCCGTTTAATATCATGGGCGGCGTCGGTATTAAATATTGGCCGATGGAAGGCGGCGCCATTACCGCGGAAGTCAATTTCACTAAGACTTCCCCCAGCGCAATCAAAGAAACCCGGATCGGTGTCGATCTCGGAATCTTGATCCGCCTGAAGTAAATTAGCCGATAGTAAAAAGCCCGGAACATGGGTTCCGGGCTTTTTTGTTGCTTGATTTTTACCACCCCCCCGCCTACATTCGCGCGTGTTTTTTTGATCAACCCGGAGATGTTTTTGCTTGAGTGTCATGCTGCCCAAGGCTGTGGAACGCGGCTTTCTGACCGTCATCCAACCTGCCATCACGTTATTTACTAGATTTCGTGTCAATCCCAACTGGTTTACCACGCTCGGTCTGATGCTCAACGTCGTCGGGGCCGGATGTTTTGCGTGGGGCGCTCGTTTTGGTTCACGCGACGATCTCGCCTATATCGGCTGGGGCGGTTTCTGGATTCTCATGGGCGGCATCTGTGACATTTTGGACGGAAAGGTTGCGCGCGGTTCCGGCCAGGCAACCCGTTTCGGCGCCCTGTACGATTCCGTGTTGGATCGCTACAGTGAAGTCGTGATGTTTCTGGGAATGGGGTATTACCTCGTTGCCCATAATTATTTTAATGAATCGGTTTTCTGTTTTATCGCGCTGGGCGGATCGACGATGGTCAGCTACATCCGAGCCCGCTCCGAAGCCCTTCAATTGGAATGCAAGGTCGGACTGATGCAGCGGGCGGAACGGATCGTGTGGTTGGGCGTCGGTTCGCTGTTTTGCGGGCTCTCGACATTTTTCATCGATCCCGGCTTTATCTGGTTTTATGACGATATTCCGATTTTCAAACCTCTGTATGTTTTTACCGTACCGCTGGCGATCGTAGCCGTTCTGGCCAACTTCACTGCCATTCAGCGTATGCACCATACCTACAAGCTCAGTTTACAGAACAAGAATTAGGAGAACGACCTATTGAAATCGCCAGTTGATATCAAAAAAGCGGAAGGGAAACTCGGTATCCTGCTGCCCGGCCTCGGCGCCGTGGCCACCACGATGATTGCCGGGACCATTGCCGTTCGGAAAGGTCTGTCCAAACCGATTGGGTCATTGACACAAATGGGAACCATCCGGCTTGGAAAAAGAACCGACAAACGCATTCCGTCGATCAAAGAATTCGTCCCTCTGACGGAGTTGACGGACATCGTGTTCGGTGGGTGGGATATTTTCGAAGACAACGCCTATGAGGCTGCGATGAAAGCCGGAGTATTGGACAAGGACCTGCTCAATGCCATCCGGCCCGAGTTAGAAAAAATAATCCCGATGAAAGCGGTCTTTGATCAACAATACGTCAAACGGCTCAACGGACGCAACGTGAAGTCAGGGAAAACAAAGATGGAACTGGCCGACCAGCTTCGCCATGACATCCGGGACTTCAAACAGAAAAACGGTTGCAGCCGCCTCGTCATGGTGTGGTGCGGTTCGACGGAAATTTTTATCAAGCCCAGCGACGTTCATTCCTCGCTCGAGAAGCTGGAAAAAGGTCTTCGCGAGAATGATCCCAACATTCCATCAAGCATGATCTACGCATACGCGGCCATCCAGGAAGGTATCCCCTACGCCAACGGCGCGCCCAATTTGTCCGCCGACGTCCCCGCGTTGATCGAACTGGCCGACAAAAACAGGGTCCCGATTTGCGGCAAGGATTTCAAAACGGGACAAACGCTGATGAAAACCATCCTTGCACCGGGATTCAAAGCACGCCTTCTCGGCCTCCAGGGGTGGTACTCGACCAATATCCTAGGAAATCGCGACGGTGAAGTTCTCGATGACCCGGAATCTTTTAAGACGAAGGAAGAAAGCAAGTTATCGGTACTGGAGCACATCCTGCAGCCGGAATTGTATCCTGATTTGTATGACAAGTTTTCACACGTCGTTCGGATCAATTATTATCCGCCGCGCGGCGACAACAAAGAAGGCTGGGATAATATCGATATTTTCGGGTGGCTCGGGTATCCCATGCAGATCAAAGTCGATTTTTTATGCCGGGATTCCATTCTGGCGGCGCCGATCGTTCTCGATCTTGCCCTGTTTTTGGACCTCGCCGGACGGACGGGATTCAAGGGTATTCAGGAATGGTTGTCGTTTTATTTCAAGTCGCCAATGACGGCTCCGGGGCTTTATCCCGAACACGATCTTTTCATCCAACTGATGAAACTGAAAAACACGCTGCGATGGATGAAAGGCGAGGAAATGATCACCCATTTGGGATTGGAATATTACGATTAAGTCTAAAATAAATTGATTGTTAGAAGGGCGGCTCGTATATTTGGGCCGCTTTTTTTATGTCCATCCTATCGCAATGCTTAAATATTTTCGACGTTTTCATTACCTGATCCTGTATGCGATCCTGACGTTTGCCTTTATCGTCATTTTTGTGACGATGGAGACGCTGTTTGAATTGTATTTTCCTCGCGTACGCGAGCTCCAGATCCATTTTCTCAAGGCCCTGTTGATCGTGATCTTCTACGAACCGCTCCGCACGTTTACGGAAGCCCGTATGCGGCGCTGGCTGTTCACCTACTATCATGAACGGCAACGCCAGATCCGTTTATTAGATTCTACGTTGTCGTCGCAAAGCGACTATAAAGCCCTTGCCGATACGGTCACGTCCAGTCTCAAGGACATTCTTCACGTCAGGCACGTCAATCTGTACCTCGCCATCCCGGACCATTTTTCACTTGTCAGCTCAACGGTTCGCGACGAAATCGTCACTCGACGCATCCGCGCGGATATGATGCAATATGAAAAATGGCTGTCGCTTCCCCGCATGTTCAGCATTGACGAACTTTTGGCCCGTCAAAACGGCGCCGTCTTTTCCGATCCGATCCATATCCTCAAGAGCGAGGGAACGGCGTACCTGGTTCCGCTCTGGAAAAAAGAGGAGATCAGCTATCTTGTAGCGCTGGGTCCGGAGGTCGACAGCCGCAATGCGTTGATGGGTGAGGATAAAAAAATTCTGTGGCACTCGCTTCAGCGCGTAGGACAAACGTTGGAGGACGCCCGCATCGGCCAGCAGTTGAAAAAAAGCCTGATGGAGAAGGAACTGATCCTCGACATCACCAAACGGTTCAACCACACCTCCAATCTGGAACAATTGCTCGATATGATCCTCGACGCGGTTCGGGCGATCGTGCCGTACGACGCGGCAGGAATTTTTCTGGTCAATGAGGGCTCCCAGGAAATCGAAAGCGCCGTGGTGCGCGGTTATGAAGAAAAAGCTCTCGAACAGATCGACATCAAAGTGGGAACCGGTTTGATCGGCCACGTCGCCAAGGTCAACAAGTTGATGATCGTCAAAGACGTCAGTTTTGACGAGCACTACGTGAATTTGCGTCCCAGCACGCGATCGGAGATCGTGGTCCCCATCTGCGACGGCCCGACGGTCATCGGTGTAATGAACCTCGAAAGCGACCATCTGGCGGCCTACCATGAGGGTTTTGTCGACATTCTTACGGCGCTGGCGGCCGAGGCGGCTATCGCGATCAAGAATGCACAGCTTTATGAAGCGTCCCTGCGAAATCGGGAAATGGAAAAAGAACTGCAAATCGCCGGACGCATTCAGCAGGCCATCCTGCCGCATCGGCTGCCGAGAATTCAGAACCTCGATATGTCGGCATCGAGCATCCCCTGCTTTTCCGTCGGCGGCGACTTTTACGACGTACTGCGACTCAACGATCACCAGATCGGAATTTGCGTGGGCGATGTATCGGGCAAAGGCGTTCCGGGCGCGATCATGATGGCCCTGCTGTACGCGGGATACCGAGGGTTCGTACGGGAATTTAATTCGACGTCCGACACCGTGGCCGCGTTGAACAACTTGCTCCGGGCCAATACGGCCGAAAACATGTACGCGACCTTCTTCTATACCGTCATTGATTTCGAATCGTTGATCCTGTACTATACCAACGCGGGACACTGCGCACCTTTTCTGTACAAAAAAAACGGAGACGTTTTCAAACTGAGCCACGGGGGAATCGTGCTGGGTTTTCTTGCCGATCAAGAATATTCTCAAATGCCGCGTATGATCGACCCCGGAGACATCTTGCTGCTGTATACCGATGGCGTCACCGAGGTTTTCAATGCCGCGGACGAAATGTTCGGAGAAGAACCCGTTCATGCCATTGTTCGAGAGCATCGCAATCTCCCCGCCAAACAAATCCAGGAAAAAATCATCGATGCCGTGATCCGGTTCGTACCGGATGGAACGCTGCAGGACGACATCACCGTCGTCGTCGTCAAATTCGAAAATAAAGAAGGATCGTATGGCTATTGACATTCAGGAACTGAACGAGAGAATTCACAGGGAAAGCGCTTTTGTCGATACGTTGATTCGCGAAATCGGTCAGGTCATCGTGGGACAGCGGTACATGGTTGAACGTATTCTTGTCGCTCTCTTATCCAATGGCCACATCCTGCTGGAAGGTGTACCCGGGCTGGCCAAAACGCTGACCGTCAATACGCTGGCGGACGCCATTCATACGACTTTCCGTCGCATTCAATTTACCCCGGACCTGCTTCCTGCCGATCTTGTCGGAACGCTGATGTACAACCAAAAAGACGGCGGCTTTACCACGCGTAAGGGACCGATCTTTGCCAATCTCATCCTGGCCGACGAAATCAACCGATCTCCGGCCAAAGTGCAGAGTGCACTTCTCGAAGCCATGCAGGAGCGCCAGGTGACGATCAGCGACACGACGTATCCGCTCGACGATCCGTTTCTCGTTCTGGCGACTCAAAATCCGATCGAACAGGAAGGCACGTATCCGCTGCCGGAGGCGCAGGTCGACCGCTTTATGCTCAAGCTGCGTGTCGGGTATCCGAACCGAGAGGAAGAGCTCGAGATCATGCGACGAATGGCTACCAACGCCCGGAAACCGAAAGCACGGGCCGTCGTTTCTCCGGAGGAAATCAAACGCGCGCGCGACGTGACCAACGACATTTATATCGATGAAAAAATCGAAAATTACATCCTGGATTTGATTTTTGCGACGCGTCATCCCGACCGGTTTGGCCTGGCGTCGTTGAATCCGCTGATTCAGTTCGGCGCCTCACCGCGCGCATCGATCAATCTGGTGCTGGCGTCCAAAGCGATGGCCTTCCTGCATCGTCGCGGTTACGTGATTCCCGAAGACATTCGTTCGATCGCACTCGACGTACTTCGTCACCGCGTGATCCTGACGTACGAAGCGGAGGCCGAAGAAGTGACCAGTGAAAACATCATCGAACAGATCGTCAACAAAATCGAAGTGCCGTAACCATGCCGTCTTTTTTTGGAATGACACTTGCGATTCAGGATTCGATCGGCCGGTTGACTCTGGATTACCCCGGCGAGAAGGTCAACAAACTTTCCGCGCAGTTCCTGCTGGCATTCAACGACGCGCTCGCCGCCGTTGAAACCGATCAGACCTCGATCCGTGCACTCATCATCCAAAGCGCCAAACCCGACATCTTTATCGCCGGCGCGGATATTGAAGAAATCCGGTCTGCATCGGATCCCGCCGCCGTACGCGAATCGGTCATGAAGGTCCACGAGATATTCTTGCGATTGGAAAAACTTCCGTTCCCCGTCATCGCGGTCATCAACGGCGCCTGCTTGGGCGGTGGATTGGAACTGGCGCTTGCCTGCAGTTATCGGATCGCCACGGATCACCCGAAAACTAAAATCGGCCTTCCCGAGGTCATGCTTGGCATTATTCCCGGATTCGGCGGCACCCAGCGCTTGCCGCGCACGATCGGGCTGCAGCGCGCGTTGCCCTTGATCCTGACCGGAAAAGCCCTGGATGCCAAAAAAGCTTTCCGGCAGGGAATCGTCGATCGTGTGGTTCCGCATGCCAATTACGAGATTCACGTGCTTCCGTTCATCGAGGACATCCTCGCCGGAAAACACAAAAAACTCGTGCGTCATCGTAAACCGCGGGGCCTCGTGTCGGCATTGTTGGAGTCCGTCGGTCAATCACTGATTTATTCGAAAGCGCGCGAGTCGGTGATGAAACAGACCCACGGCCATTATCCCGCTCCGCTCGATGCCATTGAAGCCGTTCGCCGAGGCCTGCCCCGACCCCTGCGCGAAGGACTGGCCATTGAAGCGGACTATCTCAGTCGACTCGTCGTTTCATCCGTCTCGAAGTATTTGATCAACATTTATTTTCTTACCGAAAAGATCAAAAAGCACAATGGGCTTTCCGGAAAGGCCGTGAACGTCCGTCCCATCGACTATGCGGGCGTTCTCGGCGCGGGTGTGATGGGCGGAGGCATTGCGCAATTACTGGCCGACCGGGACATACCGGTCCGACTGAAAGACATCTCGATGGACGCGATTGCCCTCGGAATGCGATCGGCGCGGAAAGTTTTCGATTCCCGGTTAAAGCGCCGGCGCATGACGCGGACCGACGTTCGCAGGAAAATGTCGTTCATCAGCGGAACTCTGGACTACACCGGTTTTCGGCAGAACGATATCGTCATTGAGGCGATCGTGGAGAACATGGACGTCAAGAAAAAGGTACTATCCGATCTCTCCACGCACATCTCCACGACGTGCGTCGTGGCGTCCAACACGTCGTCGCTGTCGATCACCGAAATGGCCCAGGCGGTCTCTCATCCCGAACGCTTTGCCGGCATGCATTTTTTCAATCCCGTCCATCGCATGCCGCTTGTCGAGATCATTCGGGGACGTCAGACAAGCGACGGCACGGTCGCTACGTTGTACGAATTCGCGAAACGGCTTGGCAAAACGCCGATCGTGGTCAATGACGGCCCCGGTTTCCTGGTCAATCGTCTCCTCATGCCGTACTTGAATGAGGCCGGGTTCCTGGTCGAAGAGGGCTGTCCGATCGACCGGCTGGACCGTGTGATGACGACGTTCGGTATGCCGATGGGACCGTGTTTGCTGATCGACGAGGTTGGGATCGATGTCGCATACAAAGTCGGCAAGATTTTCGAACAGAGTTTCGGATCGAGAGTCCAAGGTTCGCATGCCGTGGAAAAACTGTATCACAAGGGCCGTCTCGGTAAAAAAGGGCAGTTGGGATTTTACCGTCACGGCAAAGAAACTCTCGTCGACCCCGACGTTTATGGCATCCTGCAGCCGGCCGCAACCTTTAATCTATCCGATGACGTCATGCTGCAGCGCATGCTCTTCCCGATGATCAATGAAGCGGTTCGGTGTCTGGACGAACGCATTGTTACATCCGTCGACGATATCGATATCGGTATGATTTTCGGAACGGGATTTCCTCCGTTTCGTGGAGGGTTAATGCGGTACGCAGACGTCGTCGGCGCCCCGGCCATCACCGCCACGCTGGACACGTTTTCCCGGACCTATGGAAATCGTTTTGAACCATGCACGCGGCTTCGTTCCATGGCCGCTGCGAACGGTAAATTTTTCCAACCCTAACGTATCATCAAACCAGGAGGTTCCCCATGGCGATGCTCGGTGACACGCTGATCAAAAACGGAGTCATCACTCAGGCCCAACTCGACGAGTGTCTGAGCGAACAGAAGAGCAGCGGTAAAAAACTCGGCGAGATTATCGTCGCCAAAGGCTATGCCACACAGGATCAGGTGGACAAAGCCCTGGCGGGATAATGCCGAATCGGCGTGAATGCAAAAGCCGCCTCATTGAGAAGCGGCTTTTTTATCTGTTTTCAGTACGACGGGAAGTAGCGCTTGAAAAGCACGTCGGTCAACCCGGTGGCTTCCCGCGCATCGCTTTTCACTTTCCGCTTGGAGAACTCGTCTTCGATGACGACCATCGCATCCTTCCACTGCTGGAGCGGCTCGATGCGGGACAGGAATTGTTTGAATTCGTTTTCATTACCGTTAAATATTTTTTTCACGGCTCGGTTTCGTTTATCCAGCCACTCCTGGTCCTGCATAAACAGTTCCTCGCAGGAAATCAGATTCCGATACGTTTCCGTGTTCTGCATATAGGTCAAACTCCGTTTTATTAATTTTTTTGTGATTTTGATTTTATGATCAAGTGAATGAAGACCCCCACCAGCGCAGCCATAAGTGCGACGCTGATAGACAAGGTTAATGCATCCATAAAGACGGACTGTATTTAAAAAAATTGTAAAATGATGACGGCCGTTACGTTGCCGTTTAAAAGCGCCCCTACCGGCCGCTGCCGGGACAGGCAATTACGATTGCCCGCGTCCCATCAGGGATCGGAGACGCCGGCACCCGATTGAACTTTTAGTTCCTGTTACTTAAAGGAGGGACAAGACGGGAGGAGCACGGAAGGCTGAAATGATGCCGAGCTGGCCGTGGTGAATACGGAGAATCGAACGTAAAGCGTTTTTTGTCGAGTGATGTAAAATGTTACTTGACGGGAGAAAAGCGATGTAGGGTTTTGTCTTCTGGCTGAACGTGTTGCCGTCGGAGTCTTCTCGAAACGAGCCAAGGAAAACGGGAAATTGAAGATGATCGAAGTTTTGAAATGATGCAGGAACCGGCCTCGAAGCGACAGGTCCGGAGCAATCTTCGGAGGCCTGGAGCGCTGAAAACGAAATCAGTAATAGAAAGCCCGAGCACCGTATCATGACAGGCCAAGGTAATCCGTCCCGTCGTGTATAGTCAAGGCAAATTTCTACAGACAACCCCCGCGAAGGCCTGATTTTAGATGCTCGGGCGGCAATTGTTGAGGGTAAAAAAGGTTCTTTTTCGAGCGCTGAAGAACATACAAGAAAAAACTCCTTTTGTCGTACACGGATGTTGTAACCAATCCATAACGGAACAAAAGGAGCTGCGAAAAATACGGTGCACATCCTGCTCCGCTCAAGTGAACCCGCAATCTTGCTCAAGAGCAGTCAGGACTGCCGTGCTGCAGGAGAGGGAACGCGGTCAGTCCACGAAAGACGATGATACCTCTAAAGCACCTTTTGTTGTGTGAAAAGCTGACGGCTTTACCGAGGACGGCCCTACCACCCTTCGGGGTTCGCACTCTATTTGCACGTTCTTCATACAATCATTTCAGCCCTTCGGGCTTGAGTGTTGCCATCGCGGGCCAATCCCGAAGGGATGCAGATTGTAAAAACACTACTACAAATGTTTACGTCAACCCCGAAGGAGTGACATTTCGATTGAACCCTGCTCTAAATCTCTTCCAGATAGCAATCAAAATAATTTCACTAAAAGCCCTCAACGAGCGGGAGGCTTTCATCATACCGAAAAAATTCCGTGCGTAAGAGGAGCAAAGGAGGGGTTAGTAAAAAATTTTGGGGGTTGCCTGAATTTTTATCCCTGTGGCCCGTCTATTTGACGAGCAGCATTTTTCTCGTTGTCACCTGACCGGCAAATGAAACGCGGCACAAATAAACGCCCGTGGCTACACGATTACTTGTTTCGCTGGTACCATTCCACGTCATGGTATGGCGGCCGGCCGGAAGAAAGCCACGATATAGCGTTTTAACCCGTTGGCCGATAAGATTGTATATCTCGACGCGGACGTCCGATGAAAACGGCAACGCAACCCGTATCGAGGTTATCGGATTGAAGGGATTGGGATAATTGTCGAGATGCAATTCACGGGGCAAACTTTGTCGGTTTGGATCATAGCCCAGCACGTATCGTCCGAGGCGATCGATTTGAGAAGCGATACGCCCGGCTCTGCCGGCCCCACCGATGTATACCGGCGTTCCGGATTCCATTCGATAAATCCCGATTTTTGAATCGTCTGTCCAACCCAGCGCACCGACGTCCAGCGTCGAATAATCGATCGAAAGTTCAAGAGGATTACCCGACTCGACCGTCCCGCCCACGTCGATCGCATAAGTCGTGGAAATCGGTAAGGCCGCCCTCTCCGCCGGTTCGACACCCAACCACAAAATGCCTCGGCTCCGCGACAAGGACGTAGTCACACGCCGGTCATGACTGACCAGCACACGGGTCTTTGGCAGCAGCGCAAAGGTAAAAACTCTCGACGGTACGGTCTGATTTCCAGCAGAGTCCTCCAACGTCGCCGCAATTTCCAGTGTACCGGATTCCGATACCGAATAAGACGTTTGGAACAGCGACGGTTGGATTTCCGTCAATTGAACATTGATACTGTCGAGAAGTTGTTGTTCGACGTCCCAAAACCTGATCCTCGTCGATGCACTTTCCAGAGGTTCGCTGGAATAAACGTATATCGCCGCGGACGTTTGCAATATCGGGCTGGGCAGGATCCTCAACGATCCTCGCGGTGCCACGGCATCGACCGTAAAGAAACCGACATTGCTCACGGTTTCGCCGTTTTTATCGTCGCGCGCGAAAACGCGCCAGTAGTAGCTCTGCAGCGTATCCAGTGGGAGCGGAAGAACAACAACCGTATCCGGCGTTTGCACGCTTTGTGTGATCGAGGCAAAGTTTGCCGTCGTACTGATTTGAAGCGTATAGATCACGGTATCGCCGTCGGCATCTACGGAGCGACGCCATAAAAACGTTGGGCGCCGATTGTTGGTTGTCGAACCGCCCGGGAGAGGGAGCAATGGAAACGAACCGGGCGATTGGTTGGGCAAACCGTGCCCTTGCAAAAGGACGTACCGGTCGCCGGCCGGTGAATTGCTCTGGATGATCAAGGTATCGCCCTGCAGCGTACTTAAAGACGGGCGGTATTTTATCTCGAATAAGACCGAGTCGACCACACCGTTTAGAAGGGTAAACGGCAGAGTCGGCTGAGACACGATGCTGAATACGGGAGTTTGTGTCACGGCTTCGGTCAATTGTACCGGAGCATCTTCAGCTTTGACGCTGATCGTCACCGAGGAAGAATCGCCGACGATGGTTTCGGGAAAAACGACCGTATCCATTGCGATCAGACTGCCGGCCTGACCGTAACCCGTCAATGGCAATCCAAACACAGGAATCGATGAATTGTTGAGGATATGCCAACTGCTGTTACGTGTCCCGAAATCTGCCGGTGTAAAGGCAATCTCGATGGTCAGCGTGTCGCCGACGGCGAGTGTTTCCGGGAAAGCAAAAGTCGTCAGTACGGTAAACTCTCCGAGGCTGCTCAGAAACTGATCGGTCAAAATCACGTCGCCCGAAAGTGAAAATATTCGGACCGACTGTGTGTCGGTCTGACCGAGGAACACGTTTCCAAACGAGAGCGTCGGAAGTGAAACTCCCACCGGACCAATGAAGGGCTCAAACGGCGTTGAAAATTCCGAGGAACTCATGCCGGCTTCCTGTATGGCCAGGACTCGAGCTCCACCCGGCAATTGAACTTTTCGAGACCAGTTACCCGCGGCATCGGCTCGCGCCGTATCGAGGAAAAATCGCCCCTGATCCACGGAATCGGCATAAATCTGTACGAAGGCAAACGGATCGGCCGTACCATGAACGGTCGTATCCAGCGATACGTAGGCAATGGCGGGCGGAATAATATCGCCCTGTGCATTTAAAGCAATATCGATTCCCTGTCCGTTACGGAAAATGGAATTGGCAAAGTGAACGTTGCTGTCGGTGGTTGCGTCTTCATACGCAATGCCCACTCCGTTGTAAGCGATCAGGTTGTAATTCACCGAGTCGCGGGACGCGCCAAAACTCAAATGTACGCCGGACTCGCCGTTACCGACGTCGCCGACACTGTCGAGCGCAACCCCGATGAGATTTCCAACGATCGATGCTCGCGACGTCCCTTCGTCAACGATCAGAATGCCGATGGCGTCATTTCCGGAAATGACATTCCCCTGTCCCGCTGAACGCCCGCCAATCGTGGTATTGCGGGCAGCCGACTGAAGCTCGATCCCGTTGTTCATATTGGGAATTGCCAGCATGCCGGACCCATCCACACCGATCCGATTGCCGTAGACAAATGTCGAATCCGTCCCGTCCAAAAGGATACCGTCGAATCCGTTACCCGAGATCACGTTGGATTCGCCGACAGCGACTCCCCCGATCGTCGACCGGCGCGCATCCTGGATGAAAATACCCGATCCGGCGTTTCCGATCCCCGTTGAGCCTGTCGTATCCGTTCCGATGCGATTGCCTCGAATCGTGGTTCCGCGCGTCAGACTTCCAACGATTGAAATTCCATCTCCCGTATTACCGGAAATGGTATTCGGCGTGACATTTCCCCATTGGCCGATCCGGGTCGATGAGGCGCCGTTTTCAATGCGGATCCCCGTACCGTTTGCGACAGATGAAGAAAAATGAACGCCAATCCAATTACCGTCGATTGCTGTAGAATCGGAACCATTATCGGCAATCCGGATACCCGTAAGGTTTCCGCCAATGATATTTCGACCGGATGGCGTGCCGCTACCGATCCGCGTTGCCTTTGAGCCGCTATTGATCAGGATCCCTGAAGAGGCGTTTCCGGCCGCAGTTCCGAAACGGTTGACGCCAATCCGATTGTTCAAAACGACGTTGTCGTGGGACGCTACGATCCGGATGCCGTCCTCGAGGTTACCGGAAATAATATTCCCTCCGGCGGCCGACGAATCGCCGATCCGGTGGGCTTGTCCTCCGGTGATCAGGACTCCGACACTATTGGGCATTGCATTCTGTCCGATCCGGTCGAGTCCGATGGTGTTTCCCGTCACACGATTGGAAACGCCGCCCGTGATTTCAACCGCCGCACCCGTCGATTGATTGTTGATCAGCGTCAGGGACTGAACCTCACAGAACGAACCTGAAATCGTGATCGTATTTTCTCCTGACGTCAGCGCGCCACCGTCAATCGTGACGGCCGGTTCACCGCCAGGCCAAACCGGACCCGCAATCACAATCGAATCGTCCGTCAGTATCGGAAGGGCCGTAGTGATTGAAATAACCGCTGAACCCATCGAGAGCGTATCAAATCGAATGGTATCGACCGTCAGGCTTCCATTGGCCAGCTGAATGGCGTCCCGCAGGGTACCCGGGCCGCTGTCGGCGGAACTTGTCACCGTGATCGTTTGCCCGTAAATCACTGACACAAAGAGCATCAAAACGACCAGATGGCGGATATATAGCAATATGATCATGGCAAAATTATACAAACCAGATATCGTTTCAGGCGGAGAATTTACGAAGCGGAAAGATGGACGGGTAGGTTTTTCTTCTCATTTCAAAAAAAATGACTCTCGCAAAGCACGCAAGGATATTCTCAAATACTTTTAGCCACAGCCTAGCCTGCTTTGCGCCCTTTGCGAGAGATCATACCTAAATACGCTGAGGAATAAAAAAGGCCGCCCTGCAGAGCGCACGGGCGGCCTTCAATCACACAGAGAAAGGAGATCAGAACTTCACACCGATCGTGAACCGGTGCGTCGCGTTCAGTTCACCGAGATCCATCCAACCGTAATCGATGGTCACACCGAAGGCATCATTGAATTTGTAATCGACCCCGGCGCCCAGGGTTAATCCCGCCATCGACGCCTTCCCCGTCCTGTAGTCGCGGTCACGCTTCAACGCGCTGGTGTAACCGCCGCGGGCGAAGAACATGTTCTTGAATCCGTATTCCAGGCCCAGATTGGTCCGGCTGACGGCAAAACTGTTGATGTTTTGCTCGAGAATACCCGAAACGGAATTCTGTTCGTTCCGGTACAGATCCATCGTTGCGCCGAAATTGACCGAGGCCGGGAGTTCGAACGGTTCCGACTCGAACTGAAGGAATCCTTGAGATCCCGCACCGGTCGCGTTTGGATTGGGCAAACTGACCTGACGCAACAAACCGTCGCCGTCATATTTCGCCTGTGGACCGATGTTGCTCGCGACAAAACCGAGCTTCAAACCGCGGAAACCGGTGTTGTAACTGAAGCCGAAATCGAACGCCACACCCGACGCCTGGACCGCATCGATCTTGGACGAGACGAACTTCACGGTCAAACCGCCGCTGACACGATCGGTAATCTGTTTGGCGTAGCTGAAGCCGACCGCAATCTCAAACGGAGAGTACGAACCGAGATTACCATCCGGACTGGCCTCTGTCGTACGTTCGATATCGCCATAGCTGAGATAGTTAAGGCTGAAACCGAACGTCCCGACGTCGCTCATCGGAACCGTGGCCGCAAAGTAATTCGAACTGATTCCGGCAAAGTGATTCAAATAAGACACCGATACCGACGGACGATCCAGACCCGCCGCATTTGCCGGATTCCAGTACAATGCATTGGCTCCGGACGCATGCGTCAATCCGGTCGTACCGAGGGCGGTTTCACGGGCGCCGATGGGAACCCGTAGGAAAGCAAATCCCGCTTCACCTCGCTTTTCCTCTCCGGCGCTTACGCTCGCTGCCAGCATGGCTAGCCCAACGAGCACTTTGGATATTTTATTCATGTGACAATTCTCCAGTTTGACGGGAACGCCTCATGACGTCCCCGCCGAGTTCTTCGTTATCGAATTTCCGGTCCGTTGGTGATGTTCGCTTCCTGAATCACGGCAAACTTCACCGTTTTCTTACCCACGCCGGGAACGTCGATCAATGCGATATACATGCCGCTCGCGACGAACTTGCCGTCGGCATTCGTCAAATCCCACCACTCTTCCGAGGTTTCCTTTGGAGCCGCCGTCGCATTGATATCGAGCGGGTTGGTATTCAACCGTCCATTCGTCGACGACGCGTTATGCACCAGTGTCGTCACCAGGTCACCTGCAACGTTGAAGATCTTGATGGTACAGCTACCCGGCAGATGCGTGAACTTCAACACTTTGCCGAAGAGTCCCTGCGTCTGATACAACGACTGACCGTAGTAGGGATTCGGAACGGCACGGATGTCTTTCAGAGATGCCTTCATCTGGGCTTTAGACGCTGACGTTGTCCTCGCCGTTCCCGAGAAAGCATAAGAATCGAACACGGTATTCGGTTTCGTACTGATAATACGGAATACCGTTCCCGTTGCCGGAATAACCTGATTGACATTTGCTGGGAATGATCCATCCGAGACGCTGCCGCCATTGAAATTGATCAAAGTGGTCCGCGCCATGACCTCACCATTGGGTGCCTGTAAGGCCTCGCCGTTGGCTGCAACGGAAGCATTATAACCGGTCTGACCGGGCGAGCGATCATCGGGGTTCATCCAATACACCCAATCCATTTCGGGATCGTTGTCACCACCTGAAATCGTGTGATCGATGGTACTGATATCATAAACCGCCGAAGGTACAACGGTTGAATTCAGAACGCGAGGATACATCCGATAATCATCGGATGGATCATTTGGGGTATTCACACCGATGTTCCACAGTTCAAATGGAACAGCAGCTTGCCCCAGTCCGTCAAATATCCAGTCTCCTTGTCCACCCGCTGCCGTAAATCGCATCTCAAAATCAGATGGAACGAACCGATTGAAGTTATCGTTTCTGAAAACACGGCTCTTAAAAAAGGTGAAAGTAAACCCTCCACCAACTTCGCCCGTTTGGAATCCCCATTTGCCACCGTTGGCGGCAGATGCGGCTGCTACAGTGGTCAATAGATTCGGAACGTTGGGTCGATCATTCAAAGCACCCGCACCAAGAGCCGTATAATCATTTCCGGCCGCACCACCGTCAATCGTTGGGAACCCGCTTCCATTGAAAGCGAACGCAGCCATATCGGGAACGGCCAGCGTACCTGCCGCCGTTGCAATGAGTTGGAAGAATTTCACGTCATTGGAGGGTCCAAAAACCGTAATTTTCATTCCATCGACGATGACCGGTTGTTCAGTAGCGGTTATGCCAACAACCGCCTGATCGACTCCAAACTTAGAGTCATCGAGACGAACATCGATTCCAACGTTGAACGTATCGTTTCCATTGACATCATAATAGGTTCTCGGATCGTCCGTACGAGAGTCGAGAGTAAGAATGCTGGAACCAACCTGAATACGATATGCAATTCCATTGGCCGGAAGGAAGTCATCACCCCGGAGCGGGGCCCCCGTACAGTCCGTCGGAATAGTGAAAAAGCTCAGCGAGTAGTCTACACTTCGAACTTTTGTCGGATCGATAATTTCCACTGTTATCGCTCCGTCGCTGGGCCCGGTATGGACAACATCAGACACCGAGGCGTCAAAATTCTGACCAATCAGAGCACTCATCGGTATGACGGACACTACATTGGCCGTCGGCGATGTTTCCAACGAAATCGGAAGTCCTGAAGGTGCAGGAATCGAGCCATCGTATTGTTGTATATCCACGACCTTAAGCCGGAAGATATTGGCTTCGTCATGCCCGTCGCTGAAACCGAATGTCACATTTGTCGAAACTCCATCCCCGAGCGACACGTCATCCGGCGATTCGATTCCCTCCACACGGAATGCCGGTGCAAGACTGTTGAAATCGAAATTGAACTCTTCTCGCTCGACCGATGTGGCAACAAAGGCGTGGATGGCCAGTTGAGGCGTGCTACCGACGGTATGTGTATCGACTTCAACATAAACGGTATCACCGATAAGCGTTCCACCGTTTGAACCATAAGTGGCATCGCTCACCATCGCGAGTGAGTCAAGATAGATATCCCCTTGATCCCAAATCGCAACCGGCTCGGTATCGGAAAGAATGATACCGGTCGCTTCGCCCTTTATCAATGTCTGTGTCGTTCCAAGACTGAATACGCCGGGACCCGCGATATAAGGTTGGGCATCATAAGCCGTAACGGAGTAAAAGTAGGCCTGTCCGTTCACCACATCGTTATCAATGAAGGAATAGCGAAGACCCACGTCATCTCCCAGACGCTCTTCACGAATCTCCAAATTTCCAGCCGTATTGATGACCTGATTGATCACTGTTGTGATCCCATCCGCCAGATCGAATTCCGCAAGTACCGTGTAGCTGCCTACAATTCCAGTCCGGCTTTTCCAAACACGATATCCCTGGAAATCGTTTTTTCTGTAATCGGCGGTATAGCCATGCGCCTGGTCAATTTCCAGAATCTCACCTGCGATATCTTCGGAATATTCCGCATTGTTCTGCCAAGTGATGGCCACGGCGCCATCCAGTCCTGTAACATTGATCTGTGGTACATTGGGAGGAGCTGGCGCGATTAAACCCGCTTCGAATGTAATTTGAGCTTGATCATCCGTATTGCGCAGTACCCGAATGGCATCCAGGCGATCCGTTCCTTGCGCTCCGACAACTCCAACCCATACCTCCTGCGACGACCCGGCATCGATCACAAAAGGTCCGACGCAGTGCAAAATTCGCTGATCGGATCCCGGAGGGGCTCCGACGTCCGGACTCCCCTGTTGGGTAATCGGATCGCCGCGAAACGCGTAATAGTCGCAGGCGCCGGTACCGGTTTTGGGATTTCCATCGGTAAAACGCCCGGCCAGCAGGTTGTACCGCTCTTCGTTATTCTGCGGATCGGTACCATTTGCATACGTATTGAAAGCCGTCGCGCCAAGCCAGATCTGATTCCCCGGCAACGTCGTCGGAATATACCGGTTCTCTGCAGGATCATAAACCAGCGTCACTTTGTTGTTTCGGAACTTGTTAACCAGACTGGAAGCAACGGTGGTCGTATCGACGACCGGGCCCTGTAAGAAGTCAAACCCGGCAGCACCCGGAAAATCTGAATTGTCCGAATTATAGACAAAACCCAAACCCCGTACCGTATCGATACCGACGATATCATTTGTAGAATTATTCGCATCGACATCGGCGTCCATCCACATACCCAGATACGAATCCGAATAATCGGTATTCGTCTCGTTCTTGATCGTAAACTTACAATAGACAACATTGCTCAGAGGTCCGGCATTGAAAGCAAAGGATTCCAAAACGATTTCCAGACCCAAACCCGGATCGGGACTGATGCTCGTCCCTTCCTGACTCAGCGTTATGTCCAGATCGTTGAATACCGCCCACGTCTGGGCATCGGCAATTAGAGCAGGTTGACCCAAACTATTTTTGGGCGCATCACTCGGCCAGTTGGCATAATCCGAACCGGACGCAGACCGATCGATCAGGTAGACTTGCAAATCGGCACGAGTCGGATCTTCGGCTTCCAATTCGTCAAAAGGCACATCGGAATTTGAAATACGGCCAGGTTGAAATTCGGTAGCAAATTCCGTTTCGCTGACCACGGGTACACCGTCTTTCAACGTTCCGACATACACACCGGCGGCAAACACGATGGTATTGCCGGAGCCCCGGGGGAATTCACCCCCGGGGTTTCCGTTCGGAGCATCGTAAAAATAGGACCCCTGGTTACGCATGATGTAATTCCAGTTGTTGTACCCGACATTGACAATGTCGACGATGTCCGCCTTGCGAAGTTTGGCACGGAGACGTGTATTTTTGTCTACACGCGCCGTCGACCAGTCACTGAACGCGAATACGAGAGCACCGATAAGGGCGCCCACGATCAGCGTATTTTTGATTTTATTCATGTCAAAATTCTCCAGTATTGATCCGTACGATTAGAAATTAAACAGGACGCCAAGCCGCGCCTGCATCGGCGTGTCATAGAACAAGCCGTTATTGTAGATGACGTCATACTGCTGTTTCTGACGATCGCTCAGTGCCTGACCCGCAGCCGTCGACAGGAATCCATTGTCATCCGCACGTCCGGTAGACGGATAAACTGCGATCACGTTCTTGCGATTCAGCACATTGAGCACCTGAACGTAGATATTCGTATTGAACCGTTCGCTGAAATGGATGGTCTTGTCGGCTTTCAAATCGATACGGACCGTCCACGGCTGGCGCTGGCTGTTCCGGCGTCCTATCGTCCGTCCCTGAGGAACACCTCGGGTCTGGAAAGCAACGATCGAAAACGGCGTATACGGCAAGCCGCTCGCGGTGTTCAGCTGTATGTTCAAGCCCGCTTCTTCGAGAAGGCGAGATCCGCCGATCGCCGGTCCTTCTCCTTTGGCATTCCGAATATCGAGATTCGCATTGATCGTGTGCGTTTGATCGAAATTCAACGGTGCGCTAAGCTTGACGCTCTGGAATCCGAGCCAGGCCGAACGGAAATTCGTCGCCTGTCCGGAACCGGTTCCACGTGCGGACTGGAGAGTATACGCCACACGTCCCTGGAACTTACCGACACGCCGCAGATCCATCGCCATCGTAACGCCCTGAATAATACCTTCGTCGTCGTTGGTCGTCATGATCAACGCATTGGGCACCGAGTTGACCAGGTTGGCCTGTGTCAGACCCTGGATGTCCTTGTAATAGGCGCTCAGATCGATGGCAAAATGATCGGAAATGGCACGGCGTAAGCCGACTTCATACTGGGTGCTTTGTTCCGGCTCCAGATTGGTATTGCCGACCACCGTCGCAAACGGAGGAGCAATCGACTGCCGGCTTAGGAAGTCCGGACTGACATACAGGTTCTGCAGATCGGGCTGCTGGAAGAACTTGCCGTAGCTCATTCGGAATTGTGTCCGCTCAGAAACGGGGAAACTCACGCTGAATCGCGGACTGAACTTGTGCTGGGTCTTGCCGTCTTTATAATCCTCGGAACCTAAAGATCCCGCAAGGTTCCGGCCGCCCACGACAACCCCAATTTGATCGGGATCCGTTTGTCCGGTAGGATCGGCCAGATTCTTGATCCGCTTGATCCCGGGATTGAACAGATCATATCTTAAACCTGCACGAACGACCAATCCTTCGTATTCCAACTTATCCTGCAGGTACGTAGCAAACGACACCGGATTGGCCGGACCGATCAGGCGATTATCCAGATCGTCTTTATTGTTTTCCTTCAGATTGTTGTTCTCATCGACGATGAATCCGACATTGTCGTTCGAACCCGTGGAAGGATTGTCGTTATCAAGAATATTCAGGAAACGTACTTCATGACGGAAGTAATCGAAACCGGCTTTCAACTGGTTATGCTTGTCAATCTGGTTGACGTAATTCGCTTTCACGGCCCAGTACTGGTCGCGATCTTCGCGGAAGTTTCGATCACTGGATCCGATATCGTTAAAGATATTGTCATTGTAATAGGTCGTGAATCCCGTCGTGCCCGTTCCTTTCCCGATATACGTGTTGGGATCGAATCCATACACGTCATGCAAGATCCGTCTCTTGTTTTTGAAGTAATTGGCGCCGACGTCAAAGAAACTTCGTTCGTTCAGTGTGTACGTCGCGATCATACCAACATTGATGTTTTCCAGTGGACGGCGTTGGACAAGATCCAACGAGACCGTCTGATCCGTAGTAAACAATCGCCGCCAGTTTTTGGTGTAATTACCGCTCAGGTCAAAACGCAGTGAAGGAGTCGCCTGGTAAGTCAGTTTCGATTGCAGGGCGATGCCCCGATCACTGTTGACGCCGTAGCCGGTGGAATTTTTTGGCCGAGCGCCTTTATCAAATTTGACCTTGGTCGGATCCGACGTGGTTTCGAAGATCAGCGTGTCCAACTCTCCCGCGGCTCCACGGGTGCCTGCATCGGACAGGGAATAGACCGGGAATCCGGTTACACTGGGATCGGCATCCGTGATGTCTTTGGCTTCGCCGGAAATGAAGAACCGTATGTTATTATTTCCCGGGATCAACGGACCGCCGATACCCGCGCTGTAAACGTCATATCCGAAATAATGGTCTTTGTTCAAAGCGAACATCGGACGATCATTGACGTATTCAGCAAACCCCGAATACCTCTGTCCGCCCGCCTTGGAGGTAACTTGAATGATGCCGGACTGATTGCGTCCGAACTCGGCATCGAATCCACCGGTGATGACGACCAGTTCTTCGACTGAACCGCTGGGAAGTTGAGCCGTTGAAACGCCCGTCAATAGATTATTCTGCAAAAATCCGTCAACAATCACGCCCGTTTCACTGGGACGACCGCCGCGGACGTTGATGTTATCAAATCCGCCGTCGACCGATCTCAGGTTGCCGATCGTTATACCAACGCCCAGCGTCGCCACGTTGGCGAAGCCGCGAACCGGCAGATTTTTGATTTCATCGGACGACGTGACGCTCATGGTCATCGTTTGGTCCTTCTGGATCAGGGGCCGTTCCGCGACGATGACGACTTCCTGGCCGCCCAGATCCGCCGCGCTCAAGTCGAAGTCCAAACGCGTCGTAAAGTCCGGCAGTACGCGGACATTTTGCTTCGTCACTTTCGAGTACCCGATCATGCTGGTCGACACGGTGTACACACCGGCCGGCACATTGATGATCAAAAACTCTCCGGATGCATTCGTCGCGGCGCCCATCGTGGTACCTTCGAGAATGATGTTCACGCCCGGAAGGGCGTCGCCGGTTTCCTTGTCTTTGACAAGACCGGTTATTTTGCCGTTCGTGCCGGCCAGAACCAACTGCGGCACAAAACAGGCCATGACCAGCGCCATTCGCAGGCGTTTGGTAACATGTCGCATACTGTCCTCCTTGGTTAAGGAATGCGGTGGATAAAAAAGGAAATTTAGTCGCATGGGCGTGGCGAGTCTCCTTTCACTTTGCGTTTCAGGACGGTCTGAAAAAAGCAATGTCGAACAGAATCGTTGAGATATGATGTGTGTCGCGCGGTTAATGTAGACGCTGTGGCTACGTTGAACAATGAACTGACCGGGTAGTCCTGACGCTTATGAACTCCCTTAAAAGGGTCAAAGTTTACCTCGATGGATAGATTTTTCGACCGTCCAGAGAACTCTAAGTCTTTTGAAAACCGCTGGATGCTTCGAATAACAAAAACCCCGATGGGCTCGGGGTTTTTGAATCAGGAGATGTCGGCTAGAACTAAATCATTCCAGCTCGTATCGCTTTTGATATCGCTTCCGATTTGGATGAAGCGTGCAGTTTCTGATAAATTTTACGAACGTAATATTTGACCGTATTGGCGCTGATAAATAGTTCCTGTGCAATCTCTTCATACGTTTGTCCCTGGGCGAGTCGGACAAGGATGTTCTTTTCCCGCTCGTTGAACGACTCCCCGGATTCGATTTCCGGCCTTGCGCTTTTTTCTTGAATCATGGTCAAGAGACGCCGCGCGATTTGTGAGTTCATCGGTGAACCGCCTTCGTACGCTTCCCGGACGGCTTCCAGAAGTCGTGCCGGAGGCGTTCGCTTGAGCAGATAGCCGGACGCACCGGCGCAAACGGCATCGAAGATCAGGTCGTTTTCCTCATACACGGTCAACATCAGAATATTGGCCTGAGGAAAACGTTGTTTGATCCGTTTTGCCCCTTCGATACCGCTGATTCCGGGCAGCCGGATATCCATCAGAATGACGTCCGCCCAGTACCGATCGATCTGGTTGAGCAGACTTTCGCAATTGCTGTACTGCGCCACGCACTGGTAGCCTTCTGTTCCGTTGATCAAAGCCGCCAAGCCTTCTCTGACGGTCTCATTGTCGTCAACGACGATCGTTCGAATCGCATTTCTCATTTTATACCTTTCCTTGTATTTCGACGCGTGTACCCGCACCGGGTGACGACTGGATGAGAAGAGAACCGCCCAAGTGACTGGCACGCATCCGCATGTTTTTTAAACCATTACCCGTCTCGCCGTTTAACCGGAAGCCCTGTCCGTCATCGGTAATGGATATCTTGAAATCGGTCCGATCCACGGCGACATCGAGATGGATTTGATGACATTGACTGTGTTTCAAGCTATTATGGATGGCCTCCTTTATTAATAGGTACAATTGCTGCTTTTTCTCCAATTTTAGCTTCAGATTTTGTAAATCGTTAAGATTGCTGGTTGTAAACTGGACACCGAGCTGGGCCAAGACGTCCTGATAGAAATCCTTCGTTCGGATGATAAGGTCTGAGAGAGAGTCCCGTTTGGGATTGACAATCCAGATGATGTCGCCAAAACTTTTGATTATGCCGTCGGTCGTTTCGTGAATTTTGACGAGATGCTGCTCGACCTGGCCCCGCGTGCGCTGGTCAAGCTGTTGGACGACCAACTGCGTAAGGATGGAAATATCGGTCAGGCCGCTCCCGACAGAATCATGAAGATCGGCGGCAATGGTTGTCCGAAGCCGCTCGACCGCCAGGAGTTGCCGTACTCGGAATGCGACCAGGCCATACACCGACGCTCCGACGACCACGCACACCAGTGCCACGAACCACCACGTTTGCCACACTTCCGGTAAAACCGCTATCCGAAGGCTGGCACCGGCCATATTCCACACGCCGTCATTATTCGACCCCCGGACCTGAAAAGTGTATTGGCCCGGTGGAACATTGCTGTATGGAGCGCTGCGCCGGTATTTGGCATCGACCCAGCCGGCATCGTAACCTTGCAGCCGGTATTGAAAACGGTTTTTGCTGGATACCAGAAAACTTAACGCGGTGTACATGATCTCAAATGAGTTATCACTCGAAGACATCTTCCATTCATCAGAACCGGTACGCACAAACGCGCCGTTGATCTCCATTCCTTCAATTTGAATTCCTGGTACATAGGGATTCGTTTTGATTCGTTCCGGATGGAATAACGTCAAGCCTCGGGGCCCACCCAGCACGATCGAACCGTTTCGTCGACGGCACCACGCCCCTTCGTTAAATTCATTTCCCGCAATCCCGTCGTCCTCAGTAAACCAGCGAATCTGTTCGTCATGGATGGAAAAACGGCACAGACCGTTGTTCGTCGTTAACCACAAACAGCCTCGGCCATCGGAAAGAATTCCGTAAATCTGATCGTTCGGCAGCCCTTCACGTTTGGTATAACTGCGCCAGGATCCGGTGGACGGATCATAAACTTTCAAACCATGACCGTATGTTCCGACCCAGACACGCCCGAGAGAATCTTCCCACAAACTGGTCATCATCCCCGATTGAAAACCCGACCCTTGATGGGTCCTGAACACCCGGCCGGCACGATAGTCCAGATAGTCGAGGCCGGCCTCCGTTCCCAACCACGCCCCTCCGCGGTGACTGCGATAAAGTGCAAAGATAAGGTCGGACGAAAGACTGTTCGTGTCCGAATTCGAACGATACCATTTGACGTTCACGACATCGTTTGTTCGGGTCACATGCGCCACACCCCTGGACGTTCCAAATAGCCAGCTTTGTTGATCCAACGACAGCATCTCGGTGACGGCAACGTCTTGAAAAACTTCTAATTCTTTTTGCAGCCGTATCGATTTTCCGGTTAGTCTGTGAATTCGCTCCAATCCTCGCAACTTGCCTATCCAGAGCGACCCGTCTCCCACATCGGCAAACGACCGGACTCCGAAGCCATTCGATTTGATTCGAGTAATGGAGCCGTCGGTATCGATTTTATTGATCTCGCGGCCGGAGGTTACGATCCATAAAATCGAATCAGAGTCTTCGTAAATTCGAAATACCATATTGGAACCGAGTGAACGACGACGCTCCGGATCATGGCGCACGATGCGAAAATCCGGACGGAAAGGACTGTACCGGTAAAGCCCGCTGCTCTGTATCGACGCCCACACGGTTTCCTCGCGATCCCTCAACAGCGATACGATGGATCGACGACCGCCAAGATAATCCCTGTCCATATAGTCTTGTATCGATCGTATGTGCCCGCCCGACGTATCGAAATGGAAAAGGCCGTCGTCGGTACCTATCCAGATCCCATTGTCGACGATTAAGGCGTCCAGAATTTCTCTGTCGCGTAACGCATGATCGACCTGATAACGCGCCGATACGATGCCGGTCGGATTCATTTTGATGACCGTGCGGGAGGATAGGATCCAGAGATTATTTTCCAGATCGATCACGATGCGCCCGATCCAATCTTCCGATACATCGATAAGGTGAAAACTTTTTGAAACGGGATCGTGACGATACAATTGCCCTCGCATGGTCAGAAGCCACACGTGTCGATTCCATTCGACAAATTGACGAACAACTCCTTTGCCGAGTCGATCAAACCCCGGGTAATGGGACACCGCACCTTTTCGCGGATCAAATTGAAAAACCGAAAAAAGCGTGGCCGCCCAGTAACGACCGTCCCGAGTTTGAAATAACCGTCGAACGTTATTGGGCCTCAGGCTGCTGTTTTGAAAACGAATGTGTTCAAAAGATTCTGTCCGTGAAACGTAGCGGTCAATGCCATCTTCGGTCGCAATCCACAGTTGTCCATCGTTGTCTTCCAGAAGATCATTGACGATCTCGTGGGAAAGGGACGTCGAATCATATACGGCATGTTCGAACGTTTTGAACGTATGGCCGTCATATCGATTCAAACCCCGATAGGACGCCATCCAGATGTAGCCGGCACGGTCTTGAATCATCCGATGCGGCGTCATGGGCGTCGATCCGGTAAACTGGACAAATTTTTGCGCTTGAAGGGAAGCGGCAATACAAAGGGAGCGTAAAAAAATGAATGCGTTCAAAAAATGATTTCCCAAAAGTTATACGAACAGACGATCCATCGACGACCACACGGCATCATGATTATCAGAATAAACAGCATAAACTCTGGAGTCGCTCGTCAACAGGCGTCGCCTGAACGTTTTGGATCCTACGGTAGTCTATGCTAATCGAGAAGGTGAAACAATTCCCTGAATGGGGATGTTTTTTGGAGAGTGGTGACGTGAAAAACGGGTGAGATTACCCGTGAAGGTAGTTTTTCTTTAAAACCGAAACATTTTGTCTTTCCCAAGCGTAAACGTTCCGCGAGGAACGCTTCTTCTTCCCCAAAAGGGGAATGCGTCTTAAACAATTCGATCCCGAATGGCCTTCAGAACCGCCTCCGACATGGAGTTGACTTCGAGCTTACGATAAATGTTCTTTAAGTGGGCGTGTACCGTATCCTTGCTGATGGTCAACGCATGGGCAATCGAACGATAGGAATGCCCACTGCATAGGTAATCCAAAATTTCTTTTTCGCGAACGGTGAGATGGTGCTGCACCGGTTTCTGAAAACTGCGAACGACCATTCGAGCGATGGAGGGCGACATGGGCGCTCCTCCGGCATGAAGGTCACGGATCGATGCGATAATTTTTGCCGGTTCGGATGTTTTGATCAGATAACCGCTCGCACCCGCGCAAAGCGCCTTGAATACGGTGGCATCGTCTTCATGAACGGTGAGCCTGAGAATGGATGCCCGGTCGCAAGCCACAGATGTCCCGAACCATCGCCCTCGATGTCCCATACAGTACCGGCCGGGAGGGTTAGGAAATCGGAGCAATTCAGATGTTCGTGAATCCAACCGGTTGATTCCGCCGCCGAACGTTCCGATCCAGAGATATCCATCGGAACCTTCATGGATCAATACGATGTCGTCGTGGCTGATCGACAGGATGGATCATGACGAAAAACGCGATATCGCACGCCGTCGTACCGAATCAAACCGTGCATCGTGCCAAACCACATCAGACCCTGACGATCTTGATGAGCGGCATAGAGGAGATGCAACGAGATCCCTGCATCGGACGGCACCGTTTCCAACGGCAGGGGCTCCTGGGCGACGACAGAGAATCCGACCATCAGAACGGAAGCCATCGCTTCATGTCTCGGCGAGTTCCTGCTCAATTTGTTGCCGATCGTACAATCTTAAATAGGCACCGCGGTGGGCGAGCAATTCCGTGTGGGTTCCCTGTTCGGCAATCCGTCCGTCGGCAAGCAAAACGATATGATCGGCGTGTTGGATCGTCTGCAGACGATGGCTGACAACAATGGAGGTCCGCTCGCGCATCAGTTCTTTCATTCGGACCAGTATCGCTTCTTCGGTACGTGTATCGACGCTCGACAGGGCATCGTCTAAAATGAGAATCCGGGGTTCCTTCGCAACGGCCCGTGCGATAGCCAGCCGCTGTTTCTGCCCTCCGGATAACGTAATGCCGCGTTCTCCGATCATCGTACCGTAGCCGTCCGGGAAACTCTGGACCGCTTCAGTCAACTGGGCAATGTCCGACGCCCACAGGCCCGTTTTCGCATCTGCCCCATCGATGCCGAAAAGGAGATTATTAAGAATCGTGTCGGAAAATAAGAACGTATCCTGCGGAACCATGCCGATCGATCCGCGCAAGACATTCAACGGGTAGCATTCGATGTTTTGCCCGTCAAGCAGCACCATGCCCGGCGATGCATCGTAAATCCTCGGGATCAGGCTGACCAGTGTCGTTTTTCCGCTGCCCGTTGCACCGACGATTGCCAACGTCATCCCCGCGTCGATTCGCAGCGATATGCCGTGAAGCACGGGCGGTCGATCGCCGTAACTGAACGTGAGGTTTCGAAATTCAATTTGCCCGCGAATGGCCGGATGCAGCGGATGCGCCGATGCATCCGTGATGAGCGGTTCCGTTTGCAGAATTTCCACGATGCGCTTCATGGACGCCGAACCCCGTTGGAATATATTGATCACCCAGCCCAACGCAATGATCGGCCAAATCAAAATGGCGAGATAAAAACTGAACGCGGTGAACTGACCGAGCGACATATCGTCACTCATCACGAGTTTCCCTCCCCATCCCAGCAGGACGGCCACGCTCAGCCCCATCGTCAAAATGACCGACGCCATCATCACGCCGCGTACCCGCACGAGTCCCATGTTCAATCGGACGTAATCCCGGTTCATGGCCCGGAAGCGCTCGATTTCAAACGCTTCTCGAACGAAGCTCATGACGACGCGGATTCCGCTGAAATTTTCCTGCGCGCGTGAACTGATGTCGGCGAGTTTTTCCTGCACACGCTCAGAACGTACGTGGATTTGCCCCGATAGCCGCTGGATCAGAAACGACAACAGCAGAAGCGGTAAAAACGCCAGCCCGGTCAACAACGGACTGATGGATAGCATCATCGGTACGACGTAGAGAAACGATACGATCGTGTTGGCCGTGTACATAATGCCCGGTCCCAGGACGTCGCGAACGGCCCCCAGATCGCTGTTCATCCGGCTCATCAGGTCGCCCGTCCTCGTCGTCTGGAAAAAACCGGCATGAAGACGCTGCACATGGGCAAAAAAATCATTTCGAAAATCGTACTCGACCCGGCGTGACGTGACGATGAGCGTCCTGCGCATGCCGTACAAAAACATCGCATGAAGCAATTCGAAAAAAAGAAAACATAAGACAAACCCGGAGATGGCAGAGGAACCAAACATCGGTTCGACGACGTAAACGTAGAAAAATCCTACGGGCGTTTCCGACAAGCTGTCGATCGCCTCCCGCACGACCAACGGCGACATGGATTGGAAAAGATTTTTAAGGATCACGAATACAAATCCGATGATCAACAGCCAGCGGTGACGCTTCAAATACGGCAAAAGATGTTCCAGGAGTATCATCGGTAAAGTCCGTTTCGTTCGATGTAGTCGATCACTGCGTCCGGAACGAGATAACGGAGCGTCCGGCCCGTCCGCACCCGTTCTCGCAAGTCCGTCGCGGCAATGTCAAGATACGGTACGTTTAAGAATTCGGTATTCATTAAAAAAGAAGGATGGACGGACGCCGTGTCGACCTCCGGACGCGGAAAGACAATGAATCGCGCCTGTGTACACAGCCGTTCGGGATCCCGCCACGTGTGCAGGTCGCGAAGGGAATCTGCGCCCATGATAAGAAACCAGTTCGAACCCGGATATTCATTGTACAGAATCTCCAGGGTCCGCGTTGTATACGACGGTCCGTCGAGCCGGTTTTCGATATCGGAGACCACAAATTCCGGACGGCCGTCGATGGCGCGTCGAACCATTTCGACACGATGGTGATAGCCCGTCAGATCGTTCGTGTTTTTGTGAGGGGGACGAGGTGCAGGAAGAAAAATAACTTTATCCAGACCCGCGGCGTCGCGCGCGCATTCGGCGACGACCAGATGAGCCAGGTGCACGGGATCGAACGTCCCGCCGAAAACCCCTATCTTCATGAGCGTCAGCGCTGGTCGCGCGAGGCCGTGTTTTCGAGACGAACCTGGTCCTTGCCGATCTCCACAAGTATTTCTTTGGCCTCTTTAATCATTTCGGGATCGGCCCCTTTTTCTTCGATGAATCGGGTGAGAACGAGACGCGCTTTCGCAAAGTCCTTGATCTTATAGTAACAGTACCCTTTCCAGTAGTGGGCGGGAACCACGTAAGGTCCGTCATAATAATCCGTGATCACCTGATCGTAGTACACGATGGCGGCTTCATACTCCCCGAGTCTCCGGTAAATGTGCGCGCTCTCAAAATGTTTTTTGGCCAGCTTGGTTTTGATCTCGGTGAAATATTTTTCCACTTCACCACGCCGCTCGCTGTTCGGAAAAAGATCCAAAAAGTTCTGAATGGCGTTGACGGCGTCGAGTGTAAATTTTTGGTCCAGGGCATACCCGGGCGACAGTTCATAATAACACAGGACAAGACGGTACATGCCCATCTCGACCCAATCGCTCTTCGGATACGCGGTCACGAGGCGATCGTATTCCGCGGCTGCCGTGACATAATCTTTGAGGTTATAATAACACTCGCCGATGTAAAACTGAGCGTCGTCCGCCACGTCGGAGCCGCTGTATTTATACGTCACCAGAGCAAACTCTTCCTGCGCCTTAGTCCAGTTCTTCTTTTTAAAGAACCGCATGGCGTATTCAAAATGTTCCCGGGACGTCATGTACTGCGTCACGTCTTTTTTACCGCCGCACGACGCCAGCATCAGCGCCGCGATGCACATCATATGGGGCCAGCGCCTCATGAATTGCCTTTCCACGAACTCCATCAGATTTCTTTGATTAACTCGTAACTGTGTTTTAAAAAGACTTTGAATTTTTCCGAATTGGCTACCCGATTGTATTCGATCTTCACGACGCTTGCCGGTTTCAAAAATGCGTTGAGATCGTTTTGCATGCGCTTGAAGGATTCATAGTACCGTCCTTCAAGGGTCTGGATATACGGCCGATAGTTTTCCGCGTTTTGGGAATCACTGCGCATGGCATTGATGATTTTTTCCAGCACCGTCAGCGTCTTGTTCAGGTTTGTATTGAGCAGGGCCTGCGTCGTATCGAGACCCGCCCGATACGCGCGCCATTCCTCCGATTTGGACTGATTGGCGAAGACCATCGCTTTGGCGATATATTGCTGGAAACGATTGTCGTTCATCAACGAGACAAACTCCGCTTTGACTTGCGGCGCCGATTTTTTGCCCGCTTCCAGACTGTCTTTGTTGTCCGTGACGGCAAAAAAATCGTCGTCACGCAGTTTGGAAATGATTTCCTCGTGCTCCGGGTCGTGATCGTCGGCCAGCGCATCGAGAAGACGGGACAGAAAGTTATGGTACTCTTCGATGAGCGGGACAACTTCCTGTTTGGCGCGCAACTGGGAATTTTCAAAATGCCTCCATCCGATGGCATCTTGAATAAGGGCTACGATCAAATTCAGCGCGCGCTGCAGATGGCGTGGATACTCCGGTTTGTCGAGCCGCCGTGTGACCAGATACGTTGCATAATTGCGGATATCGACAACGGTATCGTCAAACTCCCTTTCTTCTTTCGCCTTTTCTAAAATGGATTCCGGGATCAGATTTTTCTCGACGGCTTCTTTTTCAATGGCTTCGATACTGGAAGTCTTGAACAACGCTTTGACTCGGGTTTCGACGGTCTCCGCATCAAACGTACCGTCGTCCTGTCCGCGGGTGATCGTCCCGCGCTTGACGTACTCCGCAACGGCCAGCTTCAATTCGATCTCGTTGATCTTTTCCAGAATGCGGAAGACGCCGTCACGCGTGAGGGCGATGTTTTCCGCGTCGATGGCTGCTTCGACGTCGTTCATCGTCAGGAATGCCCGCTCCGCTTTGTTGAAAAATCCGACGCGCTTTCGGATCTCGTTGTACAGGGTTACCTTTGCCGCCATCGCGTCTTCATTGTCCCGAAGTTCGACGGGAAGCTTTTCAGCATCGAGCCGGATATGGTCCGTCGCCATCCGAAGGTAATTGGGATGAATGTCGAAACGCGCCATGAGCCGGGCCGAGAGGTACCGGCACGCCAGCGCCGCCTTTTTGATGTCCGGATCGTCTTCTTTCAGGACCGCCTTGTCGATATATGGAAGCTCGTGCCGGAAAAACTCCACCACGAGCTGGTCATTTTCGTTTTTGACGTCCAACTCGCCGATCAGTTCGACGAATTCATACACTTCTTTGATCTGCAATCCCTTCACTTTGAAGATCATCGACGTCAGGTACTGCGTCTCCGACGCAATCTCGGACAGCTTTCCGGGCTCGTGCAGCGATTCGTCGGGATTATCCAGACGGCGGGCAAACGAAATGGCCGCAATGGTCTGGTCGGCGATATTGTCCGTCATCAGCGTACGGCGTATGGCGTTTTTTTCTTCGCTGTCGAGTTTCGGATATTTGTCCTTCTGCAGCTTTTCTTCATATTGAGCAAGTGCAATATCGACTTCCAGTTCATTGATCAACTGCAGCCATTCTAACTTTTCGGTTTTCGATCCCCGTTCGATATTCAGCGCGCCGGAAATCGTATCCTCGATGATCCGGTCGAGAATCCGGAACTGTCGACGAATATTGTTGGATTGCCCCAACCGATTGATCAGAATGCCCTCGAGCGTTTCATTGGGATAATCGAACGCGGCCAGCTTCAACTGAATTTTCGACAAAAGATAGATATTGATCATGTCTTTCATCGTGATCGATTCGCTCTTGCGCATGGTCTCGTCGCGTTTCATTGCTTCGGCCAGAAGGTTAAGCGTGAAAATGGCCTTCATTTGCGCATGGGAATTCAATTTAACGCTATCGATGACCTCGATCAGGTGCAGTAATGTTTCTGTATCACGGATTTTCCGATCGAACAGTTCCTTCAGTCCTTTGGACCCTTGCTCCTGCTGTGATGCGGCCGCCGCTTTTTCCAGAACGATATTGAATACCGTATTTTCCAACGATTCCTCAAACAGTTCCGTGACCTTGCCTTCAAAAATGGGAACGGCAAAATTGCTCGATTTGTTGACCAGCAGACTCAGGAGCAGGTTGATCACGTTGGGAGGCACTTCACGGGCCGCCAGCATGAGTTCCATTTTCGTCAGAGCGGTAATATCCTCGATTTTCGATATGAGGAGAGTCTTGTTGGCGTCCCGTTTTTTGTCGATCTCTTCCTGAATCTTGGCCGTCACATGGTCGAGATCGGCCGCGGTAAAAAAGCCGAGCTTTGACCGATACTGGGAAATATGTTCCGGCATCAATTTGCCGGGAAAATCCGGCGCTTCCAGCAACCCCATGAGCCGATCCAGGGCTTCTTGCCGATTGCCGGTTTTTTTTTCTGCAACGCTCAAAATAGCCTGATTTGGGTTAAACTCTTGTGTTGCATGATCTTAATTAAGCAACATAACACATTGAGCTTTGGCTATCAAGCTTTAATTGGCGCTCGGCTTGACTTTAGATGACGTTTTGGATAGCTTTTTTCGCCTATGAATGCCCCACATCCCTTCAATTCGTAAATGGACGACTGGTCCTCTCTACAACTTTTTGTCTTTTTCCTTCTTGTCTTTTTGTCCGGCTTTTTTTCCAGCGTCGAAGCCGCCATGTACGCTCTCAGTAAAATGACTTTGAAACGGCTGCTGGCACGTGAGGGTTTCCAATTTCGCCTCCTTCACATCTGGGTCAATGAACGGTCGACCCTACTCAATGCACTGTATTTTGCAAATACGGTCATGCGCGTGGGAGCGACGGTCCTGGCCACCCGGCTTACGATCAATATCGCACGGGAATCCGGCTTTCAGGAAGGTTATGCCCTGCTGATTGCCGTCGTATGTATCACGTTGGTGCTGCTCCTGTTCGGTGAAGCCGCGCCCAAAACCATCGCCCAGCATTCCCCGGAAAAAGCATTCATGATTCTCGCACCGCCGACCGATCTGGCGCTGACCATCCTGCGTCCATTCAGTGTTATGTTTGCATGGATTTCACGTCTGGTTGTGGCCGCGCTGGGGGGATCCACGGCCGGCACGCTCTCCGTAACAGAAGCGGAGATCAAGGAGGTCGTCGATGCTGGTCAAAAGGACGGAGCCATTGAAGAGTCGGAAAAGAAAATGATCCACAGCATCATCGCCATGGGTGACACCATGGTCAAAGAAGTCATGGTACCGCGGGTGGACATGGTGTGCGTAGACGTCGAAACGCCGATGGAAGAGATCCTGGACCTGATGGACCGTGAAAAGCTCTCGCGCATTCCCGTGTATGAAAATTCGCTCGATACCATCGTCGGGATCATTCATATTAAAAACATCATGAACTTCTGGCGGCGCAGCATTCAGGAAATGCACGCAATCGAATTTATCACGATGCCTCACTTTGTTCCGGAAACCAAAAGAGTCTCCGAGCTGATCAAAGAGTTTCAGAGCCAACACATGCAGATGGCGATCGTCGTGGACGAGTACGGAGGAACGGCCGGACTGGTCACCATGGAAGATCTGGTCGAAGAGATCGTCGGCGAGATCCAGGACGAGTACGACGACAAGACGCCGTTGATCCGGCAACAGGAGGACGGCTCCTACCTCGTCGATGCCAAGGTCGAGATCGACGAATTCAACCAGCACTTCCACGCCAACCTTCCCCGCGACGAATATCACACGATCGGCGGTTTCGTGATGTGGTTGTTACGGCGCATGCCGAAAAAAAACGAGACCGTTAGCTACGGCCCCGTTCGCCTGACGGTCCTTGAGGCCGACCGCAAGCGGATCCACAAGCTCAGACTCCAGATGGCCGCGTCCTAAAGGCGTTGGTTTATTTCCGGCCAGGTTGTATCTTGTTGGTAAAGCGAGGAGGCTTCTATGCTGAGTAAGAAGTTGCAGGACGCTCTCAACGAGCAGATGAACCGCGAGTTTTTTTCAGAATACCAGTACCTGTCGATGGCGGCTTATTTCGAACATCACGATCTCGACGGTTTCGCCAATTTCTTCCACGTGCAGGCGCAGGAGGAACATCTCCACGCCATGAAGTTTTTCCGCTTTACGGGCGATCGCGGCGGCCGTGTCATCCTCAAAGCCATCGATGCCCCCAAAGTCGAATTCAAATCCGCTCTGGACGTGTTCGAAGCCGCATTAAAACATGAACAGTATGTGTCGCAGAGTATCGACGCGCTCATGAACCTTGCCATCAAAGAAGGCGACCACGCGGTCATCAGTTTTTTGAAATGGTTCGTCGACGAACAAGTGGAAGAAGAAAAGCAGGCCCAGATTCTGGTCAGTAAAATGCGGTTGATCAACGGGGAGGGTCACGGCATGCTGATGCTCAATGCCGAACTCGCCGCAAAGACGTTCAATCCAGTCACGGCAAACTGATCACGATGACATCATCCGCTCGATCGAGTGACGGTACAGGTCCTCGATGTCCCGTATCGAAAGTTTCACCCAGTTATTGATCGCCATCGCATCGCCACCGACGGTTCCAATGTGCATGTACGGCACACCGGCGTTACGGGCCTCGGTTTCCACCGCGGGCGCCTCCTTCGGATCGACGGAGAGAACGATCCGCGATGCGTCCTCACCAAATAGCAACAGGTCGGGACGAATGTCGCCGTTCAAATGAATCCGGCATCCAATGCCGTGACCGGGACGGTCCAAACAACATTCCGCCAACGCGACGGCGAGTCCGCCGTCCGATACATCGTGCGCGCTTTGAATTTTTCCGGCTTGAATCAGCTTGAGCGTCAATCGCTGAAGTGATTTTTCCGCCGACAAATCCAGCGTCGGAACGTCGCCGGCAATCGTTCCGTGGATCGTTTTTAAATACTCGCTCCCTCCAATTTCCCCCCGGTTGGTACCGAGAAGATAGATCCAATCGCCCTCGTTTTTGAACGACGACGTGGTGACGTGCCGGACGTCCTCGATCAGGCCGAGCATGCCGATCGTCGGCGTCGGGAAGACGGCATGATCGGGACTTTCGTTATAGAAGCTGACGTTTCCGCCGGTCACCGGCGTGTCGAGTGCCGCACAGGCCTCGCCCATTCCCGTCACGGCTTCTTTGAATTGCCAGTACATTTCCGGCTTGTACGGATTGCCGAAATTCAAACAGTTCGTAATCGCCACGGGCAACGCACCGGAACAGACGACGTTGCGGGCGGCTTCCGCAACATTGAGCTGGGCGCCTCGGCGGGGATTGAGATACACGAATCGCCCGTTGCAGTCGACTTTCATGGCGAGTGCTTTTTGCGTCCCTTTGATCCGTACGACGGCGCTGTCGGAGCCGGGTTGGGTTACGGTATTCGTCCGGACCATGCAGTCGTACTGCCGGTACGCCCACTCTTTGCTTGCAATATTGGGCGACCCGAGTAATTGCCGCAACGTTTGCGTCAGATCCGCCGGTACCGAAAACCGTTGAACGTCAAACCGGCGAACCTCCTTCAGATACTCCGGTTCCCGTGACTCACGATGGTATACCGGTGCGCCTCCGCCAAGGACAAGGCATTCCGACGGAATTTCGGCAAACGTTTTGCCCTTGTATTTGACCCGCAGCATGCCGTCATCCGTCACGCGCCCGATAACGACACCATGAAGATCCCACTTTTCGAAAATGCGCATCACGTCCTGTTCGTGACCTTTTTGAACGACCAACAACATTCGCTCCTGGCTCTCCGACAGCATGATCTCGTACGGCGTCATGCCGTCCTCGCGCGTCGGCACGTGCGACAATTCCAGTTCGATTCCGCTGCGGCCCTTGGCACTCATTTCGGAGCTGCTGCACGTCAGGCCCGCCGCTCCCATGTCCTGAATCCCGACGACGTACCCGCTCTGGATCGCTTCCAGCGTGGCCTCGACGAGAAGTTTTTCCGTAAACGGATCGCCGATCTGAACGTTGGGCCGTTTGTGCTCCGATGCTTCGGAAATTTCTTCGGAAGCGAACGTCGCCCCGTGGATGCCGTCCCGGCCCGTCGACGATCCGACGATCAGCACGGGATTTCCCGTCCCTTTCGCAATCGCGCTCGCCGTGTGACGATGGTCCACCAGCCCGACCGCCATGGCGTTGACGAGGGGATTATCGGAATAACAGTCTTCAAAATAAATTTCTCCTCCAACGGTCGGCACGCCAAAACAATTGCCGTAATCGCCGATCCCTCTGACCACGTTTGCAAAAAGATACCGGACGCGTTCGTCGGTCAACGGCCCGAACCGAAGCGAGTTGAGCGCTGCAATGGGACGCGCACCCATCGTGAAAATATCGCGCAAAATTCCGCCGACGCCCGTCGCCGCGCCCTGATACGGCTCGATGGCCGACGGATGGTTGTGACTCTCGATTTTGAACGCAACCGCCAGACCGTCGCCGATATCGATCAGACCGGCATTCTCCTCACCGGCGCCTTTGAGGACATGTTTGCCTGACTTGGGGAGCGTTTTCAAAACGGCGATGGAATTTTTATAACTGCAATGTTCGCTCCACATCACGCTGAAAATACCGAGTTCCGTAAACGTCGGCCGGCGTCCAAGGATTTCCAGAATGCGTTCGTATTCTTCTTCGAGAAGGCCGTGTTCCTTGGCGAGACCAAGGCTGACCTGTGGTTCGAGAATGTCTTTGACGTCGAGTTGTCGGGCGCGATGCATCGTTTCTTATTCTTTCGGATGAGCGATGAAAAATTCGCCTAAATATAGACCATTCGCCTGCGTTTGCAACGGAAAACGCCCGGTGGGCTGGTACGGAACGCCTTCAAAGACCATTTCATACTCGCGTTCATGCCGTTTCAGATTAAATGTTGACGTGAATGTGATGCACGAGACTGCGGATAATGGCCCGGAACAGCGTCCGTTATTCCGGAATAAAATAAAGTCGATTGTCCTCAACGTCATAAATCAACGGGGCAACGGCAACTTTCGGATAGCGATCGCGCAGGCGCTTACACTCCGACAATATGAAATCCCGTTCGTTACCGATCTCATGCATCGGGGCCATGGTCAGAAAATGTTCTTCTGCTTTTGTTTCGTCCCATCCCCCGTTCTCCACCAGTCCGCGAATGAACAGCTCGCGCCGGGCGGCAAGATTGACCATGCCGCAGTTGTTATGTCCGATGAGCGCGATATGTTTGACGCCGCCGACGGCGATCGCGTAAGAGACTTTGAATTCGCTGTACCGCAGATTGGCCCCGCCGGCCCGGATGATGTAACTGAAATTATCCGGAATATGAAGATGTTTACGGTTGTCCATGCACATTCCAATAAGAAGTTGCGCCGACGAATATTTATCGAACGCCCGATCCAGATTATGATATTCAACCAGCAATCCAATGGGCGTATCGCGATAGGGCGGAGGAATGTCGGCCGGAGAGGATACGCGGAGAAGGTCGCTCATCAGATCATTCTTTCATATTGATCCATGGACAACGTCCACACGCGCTCGCCGCAAAAACGTGCGCCCTCGGGACAATACGGGCGGATGTCGGCGAGGTGGCGAATGCCGCACGGCGGAAGTAAATAACGTCCGATGATCGGATTGATTGCCTGAATTTGCTGCGTCTCGTCGACCGATGCACGCCAGATCTCTTCCTGAGCCAGATAGCACAACCGCATGGCCATCTTGTGATGCAAGTTGAGCAGATCGGCCGACTCGGTAAACCGTACGGCGACCGCATTGGGCAGCAGATAGGATGCAAATTCCGGCGACACGCCGAGTCGGCGGAGTTTCCGAATGGCGTCCCATGTCTTCGACATCGCTTCATCATAAAAGGCGCGGCAGGCCGCATCCGCCGACACGAGCGCCGGTGTAATATAGTCCGGTTCATCCGTTTGATGCGCGGCCAGAATCGGGCGCGACGCGGGAGTCATCCGGTGCCGCTGATCCTGTGAATCGGCGGCATGGCTGAGGCGTTTCCGGAAAGTATAATGCGGATGAAACATCGCACGGCTGACCTTGCTCAGCGTCGACAGGTTCAACGCTTCGCCATACAACCGGTTGCGCGACGGGTCCATGGCCAGCCGGATGGCGTCTTCGTCGCTGACCGCCGTTTTCGTGACGCCAAGGACCTCCCGGACGCTTTGGGCGAGAACCGCTTCGTTGTTGGACTTGTAATCGATCAGACGGGAAACGCGCCCATCGAGGCTTGCGTCAAATTCTTCAATGAATCCGCGCGACGGCGCCGCGCCGTGGTGCTCGAAGAACTGATGTTCGACGGTGTTTTCGATCGGCAGTTCGTCTTCCAGAATGACTTTGTACAGCGGATCGATGGCCACCAGTTGATCGACCATTTTTTTGACCACCAGCCGCTGCTCGACGGGGGTATCGTACTGATTGCACAGACGGTAGTAACGCAGCAGCGTGATGCCGCTGATGGTGTGATAGAGATACGCAAAGGCCGATACGGGAATAGCGTATCGTGCAATTTCCTGACACTTTTTTTGAATTTCTTTGTCGTACTTTTCACGGTGCTTGCGGCGGGCCGGAAAACGCTTGAAGTACGCGTCTTCCGTCACGGGCTTGAGCAGTTCGTTGAGCCGCCGGTACGCCTCCATCTGTTGCTCCAGGCACGACTCGTACACCGCCCGCGCTTCACCCGTCAACGCCGGAACGGCAAATGCTCCCGGTTGGATGGCCACGTAGCGCTGACTGACCTGCTCGGAATTGTAATACGGATGACTGTGAAGAAAACTCCAGATAAAGTGGCGCGATACGTTGCTCAATTCGAACTGAAAATACGCGTGGGTAAACACCGTATGATGTCCGGCGTGATACACGCTCTGTGCGAGGGGAAAGTGTTTTTCCGTAATCTGATCGTCGTGAACGACCCCTTTGGAGGAATAGCACGTTCGTGCCGTGGCAATGGCATTCTGGAACGGAGTGACAAACGCTTTGCTGAGAGCGACCTGAGGTTCGGGAGAAGCGAACGTACTCAAGAGTTGGTCCACACGGGTTTTCTTTTTTCCGCGAACGCCTTGAGGGCTTCACGGCGATCCCGGGTCGGGATCACGTCGTTGTAGCACTCGTTTTCAATTTCGAGGCCGTTGTGAAGCGACGTATTCAATCCGAGCCGCACGGCCTTTTTGGCCTGCCGTACCGCGATCGGGCCGTTGTCGGCAATTTCATCCGCCAGGGCACGGGCGGCCTGGCGCAATTCCGTGCGCGGCACGACCATATTGACGACGCCCTGGCGCAGCGATTCCTCCGCATTGAACACACGCGCCGTCAAAATCCACAGCAGGCCCTGACTGTATCCGATCAATCGAGGCAAGCGTTGGGTGCCGCCGGCGCCTGGAATAATGCCCAGCGCCGTTTCGCGTAAACCCATTTGCAGGTCGTCGGCCGCGATCCGAAAATCGCACGCCAGCGCAAGTTCGCATCCTCCGCCCAGCGCGCTGCCGTGAACGGCCGCAATCGTCGGGATCGGAATATCGCCGATCTTGTGGATGGTACCGCCGATGACGTGTTTGACAAAATACCGAACATCGGCATCGCTCATCCCCCTGCGTTCCTTCAGATCTGCCCCGGCACAAAACTGCTGAAGCGCGGATTGCAGAATGACGACCCGTGCGTCGACGTCGTCGCGGATTGCATCACAAAACCGCGACAGTTCGTCCAGCAACTCCCCGTCCAGGGCGTTCACTTTCGGACGATTGAGCGAAACGGTGACAATGCCGTGATCCGATTCGACGATCAGGTGTTGGTAATTCACTCAAGCTCCTCACGCGTTAAGGTCATTTCAGCCCGTGCTAAATCCGATGCATGGCGTTAAAAACGTCCTCGTGCTGGGCCAGAATTCGTATGCCCAGACGTTCGCTCGTTTCTCCAAGCCTTTCCTTGATCGCGCCGAAAGGACATACGGCGTTTCGGATATCCACGATCATAATGAGCGTAAAAAATTCCTGCATGATTTTCTGGCTCAGGTCCAGAATGTCGCAGCGGCAGTCGGCCAGCGTCTGCGAAATGCTGGAAATCACGCCGGGCTGGTTTTTTCCGAACGCCGTCACGATGACACGGCCCTCGGTCTTGTTTAAATATTTGAACGTCGAAGCGTGTTCTTCGACGAGCGACGGATGCTCCAGGCGGCGAACGGCCTCCATCACGACACTCTTGACCTGCTCGTCCGTGGCGTCGGGTCCCATCTGGCGTTTCGTTTCCTCGACAATGCGGCGAAGCCGCTCCTCCGATATGTCCATGTTCAGGCTTCTTTCAATTGGATGCGAATCGTCGTCCCCGATCCCGCTTTACTGTCTTTGACAAATATTTTTCCACCATGATAATCTTCGATGATTCGCCGCGCAAGACTTAATCCCAGTCCCCATCCCCGTTTTTTTGTACTGTAACCGGGCCTGAAAATCTGATCACGATTTTTCAATTCGATCCCCTTCCCATTGTCACGCACATCCAGCGCTACGATGCCGTTTTGACGGCTCATCGACAACTGGATCAATCCGTCGCCGTGGTCGATGGCGTCCATGGCGTTCTTCAGAACGTTTTCGACGACCCATCCGATCAACTGTGAATTGATACGCACATGCGCATCGTTCAAGTACTCCTCCGTAATCACGACGCGTTTTCCCTGTTGCGGTACCCGCTTGCGGAAATACGCGACGATATCGGAAATCACGGGAACCACGTCCTGTTCCCTCAGATCGGCGGCGGATCCGATTTGCGAAAACCGCGACACCACACGATCGATCCGGCCCAGATCGACCTCCATCTCCGTCATGATACGCAGCAATTTTTCGCGTCCGTCCGCTTCGGCCTTGAGCAATTCAACCCATCCCATCATGGAGGACAGCGGAGTCCCCAACTGATGAGCGGTTTCTTTGGCCATGCCGACCCAGATGGAACGCTGCTCGGAACGCTTGATATTACTAAATCCAATATACCCGATCAATATGAATGCCGCGACCACACCGATCTCAATGAACGGCAACCACCGCAATTCCCGAATCAACGGCGTATCCGTGTCGTAGTGAATGTAGCCCAGGATCGTCGTGTCATACTGAATGGGGAGCGGATCGTTCTCACGATCCATGGCCGCCATGTGAGCACGGACCTCGTCCAGATACGCGTCGACGTTGGAATCGGCTGGAATGCCCTCGAGGTTTCGCCACGACAACGGGTTGCCGTCGCGGTCGGTGTTGATAATCGGAAAATCGATGCGACGAATGACCTCGTCAAAAATAAAATTATATTCCGCTTCGGGATCCTCCTGGCCGATGCGGGAGATCATTTGCGCGTAAACGCGAACGATGCGCCGCGAATTGTCGCGCAGCTGTTCCAGAATGTGCTGCGTGTAAAACAGCACGGCCAAGATGATCAGAATGGCCCCGACGAAGAGACTCGCTTTGAATCCGACCGTCAACCGGTACGGATTGCGTTGCAGCCATGGCGTTTTCATCGTTTCACCAGCAGCAAAGCGCTCGCGACGGGCCGTTCGACGCCGGTCGACGGACGGTTGACGACGCTGCCACGAACGATCATCGTGCTCGATCCTCCGCCGTCCAGATTGATCGCCCGATCGGCACCGAGGTCGACCATCAACTGCGCCAGTTCCTCCATCGTCATGCCCACGCTGTAATTGGGCTGACTGCCATCGACGCATACCAGCCACACGCGTTTCCGGGAGTATCCCACGGCACTGCGGGGATACCGTTGAACAAAAAACGGCGTCGACTCCGAAGGCTGAATATCGATCCGGCCGTCCCGCACAAGCTGCGGGAATCCCCCGACGGCGTCCCGAATGGCCGGCGGCCCCGGCGCTCCTTCGATCTGAACACCGGCCGCCATCCCCGTCTGCAACGAGCGTATCAACAACTCCCGGTGGGATCCGTGCAGCGACACGACAATGCTGCTGTCGTCCAGTGTACCGTTGCCCGTGGTGTCGATCTCGACGATGCGATAAAGGTCTTTCTTCCCGATCGTGCGCGTATGATCCTGAGGCATCATTCGCACTTCGATTCCATACACGTTGGTTTGCGTCGATTTTCCGAAATAGGAGTTGTACCAAATCGTTTCGCCGTCGCCGCGCGGCCGGTTGAACCCGTCGATCGTTATGGGGCTCATCCCGGAAAATGAGACGTATCCGGTCAACGCGACATGATCGATAAACAGCTCGTCATCCGGCGTGATTCCGAATGCGGCCCAACCCGACGTCGTATTTTTAACCGGACGACCGTTCAGGATCAAAAGTCCGGACGGAATGTTCTCCTGTGAAAAAAAATCCCCGTTGATACCGGCAATGACGCTGTCGGAGGAACTTCGGATCAAAGAAGAAAGCGTTTCCGCACGGCGAAGCACGTTGCCCGAAAGGACAGGTTTCAACCGGACGTCCGAATTTTCCGTATCCCATTCCAGCACGTGAACGACGTTGGGGTGAGCCATTTCGATGCGAAAATAGTCGACTCCGCGCGCGATGGATTCCCGCGGCCCGTTGGACGGGGATCGGCAGGCCGCCAGGATCAGCGGAATCAGCAGGAGTCGGAAGGCCGTTTTTATGGAGCGGCGAACGGTTTGGTGGAAATGAAGAATCCCTCGCAAACGAGGGATCCGGTGAAACGCGGACAAATTCGCGGCCTTTACGCCAGCTGATCGATCGTCACCCACGGTGAGTCGTCCCGAAATCGTAGCTGGACCTTAACGTATTTGGACAGATCGAAAATACTGTCCGATTTTTCACAGCACGTCAGGGTCACCCCGCCCTTGTATTTTCCAAAGGCTTCGGACAGGTTGTTCTGATCGCTGAAATAGACGCTGGTCGATTCGTCGTCTTCGAGAATCTGGACGTCTTTTTCGCTGGTCGAGAAATCGAAATACGTGGTCGGGGTCGATATCATCGACATTCCCAGACCGATGGTGATACTGACGAATTTACAGTGAAAGGGTAAGATCAGGCGATTTCCGTACGTCAGACCTTGCTTTTTCTGCGCCAGACAATCTTTAATCGTGCGTGGCATGCCTTCGGCTCCTCCATTGAATCGTGACACGAGTTTAGATAAATTGCCGACGACTTTCAATATAATTTCCAACACCGACATGCCCTTCCTTCGTTACGGACTCATCGGATTCGCGTCGTTCATTGCCTGTCGCGTGAGGGACGAACCGTCTTTCTTTTCGCGGGCGGTCCCCGCGATCCGTTCCTCCTGGGACGAATCGAAACGCTACTACGTTCCATCGTATCATGAACCGGGATTTCCCGCTCCTTCAGGGATCTTCCGCCGCAGCCGTCTGGAATCACGTGAACCTGTCGTCATCGACTCGGTGCAGTCGGCGGACTCCATGGTCGCCCTCACGTTCGACGCCTGCTCGACGTTCCGTCGTCCTCAGGCCGATACGTCCGTGATCTTCCAATTGCTCCGTTCCCGAACGCCCGCGACATTTTTTCTGGGCGGACGATGGATGGAAGCCTTTCCCGATCTGACGCGCCTTATTGCAGAAACTCCTTTTTTCGAGATCGGAAACCATTCCTATGCCCATGGGCATATGAATGACGTCGGCAGGGAAAGAATGCAATGGGAAATTCGCTATACGCAAGACGTTGCGTGGAAGCTCACCGGCGTGGCGCCGCGCTGGTTCCGCGCTCCCTATCTCGAAGCCGGGCTCGATGTCGTCAACATAGCGGCCGACGAAGGTCTCACGGTGGTTGGAGGCAACCTGCCATCGGGAGATCCGGATTCGATGATGACCGCACGTCTGCTGGTCGATCGATTGGCCCGCAGGGTCAAACCCGGCAGCATTATTATTCTACATGCCAATCGGGGCGGCCGGCATACGGCCGAGGCCCTTCCAAAAATTATCGCCCTGCTTCAGACGAAAGGCCTTCATCCGGTAACGATGTCGACGTTAGTGGAGGAGAAGTGATGGAATCCGTGGGGGCATGTTTGGGTAAAGTAAAATAAAACGTCGTGCCCTTGCCTTCTTTGGTGTGGAACCAGATCTGACCCCCGTGCAATTCGACGATATATTTACACGTATACAGACCGATGCCCGATCCGCCCGTGTTATCCATGACGCCGAAGTGCGCGTATTTTCGAAAAACTTTGTCCTGATCCGACGGCGCAATGCCGGGACCGTCGTCTTTGACCCGAACCTGAATGACGTAAGAAAGATCTTCCAACTCCACCGACACCGTCGATCCAGGAGAAGAAAATTTCACTGCGTTACTGAGCAAGTTGTCGATGACACGGACGATCTTCAGGCGGTCGAGATGCAACTCGTAGGGCGCATTGGTATAGCGGATTGCAAAATCGACTTTCTTTCCGCTGGCGACCGGTCGCTGCAGTTCCATACGCTCGCGGACGAGCGAACGTAAATTGGCCCATTCGTACTGCAAATTCGACTGCCCGGCAATCAAACGCGATTCGTCCAGCTGGTCCTGCACCATTTGCCGCAGGTTGGTGGCGCTCCGGCGGATAATGTCGAGGAATTTTTTCTGTTCTTCGCCCAGCGTTTCCGCACCGACATTCATCAGGTAGTCGGCCGACTGTTTGATATTGTCGAGCGGGCTTTTGAAGTCGTGGACCAGTTTACTGAAAAAATCCGACCGCATCTTCTGCAGTTCGTGTAACTGGCCCGCCATGTCGTTGAACGCGTCACCGAGTTCTTCCAGTTCCTTGAAATTCCGGATCTGAACTTTCGATTCAAAAAGCCCCTTCGCCACGGACAGCGTACCGCGATGAAGCTGACGAAAACCGACCCACAGGCGCCACGCATCGTAGGTGACGACCGTAACGATGACGGCCATGATGCCGAGAATCAGGTAATTGAGCAGCGTCAGCGCCTGGCTCATTTTCCCCACCATCGCCACGCGATCCAGCGTATGATCGCCGGTCAGCGTCTCATACTCGCGCAATTTCAGTCGGATGTCGTCTAACCGCCGTGTGATCACCAACGGACGCATGGCGGGCGTACCCCGGCTCAACTCTTCAAAATATAGCGCGACGGTCCGCTCGATGTCGTCGAGATCATTCCGCATCGACACCAGCAGACTGTCCTCGATCTCGTGAACGATGCGGTTTCGCGACTGGAAATCCTCACGATTTTCATGCAGTTGATACAGCCAGCGCGTCAGGGCGTGCTGATAACTGCGCTCAAAAACGTCGAACATTTTATCGGAGATATCGGCCAGGCTGTCGGTCGCCGCCCCGGCCAGACGCTGTTCGTTGAGGAGCGCCTGACGGTGTTCGTTCAAATCCCGCCGGGTAAACCGCGACGATGCGATCGTGACGATGCCCTCCTGGGAGCCGAGGGAGGAGTGGATCCGGCGGATCATCTGTCCGCGTGAAAGTTCGAGAGGTGAGATCGAATTGAGAAGGGAATGGACGGTATCGAGATGCTGTCCGAGATAAACCCACGCCGCCACCCAGCACGTGAGCAACACCATGTACCCGCCGAAGATCCTTGAACGGAGTGTCATGGCGGGAAACGCCGATCAGGCTTTATCGATCAAAAAGAGCGTCTGATTGTATTCGACCGGTTGTCCGTTTTCCACGAGAATTTTAGCCACTTTACCGGCCACTTCGCTTTCGATTTCATTCATGATTTTCATCGCTTCGATGATACACAGCGTCTGGCCGGGTTTGACCGCGGATCCGATTTCGACGTACGCTTCCGCGTCGGGGGCTGGAGAACGATAGAACGTACCGACAATGGGAGACTTGACTTCGATATAATTGCCTTTATCCACGACATCGAGCGGCCGTTCCGATGAAGCTTTTTCGATCGTTTCGCGGCTTTCGAATTGGATGACCGGCGGTGCGGCATGCGTCGCGTGGGTCAACGGCGGCGTCATCGGATGGGCATGAACCTGCGTGACCATGCCGTTGATTTTGGCAATGCGGATGCGAAGCCGGCCTTTGGTCTTGCTGCCGTCCTGTTCGATCTCGACTTCGCTCACGTTGCTCTCATCGACAATCTTGATCAGCTTTTTCAATTCGTTGAGGTCCATGGCTCTCCTCCGATGATTATTTGGACACGCGCTCGAGGTACTCGCCCGTCCGTGTGTCGATCTTGACGACGTCGCCGTCTTTGATAAACAGCGGCACGTTGACGCTGGCGCCGGTTTCAAGTTCCGCGGGCTTCGTTCCGCCGGTCACCGTATCGCCGCGGATGCCGGGAGCGGTTTGCGTGACCGTCAATTCCACCGTGATGGGCAATTCGATGCTCACCACCTGTCCCTCGTAAAATAAGATTTTCGGGGCGACTCCCTCTTTCAGGAATTTGGCGGTATCACCGATAACAGAGGCAGGAATGCCGACCTGTTCAAACGTCGAATTGTCCATAAAATGCATCATGTCGCCGTCGGAGTAGAGAAACTGCATGTCCTTACTTTCTGTACGCGCTTCTTCGATCTCGTCATTGGATCGAAACGTTTTTTCGATCACGCGGCCCGTCTTGACGTTCTTCAGCTTGCAGATGGTCATGGCCCGCCAGTTGCCCGGCGTTCGGTGGGTGAATTCAGTTACAATGAACAGGTTGCCGTCCATTAAAATCGTCATGCCGGTGCGAAAATCAGAAACGGATGCCATGAGAACGTATTATCCCCTATGATTCAATGGTCAATAGTCTGTGGATTAGCGTAAAAATGATTGGCTAAAGTAAAGGATTCACGTACGAAAGTCAAGAAAAGGGGTGTGCAGGCAACCCCCGAAATTTTTCACAGATTGAGACATAGGTTTAGCGAGATTGGTT
>CAYZJB010000003.1:11658-94005 GCA_964478735.1 uncultured Bacteroidota bacterium | reverse complement strand
AGTAATACTAACTCTTGACATCGCAGGGCTTTTTTGTTACAATACCGCGCCCTACTGCGCGACAGGTTAATCGCAATCTATAACAAAGAGGTATATCTAACCAATTGTTACAGCCGCACTTAACAAGTCTCATTTTCTTTGTCTCTTTTTTTGTGAATTTTTTCTCTTATCCCTTAACCATCTTAAAGAGGAGGTTCTATGAAAGCGAACGCTAAATCGCTGGCACTGGTTGTGCTGGGATTGTTCGTCGGTGGACTTTCGTATGTCGGTTGCGACGACATTTCGAAGGACATCGCGAGTGTGAATCCCGAAACCAAGAATTTTTTGGGAACGGTGCTCGGTCGCGTCCTCGACCGCTGCTCCGGTGCGCCGATTGCCGGTGTCAAGGTTGGCCTGGCCGGTAAGTCCGAGGTCACTACGAATTCCAATGGCGAATTCGTATTCCGTGATGTTCCGGTGAATGCCGAGTATACCTACAACAACGGATACACGACATACTGGGACAATTATGAAGTCCACTTCGACTTCACATCGTACAACAAGAACAAGCCGGACTCTTTGAAGTATGCGGATTACGTTGTCGAAGAGGTCGATGTGTACTGGACGGACCTCAATGATGGCGATAACACAGATTACGGAGATGGTGGAGACAATTCAGAGTCTGGTTCCGGTGCAGACACTCCAGTCGACGGAATCGTTTCCAGTATGACCAACTTAGAATTCGGCATGCTGAACACAACGATCATGGGTCAGGTTGTGGATGGCGTTACATTTGCTCCAGCCGCGAATGCAACCGTACTGCTGAAACATACCAATGGGATCGGCCATACCTACGTTGTCAAAACGACGACCACCGATGCGAACGGAAACTACACGTTTACCAATGTCGAAAATGGCCGCAGCCTCACGATCGAAGGATGGGATGCTTCCAAGATTTTCTTCGGGTCTGTTGGTGTGAACTTGACGTGCGGTCAGGATCCCATGTTGCTAACTCAGGTGGATGCCGAGCGTTTGGCGTTGACCACGCGCGATAATTTCCAACCCCGGGTCGTCGGTCTCTCAGTCGCCAACAATGCCGATGTTACCATTGGCAGTAACGGCATTGATATTGTTTTTACATTCTCTGAACCCATTAAACAAACTGCGTATACGAATACGACGCTGCCGAAGGGTCACAGCACGATCATCGACGGCATTACGGCGACCTTTGTGAGCTTGAAGAAGGGCATGGGTCCGATCCTGTTTGGGGCGAGTTGGAATGCCACGTTTGATCAATTGACGGTCAATATCCCGGCTGCCAACCTGGTCGAATCGGGACGCTATACACTTACATATAGCGGCGTTACAGGAAATCTGACTGACAATGCGGGCAATGGATTAGTCAACAACACGACCATCACAGGCGACTTCTTCGAGACGCTTAACTTTACAACTGCAGGAAGCGCGACACCTCCGACGGCTCCTGTCCTGCAGCGTGACAGTAACCATACAGCCCTGACGGCAGTGAACTGGAACGGTGGAAGCGTGCGGCTGCGATGGATCCAGACACAAAACACGGTCAAGTATTTCGATATCTATAAAAAAATCGGTGCCGGTCCGTTTGATCGTCTCGCCACCAATGTCCGGACAACCGACACGACGCTGACGATCGGCACGGAGGACCTGAATTCCGGCGGTAACGATCCTCGTTACGCCCAGTCGGTCCAGTTCTACGTGCAGGCGATCAGCATCAACCTCACGCCGAGTGCCGCTTCGAACATTCTGACCGTTGTCGATAAGAACCTGCCCAATGTCACGTCGGCAGACAGCTTGACGGTTGATGCCAACAACAACCCGATCATCCGTGTCCTGTTCGATGAGCCGATTCCTCAGGATCTTGCTGAGACGACCACTAACTATTCCTTCAGTAACGATCCTGGAAATACAACGGGAACGTCGGTACTGCAGGCGGTCTATCGCGGTTACAATGGTACAACATGGCAAGTCGATTTGACGGTGACGCCGAATTCACTGATCTACTCCACGGATCAAATTACCGTCAGTGCCAACATTCGTGACCTGTCCGATAATATTCTAGATACGGCAAACAGCGCCAACGTTTTGGTCGTTGCACCTTAAGTTTTCTTTTCAGACAAAAAAATCCCGGCTTCGGCCGGGATTTTTGTTTTCCACAACTGCCTGGGACTAAAAACTCGGTTCCAGTCGTTACATGACTCCACACTACTTGCAAAGGAATGCCATGTCCAACAAGATTACGGTCAATGACAACGGTCCGCTTAAGATCGAGGGAAGTTTTGAACTCTGCGACGGCGCCGGATCGGTGTTCGGTCTCGGTGAAAAAAAGGTCGTCTTCCTGTGCCGCTGCGGACAGAGTCAGAACAAACCCTTTTGCGACGGCTCGCATAAAAAGACGGGGTTCGAATCGAAAGTCGTCAGCCGTCAAATCGGATGATATGATTGTAGGGGTACTGAATAACATCGTAACGTCTTTTGGTAGACAGGCGGTCACGAGCGGATCGTGCATACCAATCCCGAAGGGATGGTTGATGTTGTTAATTTCACCCCTTCGGAGTTTATGAGTCTTTTCGTTGATTTTTTTTTACACTCATATCAGCCCTTGGGCTTGCATGGAGATGACGGTTCTTACTGTCGGCACCTTGCCAATCCCGAAAGGGTGACTTGGAATTGAGTGTCGCGGCTCGCCAACGCTTGTAGGTTCCCATCTTTGTATAAGCGGGCTCCGTCCGGTTGAAAGATGGTGCATACCCATCCGTAAGGGATAACATGGTTGTAAAAAACTGCCACCGTTTGCCAATTTCTCTGTTGCATGATGTTTAATTTCTTTTTATCTACTCCCGTCGATGGAACGTCGTCCAATGGTAGGACAGTGGACTCTGGATCCATTAATCGGGGTTCGAATCCCTGCGTTCCAGCTCAAAAGCCGCATTCCGCGGCTTTTTTGTTTCCCGGTTTACGAAAAGGTAGGAACACATTGTAACATGCCCCTACCGAAGAATCGAACACCACCCTATTTCCGCTTGATTTTGGTGAGGCAGGGGTCTATCTTCACGCCGTCCTGTAACGGACTAAAAATTCTGGAGGTTATGTATTTATGAATCTCGGCATGCCCGAAATCATCGTTATCAGCATCGCGGTCCTGATCCTTTTTGGCGCAAAGAAGATTCCGGAATTTGCGCAAGGCGTCGGCAAAGGTATTCGTGAATTCAAGCGCGCCATGCGCGACACCGAAGACGAAATCAAAAAAGGATTGACCGAGACGAACGACAAAAAATCCTGATCTTTTTCGCCCTTTATCCTCACGCCACGACGCCATTATGTCCTGCCGCGAAACGCTTGAATTTTGCCTGAGTCGGATCAACGAAAAGGCAAGCCTCAACGCTTTCATCACCGTTTTCGACGCGGATCGACTGCGCCAGACTGCCGATGCCATCGACAAGAAGAACGCCGAGGGCCGCGCCGGTAAATTGGCCGGACGAGTTTTGGGCATCAAAGATGCCATTTGCGTTGCCGGCCAACGGCATACGGCCGGATCAAAGATCCTTGCCGACTACATCAGTCCCTACCATGCGACTGTCGTCGAGCGACTGCTGGCCGAAGACGCGCTGCTGATCGGTAAAACCAACATGGACGAATTCGCCATGGGTTCCAGCAACGAAAACTCTGCATTTGGTCCGGCATTGAATCCGGTCGATCCTTCCCGTGTGGCGGGAGGTTCCAGTGGCGGCAGTGCAGTCGCCGTCGCCGCGGAAATGTGTACCGGAGCGCTCGGTTCCGAAACCGGCGGATCCGTCCGTCTGCCCGCGGCTTTTTGCGGCGTCGTGGGACTCAAATCGACCTATGGCCGCATATCACGATACGGTTTAACGGCCTTTGCATCGTCGTTCGATCAGATCGGACCGATTGCGCGTACGGTCGAGGAAACGGCGCTCTTGACGCAAGTGATTGCCGGTGCGGATGTCAACGATAGTACGAGTGCAAACATCCCGGTTCCGGACTATTTAGCCACGACCCGTCAGGGTGTAAAAGGCTTACGGATCGGAATACCAAAAGAATATTTTGGAGAAGGCCTTTCACCGGATGTCGAAAAGGCCGTTCGTAACACGCTGCGTGAACTGGAAAAGCTGGGCGCGCAGGTCAACGATATTTCGCTCCCCCATTCCGAATACGGCATTGCAACCTACTACATTCTCGCAACCGCCGAGGCTTCGTCCAATCTGGCGCGCTATGACGGCATTCGATACACTCACCGATCGGCCGCCGCTAAGTCTATTCGCGACGTTTTTGTCGAATCGCGTTCCGAAGCGTTCGGTGCAGAAGTCAAACGGCGGATCATGCTGGGGACGTACGTCCTGAGCGCGGGCTATTACGACGCGTACTACCGTAAGGCTCAAAAAACGAGGACCCTGATCAAAAAAGACTTCGTTCATGCTTTTTCAGGTGAGAACCGGGTCGACTGCATCCTTGCGCCGACGTCTCCCACCGTGGCCTTTCAAATCGGAGAAAAGTCCTCCGACCCTCTTGCCATGTACCTTTCTGATATCTATACGGTCAATATCAATATCGCCGGTGTGCCTTCCCTCTCCGTTCCATGCGGTACCGATTCGCAGAAATTACCGATCGGTATTCAAGTGATCGGAAACTTCTTCGATGAGAGCATGTGCTTTCGGGTCGGATGTGCCATTGAACAAATTTATTCATAGTCTCCCGCTTTTTATTTTCACGCTGCTATGTCACTGTGCTCCGGTGCGGGAATCGTCCACGGTTCGCTGGTGGCATTTCTGGTCGGAACCTTATCAGAAACCGACTATCACCGCCCTGATCGCCGAATTTGAACGATTGCATCCCGAGATCAAAATCGAAGCAAGCGAATTGACATGGCAATCCGGACACGATAAAATAGCTACTGCATTTGCATCCGGACGGGACCCTGATGTGGTCGAACTGGGGTCGGACTGGGTATACGAATTTGCGGCTCGCGGCGTGCTTCGTGACATCACGGTGAATGCCGATTCCGCGATCGGTGATTTTTACGGCTGGGAACCGGCGAAATGGAACGGAAAATACTTTGCGTTTCCTTGGCTGCTCGGAACCCGCGCATTGTTTGTCAATGCCGACCTTATCAGGGACAGCATTTCCGATTGGACCGGCCTCATGAATGCAGTCCGCGGCGCCCATCGTCCGGATGAAGGCCGGTACGGATTTGGCAATACCAAACGCGAACCGCATCAACTTTACAAGAAAGTCCTTCCCTTTTTCTGGAGCTCCGGCGGCGATATCGTAGACGCATCGGGACGCGTCGTACTCGACAGTCCATCCAACGTATCGGCCCTGCAGTTTTATCTGGAATTGGGGAAATACGGTTTGCTTGAAAGTCAGAAAATTTTGGATGAACGGTTTACCGAAGGCACGATCGGCGTCGTCATTTCCGGCGGCTGGTTGATCCGAAAAATAGAAAGGCAAAACCCCGACTTATCCTATCGCGTCATGCTGATGCCGTCGCCTCAAGCGGAAACCGTGGGCGTATCGTTTTACGGCGGCCAGTATCTGGCCATTTCAAAAAAATGTTCGAAGCCGGACGCCGCGCTCCGATGGATCCGATTCCTGATCGATCCCCGGAACGCCAAACGGTTGTGCGATCTCACCAAAGTTACAATCCCCGCTTCCCGGCAGAATGACGAAGACCCGTCGCCGACGCTCTCCGTCATGAGACGGCAACTGGCCCACTCACGAACGTCGCCGCTTCATTCGCAGTGGACGGAAATGGAACGCATCCTGGAAGACGAAGTCGAAGAGGCGTTATACGGAAAGAAAACGGCCGGACAGGCGTTGAAGGACGCGCACCGACGAATGGAAGAGATTCTACAGCCGTGAAGACAATGGGTTGCCTTCTCATCGCGGTGTTGCCGCTTTTTGGACAGATCGATCCGCAGAAATTTCATTTTCAATTGAATTACAAACCCGGCGATTGGATCACCGTCGCCGATACCCGAATCGTCACGTCGATTGCCGTAACGTACAATGAAGCGTTCATTGGAACGCTGGGAGGCGTGCTACGCTATAATTGGTTGCGACAGGAGTTCAACTATCCATTGACCACGAGTTGCGGAATGTTGGACAATGAAGTTGTACTGGTGGCGGCCGACAACCGCAACGGGTTTGTCTGGATTGCGACACGGCAGGGGTTGAATTTGTACAACTCTCAATCCGAGCTTTTTTTCACGTCCGTTTATGCAGCATCGGGGATCGATCCGAATGAACGGGTACTGTCGATCGGCTTCGACCAGTCCCAAACGTGGATTCACACGGCCCGGGGCTTCTACACGACGTCTCCTACCGTCATCAGTTTGAGCCGTGCGGCGAACGGACCGCCAAAAGACATCGTCTGGACCGGAGCGCTCGCTCAACTTCCGCAACTGCCGACCGTCGTCCCTCGCCAGGAGTTCGGTTATCATTTTCAAATCTCACCGCCCGCTTTTGTCGACCGGGAGTTTCGGCAGTATCCCGTTGTCAACTATACACGCGATCTTCAGGGCAACTTCTGGGTCGCCACGTTAGGCGCAGGCGCATGGTATCTCAACGGAGCGTCATATGTCGGCCGCCCGATCTTTTATGGTATTGCGTCGGGTGACGTCCGCGCCATGATCATCGATGGTTCCAAAATGTGGTTTGCCGGACGCCCGACCGAGTATTTCAGTTTGACGACTAACCTCATACCGGCTATCACCGAGTGGGACCAGGATATCGACCGTTTTACTTACTACCCGAGCGGCTTTGTCACGGGACTGCAGGGCGATATCACGTCGATGCTGGTTGACTCGGTCAACATCTGGGTCGGTACGGATCGCGGTGTGCTCAGACGCTCACGAACTTCCGATAACTGGACCCTCTACGGCCGAAATTCCGGACTCACGGATGGAGGCGTCTTGAGTCTTGCACGGGATGAGCGAAGGGTGTTTGTCGGAACCGAGTCAGGACTTAATATCATGACCGAGGGAGACAAGGACTGGGTCATCAACCAGGTGGAAATTTCCGCCTTGCGCCGTGTTGCCATTTATGCGATCTATCTAGGCGGGGCGGACGTCTGGCTGGGTACGGACAACGGCATTTATCGTATCAATCAACGTGAAGAAAAATGGTACCACTACGACGGTTTCGGAAATGACATCGGCGCCGCGACTCTGGCCAGTTACCATGTCAGGGGTGTAACGGCAGACGACGAACGGATCTACTTCATCTCCCAACGAAGTATCGTCGCATTCCACAAGTCCAGTTCGACATGGGAATCCATCGATATGAACCTTGAATTTCTCACCCCTGGCGTCAATGCGGCGGCCGCGGACGGCAAAAATCTGTGGATCGGAACCAATGCGGGATTGTTAAGGCTGTACAAGCCAAAGAGGAAGTGGTTCTATTATTCAACTCAAGATGGACTTGCCGGAGACCAGATTCGAACGCTGCTCACGGATGGAGATTACCTCTGGGCCGGTACCAATGCCGGGGTTACCCAGTTCCACTGGAACGCGCCTCACCTTGCCGAATAGCGGCCCTGTATCCATCTCAAGGCTACGGCATTCAATACAGCCACGACGGCGACCACCGTAGCCGGCAGCCAGTCCGATTCTTCCAAGGGCCAGCCGGAGCGAATCGCCATTGCGTCATACCGGATTCCCATCACGCCATGGCGGAACGCAACATAGAAAACAAATAAACCGATCGGCGCCAGCCCCAGCATCCACGGCGTCGAATGCCGGAGTACATTCCAGTCCGCCCACCCGAGATAAAAAACACCGGCGACAAAAGCGGTTGCCTGGAATACCGCTTCCATGACAGGATACAACGCTTGAAACCTTTCAACGCTCACGCCGGGATACAGTAGAAGATGAAGGCATAGCAAGCCGATAAAAATTTCTGCAATCAAAACGAGGATGAATGAAAACCAGAACGCCTTCATCGCCACCAGGTTGCCGTCGCGCCCAGTTTGCCGACGATCCGCTGGCGGCTTAGGTAGACGCGTGGGTCTCCTTCATATCGGACAAACTCCTGATTGAAGTCCGAGACGGATCTTCCCACGTAAACACGAGCCAGTAACGCCGTGGCATCACGCAGTTCGACACGGATTCCTTTGTCGGCCGACACGCCGTACTGTTCGTATCTGCTGGTGTCATCCGTAACGTGCCCCTCGCGTTCTCCGCGAACGACGTCCTTCAAGAATTGCTCGATTTTATAGGCGGCCGGCGATCCCGTATCGGGCGCCGCAAAGACCCAGACCGAGTCTGCTTTCAACAGGGTCACCGTGGCACTGTCCTGGGTTATCGAAAAAGCCGCCAGTTTGGCATACGGAAAATCGAACAGCGGTTCGATCTTCACTTCGTACCGCTGCTCACGAAATTGCGAATACACGAACCAGAGCAGCAGGAGCGCCAGAACGCCGAGATACGGTATCCAGGGATTTTTCTTTTTCTCAGCCATACAATTCCTCAAGCATTTTTCGTTTTGTCAGTTGTCGGCGCCAGCTGATGCCGCCGAATACGATGACCAGAGCCGCCGGCAGCAGGAAGTTGACCCACTTCAACGTGTTTCGCGTTCCATCCGACACGGTTTCCAGCGGTTGCAACTTCACGTTCCGCGCACGCAATGCAATCAGTTCGCGGTCGTCGGCAAGATAGTCCACGGCATTCAGGATAAAATTGACGTTTTCATCCGCCCCGCCGGCGCGCCGGTCGTTGAAAAACTGGTTGTCCGTGACCAGGACGATTTGGGTTGAACCGGACGGAATAAAATGCTCACGACGATTGAATGCAGTGTCCTGGGCAAAGTAACTCTTCACGGTCCCCTCTGAAAGGGCTGCCACGATTTTGGAGGGAAATGGAAAGACATTCATCAGCGGGTTTTGCGAGGGTTGGATCTGATAAAACGGTCCCTGCAGAGCACCGGTCTGTTCAGAGGTGAACATCAATGGCGTCAACACGCTGCCGCCGTCGCCGGAATCGGAGCGCGTAATTTCACTGACGAAAAACAGCCGTGAAAGCGCCGCATTGGCGGTGATAGGATGTTCCGTGTTAAATTTTTTGATCAACGGAAACGGAGGATAGTCGATGGCATTGCGGAACACGAAAATCCCTTGCTGCGACTGGACCTGAATCTGACTGCAGGATCGGTCCACCAGCAGTTCCTTACCGATTCGCAATCCGTAGTGCTCCAGAAAAGAGTAAATGTTCGAGCGAATTTCCATCGCAAATCCCTGCTGGAGAAAATCGCGTACCGAGCCCTGGCCTAAAAATAGCCGTCCGCCTCTCAGAAGAAATTGATCGAGATGATAAAGTTCATCGCTTTTGAGGGAGTCCGTACGACCGTTCATCAACAGCACCTGAATTTCCGGATCGATCGGAGCGGTCAACGACGTACGGCGCACGCTATACAATTGCTCAAGAAATTGCTGCAAGTTCTGTGTCGATATCTCTTCGTTGTCTTCACTGATCAAACCGATCGTTTTCAATCCCGTCGCGGTCAGCTTCTTGATCGTTGCGGTGATATTATATTCCAGGCCCTGCGTACTCTGAATGACGGGTATGGCTTCCCGCTTATTGCCATAGTTCAGCGCCATTCCCATATAGACGGTTTTGATTTCCATTTTGTCGTTTTCAAGCGCCTGGAGCTGGATGGGCGGAATATTGGCATTCCGGGCCTGTTCCTGGGCCTTGCTGTCTTTATCGGGATTGACGAATTCGAAACGGAAATGACCGTCGGCGTACGCTTCGTACTCTTCCAGTAGGTCCTGTAAATAGCGACGGCTGCTGGCATACGGCCCCGGAAGTTCTCCGGAAAAAAAGACCTTGGCCGTCAGCGGTTGTTCGAGTTTGGAAATAACTTCCTTGCTCGAATCCGAAAGTTTATACAAGCCGCCGTCCGTCGCGTCGATACGAAAAAAGTTGCTCCGTGAAACGAGATTGAGAAATACGCCGATTCCGGCGATGAGCAAGATATAATTCAGAAACTGGTTCTTATTGGTAATCTGTAACATGTTATCTCCACCTCCGCATTTCCAAAACCCGCGTGCTCAGAATCAGAAAAAGTGCGATAAGGCTGCCGAAGTAGACGAAATTACGCGAATCCAGAACGCCCCGTGAAACATTGCTCAAATGGTAATCGATACTGATATACTGAAGAAACCCGACAAGAAAATCGGGCATAAAAAGTAGTAATTTGTCAAGCAAAAAGAGCACGGCGATGATCAGGAAACTTATCAGAAACGCGGTGATCTGGTTGCCCGTGACGACCGATCCGAAAATGCCGATGGCCGAATAGACCGCACCGACAAGTAAAAGACCGAGATAGCCGCACAGGACCGCACCGACGTCGACGTTGGTGCCGACGGATAACAGCGTCACAAAATGAACCGCGGTAAATAACAGGGCAATCCCCAGCATCGCGACGGCCGCCAGGAACTTTCCGACAATAATCTGCCCGTCCGTCAGCGGCAACGTTGTCAAAAATTCCATCGTACCCGTTCCCCTTTCACGGGCCACCAGACCCATGGTGATCGCCGGAACAAAGCAGACCAGGACCCATGGAATGATCTCGAACAATGTCCGCAAGTCGGATTGATTGGCCAGAAAGAAAAACTGTGAAAAAAACCAGCCCGTAATCAAAACAAAAACCAGTAGAACGATGTAAGCGACCGGACTGTTGAAAAATGCCGACATTTCTTTTCGGTAAATGAGTCGAACGTTATGCATCGTGCTGTCCTCCCTCGACGGTCAACGTGCGGAAGATATCTTCCAGACTGACCTTGTGCCGCGTCATTTCCATGACGGTCCAACCGTTTTTGACGGCATACTCGAAAATGTCTCTTCGCAGGTCGACCTCATTCGGATACTCAATTCGCGTTTGGAGAACGCCGTTCGCGCTGGTGATCTGTGCGATGGTGGTACCTTTGATGGCCCCCGCCATGCTGCGGATCGAATCTTCGGAGGCGTTTACCAATTCCAGACTCACGACCGTTTTGCCGTGAAACCCGCTCATGAGTTCCGCCGTCGTTCCGTCCGCGACGACGCGGCCTTTATTGATAATAACCATACGGTCCGCCGTCATTTGAATTTCCTGCAGAATGTGGCTCGACATGATCAGTGTTTTCTCTTTGCCCAGTCGGCGGATCAGCTCTCGGATCTCGACGATCTGGTTCGGATCGAGCCCGCTGGACGGCTCGTCGAGGATCAGAATTTTCGGATCGTGGAATATCGCCTGAGCCAAACCGACGCGCTGTTTATAGCCCTTCGACAGCTCCTGGATGCGTTTATGGATGATTCCGCGCAGGCCGCACATCTCTATGACCTGACCGAGGCGCTTTTTGAAATCCGTCCCCGTAATGCTCCGCGCCGCGGCGACAAAAACCAGGTAATCGTAAACGATCATTTCACCGTACAACGGATTCAGTTCCGGCAGGTAGCCGATCAGCTTCCGGATATCGTACGAGTCTTCCAGGATGTTCATGTCGTTGACGAACACGTTTCCGGCCGTCGGCGCGAGATAGGACGTCATGATTTTTAACGTCGTTGATTTGCCGGCGCCGTTGGGACCGAGAAATCCGAGGATCTCGCCGTCATCGACTTTAAAACTGACGTTCTCGATCGCCCGGACACTGCCGTAGTCTTTCGTGAGATTTTCGACTCGAATCATTAGCACTCCTCTTCGAGAGTTTCAAAAAAGCGGTCAAAAATATTAAACTGGAAAAAAAATGTCAAGCGGGCGGGATCACTCTTCATCCACGCGGAGTTTTTCCAGCACGCTGAAGTCCTCCAGCGTCGTCGTATCGCCTTTGACCTGTCCGCCGGAAGCGATTTCCCTCAATAGGCGGCGCATGATTTTTCCGCTGCGTGTTTTCGGCAGGGCCTCGGCAAACCGAATGTCGTCGGGTTTGGCCAGGGCGCCGATCTGTCTGGCCACATGGGTAATCAATTCCGTCCGCAACGCCTCATCCGGTCGGTGGTGCGCCTTGAGCGTTACAAAGGCGACGATGGCCTGCCCTTTCAATTCATCCGGTCTTCCGAGAACCGCCGCTTCCGCGATGGCCGGATGGTGGACCAGTGCGCTTTCTATTTCCGCCGTCCCGAGCCGGTGACCGGCAACGTTGATGACATCGTCGATGCGTCCCATGATCCAGAAGTATCCATCCTTGTCCTGCCGCGCGCCGTCACCGGTAAAATAACAATGCGGGACCTCCGACCAGTATTGCTTTTTGAAACGCTCCGGATCTCCGTAAATGGTACGCAACATCGACGGCCACGGACGGCGGATAACCAGGTACCCTCCTTCATTCGCGCCGACAGGTCTCCCTTTTTTATCCACCACGGCAACGTCAATTCCCGGTAAAGGCAGCGTCGCGGTTCCCGGCTTCAGCGGTGTCGCTCCGGGCATCGGAGAAATCATGATGGCGCCTGTTTCCGTTTGCCACCACGTATCGACGATCGGGCATTTTCCCTTTCCGATGGTTTTGTAATACCACATCCACGCTTCGGGATTGATCGGCTCACCAACCGTACCGAGGAGGCGCAAACTGGAAAGGTCATGTTTGAGCGGCCATTGTTCGCCCCATTTCATGAATGCACGAATGGCCGTCGGGGCCGTATAAAAAATATTTACCCGATGCCGATCGATGATCGACCAAAAACGGTCCGGTTCCGGCGTGTTCGGCGCTCCCTCATACATCAATGTCGTTGCCCCGTTGGAGAGCGGACCGTAGACGACGTAACTGTGGCCCGTCACCCATCCGACGTCGGCCGTACACCAGTACGTGTCGTCGTCCTTCAAATCGAAGACCCAGCGCGTCGTGTGATGTACGGCAGTCAGGTAACCTCCCGTGGTATGCAGGACCCCTTTCGGTTTTCCGGTCGAGCCGCTCGTGTAGAGGATAAACAATGGATGCTCCGAGTCCAGCCTTTCCGCAGGGCAATCGGGGCCTACCGCCGCCATTCGCTCGTGCCACCAGTGATCGCGGTCGGCATGCAAACGCATCTCCGCACCAAGCCGTTGATACACGACGACGTTTTCCACCGTCGGACACTGACCTTCATTCAAGGCCGCATCGACGTTGGCTTTCAATTCCACGATCGTTCCCCGACGGTAACACCCGTCGGCCGTCACGATCAGCCTGGCGCCGCAATCGTTCACCCGGTCGCGTATCGCTTCTGCACTGAACCCACCGAAGATCACGCTATGCGTGGCGCCGATCCGGGCGCAGGCTAAAATTGCAATGGCCAGTTCAGGAACCATCGGCAGGTACACAACGACCCGATCGCCCTTCCCGATTCCGAAACTCTTGAGAACGTTGGCAAATTTGCAGACTTCACGGAACAACTGTTGATACGTCAATGTCCGGATTTCCGGGCGACCTTCTTTCATCGGTTCCCCTTCCCATACAATGGCCGCCTTATTTTTTCTCCAGGACTTCACGTGCCGATCGAGACAGTTGGTGCTCACGTTCGTCTGACCGCCAACAAACCATTGGGCAAAGGGCTCCTTCCATACCAGCGTCTTTTTCCACGGTTTGAACCATACCAGGTCTCTGGCCATTTCCGACCAAAATTTCTCCGGTGATTTCATCGATTTCCGATAGAGCTGCTCATACTGTTTCATCGAACGAACATGCGCGCTGGCTGAAAAATCTTTTGCCGGCCGAATGACGCGCTTTTCGACCAGTACCGATTTGATGTTGTCCGTAGTTTTCCTGTTTGCCATGGTCACAAGTTCAAATGTGTTTTTTTGATCGACACCAATTTAACCCGTCAGGGATCAATATCAAAAAAGAAATGCGGATAGCGAAATTGGGGTATCGCTATCCGCGGAGATGATGACGGGGAAATAAGGGGCTTTGTGGAGTCAGGCGACGGATTTCATTTCGTCGCCCGATATTTTTTGTACGATGACCCGGCCGTCTGCTTCCTTCAGGTGAATCGTATCCGAACGCGAAAAGCGGCCTTCGAGTATTTGCGTAGAAAGCAGGTTAACGATTTCCTTTTGAATCAAACGTTTAAGCGGACGTGCTCCAAACGACGGATCGAAACCGTTGCGGGCCAGAAAGTCAACAATCGATTCGTCGAACACCGCTTTCAGGTCCTGCCGTTTGAGCAAATCCGATACGTGGTCCAACTGGATGCGCACCACCGAACGTACATCGTAACGGGACAACGGCTTGAAAACAATGACGTCATCGATCCGGTTGAGAAATTCCGGACGCAACCGTTGCCGTAACAGGCCCGTCACATGTTCCTTCATATCTTCATAAATGCGGTCGCGATTCGCGTCATTCATGGTCGACGCTTTTTCCATGACATAATGCGCCCCCAGGTTGGACGTCATGATGACGATTGTATTTTTGAAATTGACCGTACGGCCCCGGTTGTCCGTCAGCCGCCCGTCATCCAGTACCTGGAGCAGGACGTTGAACACTTCCGGATGTGCTTTTTCAATCTCGTCCAGCAGAACGACGGAATACGGCCGACGGCGAATCGCCTCGGTCAACTGTCCTCCCTCGTCGTATCCGACGTACCCCGGCGGAGCGCCGATCAAACGTGACACGGAATGCGGCTCCATGTACTCCGACATGTCGATCCGTACCATGGCGTTTTCGTCGTCGAAAAGGAACTGGGCCAGAGCCCGCGCCAGTTCCGTCTTTCCTACGCCGGTCGATCCCAAAAAAATGAACGACCCGATCGGTTTCCGCGGATCCGACAGCCCGGCACGTGAACGCCTGATGGCCTCGGCGACGCGATCAACCGCTTCGTCCTGGCCGATCACGCGAAGGCGCAAACGTTCCGCCATATGGAGAATTTTTTCCTTTTCACTTTCCAGCATCCGTGCGACCGGGATCCCGGTCCACTTGGCGACGACTTCTGCAATGTCCTGCTCGTCCACTTCTTCTTTGAGCATTTGCGAACCGTGTGGCGTCGCTAGTGTGGTGTCCAATTGTTTTTGTAATTGGGTCAATCGTCCGTATTTTAATTCGGCCGCGCGGTTCAAATCACCGTCGCGTTCCGCCTGTTCGATCTGATTTTTGATGGACTCGATTTCCGCCTTGGTTTTCCGCGAACTTTCGATCGCCGACTTTTCAGACTCCCATTGAGCACGCAAACGGGTTTGCCGCTCCTTTAGGTTGGCCAGTTCGGCCAGCAATTCGCTTAACCGTTTCTTCGAGTTTTCGTCACGCTCTTTTTTGAGCGCCAGTTGTTCGATTTCCAATTGCCGAATTTTGCGTTCGACTTCATCCAGTTCTTCCGGCATTGAATTGATCTCGATCCTCAACTTCGACGCCGCTTCGTCGATCAGGTCGATCGCCTTGTCGGGCATAAAGCGGTCCGCAATATAACGATCGGACAAAACGGCCGCCGACACGATGGCCGCATCCTGGATCCGGACGCCGTGATGAACTTCATATTTTTCTTTCAGGCCGCGTAAAATCGAAATCGTATCTTCGACTGAAGGCTCATCCACGTAGACCGGTTGGAAACGGCGCTCCAGGGCCGCATCTTTTTCTATATGTTTCCGGTATTCGTCTAATGTGGTAGCGCCGATGGCTCGAAGTTCACCTCGCGCCAGTGCGGGTTTGAGCATGTTGGCTGCATCGACGGCCCCCTCCGCGGCGCCGGCACCGACCAGCGTATGCAATTCATCGATAAATAATATTACTTCGCCATTGGACTCCGTCACCTCGCGAAGGACGGCCTTGAGTCGGTCTTCAAATTCTCCGCGAAATTTGGCGCCAGCAATAAGCGCACCGAGATCGAGAGCGACAATGCGCTTGGTTTTCAGATTATCCGGCACATCCTGAGATACGATACGATGGGCGAGCCCTTCGGCAATCGCGGTCTTTCCCACCCCAGGCTCACCGATCAGCACGGGATTGTTCTTGGTTCGCCGAGATAACACCTGGAGTACACGGCGGATCTCTTCATCCCGACCGATGACGGGGTCCAATTTTCCCGTACGCGCTAGCATGTTAAGATCGCGGCCGTATTTGGAAAGGGATTGATACTTGTTCTCCGGCATCGAATCCGTGACACGCTGGGAACCGCGAATATTTTTGAGGGCACGGTAAATGCTGTCTCTGGAAATCCCCGTCCCTTTGAGCATTTTCCCAATCTCGGACGACTCTTCACTGATGGCGATCAATACGTGCTCGGTACTGACATATTCATCCCGTAGTCGGACGGCCTCCTGGCTTGCGTCATTTAAAATTTTATTTAGACGCGAACTGAGGTAAACCTGGCCGGTGTGACCGGAAGTTATTTTTGGAAGTTGCGCCAGGAGTTGTTCTGTGCGTCGACGCACGAGCTCCGGCGTTACCCCAAGCTTGTGAAACAAGGACAGGACAACACCTTCGGAATCCTGCAATAACGCTTTGAGAACGTGCTCCACGTCGATCTGCGTATGTCCCGATTCAAGCGCCAGCTGTTGAGCCTGTGAAAGCGCCTCCTGGGTCTTGATCGTCATTTTATCAAAATTCACTTGTACACCTCTTCCTGCCAAATTGCCTTAAGCCAGCCAGATGATCGCCAATCCGGCAATCAAAGCAACGAAAACAAAAACTTTATCGAAGGTTTTCATGGCCGTATTCCTAAATAAAAAAGAAGGGCTGCCTGCTGATCGGCAGCCCGTTTCAAAAGCGGTTTTAGAATTTGACCTCGATTTCTTTTGCCTTGGCCTCTTCCGACTTCGGCAGAGTGATCGACAGGATACCGTCCTTGTATTGCGCTTCAATCTTATCCGCCTTGACCAGGGACGGAAGACGGAACGAGCGCGCGAACGAACCGAACGAGCGTTCCACTCGATGATAGTTCTTTTCTTTCGTTTCGCTTTCCTGCTTTTTCTCGCCCTGAATCATCAGCACGTTGTCCTGAACGGTGACCTTGACGTCCTTCTTGTCAATTCCCGGAAGTTCGACCTTCACGGTAAACTCATCTTTACCCTCCGCAATATCGACGGATGGAGACCAGTTTGTGATCGAAGGTTCGTCGTTCCAGAAATTTGTGAAAAGGCGATTCATTTCGCTCTGCATGTTCATGAGATCATGAAACACGCTTTTTTCACGAGGTGCCCATCGAACGATTGACATAACGTCTCCTTTCTTTGATCGGTGTTTGTGATTAGTTGTAGTTGATTGTAATTTCACGTGGTTTCGATGATGCTTTCTTGTTCAACGTGACCCGCAGGATACCATCCCGCCACTGGGCCCCGATGCCCGTTGTGTCGATCTGATCGGTCAGACGAAAGACCCGGCGATAATTTCGTTTGTAAATTTCTTCCACGAGCAATGTTCCCGATGCAGTCGGCTCGGCCATTTTGCCCTCGATCACGAGATGACCATTTTCAAGTCCGACCTTCAGGGATTCACGCGACACGCCCGGCATTTCCGCTAAAACCGTGTAGTTGTTTTCGGACTCGTAGATATCGGCGTGCGGCGTCACGAATGCGAATTGATTTTTATATGGCGCAGGAGCCGTTGTCGTTTTCACTTCTTCTTGAACTCGCGTAGACATTGGGTTAACTCCTTTTGTTATGTCATTCGATATTTTGTTTAACAACTGGCATACCAATTCATAAGTGAAGCAATTACAATAACCATAAAAATACGATCATGTCATAATGGCAGTTTAATGCATAATAATATGAATAATTTTCAACTAAATACGTCATTATGTCATAATAAATAGGCGACCGAAAGAGTGCTTGAATGTCGTATTTGTTTAATAGTCATCCAAATTTGCTACGAGCTATGAATAGAAAGGAGTTCACGTGATTTTTCAGCATAGGGAACGGTTGAATTAGGCGTAAATTGTGGTTAATTTCGCTTGAAAATTTCCGGCTTAAAAAAACGACTTCGATGCAAGACCTCGACAAATCCGGATATCGTAAAATTCTATTGAGCTTTGCGGAGCAACTTGATGATGCACGTCGACTGGCGGAGCGACTCAATATAGAGCAACTGAAATCGATCAAATCATCATTGCGGCAGATCGTGTACTGCGGGATGGGAGGGTCTGCAATAGCCGGCGATTTTTTGCGAACATTAATGGGCCCTCATTGTCCGATTCCTATTACTGTGCTGAGAGACTACGGAATCCCGGCCCACATCGGCCGCGATACGCTCGTCATTTTATCCAGCTACAGCGGTTCAACGGAGGAAACGTTATCGGCCGCACAACTTGCCATTGAACGGGGTTGTTTCCTCGTCACCTTGTCTACCGGCGGCTTGCTGCGGGAAAGGACAAAAGATCGTACGCTCCTTCATATCGAATTGCCAAACGGGTACATGCCTCGCCAGGCGCTTGCCTATCCCCTCATCGCGTTATACCACGTCCTCACGAGCTTGTTTGAAGCTCCGGATATCGATTCGGCCATCGATGAAAGCGTTCGGCTCGCTGAAAAGGAAACGCAACGGCTCTCACGGCAGGAATTCTTCAAAGCGTTGCTTCACCCACCCCTGTTAAACCAACCCATCGTCATCTACAGTTCAGAGCAACTTTTTCCGGCTGCCCTTCGATGGAAGGGACAAATTTGCGAAAACGCCAAACTCCTGGCCTTTGCCAATACTGTCCCAGAAGTGAACCATAACGAAATCATGGGATGGGAAACGATTATACCTGCATCGTCTTCATTCGGTGTTATTCTTCTTCGTGACCCAAACGATCATCCGCGAGTTCGAAAACGGTTCGATTTTATGTCCGGATTCTTGAAGACCAGGACCCACGTGTTCGAAACAGAGGCGAGCGGTCAAAGTCCGTTATGTCGAATGGTCAATTGGATCCAGCTCGGGGACTGGTTCAGTTACCATCTCGCGATCGCCAGAGGTGTCGATCCCAGTCCGATCCGGTCGATCGGTGAACTCAAGGCGTTCATGTCCACTTAGAAAAACGCTCGAAATTCTGCTGATGCCGTATGAATGATGGAATTTCGTTCCTCACGAGCGGAATAGGAAAAGCTCAGTGACACATGATCTCGAAGGCGGAACTCGCCGTTCGCCATCCACGACACGTTCCACCCTTTTTCATAGCCTCCCGTCAATTCAAACGGTGCGATCGGGGAACCGATAAACGCGCGTGTAACGTCGATTTCCATGGTGACCTGCCCGGTCAGTCCGCGGCTCCACGTCAGTTTAGGCATAAAGGACACGGCGTGAAAACGCAAGCCGCTCGTTTCATCTTTTGCGATCGTCGTCGCGATCGCAGGCCGCACACGCCATTCTGGCGTCGGAAAGTAGGCCAAACCTGTCGTCTGTCGTAATTTTCGGATGAAATAATCCCCGGCAATACCTGCAATGCGAATGGTCGATTGCCGCGACAACTTTTCGAATTGCCAGTCCGATTCGGCGCTCCATCGTTCGTGAATTTCCCAGGCGACAAGACCGCCAACCCGTTCTCTTGTCAAACGCTCCTGACCGTCTTGCAGGACTCTCGTCAACGACTTCTGTAACTCTCCGCGCAATCGCAGCGTCAGTCGCCTTGACGCCGACGTTCCAAAAATATCCTGTCGTACGAACACGTTACCGGTTTGCGTCCTTTCCCCATCCAGAAAGCTGTACGGATTAAGCCAGTAAAACGACCGGGACGGACGCCGCTGATTGTCTTCGATTCGAAGATACGTCTCGGAATACACCCGGCTCATCGTACGGCCGATAGCGCTTGCCGAGGAATCGTCAACAATTCTTGAAAAGTCGAGGCGAACCCGCCATGAATTCAACAGCGCGACCACCGGAAAAAAAACATTCGATCGAATCGAGCTCTGAATAAAATTTCCCTGTCCCGTCGGTACTTGCCGGAAACTGTCCGGTCCAAGCCTTATGTAGTTCCCGGTATTCGGTGACACCTCGACAAAAACCAGCTTTCGTTCCTGAATCTGCTCATCGCTGATCTGATACTGCGTTTGAAAACTTAGGAATCGATCCCACAATGTGCCGTCGATCGCCGTTCGGACCAGAAGCCCTTTCGTATCGAGATTTTCGGCCGTGCGGAATTTTCCGGCGAACGTTTTCGTCCGCCGGGACACCGAGGCGGACGTTTTCCAGGCATCTCCGCGGTACTCGGATTGAAAGCGGATCGTTTGCGCCGTCGATATTTTTCCGTCCAGCGAGTCTTCTTCCGAATGTTCGGAAAACTCCGATCGTTCTTCGTACGAAGCCTGCAACGTCAGCCTTTCTTCGGCCTTATAATCCAGTCGCGGGCGCCATTGATAATACGACGTACCGGTCGCCAGGCTGTCGACATGAAGGCGGACCGTCTCGCTCTCGTAGTCAACGCCGGGCAGCCAGCGGTTCCACCGATACTGGGCCATTCCAAGATCCCGAAAAACATTCGTTCGGCGATCGACACTGTCCGGCGTGGTCGAGCGTAGGGTATAAAAATCATACGCCATTCTCGGATCGTCATCGTGGCGCATGGATATCCCGGCGCCCTGGCGTAACGAACGAAAACCGGCGTCTTGCTCAAGCCGGCCCAGCGACGTGGAAAATTGCATGAAGGGACGAGGCCGATAGCGTAACGTCATGTCCATCAGTTCTTCCCCCGTTTGAATCGAGACCGGACGGTTCCAGCGACGGTCAAATTCGACGTCGTTGAAGCGATCCAGCGGTTGAAAACTCGAATCCACGCTGCGATAACGCAAATCGAGATCGACGGCCCCGAAGCGGCCGATCGTTTGGTCGTGCAGGGAAGTCGATGCATCCAGTCCCCTGCCGGTCAGATCGTCCTTTGAAAAACGATTCCGGTCAAATTCACTGAATGCGAAATCGGACTTCACGACCCAGTTTTTCCTCGGTTGCAGATCCAATCCGACGACCGCCATGCGGTTGGACGTAGGAAGCGAAATCGGAACCAACGGGAGAAACGAACCGAGCCCCTGGCCGACGAAAATAAATTCGCCCACAATGTTGCCGCGTATATAACTTCCCTGACCGATGCCAACGTCGGTGAACCGGACATCGTAATTTCCAATACTGTCACTACCGACGTAAACGAAAATGCTGTCCGACGATCCGACATCCAATATCTTGACATAATTTCCCCTTCCGACGTCGGTACGCGACGACCCGTCAACAAGGAGCCGTGTTCCCTGCCGGCTGAGCTGCCGGTCGTCGATCTGCCGCAACGAATCCACGACGGGATCGGACAGGGTAAGGCCGATGGGGTTGCGATGGTCGTCCGCTTCCCGTACAAATGCACTTCGAACCGTCAACCACGGAAGAGCCTCAAATTTTGTCTCTCCTCCGATACTGTTTCGGCGAAACGACTCCTCGGCGTGTTCGAAGTCGACGACAACGCGGGACGCGCTCGTCATGACGACCGCTCCGGTGAAGGTAATCTGGCCGACGGCATAATCGATGACGTAATCGTTGGCGTCTCCCCGTCGGAGCTGCCGTCCGTCCAGCCAGACTTTTTCGGAACCGGCGACGACAAGGATGTTCCGCTCTCCGTTGTTTCCGGTGAGTTCGTACGGACCTTGCACGCCGTCGGTAATGGACAACGTGTTGCTAACGAAACTTCCGCGCGGCGTTCCGACGCTGAGTTTGGCCGATACGCGAGTTTTGTTGAGGTCAAGGCGCAAGCCCTGAAGTTCACGCGAATACCGGGCAAAGTCTGAAAACTCCGTACCGGCCCGGATGTCTCCCAGAATGGCCGAGTATTCGGTGCCTTTATTGACGCGTACGTACACTTCGTCGATCTTTTGAATGCTCTCCGTATTTCCTTCCGGTTGAATGGGCAGATTTTCGTCCGTCAAGACGGCTTCCACCGAAACATCTTCCGAAACATTGCCCTGGATCCGGATATTGAGTCCGGAGGTCAGGGAAAAATCCTGCTGGGAACCGACCGAGAATCCACGGCTGATGGAACCGGACGCTTGCAGCTGGCCCGTCCACGAATCAACGTCGGATTCCGTCTGTACCAGTACCGGAATGCTGTCTTTGTGCGTTCGAACGAGAATATTTTTCTGAAGATGCAGAGGAAGCTCGAAGGGCAAAACGAGATATTCGATCACGAAAATACCGGTACTGTCCGCATCGACTTTAAAATCGACCGTTCCCTCGGCATAGTTGACCGCATAATCTTGCGGAGGCAGTTCGATTCCGTGCCACGTCACGCGTACCGATCCGTCGATCACAAGACTGTCAGGGAGTTGAACACGGCCACCACCGGCAATTGTAACCGAACGCTTGAGAAGATTCGTCGAGGAATCCTGGAGAAACTGCTGATGAAGCGATTGGTCCAGCGTAAACGTCGCGGAATCCGTTTGCGCGTGTACCCCTCGGGCCAGCGCCAGGATAGTTACCGGAACATACCACCAGCGCATCAGGGCGTCAAAATCGTGTACGTTACGATCCGTGCCGGTCGATTGGCCAGCAAGTAAAGGTCGGTGTCGGTTTCCAATGCAATAAAATTTTCATCATTGGGCCAGCTTCCGAGCCGATTTCCTGCATCGTCGACACAGGTCCAGGCCGACGGATACAGGATCCACATGCGATTCCGGCGGTCGATCGCGACGTCACAAGGACGTCCGTAGGATTCGTCGATACGACGCAAAAATCGACCGAAGTAATCGAACAGGGCCACTCCCTCTTCATCCGCAACCGCGATCCGCGTTCCGGACGAGGCGATCCGGTGCGGTTTGCGAAGACGTCCGGCATGGGACGACACGCCCCCGAAACGAAAATCGGCGCGGGCCTGCCGATTGACTCTGACGATCTCTCCCAATTGATCGTCGATAAGAAACAGGTCACCGAGCGGCGATACCGTCAGCGCGACGGGAAGCCCGAGTTTCAACGGGACGGGCGATTTGTCGTATACGCCACGGGCAACGTCGGCATCGCGTACGGACGCAATCAACTCGAGGCGCCGTCCGTACCGTTGGATACGGCGGTTCCGGGAATCGACGGCGTACAGGTTCAACCCATCGGACGTGTGGATGTCCAGCAGCCCGTCAAACTCATCGTCCCGAAAGCCCAGGCGGCCGATTTGCAAAAACCCTGTTCCCGCTGAGTCGATACGGACGATCCGTTCGCGGCCCGCGTCGGCGACGTAGATCGAACGGTCGAGCCCGACACAAAATGCGACCGGATTCGTGACCGCCGGAACGGCATCAACGGTTTGCACGGATTTGAATTCGATACGGATGGTTTGCGCGGCAACCGAGAGACAAATGAACTGGATAAAAACGAACGACCCCGCTATATTCACCCGATTTTTCCAAATCATTTTAGGTCAACGTACTAAAGGAGGTATCCTTGTTCAAGCTCAATTGCAGTTCATCGCTGCGTCTGGCGGTTATGATGGCGTCGATGAGTGTCGTCGCCTGCGGTCAGGAAAAGAAAGTCCCGACCCTCGTGAAAGTCGAAAAAGAAGTCGCCGTCATCCAGACGTCGATGGGATCGATTACGATCAATTTCTATGAAAAGGACGCGCCGCAGCATGTCGCCAATTTCAAGAAGCTCACGTTGGAGGGATTTTATAACGGAACGACGTTTCATCGCGTGATCGACGGGTTCATGATCCAGGGAGGCGACCCTAACAGCAAGGACGGCGATCCTGCCAATGACGGTCAGGGCGGTCCGGGGTACACAATACCTGCGGAAATCAAACGGTATCACAAGCGTGGCGCGCTTGCGGCTGCGCGGCTCCCGGATCAGATGAATCCTCAGAAGGCGTCCAGCGGCAGCCAGTTTTACATCGTAAACGCCGGAGCCATGCCCCTGAATAATCTCAAAAACCTTGAGGCTCGTACGGGCAAAACCTTCAATGAAGAACAGACGACGCTGTACACCACGATTGGAGGAACTCCCTTTCTCGACGGCGATTACACGGTTTACGGAGAAGTGATCTCGGGCATGGACGTGGTCGACCGGATCGCCCGAGTTCAAAAGGACGCTCGCGACCGGCCGATGGAAAATGTGGTCATCCAGAGCGTGAGCCTGACCAAGATGGAAGTCATGGAATATCAGTAAGACGACTCGATAACCGATAAAGCCGATTGGATGATCGTATCGGGATTCCACTGGGTCGTGTCGATCCAGTGGATTTTTTTTTCTTTTCGAAACCACGTCAATTGCCGCTTTGCGTAATTCCGTGAGTCTTGTTTGAATCTCCGAATCATGTCCTTACGCGACATTTGACCGTTGAGATACGCGACGATGTCACGATAGCCGAGGCCCTCCATTGAAATCAGGTTTGATGAAAATCCCATGGCAAGCAGACGCTTCGTCTCTTCGACAACGGCGTCGTTTTCCATCATCCGGTCGATACGTAATTCAATTCGACGGTAGAGTTCATTCCGATCACACGTCAGGCCTATCCATATCGACGGAATTTCTTCACTACGCCGCTCCTCATGCCACCTGCTCAACGGAATTCCCGTGAGTCGGTATACTTCCAGTGCACGCTCGATCCGACGCGCATCGTTTGGTGAAATCCGGGCAGCACTCTCAGGATCGACCGCCTGGAGATCATCATAGACGGCAGTCATTCCTCTGCTCGCCATTTCATCTCGAATCGTTTTCCTGGTGATTTCATCTTTCGGAATGCCGTGGGTAAGACCTTCAACTATTGCTTTAATATAAAGTCCTGATCCTCCAATAATCATGAACTTTGAATCCGTGTTATCCAGTATTTCCCTCGCGGTAGCACCAAATTGTCCGGCTGAATACGTCTCATCCGGATTGACAACATCAATCAGATGATGTGGCACCGATTGCATGTCTGTTTGCGACGGTTTGGCCGTCGCAATATCCATATGGCGGTAAATCTGACGGGAATCTGCCGAAATGATCTGCGCATTGAGGTGACGCGCCAGCGGGATGGAAATCGCCGTTTTACCGACGCCGGTTGGCCCGGCGAGAACGACGACGGGGGGTATCATGGGGTTCTCATAAACCGCTTGTCCAATTCATCCAGCGATAATTGGATGATAATCGGACGGCCGTGGGGACAGACGTACGGAAACTTTGTCGCGAACAATTGATCGATGAGACCGTTCATCTCCTCGATGGTCAGCGGGTCTCCCGATTTGATCGCGGATTTGCACGAAAACGATTTGGCCAGATTGTCGCGAGGGTCGAGCGCCGATTCCTGGTTTTCCGCATAGTACTCGATCATATCGCGGATAATCTTTTGCTCGTTTCCGAGGCGGACGTCGGCCGGGACGGCTTCGACGATCAACGTACGTTTCCCGAAAATCTTGATCACAAAACCGAGTTTCTCAAGTAAAGGCAGGAGTGGCTCGACGATGCTGAATTCTTCGTGTGACATTTCGATCGTTTGCGGAAATAACAGTTGCTGCGAGAACATCGGTGTGTTTTCAAAAGCGTCCAGGGCTTTTTCGTACAAAATCCTTTCATGGGCGACGTGCTGATCGATGATCGCCAGGCCGCTTCGGATCTGGGAAATGATGTACCGGTTGTGCAGTTGCCATACAAGATTGTCAACCTGGACCGAGGGACGTTGGGTCAGTTGTTGCTGGACCATCGTTTTTGATCCGGCCGCCTCGGCCGTTCCTGCTGACCCAAATTCAACCGTCGACCGTTCTTCATCGTGAGTAACCCGCAGGTTCAACGGCGAATCGGAAACGAGACTTTCCTGCGTCACCGTGGATAAAAACTCCTGCGACGTCGGACCGGACAACGTCGGAATCAACGCGTCGGTATTCATCGCGTCGTGGACCGCATGATAAAAAAACCGATAGAAAAGTTGTTCGTCACGAAACTTGATCTCGGCCTTGGTTGGATGCACATTGACGTCGAATGCTTCCGGATCGCATTGCAAAAAAAGAACAAAAAACGGTTTGTCCCCTCTCGGAATCGAATGTCCGTAGGCGGAAAAGACGGCGTAATTGACCGACCGGCTCGTCACCGGGCGCCCGTTGATAAACAAGTACTGGTCGCCTCTCGTTTTGAACGAAAAGCCGGGCTTGCTGATGTAGCCTTTCAGGTGCCATGTACCGGACGCATGCTCGACCGGAAGCGTCGATGCCATGACGTCGCGTCCGATCACTTTTTCAAGACGTTGGGCGAGATCGGATTTCCGTAATTGAAACACCTTTTCATCGTCATGCAGGAGGGTAAACTCAATCTCCGGATAGGCCGCTGCAAACCGCTTGACCGTGTTGGCCGCATAGCGGAATTCGGTGTTGGATGTCTTTAAAAAATTTTTGCGGGCCGGAACCGTATGAAACAGATTCTTCACCGATATCGTCGTTCCGACGAGTCCGGCTTCCTGCGTTACATCGGAAATCCGTCCTCCATGAGTTCTCACCACGGTGGCCACGTCCGCTTCCGCCGTTTTGGTTTTGATTTCCGTGTCGCTCACGGAAGCGATACTCGCCAGCGCTTCCCCCCGAAAACCAAAACTCCTCACTTTGAGCAGGTCGGCCCAGTCCGCAATCTTGCTCGTGGCGTGACGCTCCAGACAAAGGATCGCATCGTCGTGATTCATTCCGCATCCATTGTCGATCACCTGAACGAGGTTGCGGCCGCCGTTTTTGAGATGGATGACGATTTCATCGGCTCCAGCATCGATGGCGTTTTCGACCAGCTCTTTGACGACCGATGCCGGCCGCTCCACCACTTCGCCGGCCGCGATGCGATTGGCCACATGCTCCGGCAGGATTTGAATACGATTGTTCATTGAACCTTTCGGATCTCGTACAAAACGGTCGAACTTCGTCCTGGCCGGGTTCCCCGTACGAGGCTGACCAGCGTGATAAAACCGACACGGATCAATATCCACGGCCAGTATAAAAACGACCTGGATTTCATCAGCGCCGTTTCGCTCATACCGACATTGAAAAGGGTATCCAGTGGGATCTGTCGCATGGAATGAAGGTTAAACCCATGCTGCTCCATCAATCTTTCCATTGAGTGATGCGAAAAATGATGCAAGTGCCGGGGTGGGTCCAAAGCGATCCAGTGTTTGCCGTAAAACATTCCGTCAAAACCGGTCATGTTTGGTACGGCGACGTAGAAGCGTCCATCCGGTTTGAGCGTGTCGTAGATCCAGCGGAGCGCCGGATGAAGACGATGAACATGTTCCAGTGCGTGCCACATCGTGATCACGTCGAATTGCCGATCCAATAACGGCGGCTCGTCGACATGGGCATGGATGATATCCAATCCCAGTTCCTCGCGCCCGTGTTTCACCGCCTCTAACGAGGGCTCCAACCCGGTAGCTTTCCACCCGGCCCGTCGCATCTCGTCCAAAAATTCACCTGTTCCGCATCCCAGATCCAGTACGCTTCCTCGCTTCTGTTGACGTTCGATCTGTCTCCGTTTCCACCGGACCGAAAATTTTCGAACGGTCGCGTACACCCGGTCCGTCATCGATTTCCGGCGCGACGAACTCAAAAACGGCCGATACGCCTCCGCCGAATAATAAATGCCAATGGAACCTCGTGTGGGTCTCGGATTCAGGAATTCATGTCCGCAGGCATTGCAACGCACCAGACCGTAGGCACCGTACGCGTCTGCAAACGAATATCGGATCGACGACTCGTCATGGTCGCAGACGGGACAGCGAACGTATTCAAATTCGACCTGCGGGGCCAGCGCCTGGCGTTCACCGGTTTTATCCGCCATAGATGATTCTTTGAAGCAGGAAAAGAATTCCAATGGACAACGCGATGCCGGCAACGTACGATAGCGTCCGGGAAGTGCTGAATTCGACACTTTCGATGACGACATCGGACTTTAAAAATTTATAATCCGCGGCGTCGCTCCCTTCCTTTTCCCAGCAACGGGCGTAAATATGCGTTGCGTCGACTTTTACGACTTCGATTTTATAAAACTGGACTACCGTTCCGTCGATGAACGTGACGCGCACGTTTCTCCGGGACGACAGTTTGTCAAAAGTACTATCGCTGTACACCACCGTTCGGGCCGTCTGCCCGCAAGCCGTCAAGAGCAGTAACGTCAGAAACCACAGAGATTTCATACCGGGTCCTTTTTCAATGAGAGGTACGCGACAACGCCGAACGTAATCCAGATCGTCAGGAGAACCGCCATCATGCTCCACTGACGATTGCGAATAAATTCAACGGAACGATTCAAACTACCTAAAATAGGGCTGATAAATATTGCCCCTAGTCCGATCCATCGTACGACACCGATCGATGGTACGAATGCCGAAACGATCAGGACCGCGACGCTGCCGAGCAACAGCGAACGCATCGCACGAACAAAAGTTACATTCATAATCCTTCCGCCCACGCCCGATAGATCATTCGAATGGAGCTGGCGATCATAAGTACAACGAGCAGCTGGACCAACCGCGTTGCCGGAACGCGCGATGCGATTTTCGGCCCGAGATACGCTCCCAGCAGCGCTCCGATGACGATGTCGGAACTCAACGACGGATTGACACTGCCCGAGCCCAAAAAAACGATAACGGCCATCAGAGAGGTCAACCCCATCATCAACGTGCTGGTTGCGGCCGCCATTTTAAAAGGGACACCGCCGATTTGATGAATGACTGGCACATTCAGCAAGCCGCCGCCGATTCCGAGCAGACCGGAAAACAGGCCGGATGCCGTCAGTGCAGCAATCTGTGTTTTGATCCGTCGTACGACAAACGGAATCGGCGGATGACCTGGAAATTCGCAAAACTCGCCATGAATTCCGTTCACCGGGTCTCCCGTCAAATCCACGGGCGGTTTCTCGACTCGAGCCGGCTTTTTGAGAAGCAAGCTTGCAGGAACCAGAAGAAAAAGACCGAACATGAGTCCCAGAACATTACTGTGGGCATTGATTGCAATGTGGCTGCCGATAATGGAACCAAAAAGAGTCGAAACAACGAGAACATAACCAAGTTGAAAATGAATCCATCCTTTTTTTGCATATGTCGCCGATGCCATCGAAGACATTGCGACGATGGAGATCAGGCTGCTCCCGATGGCCTCTTTGATGTCGATATGCATCAGGATCGTTAGCGCTGGCACGATGATGATTCCTCCTCCGATTCCGACCATGCTGCCGAACATACTCGCCAGCAATCCGATTGCAATATGTCCGAGCATCTCCACGTTAACGTCCGGCGAGGATGGCGTCGTACCGCAACTGATCCGACAGAACTTTCGCGGCCGAAGCCAGTACGATATCATGTCGCAGCGACGCCGCGATTCGGCCCCGATTTCCATAGAATCGGGAAATGACTTCCTGCTCGGCCGTCCGCTTGATCAATGCGTAATTTTTTTCAAATTCTTTTTTTCTTTCTTCTACGGCGATGGCGCGCAGTTCCTCCAGATTTTGTTCAAATTCGTTCGGAAATCCCGCATGCCGGCTCAGGCTGTCGAGACCGTCCAATGATTTCTCGACGGATGACATAAAATGAAAATCCGAGCTGTCCACGAGTTTTCGCAGCGCTGTCATATCCTGTTCCTGCATCTCGAACAGGGAGTCGATGCGGGAATGTCGGGCAACATAATGCGTCGCGAAATCGAAAATAATCCCCCGACGCAAGATTTCCGCGAAGTACGGGCTAATCGGATTGCCTTTGACCACAATGTCCGGTTGGATTCCCCCGTGGGCAAAAACGCGCCGCCCCGACAAAGTTCGAAACGACGCCGAATCCTCACGGTTTGCCCCGTCATCGATTGTCGTCCGATCTCCGTCTCCGAATGTGTCATTCTCGGTGTCCCGCGACTGTGCTCGCCGCGGCTTGGACTGGCGATATCCCGGCTTTTGGATGCTCCGGCCGCTCGGCGTATAATACTTTGCCGTCGTGATTTTGAGAACGGAATTACGTTCTCGCAGTGGATAGATCGTCTGGACCAAACCCTTGCCGAACGTCGGAGAGCCGACAATGACGGCGCGGTCCAGGTCTTGCAATGCGCCGCTCAGGATCTCCGACGCGCTGGCGCTTCCTTCGTCGACCAGGACGGCGACGGGAAGTTTTTCATATCCCGGATCGCGCGTGGCCTTGTAGATGCGGTTGGCTTCGGCCGTACGCCCCCGTGTAAAAGTGATCGTCTCCCCCCGGCGGATAAAATGGTTCGCGATATCGATGGCGACTTCCAGTAATCCTCCGGGATTGCCACGAATGTCAATCACCAGCGATTTCATTCCCTGCCGTTCCAGCTCTTTTAACGCGGCGGCAAATTCTACGTCAGCGTCTTTCGCAAACTTGGTAAGCTTGATGTACCCGACGCCGTCTTCAAGGACCGCGTGGTACGTAATGTTTTCGACGTGGACCATTTCCCGCACCAGTTCAAACTCCAGCACGCGCTCCAGTCCGGGACGGCTGATCGTCAGGCGAACCAGCGTACCCGGCTCACCGCGAACCATGTTGGACAATTCCTGATAATTTAAATCATGGGATGTGAATCCGTCGACGGATAAAATCCGATCGCCCGGCAGAATTCCTGCCCGATGACCGGGAGATTGATCAGCCGTCGAAATGACCGTCAGATACCCGTCCTTAACGCCGATGGAGATGCCGATTCCACCGTACTTGCCCTGCATCAGAAGATCGAGTTCGCTGGACTCTTCGCCTTCATAATAAATCGTATAAGGATCCAGGTCTTGCAAAAGGCCGTCGATTCCCGCCCGGATAAATCCGTGGGGCGTGATTTCGTCGACATATTTTTCCGTCACGTGCTTATAAATGTCGCCGAAAAGCCGTAGTCCTTTTTTGACTTCGTAATAATAATCACCGTCTCCCCACAGTGCGTCCGCCATCCAGGCGATAGAAGCTGCAGGGATGAGAACGATGGAGAGTAGACCGAGAAAATTCCGTTTGAATCGCATGGGCGGGCCTTTCTACCTGGCGTTTCCGACCTTCGTGCCGGGATCCAGTAAAATAAAACGTACGGCATCAAAAGCAATATGCCCCCGACGCTGTCCGGTCGCATTGTCCAGGGTGACGACGACGTCATCCGACGTATCAAAATCGTATGTCCCGATGTCGACAAATTCATCCGTAAATTTGTTTTGATTCACTTTGAATTCATGCACGCCGTTTCTGGTATGAATGCGGTATGTCGCCAGGGCCGTCGCGAATTTTTTTGGGATGTGGACCTCGACGCGATATCGACCCGATACGGGCAGCTTCGGTTTCCACGTTGCATCTACCGTTTTTTGTTTCGCACTCACTCCCGCGTATCGATAACTGTGCCAGTAGCCGCGATATTCACGCCATGTGTTTGGAATGTCCGGCTCGTCGACCGTGACAATCGTAGGATCGTCAAAGCGGTTGTCGGATCGGAAACTCTGGCCGTTATGGATAGATTGAATGATGGTCGAATCGTTTTCAAAAACCGGTTCCGGCGGAACGCACACCCCGTCCACACGCAACTCCCAATGCACGTGCGGTGCACTGGAACGCCCGGTGGAACCGCACGTACCGATTTCCTGGCCCTGGCGAACCTGCTGCCCGTCACGAACGGAAATCGTGGCAAGGTGCGACGTCAGCGTCGAATACGTTTTCCCTCCATATTCATAATCAATTCGAACGGTCCGCCCATAGCCTCGGATGTATCCTGCGAACGATACAATCCCGTCCGTCGCCGCACGCACGGGCATTCCGTAGTCGCTATCCCCGCCCTCGTTGCCGGGATAGTTTAAATCGAGTGCGTACCGAATACCGCGGATATGCCAACCCTTGTTGTAGTAACTGCCACCACCACCGGCCGTCCACTCTCCGTTAAACGGGAAGCGGTATTTCGGAAAATCTTCCACGACCACCTTGGTGACGATAGGCTCCGACCACTGGCCCAGATCGTTTTGTGCCTTAAAGAAAATAAAATGCGTACCCGGGGGTAATTGTCTCGGATGCGTCGTAAAGCTGACTTTATCGCTCAAGTCACCGCTGATACTGGACGTCCAGAGCACGCGTTTGACCTGCCGGCCATTGACAGCGTGAACCCTGCCAGCAAATCGGATGGTTTTATACTTGCGGACGCGTATTTCACCGGTTTTTGCTTCCTCTCGGATCAGATCCCAGGGCTCGATTCTCGCCCCCCATCGAACGCGTCTATGGAATGTAATCGTCGACGAGGATATGGAGTCGATGCCAACGGCAAAATCGGCATTTTCCCTCGGCTTGTATTTCGATATATCGACATTCGATGCAAACGATAGTGCAGCAAGAGAATCTTCGGCGCTTTCCCATCGGCTTTGATAAATGGAGTCCTGGTCAAATTCACTCTCCTCCCCGAATGCAAACAGATCGTCGAACGCCGTCGTTTCATCCGGTACGGTCCGCGGCAAATAATACACTCCGCGAAAATCCATTTTTGCAAAATGCCATGACTGGCCGCCATTGTCTGAGATCAAAATTTCCCCGTAGGCCGACGACAGAACCAACAGGTCATTCGACGATCGCAGATTGTAGACGGCGTCGTGAAACTCCGACCGTTTGGTCCATGTCCGTCCCTGGTCCGGACTGGCTACCAGATTGAGCGTGACGAATTCTTTTGACGCTTCGATATAATGATCGGTCGGAGCCGCATCGATGGCGATCCATTCCTCTCCGATAGCCGAGACGTCGGTCGGGAGACTTTCATTTTGTTTGCTGTCTTTGTCGTACGCGGCTCGTCGGGCCATGAACGTCACAAATCCATCGGTGGACATATACATCACGGTGTTGCCGTACTCTTCATAGTCTTCATGCCGGTGGATGACTTCGGCCACGACACCTCCACTTTTTTCAATACGCAATCGGCTTCCCTCGATCACCGCCCCCGATTCGGCTTCAAACATAGTCGCCGCGATCCAAATGCGGCCGCCGTCGGTTGTCTTTAATATCGTCAATCGCATCGGGTCGTTGTCCACGGCAGCGAGGATGTACCCCACCTCTCTTTCAAACAGGATATCGTAAAAACGGCCGTGAAACGGTATGCCCTCTTCATGCCAATTTACCCCCCCGTCCGTCGACTTCAGGATTCGATCGGAACCGAAACCGTCGGCCGCAATCATCCAACCGATATCCGGTGTCTGAAAGAATAGTCGGCTCGGCTGCAGGTCGGTACGAAAATTCATCGCGTTCCATGTCATTCCATCACGCGTACGAAGTAAAAAGGTCCGGTCGCTGGCGGTACGGTGGGCCACAATCCAGGCGTGAGAACGTGACAGGGCAAACAGGGTTAAAATGTCTATGGACGCATCGCTACTTTGCAACACGGTCTGCAGGCTCCATGATCGCCCACCGTCGGTCGTTTTCATGATCATTGACCGATAGAGCGAATCCGGTCCGATCGTCGTCGTGTCGTCCGAATAGCGCTTGATCCCACCGGTCCGTATATAACCGGCCGCCCAACCGACCCCGGAATCCCCAAAGGCGAAGTGTACGACGGCATCTCCCACCGGCTTGGGGTCTCGGGAGGTCGACATAAACGCAGACAATAGAGCGACCGTCACGATTCCCAAGAAAATATTCCTTAATCCCATTCCCGTCTCCTGTTCAACCATTCCGTATAGGCCTGTAATTCACGCACCGCATTCACGTCGACCGGCCGTCGACAAAGTCCGGCGGTTCCATTCAACCAAATGGTTGCTTCTTCAGTCCGCTGCAATCGTAAAAGCGATTCCACAATCAGAAGGCGCCGATGCAATTCAAAAGTAGAATCACGAAATGCGGCCGCGGAGTCGCCAAGCACAAGGGCCGCTCCGGCAAAATCGCCCGCGGCAAAAAGCATCGTCCCTTTCCAGTAGCGAGGTAATTTAAGTTCAGGCGATCTTTCCATGACACGATCCAGAACAACGACTTTTTCCATCGGTGATTTCGCCGTCACGATTTTTTCAAGGTCACGCCAGTGAGTGCGGCTGGTCGCGCCGCTAAGTCTCAGGTGACATGCGATATACACGGAAGGAATACGCCCGAACTGCGACAGGCATTTTTTCCACGCCAGTGTCGCGCTGTCGGACGCCCCGTCCAGCAGCCACAGGTCGCCGCGTAGAATCAACAGCTCCGCCCGACGACTTGCATACACGTCTTTCCCAAGCCACTTGTCGACGATGTCCCTTGCACTCCGGATTTCTCCGGACATCAGCCATGATCTGGCCAGCGCAACCGCGACGTCGATCCGATCGGGATCCAAAGACAGCACCTTCATATAGGCATTCTGCGACCTCTCCCAGTCACCGGCATCGACAAAATGATCTGCGGCGGATTCAAGCGCGGCAATCGCGTGTACACATTTTTTTCCGAATATACCCTGCTGTAACAATATGCCCGCCCAGTCTACCTCGTTTTGACTGATGGGAACGCGATCGAGAAACGTTCTCCATTGCCGATCGAGGGAATCGATCGAGTGTCCGTAGACATCCTCAAATGTTTCACCGGAATAAACCTTTTTTACTTTGTCGACGCCATACGTATCGATCAAAAAGCGTACGAACGAACCGCCCAGGATATAACTCATCCTTCCGTGATAGGTAAAGAACCCCGTCCCTGTAAACCATTCCCGGAGCGGAGGAATACGCCCGAGCCGGAGGAGGGCTCCGGCCCACTCGTGAGGTGTAAAATACGGTTCATTCCACTCGACTGCAACAGCCAGTCCCTCAAGGAGCCCGATCCGCCAGATCGGCCAGCCCTCCTGGGATGCGATGATATGGACGATTTCATGCCGAATCACGTCTCGGGCGTTCGCAGCGTTCACAAAGATTTCATTTCGCCAAATCTTTGCAAAATGGGTCTCTCCGGCGCCAAATATCTTCTTTTTTTGCTCTGCATCATGGAACACGAAAATATCGACATCGGGTTTTGAATTCACGTTGAGATCCGTGTATACTCGATCGTACGCAAACGACGTATAGTGAAGCAGCTCCGTTCCCATCGAGTCCAGACGCGGATCCAGATAGATATGAATGGGGCCATTCCGATAGTGAGACGATAGTTTTGTTTTCAGTTCGAAATATCCGTCAGCTTCGTTGATCGTGGAACGAAGCGCCGTGGGCAGAAAAAAAACAGCGATCGCCGCCGTATGCCTGATCTTCGACGGACGGGAACTGAGAGCGGCCAGAGTCACTCCGAAAATGGCTGTACCGAACTGCATGGCGACGAGTTCAGTGGTGATCGGCACGGCTTCATCATACAGCGGGCCGTGAAAATATCCCCAGATCGCGCTGTGAACGGCAATGGGCACGCGAAACCATAACTCGATCGCCACGACCGCTAAAGAGCCAACGGTCCAACCCGTCAACCACAGCCATCGAAAATGCTCCCGTCCACAGAACAATCCTACACCCGTTCCCGACAGCGTCATCGGCAGGACCAGTAAGACAAAAAACGTTATTCCTCTCTCAAACGAACAGCCGCAGATGACCAATAATAGCGTCGTCACGACCAAGACACTCCCCACCGAAGTGAAATTTACTTTCCACGCCAGTGCAGGAGAATTCCATCTGCGTACGCACGCCCACGCGACACTGCAGGACGTCCAAAAACTTATGAGCCCGTAAAATTGGGCAAACTCGAAGTCGATATCACGACTCAAGGGCAGGAGCCCGAGCGTGATCGCCGCACCCACGTTGATCAACGTGGGGAAAAAAATCACGCGGTGTTTAAACGCTGCTGAAAATGACGACAAGGAGACTATTCGAACGTGTGTGTGATCTTGAACGTTTGATCGGCGCGTACGCGGACGGACGTTTCGTAATATTTGCGAAACTTGGGATGGACGAGACGGATCCGGTAAAATCCGGGCTTCAGTTCAATTGAGCCGGGCGTCTTAAGGCCGGGACGTTTAACGGTATTGATAAATACCTCAGCTCCATCGGGCACGGTCGTCAGATCGAGAAACCCGTTCGGATTGGAGGACAGGATACGGACCGATGTTGTGTCGTCCTTTTTAACCCGAACGGTTTTTCGAACGATTTGCCGGTCAAACTCGGCCTTGATCTGGTGCACATTGGCGATCAAACCAGTAATCACGACCGGAGCCGTTCCGCGAATATCCGACTCTTCACCGAGAAAGATTTTTGCGCCGGATGGATTCGATTCGATTTTCAACGCGCCATACGTTGCAGGGAGGGTGTCGGAGAAAGTAATCGTGGAGTCGAACGTCACGGTGACCGATTTTTCAAGGTCGGCGTAGCCGTCCGCGCGGATCGTCAACTGCTGCTCACCGACGTCGACCCGGTAAACGTTTTGCTTCGTGTATCGCCAAAAACGTTTCCCATTGACCAGGAGATAGGCGCTCTCCGGCTTGACATTTTCCAGCGAAATAAATCCCTTTAGTTTGTCCAATTTGACCGACATCGTACCGGTGCGATTACGGTAGAGCGATAGATCGCGCTTCAGGGTCACGTGATCGGGTTTGGAAATCAACAGCGTGTATTTTCCGGAGGGAAACATGAACTCCTCGATGGGCGTGTATCCGATAAAGCGCCCCGCGCTCGTTTCCACCCTCGACATGGGGGGATCACTGAGCAACGTGATGTAAGACGTATCGACGCCTTCGGGGATCTCGACGGGGAGCAGGCGCATATTGGCGGTAAATTCTTTAACTTCTCCGGCGCCGAAAATCAACGCCGTTTCGAATGGTTGGTACCCTTCCCGTTGTGCGACCAATTTATGTTCACCTACATCGACGGTGTTCAGCTTGATTTCGCCGTTGACGGTTCGCACGGGTTTGTCATCGATAGTGACCGTTGCGTCGGGAACGTTCAGTTTCAATATCAGTGACGCCGGCCTTGTTGCCGACAACGACTCTGCGATGCGGGAACGCCCGATGTCGCCTCCCGCCCAGCTGAACAATAAAAGTATCGTCGCAAGGATACTGTAAATTCCCAATCCCATCGTCAGCTGCTGATAATCTTTTGGCGTCAACGATTGCAGAAAGGGAAGTTTAGGCTTCGGAATGAGTTGATCGCCGTCGACATGGATGGTCCGCGAGAGCAGCATGGTTTGTTTGATCTTTCGGATATCCTTGCCGATCAGATCGACGGAACGATAGCGCTCTTCGGGATTTCGCCGTAATGCACGCGTCAGGATGTTATCGAATACCGGTGGAATCAGCGGATTCAATACCTGTACGGGCGTTGGATTTTCGTTCATCACCTTGTACATCACTTCCGTGATCGAATTCCCGTTGAACGCACGTTTTCCCGTAATGCACTCGTAAAAAACCGCCCCGAGCGAAAAAATGTCGCTTCGCTGCTCTGCCGATTTGCCTGCAATCTGCTCGGGCGCCATGTAACCGGGCGTTCCTAAAATCGTTCCGATGGCCGTTCCGGTCGATGAGTTGATTTTGGCAATACCGAAATCCATGATTTTGGCATGCCCCGATTTCGACACGATAATATTTGCGGGTTTAATGTCTCGATGCGTAACTCCATGCTGATGCGCGAAATGCAGCCCTTCGCATACCTGCAACATGATCTCCATCATCATTTCGATCGACTGCAGCGATTCCCAGTCGACGGGTGTCGTAGCGATGATCTGCTCGAGGGTCTGACCTTCCACGTATTCCATGGCGATATACGACGTCTCCCCTTCGGTACCGACGTCGTATACGGTGACAATATTGGGATGGGATAGCTTGCCGGCGAACTGGGCCTCCATCGTGAACCGGTGTTTGAATTCCTCTCTCTGAGAGTCGTTCAGTCCGTCGCCCAGACTCAATGTCTTAATGGCCACGGTCCGGTCAATCACTTCGTCGATCGCCTTATACACGATGCCCATGGCCCCTTTGCCCAGGATTCCGGCAACGCGAAACCGGCCGAACCGAGTCATTTCACTCGCCATGACGGTCTTCAATCACCTGTTATGTGGCTGGCTTGTTCCGGGCAGGATCAATCATTGACCTAAATACAACAAGCCGATGAACCTTTGGTGCGGAGAGAGAGGGATTCGAACCCTCGATACCTTTGCAGGTATACTGATTTTCGAGACCAGCTCCTTCAACCACTCGGACACCTCTCCGAAAATTGCATGCCAATAAACAAAAATCCACTTTGAAAAGCAACCATCTCTTTGATAATCAATTGATTATTCGACATAATAGATTTATCATTGCCGTCATGAAGTTAAATTCCCGCAAGCTTGGCACTGTGGCGTTTGTCGGCATTTATCTCCTGGGGGTCATTCTATTGACGGACCGTGTGATTATGCCTCTGGTTGTCAGTATGACCGGCGACGTTCGCGTACCGGACGTCGTCGGAATGGCAGAAGCTGAGGCACTATCGACACTGAAGAAATCGGGGCTTGACCATGTCATAAAGCACCGTTTTGAGCCCAAAAGTTTTGATCGTACGGTGCTTTACCAGAGTCCGGAAGAAGGCGCCACGGTTAAATCCGGCCGCATCGTTCGTCTGGTCATCAGCGAAGACGAATTGATGGTATCCGTACCCAGCCTGAAATTGACAACCTTGAGGGATGCCCGCGTTACACTGGAGGCAGCCGGTCTTAAGGTCGGCCAGATCACGGAGCAGCCAACGGGAGAATTTCCTCCGGGAATCGTCCTGACCCAGTCCATCGAAGAACATACAAAGGCCAGAAGTGGGACTATGGTCGATCTTATTGTTAGCGTCGAACTTCCACGAACGGTGGTTGCCGTTCCAATGCTGATCGGTCTGACGCTTTCCAAAGCCAAGGAATCAATCGTCGAGGCAGGATTGAAAATCGGCAAAGTTAAAAAAATACATCGTCCGGATCTACTGCCCGGAACCGTTGTCGGGCAGGAACCGGATACTTCAGCTTCCGTTCTGCCAGATCACATTGTCAATCTCATCGTCAGCAGCCTGGACTCACAGGACTAAAACTGACCGATTCGAATACGTATGTGTAAGTTTCATAAAAATTTAAGATAGGATTTTTCGATCGTTGTCTGATATTCTCGTCTGGCTGATTGGCAGCGGTTTGGTTCTATACTGTGCGGTTCTGGTGTTCATGGCATGGAAACGACCTGTAATCGGCATACTTGTACTGGTTTCAACTAAATTTACCATAGATGGTTTGTGGCGTGCTGACCTTGGAATTTCCTTCACTCCATTACAGGTTCTCGGTATTTTCATACCCATCTATTTGACGTGGATTTGGTGGAGGTATCGTCGCGACACACAAATTCCCGGCCAAAACTATCTGGCTCTGATCCTAATAAGTGCCGGAATAGCTTCCGTGTGGGGTTGGATCAATAATCGTTATGTTCTCCTTCCACTGGCGGCGTCGCCACTGGATACATTGAGTTTTGTAGGTTGGAATTTTCGTCTTTATCATTTGTTCATACCGATTGCAGTCGCATTCGTTTTACCGCAACTTACCTTAAACTCCATCTCGTGGGCGATCGTGATCTCCGCCATATTACCTGCCATTGTCGGTTTTGTTCAGGGGCACGACGTGGTCTATAATGCCGGATGGGATGGACTACATTATTCCTTGGCAACCCGACTCAAAGGGCCATATTACGATGCCAACACGCTGGCCATGGTCATGTTTATTTCCTGCACGGCATCTTTGTTCCTGGTTTCCGAAGCTACATCAAACTCGTTGAGAGTGACGGCCTGTCTCGCGTTTTTATTTTTTGCTACCGTTTTATTCTTCACATATAGTCGAACGTTTATTGTTACGCTAATTTTTTTTCTGGGCCTTTTTACATGGAAAGTGCCGGTCTTGTCCGTACGACTACTTTCCATTGCAACCTTTGTTGCCATAGTTATCTGTGCGCCCTTATTGCAGGTCCGTTTCGCAAGAGAGCTTGGGCTTATTGGCGGAAATATGCACGAAATGGACAAACTTGCTGCGGGACGCGTGGGGCTATGGCAAGTCGCGGTCGATCATTATATTCGACTAGATTGGATATCTAAAATCATCGGCTCCGGGGGTTCGTACGGTTCACATAACCAGTATATAGCATGGATCCTGAGACAAGGGCTCCTGGGAATTCTACTGTATCTGGGTTGGCTGACCTACATCATTCGTCATCTAAAAGGCCGTTCCGTTCGGTCAAGTGTTTTTGTATGGTGCATGAGCATGGCCTTTATTTTGGTTGCCAATAATTTTTCTCAAAGCTGGGAAAACCCCTCTGTGGCCATGATTTACAGCATCTTACTCGGTATTAGTTTACGAGAAAGCTCAGGCGGATGACCAATCGAACGTACACCGTAGGGGGCGTTGTTGTTGTTGCCGTCATACTGGGAACGCTCTCTCCCTTTCTTGCAATAGCGTTTATCATTTTCACAGGGTTTCTTATTCTGGCTGTAAAAAATGCTCCGGCGGCAGTATTGCTGGTGTACGCAACCAAGCCCATTATTGATGCGGCCTGGGATGTGCGTATTCCAGGCATCGGATTGAATTTCCTGCAAATCGTTGGCGCAGCTTTTCCTATCTTGGCACTGGTCATCATGCGCTTCAATCGACCTCAGGTTGTGCTGCATCCGGTTTTGACATCTTGGAAAATTCTAGTCGGATGGAACCTTTTTGCCGTCACTGTAATGGCCATCACCAACATGCAGTCGGGTCTGGAACTTCCAGACGGATATATTGTTCGAAATGCTGCAGTTTTTTTTCAATTTCTGAACAGTTATATCGCATTCGCCCTTGTACCTTACTTATTCTCGACGGACGAACAAAGAAAACGATTTATACTCGTCGTGATGCTCGCTGGCTTGTTTCCTCTCATTACGGCATTCCTCCAAATCGGGGGAATCATCCAGGGGCGCCTCCTTCAAACGACTGGAGGGCTCATCCGAATCAGCGGTTTATATCATGACAGCACCAATCTCCGCATTTATTCGTTTCAGACCATATTAGCCATTATTACCTATCTTAGTGTGTACTGGAATACCTCCCTCAGACGCGCCCACTGGAAGGCATTTTTTGCCGTTGCACAGATTCCACTCCTCCTGATCGTCATTTACCGGGGATACTCTAAGGCCGCCGTCGCGATTATTCTGGCGTGGGGAAGTATATTGCTGCTGATGTCACGTCAACGACTGTTCATGTTATTGTTGTCGGGCGTGACCTTGGTGCTTGTCGCCACAACTGGAAATCGTGTGACGAATGAAATTGAAAGCCTTTTCCGTAAAGAAATTTGGTACGCGGAAGGCCAACTTCACGAAAATCTGCAATACACCCTGCTTGGCGGTCGATTCGTGTACTGGGGTAGTGCTCTTGACAACTTCGTGGATCAAGAACTGGCGGTTCAGCTTGTCGGGATTGACTATGTTCGCGCCGCATCCCTCCACAATGATTTTCTACGAACCCTTATGGCGACGGGGACCATCGGACTGATCTTGTATGTTTTTTTATTGCTGCAGATGATGTGGCACGTCGTTTTGCGAACGGTTAACCGTTCTTCGAAGTTGGCCCTGCCTGCCTTGCTGGCGTTGACGGCCTTCATCATCGACAGCCTGGGGCTCGTTCCCCTGTTGTATCCAGGCTACTCATGGGTGACTTTTGGAATGATTTCAATGGCTTTGCACCCGACCCTAATGGAAACGACGCCAAAGGGATCGGCCGTATGACTGCATTAAAAAAAATCCTCAAATACTCTTTTTTGATCCTCATGGGAGCGGTTCTAGGGATATCCCTGCTTGAAATTGCCGTGCGTGTTGTCCTCGGAGCAAAACCCGAAACGTACCTGCGCGAGTTTTCCAGATACCACCCTACCCTGGGCTGGGAAAAAACACCAAACAAAGAAGGATACTTTCGACGAGGGGACGCACTCATCCATGAAAAAATGAACTCCAAAGGATTACGCGACCGTGAATATCCGTACGAAAAAGCGGATCGCGTGTTTCGAATTCTCGTTCTTGGTGATTCCTTCACGGAAGGCTATGACGTCAACATCGACGACTTATTTACGGAAATTCTTGAGACCGGGCTCAATCGTGAGGATCAGTCCAAGCGTTATGAGGTCATCAATGCGGGTACGGGCGGTTATTCGACCGATCAGGAGTATTTGTTTTACCTGATCGAGGGCCACAAATACAAACCGGATATAGTCGTCTTGATGACTTACCTCACCAATGACGTTTACTATAATATTCAGCCTAAATACGGCAACTACTTCAAGCCGTTTTTTGTACGATCCGGAGACAGCTTAAAATTGATCGAGACTCCACTGCCCCAGCCCGCCGTTTCGGAATCTGCAAAAAATGTCTTCAGGCATTTGGCGCTGTACCCCATCGTCTCAAAGATCATCCTCTCTCACTTTCCCACACTGGCACGATGGATGCATAACCTGGGATGGATCTCCAAGTCGACAATGGATGTCGCCGTTGCCAATCCCAATGGAAAAACCTATCCGGCGTCTTTTGAAATTTATGCAAAAGAATATGACGCGTCGACAGATCATGCCTGGAGTGTAACGGAATTGATCATCGGCAACCTCAAGCGCTCCGTAGAAAATGCCGGTGCGCGTCTCGTCGTATGTGCAATACCCGACAAATTTGAAATTGACTCATTGGCATGGACTCGCACCCAGAATATGTACCGCGTCAACAATTCTATATGGGATATTCACAAGCCACGAAAAAAACTCGCGGCGATCTGTGAAGCCAGAAATATCTCTTATCTCGATCTGGCGCAGTGTTTCACCACCATCAATGATAGAGTACCTTTGTACAATGGAGTACATTGGAACGGGGAAGGCAATCGGATGGCCGCCGACTGTTTGAAAAAACACTTATTTCAGGGTGACGAATAAGTTGTTGCATATCGGAGTAGTTGCACCCGGACCGGTTTCCAGCGACAGCGGCGGTCGCACGTATTTGATCAACCTGGCCAGGCACATTTCACATGACGCAGACGTTCGATTGACCTTCCTCATCACGGACGGTCAGGAACATCTTATACCCAAGGAGGTACCTGTCATCAAGCTGCCCCGCTGGTCGGCCTCTACCCCGGGTCGTTTGTTCGCGGAGCATTTCTGGATCCCAGTACTGGCACTGAGATATGGCCTGGACGGACTTTATTTCCCTAACAATTTTGCGTCATTTCTATCCCCTGTTCCCTATGTCGTGGCAATACGCAGCATGCTGGTGTTCAACAAACCCGGCTCCGCCGGTACGTCGCGACAGTTTTACCGGACGATACAATCAAAACGTTCCGCCCGACGAGCACGACTGGTAATTACTCCCAGCGCCCATACCAAACATGAGATTGAATATTTTCTCAGGCTTGATCCCAATAAAATCACCGTCATTCCGCACGGCGTGGACCGAGCCTTGTTTTCATCTCGTTCCGATGCGACCGCCGCGCACGCGACGATTATCCGGTACGGGATCCAGCAGCCCTATTTGCTTTACGTCTCATCCTTGTGGCCATACAAAAATCACGATAAGCTGATTCACGCATTTGAAAAATTGAAGTCCGTTCATCATATTCCACACCATCTTGTGCTTGTTGGCCGCGGCATGAATGCGGAAGCGCAATACCATTCCGATATTCTGGCCTTGATCCAACGCTACGGGCTTAATTCCTTTGTACACATGATCGACTTCCTTCCGCACGATGAACTCGCTCATTTCTACCGATTCGCCGACCTGTTTGTCTTTCCATCGGAAACTGAAAGTTACGGCAATCCGATTTTCGAGGCCATGGCCTCCGGCGTTCCTGTCGTATGCTCCTCGACGCATCACTTTGAAGAACTTATCGGTCCGGCGGCCCGATATGCCAACCCTCACGATCATGAAAACCTGGCCTCCGTTATCAAACAGATCCTTGATGACAACGAATTGCGTCAGACCATGATACGTCAGGGTCTGGATCGCGTCCAGGCCCTGTCGTGGACCGGCTGCATACAGCAAACCCTACGCGCGATCCACAGGGCAGTCAAAAACGCATGAAAAGTTTATCTGTCATCGTGCCTGTGTTTAACGAAGCCGGAACGATCATTTCCGTACTCGAAGCCATCAAAAATTCGAGAATTGCCGTTGCAGACGGTGAACTATACAAAGAAATTATCGTCGTTGACGATTGCTCGACCGACGGTACGGCTCAGGTCCTGAACGGGCTCAAACAACCCGTCGTACGCGTCCTGCGGCATGAGGTCAATCGAGGCAAAGGGGCCGCCATTCGAACCGGACTCGCCGCCGCTACGGGTGACGTCGTGCTGATTCAGGATGCGGACCTCGAATACGACCCGGCCGAGTATCCGAAGTTGCTGAAACCGATTCTGGATGGAAAAGCCGACGTCGTTTACGGCAGCCGCTTCAGCGGCAACGACGCCCACCGCGTTTTATATTTCTGGCACTTCGTCGGCAATAAGATTCTCACCACTCTGTCGAACATGTTTTGTAACTTAAATCTTACCGACATGGAAACCTGCTACAAGGTTTTCCGAAAAGACGTTTTGAAAGCTTTTACTCTGGAGCAAAATCGATTTGGTTTTGAGCCCGAAGTAACCGCCAAGATCAGTCGAATTCCGGGATGTCGGATTTACGAAGTGGGTATTTCCTATCACGGACGAACGTACCGTGAAGGCAAAAAGATCAACTGGAAGGACGGTATATCGGCGATCTGGTGTATTTTGAAGTATAATATCTGGAAGAAGAGATAGGAGAATAACTTATGGGAAGACTAGGCCTGATCGGTCAGTTGATCCAATTTTTGTGGATGAAGAAACTCTGGTGGATGATCCCGATGGTCGTCGTGATGGTACTGTTCGGCCTGCTCCTCGTATTCGCCCAGGGTTCGGGACTGGCGCCCTTCATTTATACGTTGTTTTGATCGCTTTCCGATGTGCGGTTTTGCCGGATTTATAGGTCCCTCACCGGACGATGCAAACACCGTGATCCGCCGCATGACGGATATTATATCGCATCGCGGACCGGATGACGAAGGGTATTACGTTGACGGTCCCTGTGCACTTGGATTCCGACGTCTGTCCATCATCGATCTGGCCACGGGCCATCAACCGATGAGTATCGACAACGGGAACCTGTGGATCGTATTCAACGGAGAGATTTATAATTTTATGGATCTCCGGTCCCGGCTGGAAGCCGTGGGCCATTCATTTCAGACCTCCTCGGATACGGAGGTCATCCTTCACGCGTACCGGGAATGGGGAACCGATTGCGTGCGGCAATTTAACGGAATGTTCGCATTCGTCATCTGGGATAAGCTTCGTCAGCGCCTTTTCCTTGCCCGCGACCGTTTTGGAGTCAAACCGCTCTACTGGTCTTTGTATAACGGGATTCTCCTTTTCGCGTCCGAGATCAAGTCTATTCTGCAATTTCCGGGATTCCCTCGCGACATCAACGTCAGCGCACTGGACGCCTACATGTCGTTTCTTTGGACACCGGAACCGTTCACGGCATTCGCCCATGTCCAAAAGCTCGTTTCGTCGCACGTCGCAATTTACGAACACGGACAACTCCGGACCGAAAAATACTGGGACGTAACTTTCGATCCCGATTCGGACCGGTCCGAGCAATATTGGAAAGACACTGCCATCGAAAGGCTCAAATCGAGCGTAGAAAAACGCCTCGTGTCCGAAGTGCCGCTCGGTGCTTTTTTGAGCGGTGGCATCGATTCCACCGGTATCGTGGCGTTGATGAACCGCATCACGCGCCGTACGGTCGAAACGTATACGATCGGATATGCCGATCGGGATTCGAAGCATGACATTGTCGGCAATGATCTTGAGTATGCCCGGCTGGCAGCACGTGAACTCGACGTTATGCATCATGAAATCATGCTGAATCCCGGAGTGGCCGATCTTTTGCCGAAATTGGTCTGGCACATGGATGAACCCGTCGGAGACCCGGCGGCCGTGAGTACCTATCTCGTGTGCCGTGAGGCCCGAAAGACGTTGACCGTACTGCTGAGCGGCGTCGGTGGAGATGAGGTGTTCGGCGGTTATCCACGTTTTGTCGCGATGAAGCTCGCCGAGCAATACCGGCGAATCCCTTCTCCCGCCCGTCACCTGGTCGATGCGATCGGCGAACAGCTGCCGGCGAGCCGATATGCGGTATTCCGCAACCTGAAAAAATTTACCCGGTCGGCGTCCCTGGATTTCGTTTCTCGGTACCTGGGGTACCGCACGTATTTTACTGAAACCGATAAACAGTCGCTGTATACGCCCGATTACCGGAACCGATTGGCCCGGGAACATTCTCAGCCGCTCAAAGAACATCTCGACTTATTCGAAAAGATGAGAAACGCCGATCCGCTTTCTCAAATGTTGTACGTCGATCTCAAAACGTTTCTTCCGAGCCTGAATCTGATGTACACGGACAAAATGAGCATGGCCGCGTCTGTGGAGGTGCGTGAGCCTTACCTGGATTTTGAACTGGTAGAATGTTTTGCGCGAATGCCTTCACAGTTTAAATTACACGGCCTGACCCGGAAATACATTTTAAAGAAAGCACTGGAGGGAATCGTTCCGCAGAAAATCATCTGGAGAAAAAAATCGGGGTTCGGGGCCCCTATCCGAGCCTGGCTCAACGGCGCCTTGCGGCCCATGGTCGACGATCTGCTGTCGAACAACGTGATTCGCAAACGAGGATATTTTGAACCGGCCGCCATACGAAAACTGATCGATGCGGATCGGTCGGGACTCGAATACAACAGTAATCATATCTGGCAGTTGCTGACTCTGGAACTCTGGCATCGGACTTTTATCGACCGCCACGTCTGAAAAATACATTTCATTTAACCCTACGAGGTCACGTGCTTCAAGTCATACAGGAGTACAAATCGGGTAAACTGAGCGTTCAGGACCTGCCGCCGCCGGCACTGACTCCGGGAGGCGTGCTGGTGCGTAATTATTATTCGTTAATAAGCGCAGGTACCGAGCGAACGACCGTTCAGACGGCACAAAAAACAATCCTCGGAAAAGCCCAAAGCCGACCCGACCTCGTTGAAAAGGTCGTACGTATGGCAAAAACACAGGGACTTCAACAAACGCTCGACATCGTACGCAACAAACTCAATACTCAACTTCCTCTGGGTTACTCGAGTTCCGGTATCGTGATCGAAACGGGTCCCGAAGTACAGGACATCTCCGTTGGAGATCGCGTCGCCTGCGCCGGACAGGGATATGCCTCTCACGCTGAGATCGTTCTCGTTCCTCAAAACCTGGTCGCCGTTCTCCCGGATAACGTCGAGTACTCCGAAGGCGCATTCACTACGCTCGGGGCAATCGCCCTGCAGGGCGTGAGGCAGTCGAACGCACAAGTCGGGCAAATCGTTTGCGTGATCGGTCTGGGCCTGATCGGACAACTCACCGTCCAAATCCTGAAGGCGGCAGGCTGCATGGTCATCGGTATCGATCCCGATCCGGTCGCACGGACAAAGGCCGTGGAACTGGGCGCCGACAAAGCGTTTTCGCCGTCAGACAACTGGCAGCCGACGCTGGAAAGCGTCACGCGGGGCTACGGCGTTGATTCCGCCATCCTCTGCGCCGGTACGTCGTCTAATGAACCGGTTGTTACAGCCGGAACCATGTTGCGCGATAAAGGAATTCTTGTCATCGTGGGGGCTGTACCGGCCGATGTCCCTCGAAGCCCGTTTTACGAAAAAGAAATCGATATCCGCTTTTCCCGCTCGTACGGTCCCGGCCGATACGACATCATGTACGAAGAAGGTGGGCTCGACTACCCGTACGGGTACGTCCGGTGGACGGAAAATCGTAATATGACGGCCTTCCTCAAACTAGTCTCCGATCGCCGGATTCATCTCGGTCCCCTGATGTCGCATACGTTTCCAATCGAACGCGCCACCGAGGCTTACGGGCTCATCACAAATCCAAAAACGGACCGTTCCTTCGGCGTACTGCTCGACTACTCTCACCGCGTCAAAGAGGAAATCGAGCCGCGGCTCGTTGTTGCAGGACAGGTTACCAAAACTTATGATGGGGTCATAGGTGTGGGTTTCATCGGCGCCGGCAGCTTTGCACAGAACTTTCTTCTTCCGCACCTAAAAAAAACGAAAGGAGTCCGGCTGATCGGCGTGTGCAACAATAAAGGCATATCGGCTGCGTCGGTAGCTAAACGATTTCGCTTCGGATTTGCAACCACCGATCGTCTGGAAATTTTGTGCCATTCGGACATCGATACCGTTTTTATAGCTACGCGGCACCACCTGCATGCACAGCTGACCATCGAGGCGCTGCGGCAGGGAAAAGCCGTTTTTGTCGAAAAACCGCTGGCCTTGTCGCGGTCCGAAGTAGAAAATGTCGTCAACGTACAACGGGAAACCCAAGGCCGCGTGATGGTCGGATTCAACCGGCGATTTGCCCCGACGGTCGTTGAAATCAAAAAGTTTTTTGAAAAACGAATTCAGCCGGCCGTCATCACCTATCGGATCAATGCCGGTTTCGTCCCAAAAGACCACTGGGTTCAGGACTCCGTCGAAGGCGGCGGACGCATCATCGGCGAAGTTTGCCACTTTGTCGATCTGTTGAACTACCTGACCAACTCCCTGCCGATCAAGATTCACGCCGACGTTATCTCTTCCAACCGGGAGGACCTGGTGGCCAAGGACAATGTCGGCATCACGATCAAATACCGGGACGGATCGATTGCGCAAATTCTGTACGTCGCAGTCGGCGACAGGAGCTTTCCGAAAGAGCGGATCGAGATGTACGCCGAACAGTCCGTCGCCGTGATCGATGACTTTCGAACCGTGAGTTTCTCGCGTCACGGTAAAACCAAAACACTCGGTTCTCGAAAGCAGCAAAAAGGATACACACAGTGTTTGAATGCCTTTCTGTCGAACCTGAAGACTGGAAAGGACATGCCGATCCCCTTTCAAGGATCCGTGTATGCTACCCTCGCCACTTTGAGTATTCTGGACTCCCTGCAATGCGGCCTTCCCGTCGAAGTGCGGCTCGATGACCGCCAGCAGTTCCTTAACCGGATCGTCAACCGATTTCAGCCGGAGAATTAGTGGAACTGCACATCGGCGTATGGGACCTCGTTGTTATTTATGCGCTCCCGCTGGTCGCAGCCGGGACTGTCATCATCATCGGTTTGACATTGTTGTATCTTGCCGTTGTATTGCCGTGGCCGCGCTTTGATTTTAAATTCGATTTGCTCATTCTTTTCGAAGATCAAAAAAGCCGTCGCCGTTTTCGGGGAAAATCCCTGGCGTTCTTGAGGTTTTATCTGAAAAGCATGTGCGGAGATTCCGGCGCGCAGGCGTTGTTCTTTTACCGGCTTTCACGATTCTTTTTACTTCATCGTCTGGGCATTCTCGCGGACATTCTTCAGAGGTTGTCAAAATTTCTGACCCAGGTCGATATTTCGCCGCACGCCATCATCGGCCATGGATTGTTCATTTATCACGGATCCGGCGTCGTCATTGGAAAAAATAGCAGGCTGGGAAGCCGATGTACGATTTGCCAGGGAGTTACGACCGGTCAGGGCGCACCACAGATCGGCAATAACGTAAAACTATGGGCCGGCGCGAAAATCCTGGGCAACATTACGATCGGCGACAACTGCGAAGTCGGCGCCAATGCCGTGCTCTTGGAGACTCTCGAACCCAACACTATTGCCGTAGGTGTTCCGGCAACTCGAAAAATTACGAAATCCACGATCCATGAATGATACGGAGATCCGGGACGCTCTCCACCGTTTGGAAGATTACGTCGAGTCCCGTGAGTTCAAAGGTTACGATTGTTACGATGCTCTTTGCAGTCCTTTATTGCGGACTGTAACACGCCCGAGCCGATGGGCCAGAATCCTAACCATTCAATTTCTAAAACGTTGTCCGTTGAATTTAAGGCCGGTACTGGGCGTAACCAGAGGTTACAATCCCAAAGGGCTGGGTCTCTTTCTATCGGGGGCCAGCAAGTTGTTTAAGTTGACAGCCGATCAAAAGTATTTGAAAAACATAGACTTTTTAGATACACTTTTGTTTCGCTGTTCATCAAAAGGATTTTCCGGAATGTGCTGGGGATATAATTTCGATTGGCAAAGCCGGGTTTTTTACGTGCCGGCCTACACCCCGACGATCGTCAACTCCACTTACGTTGCACACGGTTATCTCGATGCGTTTGAAGCCACCGACAACCGTCAGTACCTCGATCATGCGCGAAGCGTGTGCGATTTTATTTTAAATGATCTCAACCGAGTCGAAGATGAAAACGGCTGGTGTTTCAGTTACACGCCGATCGATAATCTGCGGGTTCACAACGCCAATATTCTCGGTTCCGCCCTGCTCGCCCGTGTATATTCTTATACGGGAGAAAGCGAGTTGGCGGATGCCGCCCGTTTATCGGCCAGTTATGTCGCTCGTTTTCAGTTGCCCGACGGGGCATGGCATTATGCGGAAACGAACATCCAACAGTGGATCGACAGTTTTCACACGGGTTTTGTCATTGAATCGATGTATCGAGTTTATCATTACACAAAGGATGAGGCGTTTCGTCCGGCCATCGAACGAGGCCTCGATTTTTATGTGAGGAATTTTTTTGAATCCGACGGTTCTCCGAAATATTTCCATGATCGTAAATGGCCGTTGGACATTCACAGCGCCGCTCAGGCTATCGTAGCGCTGTCCACGCTGTCGACGTGGCATGCGTCGGCCCCTGGGGTCCTGCGGAGTGTCCTGAACTGGGCGCTGTCTACCATGCAATCCCCTGCCGGCTATTTCTATTTTCAACGGCATCCTCACTATACCAACCGTATTCCGTACATGAGATGGTCGCAGGCATGGATGTATCACGCTTTGACAACTTTCCTTTCCCTTCACAGCGACGGACCGGCGACATGAATATACTGGGCTTGAGCACCGGACATGATGCCGGTGCGGCGATTATTTCCGACGGCAAGATCATTACCGCGATCAACGAGGAACGGCTCAACCGTCAAAAAATGTACTGGGGATACCCTGATCTGTCGACCGCCGAAGTCATTCGATTGTCCGGATTGCGTCCCTCCGATATCGACCTCGTGGCGGTGGCCGGAACGAGTTCAACGCGCGCCAAACCGTTGGAGTTCGGTTACGAGTCCGTCGGGTTTTTCCGGACGTTTTTTGCCGAGATGAGTAAAACGCCGATCACCGGCCTGCTGATGGGAACCGACCTGGGAACTAAAGCAACGCGCCGCGTATTTCAAACGTCGATCTTCCGTGGAACGAATGAGATTCAGCAAAAACTTCGTGAGGTTGGAATTACCGCACCTATTGAATTTGTCGACCACCACCTTTCGCATGCGGCCTCGGCGTATTATACGAGCGGCTGGCCGGATGCCCTGACGATCACGCTCGATGCCAGCGGAGACGGCTACTGTTCGCGCATGTATACACCCGATCAGGGACAATTGTCTTTGATCCACTCGATCCCGGCGTATCATTCCCCTGGATTTTACTACTGTTACGTCACCCACTTGTTGGGATTTACCGCGCTACGCCACGAAGGAAAGGTGACGGGTCTTGCCGCGTACGGCAATCCCGAATCGACTCTGCCTGTTTTTGCCAGACGGATCCGTTATGACTCCAAACGGTTTTCGTTTATCAATAAAGGCGGCTGGCTGCAGGCCGAAATTCGGCTTTTGGAAAAACAGCTGCAGAATTTCACCAAAGAAGACATCGCCGCCGGAATTCAGCGTCATTTTGAAGATTTGATCACACGATTTGTCAAAGACGCCGTCCTGCGGACGGGAGCTAAACGGATTGCGCTCGCGGGCGGTGTGTTTGCTAATGTGAAGCTCAATCAGGAAATCTGGAGAACAACGGGCGCCGAAGAAGTTTTTATATTCCCCAATATGGGAGATGGCGGATTGGCTGCCGGCGCTGCGCTGGAAAGATACGCCCGGCGCCACCGCGGCTATCTGCCTTACCGAATGACCAACGTCTACTGGGGCACCGAATACTCCGATACCGATATCGAACGGGCGCTCCGGGAGGCACAACTGCCCTTTTCGCGGCCGGCGTCGATTGAGACGGAAATGGCGCGATTGCTCGCCGATAAAAAAATCGTTGCCCGTTTTGACGGTAAAATGGAGTACGGTCCGCGGGCGCTCGGCAATCGCTCCATCCTTTATCACTGCGGCGACCGATCCGTCAACCATTGGCTCAATGAACAGCTCAATCGCACGGAATTCATGCCCTTTGCTCCGGTCGTCATGGAAAATCATGCCGGCGAATATCTCAAAGGGTTTGATGCCGCTCATTCATACTCGGCACAATTCATGACGCTTACCTACGACGTTACGGATAAATGCGCCATGGAGGCCCCGGCCATTACTCACGTCGATCATACGGCACGACCACAAATCGTGACAGAAACCATCAATCCGTCGTATTACAAGGTGTTAAACGAATATAATCGTCGCACGGGACATGCCATTCTGGTCAATACAAGCTTTAACATGCATGAGGAACCGATCGTGAGAACTCCGGGTGAAGCGATTTCTGCATTCGAACAAAGCCGGCTGGACGCACTGGCCATCGGCCCTTTTCTTGTCGAAATGGATTGGAATCACCGAACCCGATGATGCCCGGCCCACAAACGATCGACGTTCTCGGTTTCGCGACAACCACGCTCTCGCGTACTGCCATACTCGAGCAGGTCACATCTTGGATTCGGGAGCGGCGGGATTCTCATCATGTCATGGCGCTTAACCCCATCAAAGTCTGCCGCGCCCAAAAAGAAAAACAACTGTCCGAACACATCCGCGAAGCCGACCTTGTCTATCCGGACGCATTCGGAATTGCATGGGCCATGCGGCAGCGCTCCGGCCGGCACCACGACCCGATTCCAGGCTGCGACCTGATGCTGGAACTCATCCACACGTCAGCCATGGAAGGGTACTCGATTTATCTTCTCGGCGCGACGGAGGCCGTTGTCCAGCAAGCACAAAATGAGATGCTCAGGCGTGAACCCAAACTGAAAATAGTCGGGCGCCACTCGGGTTTCTTTAAAAATCGGGAAGATGAAGAATTGACTCTGAAGACAATCGTCAGCGCCGGACCCGACATTGTCTTTGTCGGTATGGGAGCGTTGATACAGGAAAACTGGATCCGACGCATTCAAATCGCCTGTCGCACAGCCGGCGTCGTGATTCCCGTCTTGATGGGCGTCGGGGGAAGTTTTGATGCGATCACCGGAACCGTTCGCCGTCCCCCGCGCTGGATGTTGAATCTACACCTGGAGTGGTTTTTTCGACTTCTTCAGCAGCCTTTCAGGGCGCCGCGAATGCTGGCGCTGCCTCGCTTTGCGTTTCGTGTACTCAAAGCGCGGTTTTTTACTTTTCAGCATTAGGAGAATGAGTGCTTGCTTATGTGATCATTTTTCTCGCCGGGCTTGGCGTTTCCATCGTTCTGACACCCTTCATCCGGTCCCGTCTGCTCCGTCACGGCGTAGTCGACAAACCGGACGTTCGAAAGGTTCACACCAAGGACATCCCGCGTCTCGGTGGTCTTGCCATCTATGCGGGCTTCTGCGTGGCAATGGCTATGGCGTTCTTCCGCTACCCGTCGCTTTTCGAAGAAAAAGAGATACAGATGCTCGGACTGCTGGTTGCATCGACCTTTATCGTCGCGATCGGCGCCATCGATGATGTGGTCAATATACGCCCGTGGATCAAGCTGGCATGCCAGGTAGCCGCCGCTATAATTTTGATGTTGTTCAATTATAATATCGAAGCCATCGCCAATCCTTTCGGCGGGAACATTGAGCTTGGTTTTTGGAGTTATCCGTTTACGATCGTCTGGGTCATCGGCGTCATCAATGCCATCAACCTCGTTGACGGACTGGATGGGCTGGCATCCGGCGTCGGGCTGATTATCGCCATGACGATCTTCCTCATCAGTATTTATTTCGGAAAGGCATATGCGGCCCTGTTGAGCATCGGTTTGACGGGAGCACTGGTGGGCTTCTTGAGGCATAATTTCTATCCTGCCAAAATTTTCATGGGCGATTCCGGCAGCATGTTCATCGGACTCGTTATTGCAGCGCTGGGTCTGGTCAGTTCACAAAAAGCCGCCATCAGCTTTGCCATCGTGGTTCCGATCATCACACTCGGCTACCCCATTGTCGATACCGCGCTCGCCATCGTTCGGCGCGCGAAAGCCCGCCGCAGCATTTTTGTCGCCGACCGGGAGCACATTCATCATTTGCTGATGTCTTACGGATACAGCCACCAGAAGACCGTCATCGTGTTGTACATCATTTGCCTTTTTTTCGGCATCATGGCGCTGCTGTATGCGTTTTACAGCCACTACAGCAATTTTATTCTCGGCGTGTTGTTCTTTGTGACGTTGTTCATTGTTTTGTTCGTCCGGATTCTCGCGGCCATTCGTTCCACTACGCGTTCGTCGGAAACTGAAGTTGAAGAAAAACAGGACGCGTGATGATCCGACGACTATTGGTTCTAACGATGATTACGGGTGCGGTTCACGGCGCCTTTTCCCAGGAACGTTTCGCCCTGCTTCCCGTGGGTCACTGGAGTTACCGGTACATCGACCTTCTCCAGGAGCGTGGACTGTTGGAGAGCCTCCCGTGGTCGATGCGCCCGTTGAATCGGTACGATGTCGCACAGGCATTGGCTCGCTTGAATGAAGAAAACCTGGATTCGGCCGAACGCGCATGGGTTCAATTGCTTCGGCGTGAGTTTCGTGTCGAATTCGAGCACCTCGATGAAACCGCTACGACTCGAATCGGTGCTTCCGCAGCATCCGATTTTTCGGTCGTGGACAGCAAATCGGATTTTGACGGACGAACGGACATTTCGGTTGAGCACGTCATGCCGTATTTTACGTTCAGTGCCCGTGGGCGCATCGATGGTTCGTTGATCGACGACACGACGTACGATGGCCGTCATTCACGATATTTCGGTGCACGGATGGAAGATGCCGTCGGTTTCTTCCATACGCGTCATCTCTTTGCGTACATCGGCAGGTTTTCGGAAAACTGGGGGCCATTTGACCGGAGTCTTATTGTTTCCTCAAATCCGTATTCGTTTGACAAAATTGGAACCGGGTTTCGGTCGAAGCGCATTGCATTCCGCTCCTTTGTGGCTCAGCTAGATGACATTGCCGGTGCAAGACGTTTTGCGACTGGACACCGACTGGATATTGTATTTCCTCGCGGAATTCAATTGGGATTGTCGGAAACCGTCGTCTATGGAAATCCGGGGCAACACATCGATTTCGCATATCTGAACCCCTTCACGCTGTTCGCCGACGCCCAGCTGAACGACAAGAAGGAGGCCAATGAAAATATTTCCATCGACGCGGTATGGCCCACGCGCCGCGTCATCACGCGTTTCCAGTTTCTGATCGACGATTTTATTCTTGACGGTCCGGGCGACCCTCCCCCCAATACGGAAACCTCTCCGCATCGGCTCGGGTGGGCGTGTTCCGTCACGCTGCACGACGTCGCGGTTAAACAAAGTCGCGTGGAAATATTTTACTCGCGTCTGGGTACTCACACGTACAACGTGAAATCGAAACGACCGTGGCAGTCGTACACGTATCGTGACCGGGGACTCGGCTGGCCGTATAATGACGGTGATCAAGTGGCATTGTCGTTGACGTATCTTGGCGTTTCTTCATGGCTTTTTGAAACCGAATGGTCGTACCGCCGGCAGGGACAACGGCGATTGGTGTCCCATGATTTTGACGATTCGACGTTTGTAAAATCCCCGACGTACCCGTCGGGCGTCGTACAAAAAACACTGACTTCTGCATGGCGTGCGTTGTATCAGCCGAATTATTCGTTCGATGCCCAAGCGGCGGTCATGTTTAATTTTATCCGCAACAAAAACCACGTCACGGGCCGTTCTATGGAAATTGCCGCTCAACTGACGGTCCGCTATTCGTGGTGGCATCCATTTAGAGATCTATGAACATTCTTGGAATTTCATGTTATTACCATGACTCCGCCGCCGCTCTCGTGCAGGACGGTCAAATCGTTGCCGCCGCTCAGGAGGAGCGTTTTACCCGGAAAAAACATGACGATGATTTTCCAAAAAATGCGATCGCTTTTTGCCTCGGTCATGCCAGTTTGCGTGCATCGGACATCGATTATGTCGCGTTTTACGAGAAACCTTTTGTCAAATTTGAGCGTCTCTTGCAGACCTATTTTACTTATGCCCCACAAGGGCTGAACAGCTTTCTCAAGGCGATGCCGCAGTGGATACGCAAGAAACTGTGGATGCCGGACCTTATTATGCGTGAGCTGGACGGTTTTCGAGGCAAAATTCTCTATCCCGAACATCACGAATCGCACGCAGCGGCGGCCTTTTTTCCATCACCCTATGACTCGGCGGCCATTCTGACGATCGACGGCGTGGGAGAATGGACGACGACCAGTTTTGGTACGGGGCAATCGAACACGATTGACCTGCAGTCGGAAATTCACTTCCCCCATTCCCTTGGACTGCTCTATTCGGCGTTCACGTACTATACAGGATTTAAAGTCAACAGCGGCGAATATAAAGTCATGGGACTGGCTCCTTACGGCGAACCGAAATACGTGCAACTCATCTACGATCATCTGATCGACGTCAAGGATGACGGTTCGTTCCGTCTCAATATGCGTTATTTCAATTATGCTTCCGGTTTGACAATGACCCATGAACGCTTTCATGAGCTCTTTGGCGGGCCTCCGCGTAAGCCCGAATCCCTATTGACGCAGCGGGAAATGGATCTCGCGCGAAGTATTCAGGTCGTAACCGAAGACATCATGTTAAAACTGGCGCGTCATGTTAGGAAGGTCACGGGACAATCTCGGCTCTGTCTGGCCGGCGGCGTTGCATTGAACTGCGTAGCCAATGGTAAGATTTTGAAAGAGCGGATCTTTGACGACATCTGGATTCAACCGGCCGCCGGCGACGCTGGCAGCGCGCTTGGCGCCGCTTTGTTTGCCTGGCATCAAATCTTGCGACAGCCCCGCATCAGCGATAACCGAAACGACCGACAATCGGCCTCTTATCTGGGTACGGAATATGACCCGGAAGAAATCGCAGCGTTTTTAAACGCACAAAACATCCCACACCAAAAATTGTCGAACGCCGAACTCGTCGATCAAGTGGCCGAACTGCTGGCGCAGGAAAATGTAATCGGTTGGTTTTACGGACGAATGGAATTCGGACCCCGCGCCCTCGGCGCCCGCAGTATCATCGGGGATGCGCGTTCAACCCGAATGCAGTCGGTCATGAACCTGAAAATCAAGTATCGGGAATCGTTTCGCCCTTTCGCCCCGTGTGTTCTTCGGGAGTGCGTCGGTGAGTATTTTGACATCGACGCGGATAGTCCGTACATGCTTCTCGTTGCCGATGTATTGCACCGGCACAGAATCCCGATGACGGCCGATCAGCAGCGATTATTTGGAATAGAAAAATTAAACGTTCCACGATCGTCGATTCCCGCCGTGACGCACGTCGATTATTCGGCCCGACTGCAGACCGTCGATCGTGAGCGGCACGGCCGATTTTACGAACTCTTGCACAAGTTCTATGAAAAAACGGGATGTCCGGTCATTGTGAACACGTCGTTCAACGTCCGTGGCGAACCGATCGTCTGTTCCCCCCAGGACGCATATCGATGTTTTATGCGCACGGAAATGGACTATCTTGTCCTGGATAATTTTCTTCTGAGCAAGTCCGATCAACCGAAAGTTGTCGATAATAAAGAATGGATGAAGGAGTTTGTACTCGATTGATGAAAAACATTCTCTCAGACCTTTCGTACGAAATCCGACATCTTAACCGATCTCGTCCGGCGTTACGAAATTTTACGCTGGCTCTTGGGATACTGAGCGTTGGTCTTTCTGCGCTTGCCTGGATGAAATCAAACGGTCTATGGCCGATGTGGGGAGGGGCCGGGTTGATTCTGGTTCTCATCGCTTTTGTGGGACCGGGCCTCGTAAAACCATTTTATGTAGTCGTTGCCTCGATTGCCGCCGTGATCGGCTATTTTTTGTCTCGTATTATACTCATCGTAATTTTTTTGACCCTCGTTACTCCCATTTCACTGATCATGCGCCTGCTCGGAAAGGATCCCATGCAACGGCGAATTGAAAATAAACGTTCCTCCTACTGGATCGATCGGCCGAGAGTCTCGCGCTCTGAGACGGATTACGAAAAGCTATTCTGATGACGCAGGAACGAATTCCAAAAACGAACGACGACGCGCCGTCCGGAGTGCCCCCGGAAGACATGGAATTGGAAGCCAGCCGGATGAGTTTTCTCCAGCATCTGGACGAACTCCGCCGACGCCTGATTGCTATTCTGACGACGGTTCTCCTATTGATGGCCGCCAGTTTCGCGATCAGCAACACGATTATCAAGTTTTTACTCTATCCGCCGATCCTCCTTCCCGGCATACGTCCGCCAATTGATTTGATGCGCCCGGTAATCACACAGGTTCAAGGACTGATGATGGTTAAAATCCAGGTCGGGCTCATTACCGGTATCATTCTGGGACTTCCTGTCATTTTATTTCATCTCTGGCGATTCATTTCACCGGGACTGCGCAAAAGGGAACGCCGGATGGCCATTCCGATCATCGTTTCTGGCACGCTTTCGTTCGTGATCGGAGCCGTTTTTGCTTACCTGGTTGTCGTGCCGATTGCATTGAATTTTCTGTTGAGCATGGGTGACATCGATCCGGAACTCGGGATTCGCGTTGAAAACATGATCGATGTCGACGGGTATCTGGGATTTGTCACCGGCTTTATGTTGATCAGCGGTCTCACGTTTGAATTGCCGCTCCTGGCCTACTTTCTGACCCGGCTTGGAATTCTCAACCATAAGTTTATGCGAAAGTACTGGCGACACGCGGTGGTTGCCGCTCTCGTCATCAGCGCCATTGTGACGCCGACAACGGATATGATTACGCTGTTTGTTGTTGCCGTACCGATTGTCCTTTTATACGAGGTAAGCATATGGGTCTCACTGGTAACGGGTCGCCGACGATCTCGAGAATCCTGATTGTACTTGGTTTTTTGCACCTTGGTTGCACGTCAAGTTTCAAAACGGCATCTCCGTCACCGCTTCGGGTCGTCGACGGCGAAGCCATGCTTCTGGGCCCGATGACCCGCACGTCCTTGTTTGAACATTTTGCGATTTTTCGTGATCAATACGATGCTTACGTGCCTGACAGCGCAACCCTAACTCGTCTAAAACATTATCCAATCGTGACCGAAATTCGAGTGTTTGTAGGGACGTGGTGCATCGACTCCAAGCGTCACCTCCCTGCATTCTTGCGGATCATCGACCAGACCGACAACGAACGGCTCACGTACTCGCTCTACGGCCTCGACCGCTCCAAACGTGACCGCGAAGGAATGAGCGGCCGGTACGGCATCACACGAGTCCCGACAATGGTTTTTCTGCAGAACGGAGCAGAAATCGGCCGCATAACCGAACGACCGAACCGGTCAATAGAAAACGATATTTTGAACATACTCTTCAGATCGGAATCGGATTGAGGTCTACCCGAATCATCTTTTTTGCGGGCAAAGGCGGTGTTGGAAAAACGACGACGGCTACAGCGACCGCTTTAAAAACCGTCCGTGCCGATCGGAGCGTTCTTCTTGTAAGTACCGACCCGGCACATTCCATACGGGATTGCATTGAACTTCTCCCGTCGATCCCGGCGAATCTATCCGTTTTGGAAATCGATCCCCATCACGAACTCGAACAAAACTGGGGACAGATTCGGGATTACCTCACCTCGTTGATCATTGCCCTTGGCGCCGATCAGCCGGTTACGGCGGAACTGGCCATGATACCAGGACTGGATAACCTTTTCAGTCTCCTACGCCTTCACGACGCCATCCGCAACCATCCCTATGACGTGGTTATCGTTGATATGGCTCCAACCGGTGAAAGCCTGCGACTACTGGGCTTGCATCAAGCGATTTCTCTCGCGCTTAAAATCACGACATATCTCGAAAAATACCTTGTGTCACCGGTCATTCGCCCGGCGTCGAAAGTTTCGAAATCACTTCGGGTCGTCGTGGCACCGGAAGCAGTCGCCCGAGCGTGGCAGGATCTGCTGCGTAAACTGCTAGATATGCAGCGCATGTTGACCCAGGATGCCGTTACTTCCGTCCGGCTCGTAACCCAGCCGGAAAAAATGATCGTTGCAGAAACCAAGCGAACGTTGACTTACCTTAGTTTGTTCGGTTTCACCGTCGACTGCGTGATCGTCAATCGTATTATTCCGCCGTCGGCCGGAACATTTTTGGACGCATGGAGCCAAACGCAGAAAACGTATCGTGAAGACATCTACGAAACGTTCAACCCGATTCCCGTACGCGAAGTTTTGATGCTGGACCACGAAATCGGCAATGCCGATGATTTGATCGACATCGGACGACAGATATACGACGAGGACGATCCCGCCGACTTGCTTTTCCATCAACCGCTGGTCAAACTGAAGCAATCCCCGGGACATGCCGATTTTTCCGTTTTTATTCCTCATCTCGATTCTGAAGCAATGGAATTGAATAAACAGGGCGGCGAACTTTGGATTCGGGTCCGCCATTACATGCGCCGCTATGCTATCCCCGATTCTCTCGCAGGAATGTACCCCGTTCGCGCCCGTTATGAAGACGGTTGGCTTCACATCACTTTTGAGAAGGCGGTTTCATGAAACGACGCATAATACTGTTTGTTTTTTTGCTTACATCTCATGTGTCGGCACAACCTGAACCGTGGGGCCATCCGGAACTGTCGTGGTGGACGATCACAACTCCTCATTTCCAGATTCACTATCATACGTCCGATTCTTCCGAGTACGTACTCTCCGCCGGCCCGCGACGTACGGCCCAGCGCGTAGCCCAGATCGCTGAAGAAGTGTACGAACCGCTCGCGGAGTTGTATCAGTACCGCCCCGGTCTCATCCACATCATTATTCGAGACACCGACGATTACTCCAACGGAAGCGCCTATTATTACGACAACAAACTCGAAATCTGGGCGACCAATCTCGACTATGATCTGCGGGGAAATCACCACTGGTTGTATAATGTGGTCACGCACGAGCTGGCCCATATGTTCTCGATCCAGACCATGATGAAATTGCCCAAACGTGTTCCGGCTTTTTATCTCCAGGCGATTGGATACGAAAAAGAGAGGCGTAAAGACGTACTGAGAGGATTTCCAAATGTCGTTACGTCATATCCCCTCTCCGGCGTTACGGTTCCCGTCTGGTTTGCCGAAGGTGTGGCTCAGTACCAATCGGTACGCCTAGGCCACGAATTTTGGGATTCTCACCGCGACATGATCCTCCGCCAACGCGCATTGACGGGAACGTTGCTCAGCCTGGGAGAAATGAACACGTTCGGCAAGAACAGTATCGGTAATGAATCCGCCTATAACAGCGGCTATGCTTTCGTGGCCTATCTCTGCAGCCGATTCGGAGAAGATGTGATCGCACGGATCTGTACGGAGAATCGAAAGCTGTTCAAATCTTTTGAGTCGGCAGTTCAATCGGCCACGGGATTTCCGTTACAAACGTTGTATTCGGACTGGACCGAGCACATCTGTCAGTTTTACACCGGCCAGGAAAAGAGCGCCTCATCGTCACGACAAGAGGGACGCTCCATATTCAATGAAGGTACGGCCAATTTCCTTCCTGCCTTTTCACCGAATGGAGAACGAATTGCATTTCTATCGAATCGTGGACGCGATTACCTCAGTCAGACCCGCCTTTTTGTCATGGAACGCGCCTCCGGCCGTCTTACAGAAATTGATCATGGGGTAAACGGTCCCATGACATGGACACCGGATGGCCGGCGAATCCTCTATTCCCGTATCAGCGATGACAATGCCCATCACGCATCGGTCAGTGATCTCTACGTGTATGATATCGAAAACCGCCTTTCCATACGGCTGACGCGCGGGATGCGGCTGAGCGCGCCCGCGATATCGTCGATCGATTCTTCGGTGGCCGCCGTCATGAACGGCGATGGCGACCAGAACCTCGTTCTGCTCCGCGGGATCGACCCTCTTACCATCGACGCATCGATTTCATCAGATAGAAATATTCCCGACGGAGCTCGGATCATATTCCTGACGCATCATACCGACGGAACGCAAATTTATCGTCCCGTTTTTCATCCCGACGGCAAACGGATCTTTTTTGACTGGTCCCGCGACAGAGAACGTGCGATTCGTCTACTGGACCTGAATACCCTTCAATTTTCCGATGCGATTGACTCCCGAGGCGATGATCGTTCGCCGGCGATAAGTCCGGACGGCCGCTTCCTTGTTTACTCCAGCGATCGTACGGGCGTTTTCAATCTGTATCGTAAAGATTTGCAGTCGGGCCTCGAGGAACCGTTGACCCATACGATGGGCGGGTGTTTTTATCCATCGACATCACCCGATGGAGCGGTGATCTTTTCGATTTACCATGCGAATGCCTATTCCCTGAACATTTTGGATTCGATACAACCGCTTACGATCGACGATCTTGCATACGACGTCTCAAACCCGAATTTGCTGACGGGAATAAACTATCCGTCACGCTGGGTTGATCGGACGATCGGTGAATTAAACCTGAACGACCTGCCCTCCAAACCCTACAAAACCGTCTTTCAAAGTTTCTCCATCCTTCCGATTGTGCGGTTGGACTACGGCATAATCAAACCTGGATTTTATGTCTATTCGGCCGATTTTTTGAATAAATCATCGTTTTTTGGCGGGCTGATGATCGGCGGGCCGGATTTGGATCGCGATGCCTTTGCGGTCCTCGAATATTCCGGTCACGGCCCGGTTCTGTTTTTGGAATTGTATAACATTCGGCGATCCCAATCCTTCAAAGACAACGCCGATCCAACCAACGATGCCATTGTCGTCAACGAGTCCATACAAAAGAACACCTTCGAATTGCGCGAAATCGACGTCGGAATCGACCTGGGTTTAACGGCGCCTCGTGATTTACGAATCGTGTTTGCTCATCCGGAATATTTCGTAAAAATCAGCGGGAAAGAATTTCGATCCGGCCGCTATGAGTCGATCCCCTCAACGGGGGCAATCAAATATTTTTTCGGTAACGATGTGTGGGCGTCGTGGACACTGAATACATTACTCCCCGCAGTGGACGGCGACATCAATCCCCGGGGAGGACGGCGCTTCAACCTGCGATACGGGTATTATGCGGACAACCTCATTCAAGGTTTCGCTTTCAATTCCGAAACCGGGTCGACGGACGAATTGTACGAGAAAACATCGCATTTCCGCCTGGAGCACATCTGGTCGGAATTTATTCCATCCCCGATCAGTCATCATTCGATCGAACTCCAAGTTCAAGCGTCGTTCATTCCATCCCGTGTCGACAGCTTTTATCACTTTTTCGGCGGCGGGTTACCCGGTCTCAAAGGTTACTCTTTCTACAGCATCGAGGGACGCCGGATGTTGCTGACAATGCTTCATTACCGGTTCCCGATCTGGCGACGGATCGACAAAAGTCTTGGATTTCTATACTTCGATAAAGTGTTCGGCGCCCTGTATGCCGGATGGGGTAATGCCTGGAGTGATAAAACAACGTGGAATACGCTTCACGATTTTAAGAAGGACATCGGCGTGGAACTCCGTGCGGAAATTCATTCGTTTTACGTTTATCCCACCCGAGTGGCGTTGCGGGCCGCCTACGGACTGGATAAGTTCACGACGTTTGGCCCTCTTGTCACTCAAGTCGACGGCGGAGGCAATCTGATCAAGGTTCCCCAGCCCGTGCGAAATGGAAAAGAATGGCGTTTTTATGCAACCGTACTGTTCGGTTTCAGCTTGTTCGATGGAAAATAAAAAAACCGCATCAAACGATACGGTTGGAGCGGGCACGACGAGGCTCGAACTCGCAACTTCCGCCGTGACAGGGCGGTGCTCTAACCAATTGAACTACGTGCCCAAAAAAGCGGGCTAATTATAATAGCCGCGCCTTCTAAATGCAAGATATATTTTAGCTTTCACCCCCGTCCAGGTTGTCCATCATTCGCCGAACATCTAGACGGATACGGTTCAGGGTTTCACGAATTTGCTCTTCATTACGCTGTGGCATTTCCGGCTCGGACAACCGGCGTTTGGCACCCTCAATCGTATACTTTTCTTCGTAGAGCAATCTTTTGATCTTCTGGACGATGTCTATATCTTCTTTTGTATAAACACGATTTCCCGACCGGTTTTTGATGGGCTGAAGTTGAGGAAATTCGGATTCCCAATATCTCAATACGTACTGCTTCAGTCCGGTCGTCTCGGCCACTTCGCCAATGGTGTAATACAGTTTTTCGATCGATTCCATCTCAAATCCAGATCGGTTGACAAAAAACGGACGCACGGGACCAGAATTGAATAAACGACTCCTTGACCGTTTCTACCCAGTGGCCATTGATTTTCCGACGGATCGCATCCACGCTATCGCAGCGGTAAACGGGACGCCGAACGATCCACTCCGGATCCGAGAATGCGAAAAAACCGCTCATACCGCGATAACCTGCTTTTCGAACACTTTCGTCGGTTCGTCTGTTACGACTCCCAAACGGATACACAAAATGGTAAATCCCTGCTCCCAATTTATCCTCCAGGATCCGCTTGGAGCTGCCACACTCGTGATCGAGTTCTCGTTTACTTAATCGAATGAGGGCACGGTGCGTGCATGAATGGGATGCCATCTCCCATCCCTGTTTACTCAGCGCCGTCAGTTCCGACCAGTCGCAATGAACGCTCCTTGGCCCCAGTGGAACGTCCCACGTATTTTGTTTGCCAACATAATCAGTAATAACAGCCATTGTCCCGGTACACTTAAAGTTTTCCATGATGGGTATGGCGAATTGCAGAATACCGTCATAAGCATCATCAAAGACAAGTGCGCAACTCTTAGGGGCTGATGAAGACTGCAATTGCGATAATGTCGTAAATTCGAAGCCGGTCTCTACCAGATAATTCAGGTGACGAGCAAACGTGTTCGGTGTAACGGTTGACAGACCGAAATCGGATCGAGGATGAATTTTATGATAGACGAGCGCCAGTTTCATGAGTTCATTCCGGTATGGCCAAACCCGCCATCTCCGCGCACCGTGTCCACCAGCGATTCGGTTTCATCCCATTCGATGCGTGTAACCGGTGAGAAAATGAGCTGTGCAATACGGTCACCACGGTTTATGATAAACGGTTCCGTCCCGTGATTGATCAGAACAACCTTAATTTCACCGCGGTAGTCGCTGTCAATCGTACCCGGAGAATTCAATACCGTCACCCCGTGCCTGGCCGCGAGGCCGCTTCGGGGCCGGACTTGTGCTTCATACCCGGAAGGAATTTCAACGGAAATGCCGGTTGAAATCATGGCACGAGCGCCCGCATTGATTTGCACACTTTCATCGACACGGGCAAGTAGATCCAGTCCGGCACTGCCCGGCGTCATGTACGCCGGAAGTTCCAGATCGTCCGCATGACGACGACTGATCTTGACTTTGATTGCATTCATCCCGGCAACGCCAAGAAGATAGGATTTATTTTAGAACCTCTTCGATGGGATAATACGGCAAGTCAAACGCTTCCGCAACGCCTTTGTAGACGATCTTGCCTTGAATCATGTTCAGCCCCAGCAAGAGCTCACGATTTTCACGGCAAGCGGCTTCCCAGCCTTTGTTGGCCAGTTGAATCGCATAGGGCAACGTTGCATTGGTCAAAGCAACCGTAGAAGTAAACGGAACGGCGCCAGGCATATTGGCCACACAGTAGTGAACGATATTGTCGACGATAAAAATCGGGTCCTCATGTGTCGTCGGTTTCGTCGTTTCAAAACACCCGCCCTGATCGACCGCTACGTCGACGACGACGGCTCCGGGCCGCATCGTACGCAGCATTTCCCGCGTCACGAGATGCGGCGCTTTGGCGCCGGGAATCAAAACCGCACCGATGACGACGTCGGCAGTCCGTATGACTTTGGCAATGTTATAAGCATTGGACATCATTGTCGTTACGTTTTTGGGCATGATGTCGTCGAGATACCGCAGCCGGTACAGGTCGATGTCCAACATCAGGACGTGTGCGCCAAACCCTGCGGCGATTTTCGCCGCGTTGGTACCGACCACACCTCCCCCTATGATGACGACCGTTGCCGGATCGGTTCCGGGGACCCCGCTCAACAGCAGCCCGCGCCCTCCGTATGTCTTTTCGAGATACTTTGCACCCTGCTGTACAGCCATTCGCCCGGCAACCTCGCTCATCGGATCGAGCAACGGCAGTTTTCGGTCCGACCGCTGGACGGTCTCGTACGCAACGGCGATACATTTCGATTTCTGGACCGCTTCGGTAAGCGTCCGATCCGCCGCAAAGTGGAAATAAGTAAAAACAATCTGGTTTTCGCGAAGCAACGGATACTCCGGAGCGATCGGTTCTTTGACCTTGATGATCATTTCGGATTTGCCGTACACGTCCTTAGCCGAATCGACAATCTGGGCACCAGCTTCAATGTACGATTTGTCGTCAAAGCCACTTCCCATGCCTGCATTTTTTTCAACAAGAACGGTATGTCCGTGTTTGCGCAGTTCCGAAACCCCTACCGGCAAAAGTCCGACACGATTTTCACGCGTTTTGATTTCTTTGGGTACTCCGATAATCATAGCCCGTCTCCTGAGGAATAGGTGTTAGCTCAGTACAGTCACCTGCATGGAATCGACACGGTCGGCAATCATGCGGGCCATCGATTCCACGTCGTCTATTCGCATTCGGTCCACTCTGGAAGCCAGTTCCGCCACGTTGAGCTTGCGACGGAGATAAATTTCATTTTTGGCAAGGCGTATCATACGTGTCGAAGTGCTCTCGAGGCCAAAAAGCAGACTCGCTTTGATTTGCGATTTGGCCATCTTCAATTCGTGCGGGCGGATCGGCTGGCTGATCAGCCGACGAAGTTCGTCCTTCACTTTCTCCACGGTACGGTCGACCTTTTTCTTGTCTGTGGCCAGATAGACGCCGAACAATCCGATGTCGTACATAAAATCAAGAAAACTGTAGATCGAGTACGCCAGGCCATTCCGCTCACGAATCCGCTGGAAGAGACGCGAACTCATCCCGCCGCCGATGATCGTGTTCAGCGCCAGCATTTCAAACTTTTTGAGATGATCGTACGTCATTCGCAGTGGAAAACCCATGCAGACGTGGGCCTGCGAGATTTTTTTGCTGATCCGGCGGCGGCGGCCTTTGAAAGCCCGTGCCGAATAGGTTTTGAACCCCGATGGCCAGTAGGACCTGTTATTGTGAGCTTTCAAAAAACGAAACCGCTTCGTGACCAGCGCCTCCAGTTTTGCCTGATCGAAGTGACCCGCGACGGAAACGATCATATTGGAAGGCACGTAATACTTTCGATAGTAATTCTCGACGGCATCACGGGTAAAGTTTTGCACCGTTGCCTGGGTTCCGAGAATATTGAACCCCAGGGGATGGTTTGGAAAAAGGGCCGAGTAAAATTCGTCCTGGATATATTCTTCAGGAGAGTCCTCGTTGTCCCGAATCTCTTCCGCAACAACGAGTTTTTCCTTTTCCATCTCCTTGTCGCCGAACGTCGCACCGGTCACGAGATCGGCCAGTACGTCCACGGCGAGCGAAAGGTCTTCGCTTAAGATATTGGCGTAGTAACACGTGTTCTCTTTACTGGTGAACGCATTGAGGCTCCCGCCAACCTCTTCAAGAACTTTGGCGATTTTTAACGCAGACCGCTTTCGGGTTCCCTTAAATACCGAATGTTCGATGAAGTGCGAAATGCCCATCTGGGCCGGCTTTTCGTACCGGCTCCCGACTAATACCCACACACCGATCGAAATCGAGCGCAAATGCGGCATGTTCTGAGAAATCAACGTCAGGCCGTTGTCCAGTTTGAGCTTGGCAAACTGCTGGTCGTCGTAGACGGTTTTTGACGCACCCGACTTCGATTCGATGAACGAGGCCACGAAATTTTTCTTTTTTTTCAATAAAATGCCTTTTCCGTGCTAATTGTTCTGATGAACCTTCTGCGGCTTCGGCAACAACGCTTTGCGGCTCAGTTCATATTTGGTTTTGCCGTCACGGGTCGTGATCTCCTGGAGCAGGACTTCGACCTCGTCTCCCAGTTTCATATACTCATCTACCCGCTGGACACGTTTGTGATCGATTTCCGAAATATGGAGCAACCCTTCCTTGCCCGGAAGAATCTCCACGAACGCACCGAACTCGGTAATCTTCTTGACCCGGCCTTTGTACGTTTTGCCAACCTCAGCATCAGCGGTCAGGCCGTGAATCAGGTTGACGGCAATTTCGTTGCCTTCCGCGTTAGGGGACGCCACCATGACCGTCCCGTCTTCGGAAATATCGATTTGTGCACCCGATTTTTCGATGATCTCACGGATCGTTTTGCCGCCTGGGCCGATCACCAGTCCGATCTGGTCGACCTTGATCTTCAGTGTAATGATCTTCGGTGCGTATTTGGAAATATCCGGACGCGGTTGCGCAAGGGTCTGATTCATCACGTTGAGAATGTGCATCCGTCCTTCCTTCGCCTGCGCCAGAGCCTCCCGCATGATCTCCGCGGAAATACCCTGGATCTTGATGTCCATCTGACAGGCGGTAATGCCTTTGGCCGTGCCCGCGACTTTGAAATCCATGTCGCCAAGATGATCTTCGTCGCCCAGAATATCACTGAGAATGGCGTAGCGGTTCTCTTCTTTGATCAGTCCCATCGCGATGCCCGCCACGGCGTCACGGATCGGAACGCCGGCGTCCATCAGAGAAAGTGACCCGCCGCAAACGGAGGCCATTGAACTCGATCCGTTGGATTCGAGAATGTCGCTGACGATCCGCACGGTGTATGGAAAATCCAGATCCGCCGGCAGCATGTTTTTCAACGCACGTTCCGCCAGGTTTCCATGGCCGATTTCGCGCCGCCCCGGTCCCCGCGACACCCGCGCCTCTCCGACGGAGTATCCCGGAAAATTGTAATGCAGCATGAATCGTTTCGACGACTCTCCGTCCACGCCGTCGATCATTTGCTCATCGATCTTCGTGCCCAGCGTCGTGGCAACCAGTGCCTGCGTCTGACCGCGAGTGAAAAGCGCGGAACCGTGTGCGCGTGGGAGTAATCCGACCTCGCACGTGATCGGACGAATCGCCGTCGTCGAGCGGCCATCCAACCGCTTTTTGTCCTCGAGGATCATGCGGCGCATATCGCGATACTGCAGGTCCTCGATGACTTTCGATGCCTGGGTTTCCACGTCCGGATGTGTTTCGAGAAACTGAGCGACCAGTTGCTGTTTCAGCTCTTTCAGTTTCGCATTACGTTCGGTTTTGGCTTCTATCTTGTTGGCTTCCTGCACGACCGGCTGCGCCATGGCTGTCAGTTGAGCGATAAACGCTTGATCGACCGGCGGGGGCGCCACTTCCCGTTTGGTAATCCCGAGTTCCGCCATCAGCGACTCCTGGATCTCGACGATTTGTTTGATGACGGCATGTCCGGCCTGAATCGCCGTCAGCATTTCCTCTTCGGAAATTTCTCGGGCCTCTCCCTCCACCATCGTGATGGATGATTTCGTTCCGGCCACGATGATTTCCATGTCGCTTTCTTCCAGTTCCTTGAAGGTAGGATTGATGACGAACTGGCCGTTGACGCGACCCACGCGGACGGACGCGATGGGGCCGAGAAAAGGAATGTCGCTGATGGACAACGCCGCGGAGGCCCCGATGCCGCCGAGCACGTCTCCGTTGTTTTCCTGATCGCTGGAAATCACGTTGACCGCCACGACGGTATCGTAGATGTAGTTTTCGGGAAACAGCGGGCGAACGGGTCGGTCGATGAGCCGGCTGCTCAAAATTTCTTTCTCCGACGGTCGTCCTTCACGTTTGAAAAAACCGCCCGGTATCTTACCGGCGGCATATGCACTCTCACGGTAATCCACCGTCAGAGGAAAAAAATCTGCACCTTCCTTGGGTTCGTACGAAGAAACCGCCGTCGCCAGTACCATGGTGTCACCGTATTGTACCGTAACGGCGCCGTGCGCCTGGCGCGCCACACGTCCCGTTTCGATGGTCAGCGTGCGTCCGTTGATCTCTATTTCTTTTTTGATAATCATTCATGCTCCAAAAGTTTGAACTGCTCCATAAACGACAAAAGTTAAACTTCCGTTTAACTTTTGCGTTTTGACTACTTTCGAATACCGAGTTCGGTAATCAACGCTCGATACTTTTCAATATCCTTCTTGGTCAGATAATTGAGCAGCCGCTTTCTCTGCCCCACCATCTTCAGAAGTGAGCGTCTTGAACTGTGATCCTTGGTGTTGGACTGCAAGTGGACGGTTAGATCGTTGATTCGCTGGGTCAGCAGTGCGATCTGGACCTCCGTCTTACCGGTATTGGCCGCCGATCCACCATACTTGGTGACCAAGTCGGTCTTTGCCTGTCGTGTCATTGCCATGTCGTAAATCCTCACGTTTTCTTATTTTAGCTCGCGCAATATATAAAAATGATCCCCGTTTAGCAACCTAAATTTTGTATATCTAAATATTTGTAAATACTTGTTTTAACGCTGTTTTCACGTCATCCTGAATAGCCACCCGAAGGGCATCAACCGACTCAAAACGGCGCTCATCGCGTATACGATCAAGAAACTGCAACTCCAATCGCATACCGTATAAGTTCCCAGACCAATCCAGAAGATGCGCTTCAACCGTCGGAAGAGCGACGTTATTAAACGTCGGACGCACTCCGATGTTGACCATGGCTTTTATCGACTGATCGCCTATTCGGGCAAGACATGCGTAGACGCCGTTTTTCGGAACCAGTTTATGGTCCGGAACGTCGATATTGGCGGTCGGAAACCCGATCTGTCGGCCGCGTTTTGCTCCTTCGATGACTGTTCCGGAAATTCCGTACGGGCGGCCCAAAAAACCGTTCGCTTTTGCGATGTCCCCGTCCCGAATCAGATTTCGGATTACCGTACTGCTGATCAACTGACCCGAAGGCTGCACCGGCTCGATCTTTACCACGTCGAAACCCAACTCCAGGCCCATATCTCTTACCGTATCATAGTGGGCGCTACGGTTCTTTCCAAAGGCGTGGTCGTGACCGAGAATGCACACCCGCATCCCCATGCTTTCAAAAAGGATTTTCCGGACAAACGATTCGCCCGTCATCGAAGCCATATCGGCGGTAAATTTCATTACAAAGCACAAATCCACGCCTGCCGTTTTCAGGAGTTCAAGCTTTTCTTCCGTCGTGGTCAGTAATTTCAGTTCAGGAATGCGATGAGGCCGCAGAACGAGCTGCGGATGCGGTTCAAACGTGATCAGAATCGATCGTAGTCGACGCGTCTCGGCCGTAGAATGCAGGACGTTCAGTATGCTTCGATGACCGAGGTGTACGCCGTCAAATGTCCCGAGTGTAATCGCGCTCGGAGCACGATCCTCCAGTTCTTTCAGATCATGAATGATTCGCACGGAAATCTTTCGTTGGAATCAGGGATTGAAATTCATCCATTCGTAACGCGTCGACTATACCGTACGGTCCGATGGCGGTTCGGCGTAACGATTTAACGAAGGCCAGGGAACCGGACGCACGTCCCAAGTCCCTTGCAAGAGATCGGATATACGTGCCTTTTGAACAGGTTACAATAACGCGTACCGAACGGTCGTTCATATCGATGAGATCGAACTTTAAAACTTCGACGCGACGAGGTTGGAGCGGAACGGCTTTTTGTTTTCGCGCCAGTCGATACGACGGTTGCCCTCCGACCTTGAGCGCCGAAAAGGCCGGCGGTACCTGATCGATGAGACCTCGGAAAGCATCGAGTGCGGATTCGATATCGTGCAGTGAGGGAATTCGATCCGTCGTCTCCGTGACCTGTCCGTCACAATCCAGCGTGTCCGTTTCCATTCCGAATTCAAACACGGCTTCGTAAGACTTCGTCAATCCTTGCAGGGCCGATATGCTTTTGGTCGCTTTTCCGGTGCAAACGATGAGCAACCCCGTCGCAAACGGATCCAGAGTTCCGCTGTGGCCGACGCGTCGAGCACGGGTCAATCGCCGGACCTTGTGAACGGCGTCGAATGACGTCCATGTCGCCGGTTTGTCGATCAAAATGGCTCTGCCTTGCTCGAAAAATTCGCGGCACGCTTCGCCGGTGATAGTCATCAAGAGGTCTTTCGCGGTATGCCGGTCGAGGACGGGATAGGCAAACGAACTACTCACCGCCTTTGATTTCTTTGAACAGGTCTTCCATGCGTTGCATGGCGGATTGGGAGTCGTCGTAGTAGAAATGAATTTGAGGGATGTACTTCAACTCGACTTTTTCGGTTAATTTCGCCCGAAAAAAGCCGCCGGCACGATTAAGGATCGTACGAATTCCTTTACGTGATATTTCCGGGCCGGGCCAGGTAAAATACACTTTGGCCATTTGAAGATCAGGGGTCAACGTGACGCTCGTAATTGTAATTTCCTTGATCCTCGGATCACGCATTTCGAAACTGATGATCCCGCTGAGCTGTCGATGGATCAATTCGGCCACCCGTTCGCTTCTCTGGTTCATGGTCAATATACCTCCAACGACCGGGACGCAATTTCCACATCGCCGCGGCTTTCGATCAGTTTTAAAATTTCCGTCATGACGCTGTCCAGAAATTTTTGCTCATTGGCCACGACGGCAATGCCGATCCCGGCCAGCTGCCACTTGTCCAGATGGTCCACCTCGGCGACGGAAACGTTAAACCGTTGGCGAATCTTATCTTTGATGCTTTTCACGACAAAGCGTTTTTCTTTGAGCGAACCGCTCGAATGGATGAAAAGGTCCATCCGGCATACTCCGACCATCATCGTCAAACGGTCAGCGTGCGCTTGGTTTCAATGCGCTCATAACACTCAATGACGTCGCCTACTTTGATATCGTTGTAATTGTCGATCGTGACGCCACACTCCATACCGGCGCTGACTTCCCGAGCGTCATCCTTAAATCGTTTGAGGCTGGCCAGCTTTCCTTCATGGACCACCTCACCGCTTCGCAGAAGCCGGATCGGCTGCGTCCGGTTGATCTTTCCGTCGGCAACATAACATCCGGCCACTGTTCCGATTTTGGAAATTTTGAAAATTTCACGGACTTCGACGGTCCCGGTTGTTTTGTCTGCGAATTCCGGTTCGAGCAGACCTTCCAGCGCCTTACGGATATCCTCTATGCAGTCGTAAATGATGTTATAATATCGAATATCCACTTCTTCCCGCTCTGCAATTTTCCTCGCATTGAGGTTGGGGCGGACGTGGAAACCGATCACGATCGCACCGGATGCGCTGGCCAACAGTACGTCCGATTCCGTGATCGCTCCCACCCCGCGGTGAATGATCTCGACTTTGACTTCCTGGCTCGGAATGCGCATGATCGAGTCCGACAACGCTTCGACGGAACCGTCGACGTCGCCTTTCAATACGATCGGCAGTGTCTCGATCTTTCCTTCGCGCACCTGTTTAGAAATTTCATCCAGCGTCAAGTGGTGCACGCGGCGATGATCCTGTTCCCGCTTCAACTGCTGGCGCTTGGTCGCCAGGTCGCGGGCCGTTTTTTCATTTTTCGTCACGACCATCTGGTCTCCCGCCTGCGGTACTCCATCGAAGCCGATTAACTGAACCGGTGTCGCCGGGCCGACCTGCTCCAGGGTATTTCCGCGCTCATCGAACATCGCCTTGACGCGTCCGGCGTAGATTCCGCATATGAACGGATCCCCGACGCGCAGGGTTCCCGCTTCGACCAGAACCGTCGCCGTGGCACCGCGGCCCTTGTCCAGTCTCGCCTCGATAACCGTTCCGCGGGCGCGCGTCGCAACCGGCGCCTTCAACTCCATGACCTCCGCCTCAAGCAAAATTTTCTCGAGCAACACTGGAATGTTCTGCCCGCTTTTGGATGAAATTTCGACACACTGATATTTGCCGCCCCATTCTTCGACGAGAATGTTCTTTTCCGAAAGTTGGGTTTTGATCCTCATCGGATTGGCATCCGGTTTATCGATTTTGTTGATGGCGATGATAATGGGAACCGAAGCGGCCTGTGCGTGATTAATGGCTTCGACCGTTTGCGGCATGACGTTGTCGTCGGCCGCGACGACGATGACGACGATGTCGGTCACCTGAGCGCCGCGTGCGCGCATGGCCGTAAACGCTTCATGACCCGGCGTGTCGAGAAAGGTAATGTGCCTCCCGTCCGACAACTCCACTTCGTAGGCACCGATGTGCTGCGTGATGCCGCCGGCTTCTCCCGCTACGACGTTCGCCCGCCGGATATAATCCAGCAGCGACGTTTTACCGTGGTCGACGTGGCCCATAATCGTCACTATCGGAGGGCGCGACACGGCTTCTGCCGATTCGATTTCCGCAACTTCTTCTTCCAATTCTTCGCTGTGGAATTGCTCTGATTTCTCCACCTGGAAACCGAATTCACTCGCCACCAACGTAATGGTGTCCATTTCAAGACGTTGATTGATCGAAACGATCAGTCCGAGTGACATGCACGTCTTGATGACTTCGGAAGGTTCAACCTCCATCAGATCGGCAAGTTCGTGGACCGAAATAAATTCCTGGACTTCCAGGATGTTGTCTTCACCGTCTTCCACTTCGTGCGATTCGCGCTCTTCGCGACGGCGCCGCTTGCGTTTCTGACGTTCCTCGCCCAGCGTGCCGGTTTCCTCCATTTTGGCAAGCGTTTCACGAATCGCCGCCTCGACGTCCCGGTCGTCAACTTTGGCTTTCTTTTTCTTTTTCTTCTTTCCTTTTGCAGCAACCTCCGTCGCCGGCTGCGGTTCTTCTTCCTCGCCTTCTTTTTTGCGTCGACCGCGGCGGCCCTCCTGATCCTTCAACGCCTGACGTTCCAACTGCAAACGGGCTTTTTCGAAGGCTTGTTTAAATTCTTCGATTGATTTCTGAGACGACTTCAGCGACTCCAGCAAGTCCACTTTTTTCTTTTCGCCGGGCGCCTCTTTTTTCTCCAGATCGTCGGTGTGAAAGTCCGTACCACGCATGGCGACGGCCGCCTTGCCGGTATGGTCTTCGACGATCGTCTTTTCCACTTTGACGTCCTCCACCACTACGGGTTCTTCTACAACCGCCGAAACGGCTTCCGCGACAGGCGCTTCTTCCACCGCCGGTTCCTCTCCTTCGGCGACTTGCGGTTCTTCCGTCTCCTGGTCCTTCTGTTTCTGCTTGAGATAACTCTCGGCGTGTTTTTTTTCTTTGCTGAAACGCGCCAGGATTTTCTCCAGCATTTCATCGTCGACCGCGCTCATGTGCGTTTTGATCGACTTGTAGCCGCTCTTTTGAAGAAAAGCGATGATTTCCTGGTGACTGACCAGAAGTTCCTTGGCGATTTGAAAAACTTTTTTGCCTTTACTTGACATAGGGGTACACTTCACTCAGGTTAATCTTGGACATGCAATTTGTTGTACGTACTGATCAGCTTGTTAAGAGATCTTTCCGTCACGCCGTCCACGGCACGCAACGCATCGATATTCGGGATGTCACGCAAAACGGTATAACCGGCTTCGGCAAATTTTGCGGCCGCAGCTTTCGACACCCCTTTGATATTCCCGATCGCCGTGTCCGACGTAATTTCGTCATCGAATTCATCCGCAACGGTATCGTCCGATTCCACTGTCTCTGCCGCATCAATAGCCGGTCCAACCGGTGTTTCCGAAACTATCTCCGCTTCTTCCGTTTCGATCATTTCTTCTGCTTCGGCTTCTGCTTCCTTTCCTTTCGCTCCCGTCAATTCAGAGTATTTGATCGTTTGAATGTCGTACCCCGTCAATCGGGAAGCCAGATTGATATTTTGGCCGTGTCGCCCGACGGCAACGCTCATCTCTTCGTCGTTGATGACCGCCAGCGCTCGGCGCTCGGTGGAGTCTACCTCTACCCGCAGCGGTTTGGCCGGGCTGAGGGCGCGGGAGATCAGGATCTCGGAATCGTTGCTCCAGCTGACGATGTCGATTTTTTCGTTATTGAGTTCCTTGACAATCGCCTGAATTCGAATGCCTTTCATACCCACGCAGGCGCCGACGGCATCGATCCGCTTGTCGTTGGAGTAGACGGCGATCTTTGTACGCTCGCCGGGGTCTCGTGCAATGGCTTTGATTTCGATAATGCCGTCGTAGATCTCCGGTACTTCATTCTCAAACAAACGGATGAGGAAAAGCGGCTCTGCCCGAGATACGATGATGCGCGGACCTCTCGGATCGTCGGTGACCTCCTTGATGATCGCTCGGATCGAATCCCCGCGTTTATACCGCTCATTGGGGATCTGTTCGACACGCGGCATGATGAGTTCCGTACGCTCAAAGCTGATGATCAACTCATGCCGGTTGATCTGGCGGATTTCGCCCAGAACGACCTCCCCGGTTCGCTGTGAAAACTCATCGTAAATGATCTTTCGTTCGATGTCACGAAGCTTCTGGTTCAGCGTCTGCCGTGCATTGATGATCAGACGCCGGCCAAAACTGCCGGGATCTACCACGTCGACGAAGTCATCGCCGACCTCCATCGAGGGCTCGACTTTTCGCGCATCGTCGACATCGATCTGGGTGATCGGATCTTCCACGTTCTCAACGACCGTTTTGGTCTGATAAATTTCAATTGCCGCTTTTTCGAGATTGACAATGACGTCGAAGTTATCGCTGGTACCGTACTTTTTTTTGATCATCATCTTGAAAATTTCCTCGATGATGAGGTTCAGCTGATCCTTCTCGATGTTCTTTTCTTTGGCAATCTGGGCGAACGCGTCGATGATTTCGCCCTGATGGTTGTCTTTCATGGGTCCTCCAATATTCAAATCAAAATTTCAAAATCCAACGTCACCAGTCCAGTTCCACGACCGCCTGCCGGACCTGGTCCATGGGAATGCGAATTTCAGCCGCGTCCTTCTTCTTCCCCGACGGAGCGATCACCAGCCATTCCGCTTCGACGGCGATCAAACTCCCTTTAATCTGATCTGGCTCTCTCCGGACGTTCAAAAAATCGATCCGGAGCTTGCGCCCTACGTTTTTGCGAAACTGCCATGCCTCCGTCAGAGGGCGGTCGATCCCGGGCGATGAGACTTCCAGCGTGTACGCGTCTCCAAGTATCCGCCCGGCCTCGATGGCCGCGTCAATGTCCCGGCTCAGTCGGCTGCACTCATCAATCGTTACGCCAGTCTCGTGATCGACGTATGCGCGTATCATCAAGCGAGACTGTGTCTGTTTTATGTTCAGTTCCACGAGGTAAAGTCCGTGTACCCGCGTTTTGTGAGCGATCAGCTCTCGTATGTCGTTTTCCAAGCTCGTGTCCACGAAATAAAAAAGTGGGTCTTGAGAACCCACTCCGTCATAAGCAACTCAGAACGGTGCCAATATAGTCGTTCAAATGCAGTGAAGCAAGGCTTTTCTGGTCGTTACCTGAAAATCAAATCTTTGCGATGGGAATCCTTACGTCAGGGCCCTCGGAGTACTGGAATTGCTGTCGATATACAATCGTGGTACACGGGCATTGATCATGCACGTCACCTCGTACGGAATGGTCCCCATTCGCTCGGCAATTTCGGCAGCCATAATCTCCTCCTGTCCCATTCGCCCGACTAAAACAACCTCATCGCCGATTTCAGCCTTGTCATCACCCAGATTCACCATGAGTTGGTCCATACAGATGGCTCCCACGACAGGATATCGCTTTCCGTGAATCAGGACGTCCGCATTATTCGTCAACAAACGCGAATAGCCGTCTCCGTAACCGATCGGTATAGTCACGATATTGGAAGGAACCTTGGTGCGATACAGGAGCCCGTAGCTGATCCCTGTATCTGCCGGAACTCGTTTGATAAATACGACCTTGGATAGGAGCGATAAGACCGGCTTGAGATCAAGGTCGTTTGGGCTGGACCTGGACGGATACATTCCGTACAGCCCCAGACCGGGCCGAACCATGTTGCCGTAGTTCGCGTCCATGCCGGCGACCGCCCCGGTATTGCAGATATGCTTGAGCGGAGCATCGATACCTTCCGACCGGAGAGTGTCGATAACATGTGCATACCGTTCCAGTTGAACGGCCGTAAAAGGCGAATCCTTCTCGTCGGCCGTCGCAAAATGGGAATAGATGCCGACCATCTCGATATGTTGAAGTTTCGTTACCTCTCGAACAAAATCGACCGCATGCTGATACGATACACCGATTCTTTCCATGCCCGTGTCGATCTTCAAATGAACGCGGGCTTTCTGGTTGCCGGCATCCCGATCTATTTGACGGGCGAGTTCCAGCGAAGACACCGTAATTTCAAGGTCGTACTGTATAAATTTTCTTACCTGATACCCAAGAATCCCTCCCATAACCAGAATAGGAGCTTCCACGTCGTTCTGTCTCAAAAAAATACCCTCTTCGAGAAAACCGACGCCGATATAATCCACGCCGCTGGCGACGGCCTGTCGTGTAATTTCCAGAATCCCGTGCCCGTACGCGTTGGCCTTGACGATGGCCATGATTTTTTTTCCGGCGGCTCGCCGGCGAATGGAGCGGATATTATGATCGAGAGCGGTCAGATCGATGACGGCGTGGGTGGGGCGAATGTCGCGAAGGATCTGATAGTATTCCACTACTGTATCTCTCGAATCAACCGACCTAATAACGACTGAAAACGTTCCTTCACCCGATCGGCGGTCTCCGTTACTTCGACATGCGATAGCTTTGCCGATGACAGACCGGCAGCCTTATTGGTGATGCAGCTGATTCCAAGAACCCGGATTCCGTGATGGCGCGCTACCGTGACTTCCGGAACACTGGACATACCCACGGCGTCGCCTCCGAGCGCGGCGACCATACGAACTTCCGCCGGTGTTTCGTAACTCGGACCCATGCCACCCCAGTAGACGCCGCGTCGAATCGGAAACCGTTGTTCACGCGCAATGGATTCCGCCAGCGCGATTAATGATTCATCGTATTCAGCGCTCATGTCCGGAAATCGGGGGCCCCACGCATCGACGTTAGGCCCGCGAAGAGGGTTGTCGAAGAAGAAATTGACATGACCCGTCATCAGCATCAGGTCGCCCGGCTCGAACAGGCGATTGACGCCGCCTGCGGCATTCGTGACGATGAGTGTATCAATCCCGAGTTGTGCTAGGATACGGACGCCAAAAGTCACTTGCGTCATCGAGTACCCCTCATAATAATGCACGCGGCCTTTGAACGCCGCCACCCGCTTGCCGTGCAAACGTCCAATGACCAGTTCACCCGCGTGACCTTCCACCGTTGACTTCGGGTAATGCGGAATTTCCGGTGTAGGCAGACGAACGGCATCCGACAACTGATCCGCAAAGGCGCCGAGACCGGAACCCAAGATGAGTCCAATCAAACAATCTCCGTCAACGTGGCGACGGATATGATTGACGGCGTCCCGGACTTGTTGTTCCAATTTCGTCATGTAAAAAGTTTGATCACATCGAGAATCAGTTTTGGGCGCGCTTTGAGGGCGGCTTTGAAAATTCGCATCAGGCTGCGGTCCGGCATCGGGATTTTCAATACTTCACGTGCCAGTTTATTCAGCTGGTCGTCCGTAAAATCAAAAACCGCTTCTTTGATGCGATAGAATCGCTCGTGATCACGCCCGATCGAATCACCCCATCTCCGGTCGTAGTCCGACAACCGCTTTGCACTGAAGTCGGCATCCCGGACCGCTTCGTGGGCAACCTTCCCGGCCAGCATACCGGCATACATACCGCTGACGATGCCCCCGCCGGATATCGGATTCACCTGATGGGCCGCATCGCCCACGAGCATGAAGCCGTGACCGGAAATTTTCTTGCGGGTCAACGCACACGGCACACCGCCGCACAGCGTGCTCAACACGGGTTTGCCGGCAAACCGCTCTTCGACAAAGTCTGTGAGATAACTCAACGCGGACCTTCTTCCGGAATATTCTCCGGAGATACCGATTCCGACGTTTGCCGTCCGGTTCCCCTTGGGAAAAACCCAGAGGTAACCGCCGGGAACTTTTTGGTTGGAGAATACAAATTCACACATGTCCTGGTCCACGTCGAGATCGGCGATGGTAAACTGCGCGCACGATTCCATATCACGCATTTTCGTGAACGTATTGATGCCCGCCCAGCGTCCGACACGCGACTCGACGCCGTCCGCGCCGATTACAATACCTGCACGCACCGCCATGTCGTTTCCCATGTGCTTAACATGTACACCGATGACCCGCCCGTCGTCATCCTTGATCAGTCCCGTAACGTAGGCTTTGGTCACCACCTCGCTTCCCTCACGCGCCGCCAGATTGGCCAGTTCATAATCGAACACGCGACGATCCAAACAATATCCACAGTCACCCCACCGTGCGTCCACGGCCGTACCGTCGGGAGCAACGAGACGAAACCCCGTAATGGTCGCGGCAATCCAGTGCGGTTCCACTTTGCCCAGGATTCGATGCAACCCACGGGCTCCGACTCCTTCCGCGCAGCGCACGGGAACGCCAACTTCCCGATCCTTTTCAAGAAGCAAAACCTTCGCTCCTCCCGTACCCGCAAAACGCGCCGCCGTACTTCCGGCCGGACCCGCACCGACGACGATCACGTCGTAATAGTCTTTTCGAATCATTACAATCCTATTATAAATAAAATAAATTCATTGCAGTTTCATTCGCCCTTCGATGGCACGCGACAGCGTGTTCATGTCCGCAAACTCGAGATCGCTTCCGATCGGTATTCCGCGCGCAATGCGCGTCACGCGGACCGGACGATCCTTCAATTGCTCGACCAGAAACATGACCGTCGCGTCTCCCTGAATGTTGGGATTGATCGCGAGAATAATCTCGCTAACGCTTCCGTCCACCCGTTCAAGCAATTGAGTTATTCTCAAATCGGCCGGGCCGATGCCCTCCAGCGGATTCAGTACGCCACCCAGTACATGATACAGACCGCGGTACTGGTCGATTTTTTCGATCGCGAGAACGTCGTTGGCTTCTTCCACAACACAGATCATGTGCCGGTCCCGCTTCGAGTTGGAACAGATAACGCACGGATCCGTTTCCGTCACGTTGTAACACACGGAACACCGCCCAATCTTCTCTTTGACATCGAGAAGCGCCTGGGACAGCCGAGTGACGTCCTCCTTCGGTTGTTTGAGCAGATAAAACGCCAGACGCTGGGCGGTCTTGCGCCCAATCGTCGGAAGCCGCGACAATTCGGTAACCAGCCGTTCCAGTGATTCAGAGGTAAACTGCATCGTCAGTCTAATTTCAGTTGGGACCGCACACTGTCCGTCATTTTATTCATTTTCACTCCGGTTTCCGCTTCCGCGTCGTCCAAGGCAGAATTAAAGGCCATCACCATGTCGGCAATCAGGCATCCGTCGGCATTTTGCGCGACATCCTTGCGGATACGGATGTCGATCCCGCGAAATTTTCCATTCACTTTTACACTTACGCCGCCTCCATCGCCGGTTTTTTCAACCACAATCCGGTTAAGACGGTTCTGTTGTTCCTCAACGCGCGTTTGCATCCGTTGCGCTTCTTTCAGGAGGCTCATTCATATCTAATCCTCCGGCCATGGTCTCCTTTATTTTTTCAGTTCCAAACTAACCAGTTCGCAGTCCAATTGGGCAATTATATCTTTGAGCGGCGCTTCCTGCTCCAGCTTGCGCAGGTACGTGAACAGCTCTGTCTTTACTCGTTCTTCGGACACGACGGGTGAAGTGGCTTCCGTGTGGACGACCGGATAGTGGTCAAAAAGGGAATCCTGAGGCGATGATGCGGGCAGTACCGGATTTTCACGGATCGCTTTGATTTTCAACTTTCGACCAAAAGTCAACTTTGTCAGCTCTCCAAGATACTCCCGTTCTTTTTCGATAATTTCAATGTGAATATCTTGTGCCCGTTCAGGATCGAGACGGATGGTCAACGAGTCTCCATCGAGAACGTCAGGTGTCGCTTGTTCCAGTACAGCTCCAACGCGAATTTTCTTTTCTTTAACGACGGCCACAAAGCCCGCCCAGGCGGAAGAAAGGTTTACCTCGGATTCTGTCGAGATAGAGGCCGGTGAATGGGTAACGGTGGGATTCGGTGGAGTTACCGGGACGGGTTCAGGCTTTTTTTTTTCCTGCTCTACGACTGTGAGTGTACCGCCCTCGAGTTTTCCGATCAGTCCCGTCAGGGAGACCGTATCTTCCAAATATGCGATCTTCAACAGCGTCATCTCGAACACGTACCGCGGTTTCGAACTCCACCGCATACGCTGCAGGCAATCGGAAAGCAGATTCAACATTCGCAGTAAGTCCGGCTCGCCGTACCACTGGCTCTGTTCACGCAGCCGTTGCGTGTATCCTTCGAAGACGTCGGTCAAAAGCGACCCGGCGCCGGACCGAAGGACCAGCAGGTTCCGGACGTGTTCCATGAGGCCGTGTGAAAATTCCGTGAGATCCCAGCCGGAATCCAAAATTTTCGCCATTTGCTCAAAGATCCCGGACGTATTCCGACCATGAATCGCTTCCAGCAAATCAAAGTA
>CAYZJB010000003.1:0-11558 GCA_964478735.1 uncultured Bacteroidota bacterium | reverse complement strand
CCATCGATTTCCAGTACATCGAGGTAGCGACCGGCGGTGATGTCCTGGCATGTACTACAAGTATTGCAGGGAGTCGGCGTCGGACCTCCGTTTTCGCAATTGATCGCCTTTGCAAGGATCCTTGCACTGGTCGTCTTGCCGACACCGCGAGGGCCCGAAAAAATATAAGCGTGGCCGATTCGGTGGGTTGCAATCGCATTGCGGAGCGTCGTGGTCACATGTTCCTGCCCCACGACGTCTTCGAATACCATGGGGCGCCATTTACGGGCAATGACTAAATATGACATCGATTTCCTGTAAAAATAAGCCCAAGCTGATTACGGCACATCCAAGGTGACACCTACCGTTGCTTCCTTCCGGACCTGGCGGGGTTCAGCGGCCTCAAATTGCGTAAGGCTCGGGCCTTAATTTCTTAAAAGCCGCTTAAAGTAGGAACTTGGTCCATGATTGTCAAGTTACCGGCTCGCCAACAAAGTGTAGATCGGGAACTTCCCTGGTCAATCCGTAATAAAAAGAGTACGTGTAAAATTCGCGCAGTCCTTCCTTTTCCGCGTGGCCAAGATCGAACGAAATATTTTTCCGGAGATAATCTTCATAGCGTTCCGATGCAAGATTTCCTTCACGACGGGCATACTCCTCCGCAATGTGTGAAATCGCCTCGATTCCGTCGGATTTGGAACGGACGAAATCCTCCACAACGTGCGCCGATGCTTTGCCGGCAAGGACCGCCCAGAAAGCATAAACAAAAGGCAATCCGTCGGTCAGGTCTTCCCACTCTTCCCCGAGATCGAGCCGATTATCCATGCGATCGGTAAGTTCCAGCGCCGGATCCCCGATGATCAGCGCTGCATCGGTTTCGGCCAGCATGGAATCCAAATCCGGCTTCATGACGACAAACTCCGGCTGCACGTCGAATTTTTCGCCCAAAATGATCCGGAGTAGAGCCACGGAAGTCCTGCTGCTGTGATCGACGGCCACGCGAGAAATCGTCGAGATGCCCTTATTGAAAAATAGTTCCACACTCTGGACCGCGCCCTTCGAGACGATTGCAATATCGGGAATGATTTGCAAATGCCGTGTCTCCCGAATACGAGAGTATTCTATGGACGGAATAAGGGCAATATCGGCTTCTCCGTTCAGGAGACGGGAACTGCATTCCGATGGTGGAAATAAATCAATGGCCAGTCGATCGGACTGGCCAAGTGTGTGAATCAGAGGTCGTGCATTGAGGTACGATACCGCGGCGACCCGTAGGCGAGATGTCATGAAGCCGTCTCGGGACTTTCTCCTTCGATATCGGCGTCTTCGGGAAGCTCCATATCCGGCAATTCGAGATCCTTGAGGACCTCCAGCGTCTCTGCTTCCTTTTCTTTCGGAACCAGGACTTTGATTTCGGAAAGATCACCGACCCAGACTACGTTCATGTGATCTTTCTGGGAAAGGATCATCGCTTCGATTCCCGCCTGCTCCAGACTGTCCTTGATCAGGTTCGCCTGATGTTCATAGGCCACGGTTCTGACGACGGCCCAGCCTTCAATGATCTCGCTCATGATCTATTTCGATCCCAGCGTTTTGATCCAATACTCCGCAGACTCGCGATAACGCCGGCTGGTTTTGGAATTGTTATAATATTTAACGGCTTCGCCCACATTGCCGGCTTTTCGATAGGCATCGGCAAGTTCAAAGTTCAAACCGGCCGTTGTCTCCGCGTCTTTGGAAACCGTCAGACCTTTTTGTGCGGAGGAAACAGCGTTGGCCTGATCGGCGTTGACGTTGTAGGCATTAGCCAATTCCAGATAGGCTTTGGCGAGACCGGGATCCGCCTGAACGGCTTGCTGTAAAACCTGGATCGATTCCGCCAGTCGGCCAAGTCCATCTTTGATGACCTTCCCTTTCAGATAAAGCATGTCGCCATCCTTGGGGTTGTCTTTAAGATACAGATCCATCGTTTCAAGGGCTTTGTCGTAGTCTTTTGTATCAACATAAAGATTGGCCTTGTAACTCGTAGCCGATAATTTGATCTCGGCGTTTCCCGGTGCGCTCTCGACCGCTTTGTCGTAATTCTTGAGTGCACTCTGGAAATCTCCGAGGCGTCGGTACGACAAACCCAGGTTAATATAGGCCTTGGAATACGTAGGATCCTTTTTGACGGCTTCCTGGAATTCACGAACCGCGGCTGCATAATCGCCCTGGCGGTAGTAGTCACCGCCGTTCTTGAAGTGGGCCTTTGCCGCTTTCTGATTACCCAGGGAATTCAGTTTTTCCTGATTCTGCCGCTCAATTTCCTCTTTTTGTTTTTTCCAGGCTTCTAATTTTCGCTGATACTCCTCGTCTTCGTTCTGTGCCCAACTCACGTTCGAGCAGAGCAAAAGTACGGCGAGGATTAAAAGAGGATTTCTCATGAAGCCACCTCCTGACGGTATAAAAAGAAACGGTTAAACATCATTGACAGGTCGTGCCGAAGGCGGGATTTGAACCCGCACGCCATAGGCGCCACCCCCTCAAGATGGTGCGTCTGCCAATTTCGCCACTTCGGCAAGTATTGATCTAAAATATAAATCTCAGACCAAAAGAATCAACCAAAAATACTACTGACCCGGCAGGCTCGGAGCCGTACCCTCGTCCAACTGGCTTTCGATGATGCCCTTTTCGTCGCTGCCGTCACGGACATAGGTCACGTTAAGACCGATGCTCAGCAAAGCGAACAAAATGGCCAGAACGACGGTCGCTTTGGTCAACGTATCGGCGGCCTGTCGTCCGCTCAGAAAAGCGGTCGATGTACCTCCGAACGTTCCCGCCAGTCCACCGCCTTTACTGGATTGCATCAGTACTGCAATCACCAGCAGGACGCAAACGATAATGTGAAATACTAAAAGAACTGCAAACATATCTTCTCCTTAATGATTTTAACAAAATGGGTCCGCTGCACGAACAATAGCGGCAAACGAATCGGCATCGAGGCTTGCCCCGCCAACAAGCGCGCCGTCGATTTCGTACGAACTCAGCAAACTTTCGGCATTATCGGCCTTCACGCTGCCCCCGTACTGAATAGTCAACCGGTCGGCTACTGCAGCGCCGTATGCTTCGGAAATCAAACCCCGGATGAACCGGTGCACATCTTCGGCTTCCTGAACCGTCGCGTTTTTTCCCGTTCCGATCGCCCAGACCGGTTCATACGCAATGATCACCCGGCTCATCTGATCTTTCGTCATCCCGGCCAAACTCCCTTGGATCTGCCGTTTAATTACCTCAGCCGTCTGATCGGCAAGCCGCTGGTCCAGCGTTTCTCCGACGCACAAAATGGGCTCGAGCCCGTACTCCAGCGCAATCTTTAGTTTATCGTTGATCCGATCGTCCTCTTCATAGAAATGCTGACGCCGTTCAGAGTGCCCGACAATGACGATCATGCACCCGGCGTCCCGCAACATCGGCGCTGAAATCTCACCCGTCCACGCTCCTACCGGCTGATGCGACAGGTTTTGAGCGCCTACCACAATCGACGAATCTTTGAGGATATCCACGACGGCGGGAATATCGATGAACGGCGGACAGATGCCGATTCGTGTTTTTTTCACGTCGGACACCTTGATCCGCAATGCACGCGCCAGCGCCATCGCTTCTGCCGGCGTCTTATGCATTTTCCAGTTGCCGACGATAAATTTTCTCCGCTTGGACTTAGGCATCGGTCAAGGCTGCCAATCCGGGCAACGTTTTGCCCTCCAAAAATTCAAGCGACGCACCGCCGCCTGTCGAAACGTGGGATACTTTATCCTGAAGACCGAACTCGACCATGGCCGCTGCGGAGTCACCGCCGCCGACGATCGTCGTCGCTCCTTTTGACGTCGCTTCGACCAGTGCCTCGGCGATCGCACGGGTTCCGCCGGCAAAATTCGGCATTTCAAAAACACCCATGGGACCGTTCCATACGATGGTGCGGGCCGACAGGATGGAATCCCGAAACAGGTTCACCGTCGCCGGACCGATGTCCATTCCCATATGGTCCGCCGGAATTTTATTGATTTCCACCGTCCGTTGCGCGGCAGCGTTATCGAAGGCAGTTGCGGCCACGGTATCGACCGGGAAAATAATTTTCGTTTTACCGCTTTTGGCCCGTTCGATCAACGATTTTGCCATTTCAGCACGATCGGCTTCGTATAATGATTTTCCAATTTCATACCCGGCCACGCGTGCAAACGTAAACGCCATTCCACCGCCGATCAAAATCGTATCGACTTTCTCCATGAGGTTTTCTATCACGTCGATCTTGCCGGATACCTTGGCTCCGCCGATGATCGCGACGAACGGCCGGCGGGCATCCCCGATCACCCGGCCGAGGTAATCGATTTCTTTTTCCATCAGATAGCCGGCCACGTTTCGTTTGAAAAACCGGGTCACTCCCTCCGTCGACGCGTGCGCGCGATGGGCGGTCCCGAACGCATCGTTGACGTAGATATCGCCCAGCGACGCCAGTTCTTCAGCAAACTCCGGATCATTTTTTTCTTCGGCTTCGTAAAATCGGAGATTTTCGAGCATCAACACGTCACCCGGTTTCATCGAGGCCACCAGTTGTTGAACCTCCGGTCCGATGCAGTCCGGCGCCATGGTCACAAACTGACCCAACAATTGCGACAATTTTTCAGCGCAGGGTCCAAGGCTCATCTTCGGGTTTTTCTTTCCCTTGGGCCGACCGAGATGGCTCATGATGATCAGCCGGGCCGACGACGACAGGATTTTTTTAATCGTAGGCAGTGACTCGCGGATGCGCGTATCGTCCGTAATGTTGAGATGGTCGTCCAGCGGAACGTTGAAGTCAACGCGAAGCAGGACCCGTTGGTTCGAAAGATCAACGTTGTCGAGCGTGAGCTTGCGCACGATTACCCCGCAATTTTCATCAACAATTCGACGACGCGGTTGGAATATCCCCACTCGTTGTCGTACCAGGAGACGATTTTGAAAAACCGCTTTTCACCTTTGAGATTATTCTGAAGGGTCGCCAGCGAATCGTAAATCGAGGAACGTTCATCATGAATAAAATCTGTCGACACGACTTCTTCATTGCAATAGCCGAGAATATTTTTCAAATAGGTTTCCGACGCTTTTTTCATCAGTCCGTCGATTTCCTCGATCGAGGTATCCCGAGTCGCCCGGAACGTCAGATCGATGACCGACACATTGGGTGTGGGAATTCGGAAGGACATCCCCGTCAGTTTGCCTTTCAATGCCGGAATCACTTCGCCGACCGCTTTCGCTGCGCCGGTCGTGGACGGGATAATATTGATCGCCGCTGCACGTCCGCCGCGCCAGTCTTTTTTGGAAGGTCCGTCGACCGTCTTCTGCGTCGCCGTATAGGAGTGAATGGTCGTCATCAGCCCGGTTTCGATCCCGATACCTTCTTTCATCAACACGTGTACGATCGGCGCAAGGCAATTCGTCGTACAGGACGCATTGGAAATCACGTGATGTTTCCCCGCGTCGTATTCGTTTTCGTTGACACCCAGCACGATCGTTTTGACGTCGCCTTTTCCCGGAGCTGAAATGATGACTTTTTTCGCACCGGCGGTCAGATGGCCACCCGCTTTCTCGGCGCTCGTAAAAAGTCCCGTCGACTCGATGACGTAATCCACGCCGAGGTCCTTCCATGGCAACTGTGAGGGTTCTTTGGTTGCCATGATGCACTTGATTTTGTGTCCGTTGACAACAAGAACGTCGTCGTCCTCAAGGTCCGGCTTGCTTTTCTCCGTTCGAAGCTCGCCTTTAAATTTTCCATGGATGGAGTCATACTTCAGTTGATAGGCAAAATACTTTGCGTCCGTCACGATATCGACGACCGCAACTACATCAATGGCTTTGCCCAAAAGGCCTTTGTCGACCAGTGCATTGAACGCCAGCCGGCCGATTCGGCCAAATCCGTTAATTCCTACTTTAATCGCCATGTTCGAACCTTATCAATAATCCCGCTTGCGCGGTAATACAAGTGAATTAGCCTATGTCTTTTATTTGCAAGCCTTTGAAAAGGCGGCGTAATATATTTGTCGTCCCCGTCAAAGTCAACCGATTTTGACTCCCGTTTATTTTGACGCAACTCGGACTCCCGTTTTCTTACTTGGTCTTCATGGTAAAGACGCCATCCCATCCCTCCTCCGGCGGTTCTTTCTTAAAGGCCTCGCATCGTTTGAGATATTCCTGCGAAGGACCGTCTTCGGCTTTGGCATTGATGGCAGCTTTGAAGCACACGATCGCTTCATCCCAACGTTGCTGTCGGTAAGCGGCCAGTCCCTGATTGTAGTTCTCCAGCACTTTTTTCATGGTACTGGAAATACCGGTCGAGGCACGGGCGAGCACTTCGAAGACTTTCACCGGTTTTTCTTTTCCTTTGACGCGAATCAAATCCAATTCACGCGTAATGATGTGATCCTTGACGAAGGCCTGCGTCCATTCGGAGATCATGATGTACGTGCCGTATTCCTTGTTGGCTCCCTCGAGTCGCGACGCGAGATTCACGTTGTCGCCCATCACGGTGTAATCGAATACGGATTCCGAACCCATGTTGCCAAGTACAACGTTGCCGCTGTTGATTCCCGCCCGGGCGTGGAGTTCAGGACGTCCCTCTTTTCGCCATTTGACGCGCATTTCCACCAGTTTCTCCTGCATTTCGAGTGCGGCGTGGCACGCCTTGACGGCATGTTCATCATCCTGAAGCGGCGCCCCGAATTCTGCCATGATGGCGTCCCCTTCATATTTATCGATAATTCCGTCATACTTCGTAATGATATTGGTCATCGCCGTCAGGTATTCGTTGAGTAAATGAACGAGCTGAACGGGCGTAAGTTTTTCGCTGATCGTCGTAAAACCGGCCACATCGGAAAACAGGATGGACAGGACGCGTTCCTCACCGCCGAGTTTGAGAAGGCCCGGGTTCTCGATCAACTGCGCGACGACTTTCTCCGGCAGATAACGGCCAAACGCGTTTCGGATCGTTGCTTTTTCGCGACGTTCACCGAGATACTGAAAAAGGGTATTGCCGACATACGTGAACCCCACGGCGAGCAGCGGCGTCACGATCTGCATGTGAACGTTATGGCTGACAAACAGGTAAAATGCCCCGACGACAATGGCGGCCACAATCAGGATGAACAGCGGCAGGGCCAGCAGCGGTTTTTGCAAACGGCTGACGAGCAAATAAACGATGAAGCATGTCAACGTCACGACGATGACGCGCCACACGTCGGACTGAATCGTGATGTAATCGTCGGTCATCATCGTGTAAATCGCGTTCGCGTGGATCTCGACTCCAGGCATCAGCGTTTCCAGCTTCTGTCCCTCGATGTTGCGCGTCTCCGAGATCGGCACGGAAAACACGTCGTGCAGTTCCTCCAGCTCGGCTCCGAGGAGTACGATCTTGTCTTTGAAAAATCCCGAGTGGAGCAGACCGGCCGGTATTCCGAGGTCGGGATCAGCCTCCATATCGAACGCGTCCGTATCGAACTCGGGTTTCAAATCGAACGCCGCATCGTCCACGCAGACGTCGAACGATTTGTACGGAAACGTTTTCAGAGGACCCTGGAAATTGATCAGGAGTGAATAATCACGGTACTTTCGAATGATCTTGTCGCCAAATTTGAAATACGTTTCCGTGTTCTCGACTTCCGCATCATCCGGCAGATCATAGTATTTGCGTAACACTTCGATGCCGAACGAATAAAATTTCTGCACGTTATCCACCTGTTCGATCGACTCCTCGAGCAGGTACTGCCGCCATACGCCGTCGGCATCGTTGGTCACTCCGACAAGCCCCCACGGAGTACCGGTTTCCGTAAATTTTGGTAGCGGCGTGATCGCTTGCTGTACTTGGCCGCGCCCGCCTGCTTGTTCGGCTTTAGAAACCTTGCCGGCAAGCACAACGTTGCCGCATTCGGCCAACGCGGCGGCAAACTCATCGTCTTTTTCCGGTCCCGAATAGTCCGGCGCATCGAACATCACGTCGATGCCAACCACCTTGGCGCCCGCCGCCTTCATGTTGCGGATGAAATGAGCGTAATAATTACGCGGCCACGGCCAACGATCGACAACGGACTCTGCGGACTGATCGTTGATCGAGACGATGATGATGGGCGATTCTTCCGGCGTAAATTTACGTTCCTTATAGACGTACTGATATTTGAACACAAACCGTTGATCCAGCGTTTTCAGCTCCATCGACTCGATAGCCTTGATGTTGGTCAAAAAGCTGCCGAGCCATACGGCCAGAAGCGTAATGAAGACGCCGGACAAAACTTTGCTTTTGAATCCCGCAACCCAGATGCCGAGAACGGCAGCCAGCAAGGAGGCGAACGTCAGCCCGATATTCAGCAAGTAAAACGCAACCAGATTGTCACTCAAATCCGGCAGGAGTTTGAGAAGCAAATTCGGCACGAAGACGAGCAGCGCGACGATGAGGCACACAAAGGCCAATGTGTTCTCTCGCAGGCTTCGGCTAAAATCTCCTTTCGCCATGATCAATTCTCCGGGGTTTTATGAAAATGAATGAGGCTGTTTTCGATTCGAAAACAGCCTCACGTGCAACATTGTGATGCTACGTTTAAAACACGAACTCGTATCGTGCCGTCAGAATTCGATTGGATTCCTTCTTCGTTCCCGTCGGGTTCCCGCTGTCGTCAAACTGTTGGACTTCGATTCCTCCCGTGTTGTTGAAATCAAGGTAGATCGTGTGACGCTTGTAGAAATTGAAGCGCTGGCCAAGAGTGAGCGTGACCAGGGTAGCCGGGCTGATGCCGGGAATCTCATACGACGTAATAGCCAGACCGCCGTAGATGTTCAGCTTCATGTCCTGGTTATTGACGGCAGTATAATCGCCGGATAAACCGAAGGTGGTAGCCCTTGTATCCGCTTTTTCAACGCCGGTTTGAGCGGAGTCCAGCGTTTCCGTCTTGCCCGAGGTGAAACTCAGGTTTACGTTTGTTCGCAACGGAAACTTCCATTCCGTCGTCATGCCGAAGCCGAAAGAATTGGTATTGGCATCGCCAAAGGCCGTGTAATAGGAAGCGATCGTATCTCCGGCCGTCGTTATCACTTGCCCGATATCATCCGACTTCTCCTTTTTATCGCTGGTGGCGAAACTGAGGCTGACGTTGTGCCGCAGACCAAACGCCGTAACCGCGTAGCTCGTAGAAACCGAGATGATGTTCGTTGTGTTTTCCTCCGGTTTTGAACTACCGTCAATTTGTTCGTCGAACTTCGTGGAACTTGTATCATAATCGAAATTATTGTCTCGCCCGATCGTATTGAAACCAAAAGTAAACGTCGGCATCTTCGGCAGATAGGCGGCAAACTGGAATCCAATGTTCTTCGTTTCCAGCGTATTGGCGTTCGTACCAAGCAGGTTATTGGACGTCGTCGCGTAGGATCCAGTCAGAAAGATCCGGTTTTGCCACAGTCGAATGCGGTCGGAGATTTCGAACGATTCAAGGTCACGCGACACGGACGCACCGTAGGTCTGAAAGTATCCGCCGTGGTAGCGATAACGGGCGGCAAAATTATTGTTCACGGCGTTGATATTTCCGCCGACGGTATAAGCGAATAGATTTTTCTTATCCAATTCACCCAGCGGCAACGGATTCAAATTCGTATTGAAGGTGATGATGTTACTGACCGCGTCGATCGTGTTCTGGCTGATGTCGATGTCGCTGGCCGCAAGGGTCGCTTGATCGACGGATCCGCCCGTGATGTCTTCATTTGTCAATCCCGTGGCCACGCTGGCATCAAAATTGACCCGTTTGTTCCACGCGCTGAATTTGACATCGAGGCCCGCCACTACGTTTTCCTTAGGGGTCTGTCCGGTAAACAAAGCGGCATTCGTCTCGTCATTGTATTTCAGTGACGACTGACGGTCTTTGGCCTTGAACGCCGAAAGACCGATCTGGGCGCTGCTCGGCCCCAAGCTGATGCGACCGCCGATGATATCGCGTTGGAACGTGCCGGTGAAACTGACGGTATCATTATCCAGCGTATCGGCCAGAAGCGCCGTCGCAATATCTCGATTTTCCTTTTCTTCTTTGGAGATAACCGCCCGATTGATTTGACCGTTGACGAACTGAAGGTTAAAAATTCCGAGATTCACCGCGGCACTGATACCACGTACGCGTGTGCCGTAAAGTGTAACGGGGCTAAAAACCGGATACGTATCGCCAAAATCCACGATAAGTCGATTGGCCAGGTTCGCGCTGAACAAATAGCGGCTCAGGGGTTGATTGACTTCCGGATCGTCTTCGGAATCCCAGTCGCCGGTAAATCCTAACCTGTACCATTCTTTTTCGTACGAGAGATCTCCGCCCGCGCGTTTATAATTGATCGTCGTACCAAGATTGGTTTGACCTTTGTATTCGGAGCGGAAATTTGCGTGAAATTTTCCTTCTTCAAATTTCGTGGGCCCCTCGCCGATTTCGGCACTTTGCGTGGCGACCTGCGAAAAACCTTTTCCACTGAAAATATCCTCGGCACTCTCTGTATTCACAATGAAACTCGCCTCGGCCAGCAGGATGATGTTATCCGCGCTTTCGGCGTACCAGAGACGAACTTCGTGTTCGCCTTCCTTGATTCCCTTCCCGGAATACGTCACGAGTTCCGCCGTCACGTCGGCCATTTTCGTCACGTCGCTGCCGTCGAGTTTGAGCTGGAGTTTCGTAATGTCGATCGTGTCGGCAAAAATCGAAATGGCCACGAAAAAATCGGCCGGATTGACCGTGGATCCGGGTTCCGGCGACAGTAAAACGGCTTCGATGCCTTCGGTCTGGAACGATGATCGCCGGATGATGTTGATCGTGTGAGGACGAACTTCCGGATCTTCCGCGGGTTCCGTCAGAACCTCGCCCGTCGACGTTTCGGCGGCGATATAATATTCAACCATGTCGCCCGTTTGCACCGACATGTCGAGTGCGACGGCAAACGATCCGTTGGAGCGTTGGCGCATTTCTTTGACTCGAAACGCCGCTTCGCCCATGATACGATAATGCACTTCCGCACGACGGACACCCGTCAAAAACGACGTCTCGATGACAATCGGTTTATCGACGGAAACCTCACGCAGAGGATGATGAACGATGATCCCCTCACGATATGCCCATGCTGCCTGGACTAAAAGCGCACTGATTGCAAACGCAAATGCTCCCCTCCGCATAGGTAACAAGACCATAAGACCTCCTCTGGCGGTTCTGATATTCGTGATTAAGTTAAGAGTTAACGAATGGTTTTAAATGAAGTTAAAAGAAAGGGTCTGGAGAGTCAAGCCATTATTTGGCTAACGTAACTACTCTTTCGCCATTTCGAATCTTCAGCACGGAAATGTTTGTTTTTTCTAAAAAATTCTTGAGTCCGTCCACATGCATGTATATCTTACGCCGCTCTTTGGGAAACGATCATTTTCGAAGAGATGCAGTGAGTGGTTTTCAGCACAGGCTGACCCACTTCTGGTGGAAACTGCACGCCTAAGGTTCTTTGTAAACAGATTTTGGTCACAAAAAAATGGACTTGACCAAATTCTCGGAGAGATGCAGGAGTGGTTT
>CAYZJB010000002.1:0-126753 GCA_964478735.1 uncultured Bacteroidota bacterium | reverse complement strand
ATTCTCCCCACCTGGTTGAACCCATAGCCCGACGTCACCTGAATGGCCCTTGACAAAGGTCCGAAATCGCATTAATTTAGGCAAGACTAAACTTTTAATTCGATATGAAAAATAAAAGTACTGAAGACTACCTTAAAAAGATTTATACCCTTAGCCGACGGCAAAAAAAAGTTACGACGTCTTCGATCGCAGACGGTCTCAAGATCTCACCGGCCTCGGTTACCGACATGATCAAAAAACTGTTCGATAACGATTACCTGGCCTATACCCCTTATTACGGCGTTAAACTGACTCGCAAAGGGGAAAAGGCCGCGCTTCGGGTCATTCGGCGGCACCGTTTACTGGAACTTTTCCTGGTCAAAGTCCTCAATTATCCGTGGGAAAAAGTCCACGAAGAAGCCGAGCGATTGGAACACGTTATTTCCGATGACCTCGAACAGCATATCGACCGGTATCTTGGCTATCCAAAATACGATCCGCACGGTGATCCGATTCCGAATGCAGCCGGCGATATTGAAGAAGTCGATCAGCTCAGACTGGTCGATCTTCCCGAAGGCCAGGCCGCCATTATCATTCGAGTGACCGATTCGAAAAAATTATTAGAATACATGCGTAAGATCGATCTGGCGCTCAATTACACCGTCTCCGTTCAGGAAAAAGAAGAGTTCGACGATTCCGTTCGCGTACTGATCAACCGCAAAAGAGAATCGCACCTTAGCCGTGACGTGGCCTGCAACATATTCGTCAAGAAGGTCGGTTGAAATGACTGCATCGTTAGATTCGTTAAAGCCCGGAGCCGTCGGAATTATTCAGGACATTCGACTCGCTGGAATCGAACGTCGTCGCCTGATGGATCTGGGGTTCGTAAAAGATACCGCCGTTCAGGTGGATGTCACGAGCGCCATGGGCGATCCGCGAGCGTATCGTATCATGGACACACTGATTGCGTTGCGCAGGGAAACGGCATCACAAATCATCGTTCAAATCCAAGAAAACAAAATCGCATGAGCCATTCCAACGTTTTAGCCCAGCCCGCCGCTGTGGCATCACCGCTGATACAGATCGATCTCTCCAAGGCGCGAAAAGAGCACGTCGTCGCACTGGCCGGTAACCCCAACACCGGTAAAAGCACGCTGTTCAACAATCTGACGGGTCTCAACCAGCACACCGGAAACTGGCCCGGGAAAACCGTACAGCGAATGGAAGGACGCTACGTTTTTGAATCGCAAACCTTCAAAGTCGTCGACCTTCCCGGAACGTATTCGCTTCTTTCCACATCGACGGATGAAGAAATTGCCCGGAACTACATTCTCTTTGAGCGGCCCGACGTCGTGGTCATTATGGTGGATGCGACAGCCGTCGAGCGCAACTTAAACCTGGTTCTGCAGATTCTTCAAATCACCCATCGAGTGATCGTGTGCGTCAATCTGATGGACGAAGCGGCGCGGCGGGGTGTCAAGATTCACATCGACCGCCTGCAAAACGATCTCGGTGTACCGGTGATCGCAACCAGCGCACGCTCGGGTGATGGCATTCCGGCGCTCAGGGAAACGATCCAGCGCATGGCTTCCGGACGCATCCACACGTCTCCTTTTTCAATACACTATCCGGCGGAACTTTCGAGTGCGGTCGACACGTTGTCCGATCGGTTGCGCCGGTCCTTCCCCGGGCTTTCGAATACAAACTGGCTGGCGTTACGACTGCTGGATGGTGATGCCGATATTCGAAATGCCGTTGAGACCCGTCGATTACCGGGCATGACAACGGTCACCCGCGATGCGGACAACATTCATGAGGTCCTGAAGGCCGCCGACGAATATTCGATCCGACTGCAGCCCGTCGTGGATGACATCCTAGTCAAGTCCTTGTTTGACGACGCAAGCAAAATTGCCGGACGAAGTGTCGTCTCCAAGGGTCACGTTCCTTCGATCGACGTATGGCTGGATCGGGTACTGACCTCTCGACTCTGGGGAATTCCGATGATGGGACTTCTCCTCGGTCTCGTTTTTTATCTTACCATTGAGGGAGCCAACGTTCCATCGCAAATGCTTGCGGCCGGTTTGTTTTTTGTCGAAGAGCGATTGGACGAGGTTTTCCGATGGATGTCGGCTCCGGAATGGGTGACCGGATTTTTCGTTCATGGAGTGTATCGAGGTTTGGCCTGGGTCGTATCGGTCATGCTGCCGCCGATGGCCATTTTCTTTCCGATCTTTACTTTTTTGGAGGACCTCGGCTACCTTCCTCGCGTGGCTTTCAACCTCGATCGGCTCTTCAAATGGGCGGGTGCACACGGCAAACAGGCATTGTCGATGGGAATGGGTTTCGGATGCAACGCGGCCGGTGTGATATCGACGCGCATTATCGATTCACCTCGTGAGCGGTTGATCGCCATTCTGACGAATAATTTTGTTCCGTGTAACGGACGATGGCCGACGCTGATCATGCTCGCATCATTGTTCGTCGCCGCGTCATTTCCGGCCGGGATAGCATCCATTGCTGCGGCCGGTACGATCGCCGGTGTTACGATTTTCGGCATCCTCGTCACGCTCGTCGTATCGCGTTTATTCAGCCGGCATACGAGCTTAAAGGGAGAGTCGTCTTTTTTCCAGATCGAATTGCCCCCCTATCGGCGGCCGAGTTTTCTACGGATCTTTTACCGTTCGATCATCGACCGGACCGCGCTCGTTCTCTGGCGCGCCATTGTCATGGCGGCGCCGGCGGGAGGATTGTGTTGGATCCTCGCAAACACTTTTATTGGGAATCAATCCCTTTTCCAGCATCTATCGGGAATGCTGGAACCGATCGGACGGGTGATTGGGCTCGACGGCGTCATTCTTCTCGCATACATTATCGCCATCCCGGCCAATGAGATCGTCGTACCTACCATCATCATGGGATACATGGCAGCCGGACAGATGACGGAATTGAACAGCGATGTCGAACTCAAAGCGCTTTTTCTCCAAAACGGATGGTCGACATTGACCGCCGTGTGTCTGATGTTTTTTTCACTGCTGCATTATCCGTGCAGCACGACGACCCTAACGATCTGGCGGGAAACCCGAAGCATCAAGTGGACGATCGTATCCAACCTGATGCCGTTGGGACTGGCATTTCTGGTGTGTGGAATTATCGTCTTTCTCTTCGGTTGACTCAGTTTCGTAAACAAAAAAGGCCGTCATCAAAACGGCCTTTTTTTGTTTCTAAACAGAGAACAGAGACTAACTCGCGGCTCCCAGCTCTGTAAGCTTAGCCAGCAGGATGTCCTCGATATTGGGATCATTCAGATCGGCAGTGTATCCCGGCGCGAGCAGCTGGATTTTGGCCAGACACATGGCGTAGTCTTCAAGTTCGAGGTACGCCGACGCTTGAATATAGATCAAGGCACCGGCCGTCACACGGGTATCGAGAGCAAAAATGTAATTTGCATCTTGCCCGACGACCAAGTCGACGTAGTCCACGACTGCTTCCGGCTCGTTCTGAACCCACTTGACGATCGCCCAACCCGCATAACCGTCGATCAGGGAATCGCCGGCCGCGGTTGTGAATTGCGTGTTCGCATTTGTATAGTCCTGCAATCGCAAGTAGCACCACCCTGCACCGACGTTGGCCGGCGCGCCTACACTGGCAACCGCGTCAAGGTAGGCCGTCAATGCAGCCGCATAGTTTTTTGCCGCGAAGAAATCATTGGCTTCCGCCAATGGATCCTTATCTCCGCCTCCTCCTCCGCCACCACAGCCAACCCATGACAGCAACCCTGTCAACAAAACAAGCGTTCTGGCTTTCATATCCAAGCTCCTCGTATTTTTCATTTATTTGATCAACATCATTTTGCGGGACTTTGCGATCTTCCCGGCATTCAATCGGTAGATATAAACTCCACTGGAAACCTGTTGACCCAAGCTGTTTTTACCGTCCCAGTTGATCGAATATCGTCCCGGCTGTTTGACGTCGTTGATGAGACTTCGGACTTCCTGGCCCAACATGTTATACACCTTAATCACGACCTTTCCGGCGACCGGTACTTCGTAGCGGATCGTCGTGATCGGATTGAAAGGATTCGGGAAGTTGGGCAACAGCGCGAATTCTTTCGGAGCAACTTCATGGTCCGGATTGTAGAACGCCGCGACCTGAGTCATGGCAGCCGCTGCAGAGACCTGTCCTTCGGCACCTTCACCGCCAAGATAGATCCATTCACCGTTCGCATATCCATACAGCCCAATTCGTCGCTCATCATAGTCCGGAATACCGGTTTGAAGCGATGAGAGGTCACCGTACGTCAGGTTGACCGTCGGCGCTTTGGTGCTGCCGGTTTGAGTAAGATCGATGGCCGATGCAACTGCCGTCCAGTGATTAGGTATATTCGCCGCCGGAGATACGCCCGCGATCAAATAGCCGTCTCCTTCACCTTCGATACGATACCCGTCCAGAACAATCCCCTTCGTGACCGGCGAAACCGTATAGTTTCGGGTCAGGTTGGAGGCATTTCCATTGGTGTCGCTCATGGTTACAAAGGCCGTCAGCGCACCACTACCCGGAATTGTATAATTGGCGAAATGTAATCGGCCTTCCTGGCGCAGCGTTACTGGGAGTGAATTCACTCGCAATTCAAGAGTCGAAATGTTTTCGTTCGCTCCCACGACAAATTGGACGACATTGACGACAGGTGACGCCAATAGTCCGAGAGAGACGGTCGGAGCCGACAGATCTCCGTTAATGATGAGGTTATCGATGGCCCATCCCCATTCCTCGGCACCGGGATCACTGAATAACCGGAAGCGAATGTAGATCGCCGTTCCTGCCGTAAATGTTTCCGCCATATCGATCTGCCGCGAACGAAACAGGCTCGGGGTCCCCGTTTGACCGGCTGACCATGCCGCATTGGCCCGTAGATCATATCCATCAAGCAACGGTACCCATGTTATGCCGTCCGACGTACCTTCCACGATGACATAATCGTAGAAATCTTCATCACCGAAAACGCTGCCCGGCTCTCCCGCTTCAACCAATGCAATCTCGTCAAATTTCAGAATCGACGGCGAAGCAGCCACGATCACGGGAACCCCCAACTGATAGATGTAAGTCTGGTTGGCCGCGTACGGGTGTGGCGTGTGAATCGCTCCGTTGGTGAAGCCCGTGTAGGTAGTAATGGAAAACCCGTTGCCGGTGAAATCGGTCGTCGCAGAGTTAAACGTATTCTTATACGATGCAGATGCCGTCATCGCGGGTACCAATGTCTTGGCTTGAGAGGCGGACTTGTAACTTTTCCCGTTTTTCCACGAAACCAGTTGGATCGACACGGATCCCGTCAGGCTGGTTGTCACGGATAAGTTCGTATCCTTGACGCTTGCCGTCGTTGTGGTCAGTGCGGGCGCGCCGTTCAATTTTACGACGGTTGAGTCGTACGAGGATCGCAATTTTGCGCTGACGACCAGGGCGCCGGAGGCCGGATTCTGGCCGGCCGATTTGATCGAAGGAGCAAGAACAACAGATCCCGGATCCGGAATCGCCGGAATTTCCACACTCCAGATTCCCCGTCCATGCGTGGCAATCACGACTTCTTTATCGACAATGTTCATTTCCCAGATCGCCACGGCAGGCAGGCCATTATTCGCATAGGCCCAGTTAGCACCGCCATCGGTAGAGATGAACAGACCGATGTCCGTACCGGCCCATATTTCGTCGGTGTCATACGGCATGACCAGAAGGGAATACACCGCAACGTCCGGGAATCCGTTTGAACTGTTGTCGTTGGTACCGAATCCAGAAATGTCTTCCCATGTCTGTCCCAGATCCGTCGTTCTCAAGACCTTCGGTTTATCGGCGATCGAAAACAAGGCGAATCCAACGTCAGGATCAGTCGGATGAGAAGCCAGACCGGAAAGCGTACCGAGAGTAACGGTCGGAAAGTTGACGGTCGGCGAGAAGGTAAGACCTCCATCGGTCGAGACATTAACCTTGCCGGAAGACGACATGCTCGTACCTGCCCAGACGACCTGCGGATCGGCTTTGGAAATTTCAATCTGGCTGATCAATCCATTAAAGCCCCAGTTGGAACTGGAAATTGGACTTAGCGTCCACGAATCCCCGAAGTTTTCAGACCGCCAGACACCCTGCGCACCGACGGCAAATACAAGTTCAGGATCGAGCTTAGATCGGCCGATCTGTGTGATAAAGGGTCCGCCTCCACCGACGTCTGCAAGACCGGTCGTCGATGGGAACCACGTGGTGCCACCGTCCGTTGATTTGTAAATCGTATTGTTGTAAATGGATCCGAGAAGCCGGGTTGAATCGTCATACTTCCACACCGCATCGAAGCCATCGCCGCCGAGTTGTTCAAACCACACGCTGGTGTCCTGAGCGGCGAGAGGCGAACGCCACGTTCCATTGTCCTGTGTGCCGCCAATATACGTCGAGGAACCCGGCTTCTTATCGACGCCATAGAATTGTGTCGTTCGATACCCGTCCGATGTCGATTCATCGAATATCCACGTCACACCGCCGTCCTTGGATAGCGCATACCCGCCGTCGCTGGCCGTCAGTACCCAGAAGTCACTGGGGCCGGCTTTGGGAATCATGACGATATTATGCTGGTCGGCATGCACCCACGGGTACGTGCCGCCGCCCGGTTTGGTCTGACCGGGGAACCAATTCGTAATCTGGGTTGTTATTCTGGGTCGAGTAGTGACGACACTGTAGGACCATGTCAATTTTGATGTCGGTAAAGCATCGGGAGTCCATGTACCGCCATCAGCTAAAGCCGGACCCACTGCCAGCAAAGCCTTATAAGCCTGACCTGCTGTTGTAGCAATGTTTGGATCGGCTACAGTATCGTACGGAACGACATTGACAAAGAGATACTCACGTGGAACAAAGCTTTGTGTCCACAAATCCAAGTCCCAAACACCGTTTGAGTCTTGATCGCGGTAAGACGCCATCAATTGACGGTTATTCGTAACATCCCATACTTGAAAAGGAACCTCAGAGTAACCTTTGTAGATGTAGGCGAAGTTCGCGCTGAAACCGAAACGATGCGCTTTCTGCTTGATTCCAGTTCCGAATCGAATTTCCACTGTGATTTCCGTATCAGCCTGAGTGAGCCCAACGGGAACTAGTATTGGAACATTGTTCGTGGCATCGTAGAAAAACTCTCTGGCCGAACCCACTCCACCTCCCAGGAAGGATAGGCCAAAATTGACAAAACCTAAAAAACTCGATGAACCGGTTGTGTCAGCAGAATATTGTGCCGTTGTTCCACCACCGGACTTGACATCAATTTTCCATAAATTGATTCCTCCAACAAATACGGTTGAATCATTATATGGATGGACCGCGATCGTGTTGTCATACCAGCCTTGGGACCCTAGCCAATTCGGGCCTGCTCCGCCTTGCTCGGTTATTACCGCCCAGGTAATCCCGTGATTATCAGACATGTAAAGATCGGAGTTCGAGCCATGTTCTGCTGCAACGAACAGTCTGGCATTGTTCGATGGCGATGTTGCCATTTCAAATCGAGCCCCGGCGGCAATACCGTTGGAAGATTTGTACCAATTGTCTCCGGAATTCGTTGACTTAAATACGCCGCTGCCATTTACCGTTGCATACAGCGTATCAAAGCTGACCTGACTTTGAACGATTTGCTGTACACGACTCGAACCGGCGTCGTAAACCTGCGTCCAGCTCGTTCCGCCATTTCCGGACTTATAAATGCCCTCGTTAGTAGCTGCAATCACGATGTCCGGATCCGTCGGACTGACGACAATCCGGTTGATATACTCAAACGCCTTATCCGATTGATTGACGGCTACCGTGCTGGCGAGTTGGAACCATGTATCACCGTGATCGGTCGACTTCCAGATGCCGTCGCCTTGAATCGCATCGGCATTGAAAAAACCTTCACCCGTTCCGGCATACATGACATCCGGATTGGATGCTGCATACGCGAGCACGGATGTCGCAAGATTAGGAAGGTCGGGCGTCTTATTTTCCCACGTGCGTCCGGCATCCGTAGTTTTCCAAATGCCGCCGCCCACGCTACCGGCAAACCACGTCGAATCACTCGGATCATCCGGATCGACAATCAGACCGCGGGTACGCCCTGAAAAATTCGCCGGTCCACGCTCGACCCATGGCAATACGGCAGCGGCTTTACGAAATCCGGTTCGTGCGGCACTACGCCCATACCGGTCCAGAATTCCCGCCTTTTTCATTTCGTCGACACGATAATTGGCCGAATAGCGAGGTTCCATATCGCCATCCGCCGTGCGTAACAATCTGTGCAGTTGCGCAAATTTGTCCGGCTGATCGGGTTTGGCATAGCCTGCAGCCCGACGGGCAACTTTGTCCTGCAATTCCTGCTGGTGCCACCAGTCCGGCGTGCCTTTCTTTGGCTTTGTATCGCGACGGATCGGCTCCATCTGATCAATCATGACCAACGACACGATGATCAAGCCGGTCAATAACGCGCTGCTTTTCAGCGTAGCATGACGCATCGGGATCACTCCTCTTTTAGATATGATTGGGATAGTTCATTTTTCGTTTTGTTTATCACGTGAAAACGATATCCGAGAGGTTGTCTCGGTTCGTCTTTCGGTACGATTCCCGGTATGATTCTCACTTCAATTTCAGACGGTGAAACCCACGCTACGGAACCATTGGCGATTTGATCTTCAACCACGACCTCACACGTCGATGTTGTCACGACCACGTAATGGATGGATGTTTCCGGATGGAGGGCAGTCGACTTGGAACGCACGACCGCAAGGGCAAATGCCCTGTCGCTGGAATATTCAACAACGTACTCCGCACCGAGTTTGTTTACGACCGCCGATTCCGGAACGCACGGCGACCTGTTTTTTTCCACCAACTGGGCGGACTGGGTACAGCCCAAAAAAATAGACAGAACGACTCCCGCGATGAGCGTTTTCATCATTTTGTGACAGGTAGGATCAAATTGGATGTGTTGAGAACAAACTACACGAATGGGCTATAAAGTCAAGGATAAATTCTACCGTTCCGACAGACAACCGAACACAGGGAAATCCCTTGATTTCATATAGTCACAAATTTATATTCACCGCGTCTTTTTGCACCCGTAGCTCAATTGGATAGAGCATCTGACTACGGATCAGAAGGTTTGGGGTTCGAATCCCTACGGGTGTACCATCAGCTCCGGCAGGTCCGGAGCTTTTTCATTATGAAAACTCTCATCCTTATACCCGCCTACAACGCCGGACGCTGGCTGAACCAACTCATCGAACGTATGCCCCCCGACGTGGACCGCACCGACATTTTGATCGTGGATGACGGATCGACGGACGACACACTGCCCATCGCTCAACGATGCGGCGTATCCGTAACCTCCCACGGACGGAATCTCGGCAAAGGCGCCGCACTCAAAACGGGATTCGACATCGGACGATCGCGAGGTTACGATACGATTGTCACTCTCGATGCCGACTTGCAGCATCCGCCGGAACTGATCCCTTCACTGGTTCACGCGATAAAACTCGGTAAGGCGGACCTGATCATTGGCGCCCGACATCGGCATGGAACCACGATGTCGATCGCTCGGCGAATCAGCAATGCGTTGACGTCAGCACTGGTCTCATGGCGGGTAGGACAAAAGATCCCAGACAGCCAGTCGGGCTTTCGGGCCATACGATCCGGGATTTTAAAGGAAATCCAACTGACTACCTCGCGGTACGAAACGGAAACGGAATTACTCATCAAAGCCGCCGACAGAGGATTCCGCATTGGACATGTCCCCATCCCGACTATTTATGCCGGTGAGACCAGCAGCATACGACACGTCGTCGACACCTGCAGATTTATCCGGCTTTTCATCAAGCTGTTATTCGAGCGTTCAACAAAAAAGGCCGGTTAAACCGGCCTTTTTTCTTTTGTCCTATCGGATCACTTTAGCAACATCATCTTTCGCGTCTTCACGAACCTTTCTTTACCTTCGATGGCCTGCGCCACCACGCGGTAAATATAAACGCCGCTGGCCACCGCCCGGTTTTGTCGGTTGACACCGTTCCATTGAATATGGTGGAACCCGGGTTCGTAAACACGGTCGGCGAGTTCGAACACTTCCTGTCCAAGAATATTGTAAATCTTAATGGAAATCTTAGCTCTCGTCGGGACTTCGAACCGAATGGTCGTCGAGGGATTAAACGGATTCGGATAATTCTGCCGCAGGGCAAATTGCTTCGGCAATTCTGCAGCAATCAGGATCTCCTCTCCATAGTAGATATCACCCGATAGCGAGACATCGGCCAGACGATACGCATAATGTTTGCCGGGTTCGATCGCTTCATCAAAATGAACGTAGTCGGTCGCCGATGATTTGGTTCCCTGACCTTTTAATTGCATGACGGTCGCAAACTGGGCGCTTGCATCCTTCAGGAAGGATTCACCCTGCTCGATGCGTTCCATTTCCGCCGCAGAAACTTCCCTTCGTTGAATAAGCCAGAACGCGTTGTCGAATTCGCTTTCCGTACGCCATTCCAATCGAACCTTTCCATCGACTGCCGAACCGCGGAAGTAAACGAGATTGACAGGAAGGCTTGCTTCAAACAAGGCATCCGAGAGTACCAAGGTGTCGCGAGTCCCGGCCGCGTACGTGTAAGGACTAAACTGGACCCAGTTGTTAACCGTATCTCGCGTGGTTGTACTGCCTGTAATACTGTCGAGGCGCGTCCACAGACCGTTTCGGCGTCTCCAGATCCGCATATTGGATTCCGACGCGGCCTGAATTTCATTCTGGCCGTAGTACAACCGGATACTGCCGGTGCCGGTACCCGCCGTTGTCGGTCGTACTTCATACCAACGAGCTACAGCAAGAATGGCTTCCGGCAGCGTGTCGCTGACAAGGACCCCGTTCGTCACGCCAAGATTGCCTGCGCCATTGATCACAAAGTCATTTCCAAACGTGTTGCTGCCCGCGGAGATCGTCGGACTTTCGTTGAAACTCCAGCGGACGTTACCATACGTCGGCGCGCCGTTGTCGTTTTCGAAATTTACGCCCGACATGGTTCCGCGGTAATTGACAAAACTCGCAGTGCCGGTACCGGTATAATTCACATTATAAACGGCACGAGTAGCGGCGGCCGAATCAAAACGAGTGCTGTCCGGGGAAAGATTTTGACCGTTGGCAATCGTCAAATACGCAATGCCGGTACCATCAGAAAAGTCCGTATAACTGAAGTCGTTGAACGAATTGACCGTGCCCGACGACAGGATTTGAATACCGTTGGATCCGGAGTAGCGGATGAACGCAAACCGCGAATGGATCGTACCCGCGACGTCGAGTGTCCAGCCGGGCGTAAGGGTCGATGACGTGATCGTCGCCCGGGAAGCCGCGCTCGAACCCACGACCTGTAGCGTACCGCCGCTGATGACCGTACCACGGGCCGTCTGGTGCATCCGCAGTGTCGAACCGGCATCCAGTTGCGCCGTTCCGGCTACGCGTAGCGTGTCCGTGCCGGTGCCGTTGCCTACACGTACGGCGCGATTGTTGAAATACAACGTACCCGCCGTGATGTTCAGAATACCGTTTACGTTGATGCTGTCGTTGACGGTCACCTGACCGCCTCCGGTCTTGTTGACGACAAAGTTCTCGAACGCCTGACCGCGGGTAATCACATTGTGAATTCCCGAACCACTCATCGTCACCGTTCCGGTTTGTGCGGTAAATGTCGCGCCGAGACCGACGGTCCAGTTACCCGATAGCGTGATGTTGTTCGAACCGCCGAACAACGTACCGCTTGTAATATTGACAAAATCGTTTACCGTCACATCATTCACTCCCACGGCCACGCTGCCACCGCTGGTTTTGCTGATCAGTAAGCGATAGAATGAGGACGCACCTGCATAAACTGAATCCGCACCCGTGTCGTCAAATACAACGCTATCGGATTGCGCGTTAAACGTTCCGCCAAAGTTCTTCCAGTCTCCGCCGATATTGATGCGATAGTTGCTGGCTGTCGCATCCAGTGTGCCGGCATTGAGGATCAGGTCGCCGTTGACGTCCAGCGCGCTCGAGAGATTGAATGTGGCATTGCTGTCGATCCGTAGATTGACAAATGACGAGGTGCCGTCGGTAATCGTTTTGGTTCCGGAGTTGGCCGTTAGGACTACCGTTGACGCCGTTCCCGGATTGAACGTGCCCTGATTCGTCCACAGGTTCCCTACGAAAATGTGGGATGCCGAGCCTGTCGCCACGTCCAGCGTTCCGCCAGAATTGATGTTAATGGATCCGCCTGCTCTGAGCGTATCGCCATTACGCATGAAGACCGTCGTGCCGGTTCGGATCGTCAGGTCCCGGCAGTTTGCCGTTGTATCGATCACCGGCATCCGGGACACCGGCGTTGTAATGATGACATCGAACGTTGCGTCGGGAACCGTCGGCAATGACCAGTTGCTGGGATTGCCCCACAGGGAATCTGCGCTGCCCGTCCATGTGATCTGGGTGAATGAGAAGGCCCAGTGAATTTGTCCCGTGGCATCGCCGCCATCCGGGCTGTCGTTTTCAAAGAGCGAACCGGCATACGGACCGGAGGCGTCCTTAAAAATAATCGTGTCACCGGCCGTGTGGTTCACATTGGTAATCGAACCCGACGTCGGACTGTTGAACACGACGTTGCTCACGGTATCGTTGGGTACCGCCGGAATCGTCGTCCCGCTTGCAATCGTCAGGTACGTTCCGCTCGGTGCACCGTTCGAGAACGTTCCATTACTCAGATTATTCGTGGAATTGATAATGGCCGTACTGCCGAGGCTCAATCCGCTCGTATTCAGATACTCGATCAGATAATATTGTGCATGAATCGTTCCATTCACGGTAACCGCATAGGTACCGGAACTTTGCCGCGTCACGGTAGCAACGGACGATTCGTTGGTACCGACAATTCGGATCGTTCCGCCGCTGTTAACGGTCACCGAAGCGCCGTTGGCCATACGGAGGAAGGCATTCGTGTTGATATCAAGCGTCGCTCCGCTTGCTACCGTCAGAGCGTCTGCGCCGTTACCCATGTTGAAGGTCCGACCGTTCAATTGGAGTGTTCCAGCATTGATGTTGACATTGCCGTTGGCCGCTATATTCGACTGCAGTTGGAAAGTGGCCGCTCCGGAGATCGTGAGATTATTGAACGGTACACCGGTACCGCCGGTCGTGATCGATTTGGTTCCGCTGGAGGCATTAAGTATGAATGTCCCTGTTCCTGCCGTAAAGCCATTCGGGTTATAGTAAGTATTTCCGACCGTGATCGTATTGTTATTGGATGCCAGTGTTCCGGCGTTGATGATCAGGTCATTCAAAACCGTGAAGGTGGTTTGTAATTGATATGTGCTGCTGCCCGACATCCGAACGTTGTAGAAATTGGAGTTGTTAGTGATCGGGATCGAGCTGCCGGTCAGACCGGCAAAAATGACGGTACCGTTGCCGTGCGTGAACGTTCCGCCGGTATTCTTTGTCCAGGTACCGCCGCAAACGATGGAGTCGGTCGACTGATTGACTTGCAGAATACCGTAGAAGTCGATCTTTCCTTCGGTGCGCAGACTGCCTCCGTTGAGCGTCACACGAGCGCTCGATTCAATAATGAGTTCTTTGGCGCGTCCGCGTAACGAGTCGATGCTCGGCTTGTTTACCGTATTGCGAATAACAACGACCGAAAGAGAATCCGGTACGCGTTCCGCGCCCGTATTCGGCGTCCAGTTGGCTGCCGTAAACCAGTCCGTACCGCTGGAACCGTCCCAGTACAACGTATCCGGCGTCAGCCAGACGATGAGCGTGTCGCCCGTCGGATCGTTATCGAATGCTTCGCCGCCGAACACTCCGGTAAAGTCTTTGAACACCAATTTACCGGTCGTGGTCAAGGTCTTGGCCACGTTATAGGCGCCGCCTCCCGGATTGGCGGTAAAGGCCACATTTCGAAGCGTGTCATCGTCACTGGTTTCAATTCGGAACAGAGTGCCGCCGGACGTTCCATTGGTGAATGTACCGTCACTGAAGTTGTTGGCCGAATCGACGACGGCGCTGCTATTGACGACGATGCCGTTGGTTCCCATGTGTTCGAATAAATAATTGCGGGCTTGAACGGCGCCGAGAATATTGAATCCGTACCCGCTCGCTGCACGCCGTGTTACGGTTGCAATATTGCCCGAAGTGCCTACAACCCGAACATCGCTCGACCCGCTCGCGGTCAGCGTCGAATTACTCGACAGCCGTAACGAAGAACCGGGACCGACGATTAATGTTCCGTCGATCGAGTGAGCTTCCGTTCCTCCGCCGTCTTCGCCCAGTTCGAGGATCTGACCATTCAAATCCCACGTACCGGCCTGGAGCAGGAAGTTGTCACGAACGATCAGCGAGCCCTGCATGCTGAAGGTCGTACCGACGCTGTTGACTCTGAGTTCATCCAATAAACTGCCGCCGCCGTTGACTTGCACGCTGCCACCAGAAGCCGGGATTAGGTGGACGATACTGGTACCGCCAACTTGCATACTGTCCTGGTTGACGAACGAGCCGCTGATGAACAGTTGATTGTTCCCAATATTGAGGATACCGCTCGTAATCGTCAGGTTATTGCTTACTCGAATGAATGGACTGCCGGCGAAATTACAGGTGGTATTGACCGGCTTATTGATATTCAATTTATAGAAAATATTGCTCGAATCGCTGGAAGAGACGACATTCAGCGTTATGGTTTGCGCACCCGAACCGTCCATCGTCACTTCGCCGTTACCGGCGACGAAGCTGTCGGACTGCGCAAAAGTCAGGTTGCCTCCGATATTGACATTAAAATTATTCATATCGAAGATCACACCTGCGCCGCCGCCGCCCTGTCCGGACAACAGATTGCCCGCAACGATCAGATCGCCGCTGGCCGTCTTACGTGTTCCGGCGCCATTGAGGGCGAGATTGCCATAGGACTGCCCTGGAGGCAGACCGATAATGGTCTGAACAATGCCCTGATCGTTACGGCTGTAGTCCACCGTACTGGTCACGTCGAGGAAGTACGATTCAAAACCGCTGAATGACGAACGATTATCATACGTCGTTCCGGCGGCCATCGTGAGTGTGTCGCTGGAACCACCGGCGGTGACCGTGTATCCATTGTTCGACGTTGAAAACGTTCCGCTCGTGATATCAAGGTTATTAAGTGTAAGATTTCCGCCTAACGTCTTCGTTCCCGTTCCCGCGATCTCGACGTTCGCGAGCGTCGTCGCGTTATTGATATTCGTCACTGTTCCGCCGTCGAAGGCGACAATTCCCGTCCCTGTAAATGTACCCTGGTTGAAAATACCGCCGGCGACCGTGTGCCGCGCGCTGCCCGCATCGAACGTGGCTCCGCTGCTTACGACCCAGGCCGCTGTTGCCGCGCTAGTCGCGATACCGGTTCCATTGACGTCAACAGGAGCGTTACCCACGACCGTTCCGGCAAATACCAGAAAACGGTTGTCGATGACGATACTGTCGGTGATCGTGCGGGTTCCGGCAAACGTTACGCTGTCGATAAACGCAAGATTGGCGAACGTTCCCCCGTTGATCGTAACATTGCCTGAACCATTGAAGAAGTACACCTGACGCGTACGCGGAATAAAGGTCCCGTCCACGGTCCAGTTCCCGCGCGAACGCATATTAAACCCGTTGACGTCAAACGTCGATCCGCTATTGACGATGAAATCGCCGTTCATCACGAGCGTGTCTCCCAGTTGTACGGTTGACGTACCGGCGATGATGAGATTCCTGAATTGCTGCGACGGCATGATGATCGTCTGCGTACCCGTGGTTCCCGTCATCCGAACGACGCCGCTGTTGCCGGGAGAGAACGTGCCGCGAACGATCCAATCACCCTGACAATTTATGGTGTCTACACCGGCGATCACGACGGTGCCGGAATCAATAAGGCCGCCGGTACCGAGATTCAAATCCTGAGCGAACGTGTTTCCAATGGTGAGTACGGTTCCGGCGCCGACGGTCAAAGTACGCGCCGATGCATCCGCGGCCGAGACACCTATAATCGGATTGTTGGCCGCGGGACGGATAAACACATCGTTATCGATCGTCGGAACTCCCGATGGAGACCAATTCCCTGCCACATTCCAGTTTGTATTGACGGTCCCCGTCCAGATCTTTGTTGCCGCTCCAACCCACGTGATAAGTCCCAACGGGTCTTTTTCGTATGTTGGGCCTCCGAGCAAACCGGAATAGTTTGAGAAGACCACTTCGCCCGTCGTCGCACCCACACGGCTCACGTTGAAGCCAGCGCCCGAGTTAAAAGTCACGTTTCGGATTGTGTCGGTACCGGCAAAATCGTCACGTAAGAACAGATAAACGCCCGTTGCCGAACCGTTGGAAAACGCACCGTCGCTGAAATTATTGGTAGCATCCGTCGTTGCCCCGTCCAGCACGCTGATGCTGTCCATGTATTCGAACCGGTAGAATCGCGCGTGCACCGTCGCTCCCGACTGCACGTACATCGTATATCGATCCGTACCGGTGTTCTGAACGGTCATATTGGCGACGTTGCCGCTCGTCCCGACGACTCGGACCGTCGCTCCGGATTCGGCGTTCAGTACGGTTGCGTTGTCCATTTGCAGGAACGCGTTATCGTCGACGTCCAGTGTTCCGCCCGAACCGACGACAATACTGTCGCCTGCCGCATTACCGAAGTTGAGTGTACGGCCGTTCAGGTCTAAGGTACCCGTGAAAATTCGTAAGTCTCCGTTGATCGTATTCGTCGTGCTCGTCAGGTTGTACACGACACCGGTCCCGTTGACTCGTACTTCATCAAAGGCCGATCCGTTGGTCTGGATCGTACGCGGACCCGACGACGCGTTGAAAATCACAATGCCGGTTCCGGACGTATACGTACCACTGTTGAGAAAATCTCCGAGCAGGAACAAGTTATTGTTGTTGGTTGCGTTCGTCAGGGTCGCGCCGTTGTCGATCGTCAAATTGTTCCTCACGACCCACGGCACGCCGGCGCCGCCCATCGTCCGGGTACCACTGCCGCTGATCTGGATGTTGTTGAACGTATCCGCATTGACCGGCGTAATGGTGTACGTACCCGCGTTAAACACTAAGGTACCCGTCGAGACAAACGGATTTCCGCCGTTCGTCCACGTACCTGCAAAGGTGTGGGTCAGAGCGCCAAAATTCGCGGTCACACCGGCCGCCGCTGTGAACGTGCCGAGAACGTTAAGACCGTTCGTGACAATCGTTTTCGTCCCGCTTCCTGAAAATGCGATATTTGTAAACGAATTGGAGCCGGGACTTAATGTCTGTGATGCCCCGTTGAATGTCCACGTACCGCCCGTATTGGTAATCACACCGAACGGCGATGTGAAATTCGCTCCAATGATGATATTACGATTATTTTTGTCGAAGATAATGGCCGAATCGATGGTGAGATAGCCGTTGACGGTCAGATCGTTACCTGTATCTAGAATCTTCGTTCCGCTACCGGAAAATCTAACGCTGTCGAATACAATGGCGTTGCCGCCGGCCGTCCGGTCAATGGTCTGATCTCCACCCGAGAAAATGAATGTCGAGTTGGTCGTGGTGAAAACCGAGCCGTTTGCGGCAAGCGCAAAGTTCCCCTGCAGATTATGAGTAAAGGCCCCGGCCACGAATCCCCCATCGCCGGTTACGTTAAAATTACCGCGAACCGTAATCGGTCCCTGTGCCACGTCGGGCGTTCCTCCGCCATTGTCGAAGGTCAAATTGCCATAACTGAAAGCGCTGACCTGTTGAGCCGTTGCGCCGTCATAGGTCGTCGTATTCGTAGGATCAATCGACACATTTTCAAACGTACTGAAGAAGGGTCCGGCGACTTCGAATACGCTGTTGGCGCCGGCGGTCATGGAATTCGACCCTCCGACACCGATGATATTGAACGTATTCAGATCCAACGTCGCGCCACCGCCTAGGGTTACGTTGCCCATGACCCACAAAGAGTCAGCAATATCCTTATCCCCATTTCCGGTAATAATTAGATTTCCAACAGTATCCAGCCTGTCCGGAATGGTCACCGCAGCCCCGTCATTTCGTGAGAAGGTCACGGTACTACTGTCGGTATTGAAGGTCGTACCCGTACCTCCCTGGTTGAGATCGACAAAAATTTCGAGGTTATTGTTACCGGGCGCATTGTTCCGAAGCCCGTTATCCAGATCCAGCGTGACGTTGTTATTGACGGTCAGAGTTCTCGCAAAAAGATCGCCGTTGGTTACAAAACGCGTGTTGGCCGTCTGGAGGATCAACGTACTGTATTGAATGGTACCGTTATTCGTTTCGATCGTGTCAACAAGTCCGCCGCCCCGCCCGTCATACCGGACCTGGCTGCTTGCATCCAGATCGACGGTTTCAAACGAGTCGGGGAATGCACTGGCTATCAGCCGAAGAACTGAGTTTGGTTGTACGGTCAATGTGTTGGACGGCCCGTTACCCGTGATGCGACTGGAATTGATATCGACAATATCCGTTCCCGATCCTCCGGTCACGGCTACGTTAAATTGTCCTTTGATATGAAAAACCCCGCCGTTGTCAAAACTGGCAGCGGTACCCGCTCCATTCTGTACGAGTTCCTTTCTTTCGCTTCCTCCGAATGTCACATTGTTGAGACTGTCGGTCGATTGAATCTGCTGGCTGACGGTACTATTGTCGCCGCCGGTACCCGCGTCGTTTTTATCGAACGTTACGGTTCCGGTACCAAAACTACGGAACTGGATGGTTCCGGATTTATTCAACGCCATCAGCCAGTCTTCTCCGACATTGATGTCGTTGCTGCGCGCGTCGAGAATGACATTGGAACCGCCGAACGTGATGGTATTATTGATATCGACGTTATTATTCCATGTGATCGTGCGACTGCCCGAACTCAAACTGTCCAGATTGACATTAAAAAAAGTATTGTTGTTGCCGGTTAGCGACTGATTTCCAGTACTTCGGAAAGATACCGTACCTGCCTGGTATACAAATGTACCGTTGTTATGCCAGTCCCCGCTGAAACCAACCGCATAATTACTTGAGCTGACGTCAACGGTACCCGAATCGAGCGTAAAGTTTCCGGACAAAGACAGAGCGGCCTGAAGCGTCCAGGTTCCGCTGCCACTGCGCCAAGTGACACTGTGAGCCGAATCTCCACCCATATCGATCGTGTGCGATCCGGTCTGCGCGTCAAAAATAATGGTCGAAGTGCCTTTTGTAAAGGTCGCCGTCGAATTAACACCGAATCCACCGGCCACATTGATGGTTGCATTGTTGGCCACGTGGAACACGGCATTGCCGGAAACCGTGACGCTGCCGTTGACATCCAAGGTCCCTGTTCCGGAAATCCGGAGCGAGTCGTTGACGATCACGAGATTGCCACAGGCTGCACCGGCCGTGCTGATGTCAGGACTGATATACTTATTGGCCGGGTTTGTTACATTTGACGTATCGATTTCAACCGTTTCGTTTGCACCGGGTAACGTCGCGTTATTCCAGTTGGTCGCCGTAAACCAATCGTTGGTGCCCGCTCCCGCCGTCCATCGTGCGGCATCACGCTGCCATCGAATAAATCCCGTATTGGCAAATCCGTCCGGTGAATCCGTTTCGAAATTCGGTCCGGACAAAACGCCCAGCGCATCGTAAAAGATCAACGTATCCGTACCGGCGGTTCGTTCAACGTTGACGGCAGGACCTGTCGAAAAAGTCGCATTCCGAATCGTATCCGTATTCGTGGCGGCATAACCTTGCGCTTCACCCTGGAAGAACAAGTACCGTCCGGCTGCAGCCCCCGCGCTGAATGTGCCATCGCTAAAATTATTGGCCGAATCCACGGTCGCCGTCGACGTCAGATGGATACCGGTGGAACTCATGTTGTTAAAATTATAATAACGCGCCTGAATGTTGCCATTGACCTGGAAGTCGTACCGATTGGCGGCAGCCGTGCTGGTCACCGTCGCCACGCTGTCAGATAATCCGACGACCTGAATCGAGCTACCCGAAAAACCGATCACGTCGGCGCCGTTAGCCAACTGAAGTTTCGCCCCCTGATTGACGATGAAAGTCCCACCGCTGCGGACGAAAAGGCTGTCCGTGATCGTAACGGTTTGTCTGTTCAAACTGACTGTTCCGGCGAGCACCGACACGCTGTCCCCACCGCGACCCGATCCGATCGTTGCACCGGACACAAAGTTGTAAGTAACACCGGTTGCGTTGAAAACAAGCGGACCATTAAATGTTGCCGAATTGGCGTCAATCGTCCGCGGACCGGTCGTCGCGCCAAATGTGACGATTCCGTCATTGGCAGCCCCCTGCTGTGTAAAGATACCACCCTGATTCTGGAAACTTCCTCCGATGAAAAGATTGAAGTTACCGGTACTGAAGCCGGCCGTAGCGCTTGCATTGGTAATTGTGAGATCGCCGTCGAAAGCGCCGTCGGCAGAAAGGCTGGCGATAGCCGACCCTGACTTGTTGACGATAACGTTGTAGAACCTCTTTCCGGCACCGGTCCCTCCTGTGGAAAGACCTGAATTTCCAGTTCCAGAAAACGTAACCGTACCCTGTCTCGGAACAAATGTGCCGCTGTTGACCCAAAATGACCGGACCTCTACTGAAAAATTACTGGCACTCACATCCAGTGTCGAACCTGTATTGATAGTCAGGTTATTCAAGGCCCGAATGTTTCCGGTCAAAGTCTTCGTGCCTGTCCCCCCACACACCAAATTGAAGAAATTTTGTGCCGCCCCGATATTTTGACCCGCCCCGTCAAAAACAAATGTACCGGTTGTGAAACTCATCGTTCCCGCAGAATCGGCAAAGTTTCCGGCGCAGCTGTCAAACGTCGCCGCAAATGTCACGGTTCCAGAACCCGCGCGGATCGTAAAGTTACCATTGGCATCGATCCCCCGGTTGGCCGTCACTGTAAACTGCTTGGTCGCGGCGCCTGAAAAAATGACATTGAAAAAGTCGTTTGCGTTAGCTGTTGCGTCTGTACCCGCAATATTGATGGTCTGCGTTGTGGATGTTCCGTTAAAATTGACCGTGCCCGTAGGAACAAATCGTGAAACGACACCGCTCGCCCTTGTCCAGTTACCCGATACGTTGATCGTTTTGCCGGAATCGGCAAAGGTCGAGTTGGCGTTGAACGTAACCGTATTGGCTGTAATTGTATTGCCGGCCCAGATCGTGTCAGCCGTGTTTGCAAACGTGATATTATTGAACTGGCCGTTGATGACCTGATCCGCTGTGCCGTCGAATGTAACCGTTCCCGTATGCTGGAAGGTACCGCCGTTATTCGTCCAATCGTCGGCAACAGTCCATGCAAACGTTCCTCCGTCTACCGTAACACCCGATGCGATCGTCACATCGTTGTCCACATTGATCGCACCGGCGGCAACGTTGAACGTCTGGTCATTGCCACCCGCGGGTACTTGGACCGTGAATGCCGCATTGGATTTGGTCCCCGTGCCGGCAAACACCACATTGAAGAAATCATGGTTCGAATACGACTGGTTGGCACCATCGAAAGTCAACGTTCCGGTTCGATCCCCGCCTGTCTGGTTTTGAATGGCAACATTTCCGGAAACCGTATGGGAGAATCCCCCGTCAACAAAACGGGCATCGCCATTTCCTACAAAAAACCCATTAACGTCCAACGGACCTTCCGCAACCTTGAAATTGCCAGGGCTTCCATTGTCGATGTGCAGGTTTGCATACGACAGCGGAGTCACCCCGCCATTATAAAACGCCGCGATGGTTTGATCCTGGGTTCCGCTATAATAACTGACGCCGCTCTGTGAATTGAAATCAACGTTCTCAACCGTGTAAATAAAATCTCTAAAGTTGGTCGCAGATCCGACGCCACCGCTCGTACTGATCCAGCAGTTGGCGCCGAGTACAAGGGAATCGGCGCTACCCGTCATCTGGACATTCGTCGAGTTGGCAAATTCAATCTCAAAAAGAGTGGACGATGAACCGAAGGGATTGGTGATCTGCCACGCGTCGCTAATCTGTAGCGACGCCCCTGCTCCCGTCACGCGCAACGTCAGTTCGCGCCCATCGGCCGGGGTCGCCAGCTGCGTCACAATGTATCGTGTCAGCCGCGCTGTCGAGCCCGCATCAGTCATCGTCAACTCCGCAAACTCACTCGACAGAGCCTGGTGTGTAAAAACCCCACCGACGACCAACGTATCGGAGTTGTTGATGATAACATTGTTGGTGACGGCCAGATCAAAACCGGCGGTATTGAACGTTGTCGGCTGCGCCGCTCCGCCGCCGTCGGTACCGACGAGAAGCCGGTAGTTGATCACGAGATTGCTGGTCGCGGTTTTAACGGTATAAAGATTCGCCGCACTCGTGAGCTCCAGGGTGTAACACCCGCTCGCCAGCGGTGAAACCAATTGATCCGCATCATCACCGTAACGCAAGCGGCCTTCGGTAAAACTCAACGGCGTCGGTTGATTGTACGTCACGGTTCCCCCGATACCGGGAAAACTCCGCGTACCGAACAAGTCCAGGGTTCCATTGACAATCAAGTTATTGCAGGAAAAGCTTCCGTTATTCTCAAGCCTCAGGATTGACGTGTTGCCGATCGTGACGTTGCCGGCAAATACGACGCTGTCGTTATCGATATCGACACGGCCCGTGTTGAGTAACGTCATGTTGTTGAACGATGCGCCGGCGCCGTCGGGTTGCACATCGATAAAAATATTGGCCGTATTGTTGAACTGGATCGTTCCGGTGCTGGTGACCGACGATGTGCCGTTGAGCAGTTCGACATTTCCCGACAGGGTATGGGTGTGGGCGTTGAGCCCAAGCGTGACGCCAGAATATACACGAACGGTATCGTTGATCGTAAGTCCGCCCAGCGCCGACTTCGTGCCGGAGCCGTTCAACCACAGGATGAAAAACGTCGTTGGATCGATATTCTGTGCGGCACCGAAAAAGATCACACGCCCGTTGTCGTGATTGAACGTTCCCGACCGCGTCCAGTTACCTCCCACCGACAGATCGAACCCACCGGTGTTGAGAATACCGGTGATGGAAACATTTCCACCGGCCGTAAACGCCGCGGCCAGTGTAATGAATGATCCGGAGAAAGTGACGTTATTGAGATTACCTGCGGACGACGTGATGCTCTGTGTGCCACCGTCAAAATTTACTGTCGACGTTCCACCGCTGATCGAACCGGCCGTAGCGCTCCATGTTGCCGAAGAAAAACGATGCGTAAAGGACGCCAGATCAAACGTCACGCCGGCCGTATTAAACGTGAAGTTGCCGTTGACGTCCAGATCGGATACGGCTGTCTTCGTTCCCGTTCCCGTCAGCGTCAGCGTGGAGTAGGCGAACGCCTGTCCGTCGTCTTCTACACCGGTCACATTTTGCGACGCTCCGGCATAGGCGATGATACTGTTGGTTGCCAACGAGATGGCTTCAAATTCGGCCGGGAAAGCCCCCGTTCCTAGAATCCGGAGCTGGGCGCTAGCCGATACCGTGATCGAATCATAGTCGGGAACCCCTCCCGCACCGACCAGTGTGATGCCGGAGCCCGGATCATGTTCGAATATACCGCTGCTGAGAACGAAGAAATTGCCCACCGTCACTGTGACCGCCGAGGTAGAACGGACCGTATCGGTTCCGGCTTTTTGAACGCGTAATATGTTAAACGTCGTGTTCTGCGTGATCTGGCTGACGGTTGAAAAACTGGGTGTGTTGAACCGAACGTCGGATTGGCCGGCCGTAAAATTCGGAACCGTCCAGTTACCCCGGACATCGATGACCGGACTGACGGACCCGACCGATAACGTATTGACGCTCATGTGCCGGGTCGTCAGCGTCATGTTCGCCGACAGCGTCAGCGTTCCAGGACCGGTAATACTGTCGGTGGTTGTCAGAGTTCCGTTCGTTTCATTGAACGTCAGAGACCCCCGAATCGTGAGTCGGTATGGATTTGCACTGCCGTCCAACCCTGCCGTGATGGTGGGCGATTCGGTTCCGGGAATGATCGCCGTATCGTTAGCAGTAGGAGGAACAGCGACGTCCCAATTGTTACCGTCGGTCCATGTCGTGCCATCTCCTCCACCGGCGGTTCCAACCCAGACCACGTCGGATTGTGCCATTCCATACGTCGAGAACAGACTTAAAAGAAACAGAGCCGTAGCTAACCGTCTCATGATTACCTCGGAAAAGAAATTATGTTGTGAATTTTCATAAAAATTCCGCTTTGAGCCCCTCATCCTATCGTCATTTTTCTATCCGGGAAACAAGAATTAAAGTACACAAAAGTATACATAACCGAAGCCCCGTTGGTCAAAAAAAACAGAATGTTGAAAAAGGAATTGTTAGTCGGTCACGACTGTCCAGTAAGGTTTGCACAATTCTACAAAAATCGCCGCAGGCTGTCAACTAATAAATTGTTAAAAATAAAAAGTATAGACGAGACATCACGGATTGAGCATTGGACCGCATATCCGACTTGACTATTCAGTAAATTTACGCACTTGTCACTGAAATTAACACATTTTATGCTTGCCTTCAGCAGGAAAGAAATGTATAGTTGAATGTATAGTTGAATAGTTGCTCAACTGTTGAATTTATGAAAACAGTAACCCCCGCGGAATGCGAGATCGATTACTTCGACCCTAAAAAAATCCGACACCTCGAGCGGCATTTCCGCAAGCCGGACCGGACGACCGCACTCGCCGATATCTTCAAGACGCTGGCCGATCCTACGCGTGTGCGTATCGTCATGGCGCTCGCGGAACTCGAACTGTGCGTGTGCGATCTCGCGTCCTTTCTGAAGCTCAGTAAATCGGCCGTGTCTCATCAGTTGCGTCTCCTGCGAGACCGCCGAGTGGTCAAATACCGTCGGGAAGGTAAAATGTCCTACTATTCCCTGGACGACGAACACATTCGGACCCTCCTGTCTCAAGCGGAACAGCACGTGGAGGAACGCTGATGGAAATGCTGACGAGTCTGGGCGTTGCGCTTCTCGATACGCTACTCGACGCTTCCGCATATCTGCTGTTCGGCTTTTTTTTCGCCGGACTGCTGAAGGCCTTCATCTCCGAAAAGACGATCGTCAGACATATCGGCACGTCCAGCGTCGGTTCCGTCCTCAAAGCGTCCCTGATCGGAACGCCGATGCCGTTATGTTCGTGCAGCGTGATCCCGGTGGCCACCTCGTTGCGGCAAAACGGCGCCAGTAAAGGCGCGACGGTCAGCTTCCTCATTTCGACTCCGGAATCCGGGGTCGACTCTATTGCGATCAGTTACGCTTTGCTCGATCCGATCATGACCGTTTTTCGTCCGCTCGCCGCTTTTGTCTCGGCTTTCACGGCGGGCGTGATCGAAAATTTTCAAGGTTCCCGAGACGCTCTCCGGGACGCGCCGGCCGCCCCGGTCTGCAACAATTGTCATTGCCAGGACGACGCGAATTCGTCGGTTGCCGTCCGGTTGCGTCGCGGTCTGCGGTACGCTTTTACCGACCTGTTCAATGACATCGCCTATTATCTGTTGATCGGCCTTATGATCAGCGCCGTCATTTCCGCGCTCTTGCCGGATGATTTTTTCGTCACATTCCTGTCCAACGACGTCCTGTCCATGTCCCTCATGCTGGTGATCGGAATACCGCTGTACGTGTGCGCCAGTGCATCGACGCCGGTGGCCGCCGCGTTTATCATGAAAGGGATCTCCCCCGGTGCTGCACTTGTCTTTCTGCTCGTCGGTCCGGCCACCAACGCGGCGACGATCGGCGTCGTCAAAAAAAATCTTGGGACACGTTCCCTCCTCACCTATCTTCTCAGCATTGCGACGGTCGCCGTCATTTTGGGAATTTTACTCAATGCATTGTACGGATTTCTGGGACTCGAGAACAACGTTCAACTCGGTACGGCCGGGGAATTTCTGCCGGAATGGCTCCGATGGAGCAGCGCCGCCATTTTTATGCCGATGCTCCTCTACGGCTCGTACCAGGAACTCCGCAAGCGTGTTCGCTAAAATCTTCCCGATCGTTTTTTTCATCACGACCTTTTCCCTTCAGGCTCAGCAATTTCAACGGCGTGTCGACGTACCGATCGTACAGACATATACCGGGACACTTTTAACACCCTCGTTGGGCGGGACCTACGTACCCAAACTGTCGTTTGTCGATACCGATCTCGACGGCGATGTCGATTTATTGATCACGCAACCCGACGGTCGCGTCAGCCGTTATCAGAACACGGGTTCGGCATTGGAACCGGTATGGACATGGACGACGGATTTTTTCGATTCGCTCAACGTCGGCCCCTGGGCGGTATGGGCGGACCTCGACCATGACGGAGATGCCGATCTGCTGGCCGGACGGAACAACTCGACGTTTGCCTATTACGAAAATACCGGCAACGCTCATTTCGAACTCCGCCAGGATCCCGTCGTCGACAGTACCGGAAGTACCATTCTCAGCGAATCACAGAGTATTCCGACGCTTTGCGATATTGACGGCGACGGCGATTTGGATTTTTTTACCGGACGGAGTATCGGTACGCTGGCTTTCTACCGCAATGTCGGCACTCCGTCGGCGTTTTCATTCAAATTCGTCACCGAACAATTCGAGGACATCTCGATCATCACGCCGACGAAACCTCGGGCAAACCACCTCCACGGTGCGAGTTCTGTCAATTTCGCGGATATCGACAACGACGGCGATCAGGACCTTTTCTGGGGTGACTTTTTCAGTTCGAGCATTTATTTCCTCGAAAACACCGGCGATTCCTCCACGGCGGATATCCCGGGAATCACGACGTCACGGTTTCCGGATGTGTCCATGTCGACACGCGGATTCAACCGGCCCGTATTCACCGACATCGACAACGACGGTGACCTCGATCTTTTTGTCGCCGCCCTGTTCAGAGACACGGAAACCGACAACTTCTGGTTTTATCGAAACGACGGCACGGCAGCGGTACCGGCGTACACATTGGTGACGAAAAAATATCTCCCTCAACTCGACGTCGGCCGGTATGCCCATCCGGTCTGGGTCGACATCGATAACGATCAGGACCTCGACCTATTTGTCGGCAGTTACAGCGGAACCGTGACGTTTTACCGCAACATCGGAACGAATACGATCGAACTGCAGGAGGATACAACGGTCACGATACCCGTTCCATCCGATATCTTTGTCACCGCGCCTGCGTTTTATGATATCGATGGGGACGGCGACCTTGATGCGGTGGTCGGCAACTTCAACGGTCGGCTCTTGCTCTTTCGGAATAACGGGACGTCATCCGTACCGCTTTTCACTCTGGAGTCGTCCAATGATCTGTCTGTCGACGTCGGCAATTATTCGACGCCCAATTTTTCCGACATCGACGGCGATGGCGACGTGGACCTGTGGATCGGGGAAGAGTCGGGAACGGTCAACTGGCTCCGCAATTCAAGTGCTTCCACGACGTTCGTTGCAGATTCTCTTTTCCAGAATTTCATCACCCTCGCCGGACATCAGGATGCGATTCCGGAAAGCATTGATATCGACAATGACGGTGACCCCGATCTGTTGATCGGGACGCGTTCCGGGTACCTGGTGCTGTATGAAAATAAGGGAACGGGCCAATTCGAACTGAGGGACAGTTCGTTCATGCAGATCAAAACGACGGGACAGGGAGCCCCGCGTTTTGTCGATTGGGACGGCGATGGCGGTCCCGATCTCATGCTCGGCACGTTGCGCGGGGGAATCGAATTTTTCGAAAATGTCCCTTCGATGCCGATATTATTTCAGCCGAAAAACGACACGACTTTTGCCGCCAAGACATATTCGAACGATCTGCTGGCCTACGGCAATCCACCGCCCGTCTTCGATCTTGCCGATGCTCCGGTCGGGATGTCGATCGATTCCGCTACCGGAAAAATTTCCTGGACACCGTCTGCCGAACAAATCGGAGAATGGAGTGTCCGCGTCCGCGCCCGGAATCCTTTAGGCACGAGCGAGAGGACGTTTACGGTTTCGGTGCTCGCGTCTCAACCGCCGGCGTTGACGACTGCCGTATTTATCAATCCTGCCATTCCACGATCGATCGATATCGCCGTAACTTCCGATGAGCCGCTCCTTTTCCTGACCGTTCATATATGGCAATCGACGGATACGACCGACCTCCCGATGACAGAAGTCGATCCGCGGGTATTTCGTGGATCGTATCATCTCGATTCGTCCGGCGTATATTTTTTACGTATTCATGCGACCGGCATCGGCGGCAAAGATTCGATCCAGATGCGATCCTTGACGATCGTGCTGGCGCGGGCCGGTGAGCCCTTCAGCCTGGCAAACCTGTCGAGAAGTATTACCGTACAGGGAACGGCGGTCGGTGAGATGATCGCATTTCACTTTCACGATCAGATCCACCAATTTGAATTTTCGGAGAGTGCGGACGTGGAATTCCATTTGGACTCGATACCCGCGTCCGGACTTGCCATTCGCCGAAAGGCTGACAGCGGAAGTGAGACGGTAACCGCTCGGATCGACGTTCATCGTATGACGGCGACGGCGCGATTCTCGTCGGGAGGTGAATTTTTCCTCGAACCCGAACGGGTACCGATACAATTCCGGCTGTACGCCAATTATCCGAACCCCTTCAATCCGGTGACGACGATTCGATTCGATATTCCACAAGAAAGCGTTGCCGAATTGTCCGTCTATAATATACTGGGACAGCGCGTGCGCCGTCTCATGAACGGCTCTCTGCCTCCCGGCAGTTATCAGATCCACTGGGACGGCCGCAATGAGGTGGGACAAACCGTTGCTTCCGGCCTTTACCTTTATCGCCTGAGGGTCGGCCGTTTTGTTGCGACCAGGAAAATGTTGTTGGTCCGGTAGCGGAATCGATTCCATCATCATCAGGGTGTCGCGAAGGGTCCGCTGTCATTGCGCCTGTCCCGAGAGAGCCGATAAACAACGCGATTCCTTCGTCGCTACGCTCCTCGGAATGACATGACAGCTGATTTAAGACAGCCTCTTTTTGTTCGTCGCTTCCTTGCTTAAGAATGACCGATTCTCTATATTCGCTCGTTATGATGGAACCTGTCCTTTCGATCGGCGTCATCGGCGGCGGTAGCTTTGGAACCGCGATGGCTTTGCATCTGGCACGAAAAGATTATCCCGTGACGATCTGGGCGCACGACAAAGCCGTTGCGGAAACGATGCAGACCACGCGTGAAAACAAAACGTACTTGCCCGGCGCAGTGCTTCCGGAAAACCTGACCGCGACCCACTCGCTCGAATCGGCCACGCGCGGGAAGCGGCTGGTCCTGCAAGTCAATCCTTCTCATGCCACGCGTCACGTGATGACGCAGGCGGCGGAGTTTCTGGAACCCGACGCCGTCATCGTCAACTGCACGAAGGGACTGGAAAACGAAACGCTGAAAACCATGTCGGAATTGTTGATGGAAATTTTGCCGGAGAGCAACCGTCATCGTCTCGCGTATCTCTCCGGACCCAGTTTTGCCCGCGAAGTCGCCCTCGGTGCACCGACCGCCGTCACGATCGCGTCGCGCAGCCGGGACGTGGCCAAATTTTGCCAGACTATTTTCACGACCGATCGGTTTCGCGTCTACACGACCGAGGACATCGTCGGAGCGGAACTTGCCAGCGCGTTAAAGAACGTTATCGCCGTCGCCGCCGGGATCAGCGACGGGCTGGGATTTGGTCACAATACGCGAGCGGCCCTGATCACGCGCGGTGTAGCGGAGATTCTCCGCCTTGGAAAAAAAATGGGCGCCAACGAAATGACTTTCCTCGGCCTGTCCGGCATGGGCGATCTCGTGCTGACGTGCACGGGCGACTTGAGCCGTAACCGTCAGGTCGGCATTCAGCTGGGCCAGGGGAAAAAACTTCCTGACATCCTGTCGCACATGAAAATGGTGGCGGAGGGAGTCAAAACCGCCAAGGCCGCATGGGCGCTGGCCCAGAAGCACGACGTGGATATGCCCATTATCGAACAGATCTATCGTGTCATTTTTGAAAACAAGGACCCCCGTGCGGCCGTCAACGATCTGATGACGCGCGAATCGAAGTCCGAAGTGGCGGCGTGAAGCCGCATGGAGGCGTTATGTCCGGAGAATTGACGCGAGAATTTAAAGTCCACCTGATCAAAGCCGTTTTTGACAAAAACGAGTTCGATCAGATTATGACATCCGCCAACCCCTACCAGCTCTCGGATATTCAGGAATTTTTGTGGGAAGCGCTTCTCTACGTGGGACGCGACGAAAAAGGTGAAAAACTGACGCGCGATGCCGTGACGTCGCGGATGTTGTCGACCGTCGATTACTGGCGAAGCCAGTTATGCGGCGAGCCGCTGGATACCTGCCGGGGCCGCTCATGTTTCGTTTCTCATCCCGTGTGCGCCGGAAACAAGCTCCGCGGCCAGATCGAAGTCATCCGTCAGATGTTCGACCGCCGACGTCAGCGTGCCGACCAGGAAGACGACGCGTTGATGATGACCTTGATGTACTACGTCAACGAAAACGATTACGCCGCGGCGGGCCTGTACAAAAACGATCTGCAGCCTCGTCTGACCGTCGGCAGCCGCGTACTCGACGGACCTACACTTCATAAGGTCATTGCCGCGATGACTCAGGTCGTCCACGAGGCGAAAAATTTCGAAGTCTTCACCAAAGTCGTCGTTGTCGGAGACGCCCGCCTGATGGTCCATGCAAGACGGTGCGACGGCAATGCCAATTCCGCCTACGTGGCCTCCGTGACACCTGAAGGCGAGAACAGCGAAAAAGTCGACCTGGTCATGAAAAAAATCGACGCGGCGATCAAACGCATTCAGATGCAGACGGCCGCCCTCTGATGGAATCTCTGGTCGTTCCGCGCATTGCGCGACCTCTTCCCTCGACGTACACCCGTCATCCGTTCGCATACCGGCGGCGCCGCACACGCGTCGTGCACGTCGGCGACGTGGCCATCGGCGGACCGAACCCGATCCGCATCCAGTCCATGACGACGACGGACACGCTCGATACCGCGGCCACGGTGCGTCAGGTCCTTTCGCTGGTCGATGCGGGATGCGAGATCGTCCGTATCACGGCTCCGTCGATTCGCGACGCCGAGAATCTCAAAAATATTCACGACGCGCTTCGCAAGCAAAACGTTCGCGTCCCACTGGTCGCCGACATCCATTTCACCCCCAATGCCGCGCTGAAAGCGGCGGATATCGTCGAAAAAGTCCGGATCAACCCGGGCAACTATGCCGATAAGAAAAAATTTGCCGTCATCGAATATACCGACGCCGAGTACGAACGGGAACTGGAGCGCATCGAAGAAACGTTCAAACCGCTCGTCCAGCGCTGCAAAGAAAACGGCGTCGCCATGCGGATCGGAACCAATCACGGCTCCCTTTCCGACCGGATCATGAACCGGTTCGGCGATACGCCGGAAGGCATGGTGGAATCGGCGCTCGAATTCGTCCGCATCTGTGAACGGTACGATTTCCACGATATCGTTCTGTCGATGAAAAGCAGCAATCCCCAGGTGATGATCGCGGCCTACCGGCTGCTGGCGGCTCGGATGGATCAGGAAGGAATGGATTATCCTTTCCATCTCGGCGTCACAGAGGCCGGCGACGGCGACGACGGACGCATCAAGTCGGCCATCGGGATCGGTAGTTTGCTCGAAGACGGTATCGGCGATACGATCCGTGTTTCGTTGACCGAAGACCCGGAGGCGGAAATTCCTCCCGCCCGAACGATCGCGTTCAAATACGACGCATGGATGAAAACGGAGGAGCCTGCCGTCGCGGATACGGACTGGCGCCAGCCGTTCGCGCCGTATACACGCCGTTGGACGCAGACCGTGGAAATGCCCGGCCTTAACCTGGGAGGCGTTCACCACGTTCGCGTACATCTGCCGCTTCATACGCCCTTGACAAACGTCGCCGGGGCGATCGATGAATACAGGTCCCTCACCAAACGCGCCTCCGCCGACGATCCGCATGCAGAGATCGTGGAAGTTCGCGTGACGGCGGATACATTACCGTCGTGGAAAACGTTCATATCATCTTTGTCCGAACGCGGCCCGCTTGCCGTGAACGTCGGCGACGACACCCGGCTGGCTCTCGAGATCATGTCGGAGTGCGACGCCATTCTTTTCCGACCGTCATCGGAGTGGAATGAATTCGAATGGACGAATCGGCTGGCTATTCTAGTTGACGCCATCGCATCAGCAGAAAAAAAAGCCCTCGTCATTGATGTGAACGCCGATGACGCGCCTCCGTTTTTGGCCCATCCCCACTCGATCGACACCGTCTGCGCCATGGCCGAACGGGTGTCGTCACTCCTGCTGGAAAGAAATTTCAAAAATTTCTGCCTCCGATTGTCTCACAACGATCTCGTCCACGCGGCCCGTGCGGTGGTTTCGCGACTGGAGAGCCGCCGTTTTACGGTGCCCTTGCAAGTGTCCTGGGCACCCGCGGGCGATGAACCCGCGTTGTTCTACGCGTCGACGGCTCTGGGTTCCCTCCTGTGCGACGGCATCGGCGACGCCATCACGGTGGACGATCCTAACGTTCGCGGAACGGACGCGGTTCGTTTAGGCTTCAACATTCTGCAAGCCACGCGGCTTCGTATTTCCAAAACGGAATTTATTTCCTGCCCGTCATGCGGCCGCACGCTCTTCGACCTGCAGGAAGTCACCGCACGCATCAAAAGCAAAACCGGGCACCTCAAAGGCGTGAAGATCGCCATCATGGGATGCATCGTCAACGGGCCCGGAGAAATGGCCGACGCCGACTTTGGTTACGTCGGTGCAGCGGCAGGAAAAATCAATCTATACGTCGGCAAAGAACTTGTGGAACGCAACATCGACATGGCCATCGCCGACGAACGGCTCATCGACCTCATCCGGCGCAAAGGCATGTGGGTCGACGCGGTGGAAACCGCCAAATCCTGAGGAGGAACATCGTGGTCGAACAACTCTGGGCGCCCTGGCGTATGCGGTACATCAAAGCCGACGACAAAAGCGAAGGCGAAGGCTGCATCTTCTGTTTCAAACCCCAGTCCGATAAGGACAAGGAGAATCTGATTCTCCATCGTTCGACGCACAATTTTGTCATCATGAATTTGTATCCGTACAATAACGGCCATCTCATGATCGTACCCTATCAGCATGCCCCGGACCTGGCCGCACTGCCCGCGGAAACGTGCACCGATTTTATGGTCACGACGCAAAAAGCCCTGGCCGCCCTGCGGGCCAGCATGAATCCCGACGGGTTCAATCTCGGGATGAACCTGGGACGGACCGCCGGTGCGGGCATCGACGATCACGTTCACATGCACATCGTACCGCGATGGAACGGCGATACTAATTTTATGCCCGTCATCGGCAACGTTAAAGTCATGCCGGAATATATCGCCGAAACCTACGACCGCCTCTTCACCGAATTCAGGAAACTGAAATAATGGCAGATGAAAACTGGTCCCAGAAGTATCTGGACGATCTGAACCGCAAGCTGGCGCAGAAAAACAACGGACAGGATTCGATACCGCCGTCGAATCAGAACCGGCAAGAACGCGATGACCGAGGCCGCCGGCGCAACCGCAACCGCCGTCGCCGGGAACGGCCAGAACGTCAACCGGCACCGCCGCCTCCGCGTACGCAAACCGTTTCCGGACTCGTGATCGCCGTCGGCGAGAAGTTTGTCGTCCAGTGCGGAAATCAGCGCTACGAATGCCGGGCGGGACGCGGGACCGAACAGTCCCAGGTCTACGTCGGCGACCGTGTTCAGATTGCCGCCAAAGCGCCCGTCGGTTTTATCGAAAAGATCGAGCCGCGGCAAAATCTTGCCATCCGGCCGTTCCGAAAAAACGAACAAGAGGAAACGATCCTCGCGACCAACGTCAACCAGATCGTGATCGTCGTCTCCATCGCGGAACCGGTAATGCGAACGGACTGGCTCGACCGGCATTTGCTGATCTATGAAAAAAAGGGATACAAACCGACGCTGTGTTGTACCAAAACCGACCTGGCCAACGACAATTCGTTTATCGAGCAACTGGATACGTATCGCCGGATGGGCTATCGCGTCATTTATACGTCGCTGCTTGTCGAGCCGAGCGTGAGCGACCTGCGCAACATGCTTCGTGGAAAAATCACGCTTTTCACGGGACCGGCCGGGTCCGGCAAAACGAGCCTGATCCAGTCCATGGCGGAAACCCGCCGCGTCGCCATGGCCACGACGGATGAACCGGAGGCCGTTGAAATGGACGAGGAATATCGCCCTACGGAATCCGTCTCGGCCCATCGCCTGGACCCGAACAGTTGGCTGATCGACACGCCAGGGATCACGGAGTTCGAAATCAGCGGAATTTCAAAAAACGACCTGAAAAAATACTATCGCGATTTCCGCCGCATCCAGGAACCGTGTGAATCGCCGTACTGCCTTCATCAGGACGAGCCGCGGTGTGCCGTTCGCGCGGCCGCCGAGCGCGGGGAACTGGCCGACGACCGTTATCAAAATTATCTGAAAATCCTCGAACAGTTCGCCTGACCATGGAATCCTGCCTTGCCCGAAGCCGCACGAAGGGCGTCCGGCAGGCGGAAGTTTACCACACGCACAGCCGCACAAAATCCGTACGGTTACAGCAGAACAGAGTTTTCCAAAAAGAAGGGCTGACCTCTTCCTATCATCTTCGAGTGCTTTTGCACGGGATGGTCGGTACGGCCGTCGGGTGCGAATTTTCCGACGCGTTGATCGATGCGGCGATTTCAAACGCTTTTGCCTCGCCCATAAGTTTTGCAAAACCGCAAACCTACCCGGTCGTGTCGGGCATTGACGATCCTTCGGTTGACGGTCTGTCGATCGATGAAATGACCGACGTCGTCCGCTCCCTGGCAGAAGTGTCGGACGTGTCCGTTATCGAGATGGCCGCGGAACGTGAACAGGTTGAAATTGCCAACACATTCGGCGTGTACGGCCGCTATACACACAGTCTCGTCAAGCTTGCCGTTTCTGAAAACGCGCGTCCGCCATCGACGTTTTACTGGCGATCGAAGCCAACAATAACGGAACTGAAAAAATGTTTTCACAAACGACTCGCCACGAAGACCGAAACCCTTGCCGGAACGGTCAACGTCATATTTATACCGTCGGCGGCGGAGGTTCTGCTAAACGACTGCTTTTCTGACGGAATTTCCCCCACTGCCGGCTTTCCTTCCTGTTTTAATTTAACGGACGACGCGCTTCGCAAAGGCGGAACCGGAGCCCGGCCGTTTGACGATGTGGGCTATGCGTGTACGACGACGCCTGTCGTTACTGCAGGAAAAGTCGTGACCGTGTCGCCACAAGGACCGGGATTTTATCACGCCGACGATGCCGGACGGATCACGACGCGTTGGAACCATTTAATCGTTCAGCCGTCAACGACCGATATCACCTCGTCGTTTACGGGTCTGTTTATTGAGCATGTGGAAAGGATCGGCGAAACGTGGAGGATATGGGGCAAGCGTTATGAAGACGGCAATGCGGTTGCGGAGTGTTTACCGGAGGTGATTCGTGAATCTTCATTGACACTGCTGGCGAGGCTGACGGCGGTCGGCAATGATCCGAACCTTCACTCCCCTTCTCTCCGGATCGACAACGTTCGGATCGAGCCCTCACCCTTTGCCGTGTAGCTCGTACAACGCGATCTGCGCGCGCGTCTTTTTCTTTTCCGATTTCACCCGCACCGTCGTGCCGTCGGGTTGGAACCTCCGCGCCTTCACATTGTCGGCGAGCTGCGTCTGCAGGATCGTCCATAGCGTTTCCTGGAACTGCGGTTCCTTGATGGGAAATGCGACCTCGACGCGCTGGTCGAGATTGCGCGGCATCCAGTCCGCGCTGGCGCAGTAATACTCGGGCTGCCCGTTGTTGTGAAAATAAAAAATCCGTGCGTGCTCGAGAAAGCGGTCGACGATACTGATCACCTCGATGTTTTCGCTGAGGCCCTTGACGCCTGGCCTGAGGCAACAGATGCCGCGAACGATCAGTTTGATCTGCACGCCCGTCTGACTCGCGCGATACAGTTCCAGAATCACCTGTCGATCCACGAGCGCGTTCATCTTGGCAATAATCACGGCCTCGCGCCCCTCGCGCGCATGCGACGTTTCGCGGCGAATTTTCTGGATCATCGCGTCGCGCAGATCGGTCGGGGCCATTTTGATCCGATGATACTTCGGAGGCGCCAGATATCCCGTCAGCACGTTGAACAGATTGCTAAGGTCCTCGCCAAACCGTGGATGGCAGGTAAAGAGGCCGATGTCTCCGTAAATTTTCGACGTGCGTTCGTTGTAATTCCCCGTACTGAGATGGCAATAGTGGCGGATTTTGTTTTTTTCCTGACGAACGACGAGACAGACCTTGCAATGCGTCTTCAGCCCGGCCATGCCGTAAATGACGTGCGCGCCCGCGTCTTCGAGTTTATGCGCCCAGGCGATGTTGGTATCTTCGTCAAACCGCGCCTTGAGTTCGACCAGCGCCGCGACCTGCTTCCCGCGTTCCGCCGCCAGTTGCAGGGCCGCCGCGATCGGTGAATCGGGCGCGATCCGGTACAGCGTCATTTTGATCGCCAGTACGTTGGGGTCCTCCGCCGCTTCCCGCAGAAATCGCGTGACGTAATCGAAGCTCTGGTACGGATGATGGACGAGAATGTCTTTTTGCCGGATCGCGGTAAACATGTCCGTGCCGCTTTCGAATTCTTTGACCATGTGCGGCGGACACGGCGGATCTTTGAGCGCCGGTGCGTCGACCTGAGCGCACAGATTCATCAGGTCGGAATATCCGATGAATCCGCGCGTCGGATACAGGTCTTCGGGTTCCAGGTCCATTTCCTTGATGAGCGTATTCAGCAGCCGCTGCGAGAGACCGTTTTCGTACTGCAGCCGGATCGCGGCCCCTTTGCGGCGGCTGCGCAGCGATTCCGAGATCGTTTTCAGCAAATCTTCCGATGGATCCTCGTCGTACTGCAAATCGGAATCTCGGGTCAGACGGATGGTATAACTGCCGCGAACGTCGTAGCCTTTGAACAGATCGTCGGCACAGAGTCGAACAAGGTCTTCCAGCAGGATAAAGTCGCATGCGCCTTCGCCGGAGGGCAACTTGATGAAGCGCGGAATCATCGGAAACGAAATCGGAACGATCGCCAGATTGGCTTTGGGCAGCGCGTCGGGGATCGGCGCCGACAGTTCAAACAACACGTACAACGAACGGTTGACCAGGTGCGGAAACGGATGGCTCGGATCGATGGCCAGCGGCGTCAACACGGGCCAGACGGTTTGCTGGAAGAACTCGTGTGCGAACGTTTTTTGTTCCGCCGTCAGTTGGCCCGAAGCCAGCAGCCGGATTCCGTTTTGCTGAAGTTCGGGCAGCAACGTCGTATAAAAAAACTCGTGCTGGATTTCGGACAGCTCATGAATGCGTCTGGACATTTCGTCCATGACCTGCCGCGGGGTCAACCCGTCGGGACCCGCGGTCAACACATTGGCGTCGATCTGGCGGCGTACGCCGGACACGCGCACCATGAAAAACTCGTCGAAGTTCGTGCTGAAAATCGACAGGAACTTAACCCGTTCCAGCAGCGGGACGGTTGGGTCCTGTGCTTCTTCGAGCACGCGGCGGTTGAACTCGATCCAGCTCAACTCGCGGTTGACGAAGTGTTCGGGTTTATCGAGACTTTTGACGGTCGGCGCGGAGTCTTTGATCTCCGGCTCAACGCGGGTTTCAACATCGGGCATAGAAATAGATTCCATGGAACCTCAGATTATGGGGTTCCGGTCTCCACGCGCGCCAATGTAGGTAATATAACGCCGCGATTCAAGTTGAGTGATGTCGTCGATATGATGTTGCTTTGTTTAATCGGCAGATTCTTTTACAACCCCCTATCCCCCTTTCAAAGGGGAAACCCGTTTCTGTGGATTTGTAGGTGTATTCAGTTACCCCCTTGGAAGGGGGCAAGTCCAGAGTCCCAAGTCGACGTCAATTTGCCGAGAATTCAGTTCGTCTGTCCTAGCCGAAATGATTCTCACAATCCGTTTCGTTTGAGACGTTGCATGCAGCGTCTCAACCATCGGTAAATCGAATTAGTCGGACTATCGTGGTTCTCGAGCCGACGGAAAACTCGATTTCAAATGGTATCTTTCCTCTGGAGTCCGTATCCTACCCTGTCACACGCACAAAGGAAGTCTGTCCATGAACGTTTTAACCATCACCCGGTTAACCCTTGCTTGCATTGTTTTAAACGTTTTCCCGGTGAGCGCTCAGTTCCAAACGTGGGTGCCCAAAGAGTCCGGCGGCGATCCCGTTAAAACCCTGTGCGTCGCCTTCGACGATACCATCGTCTGGATCGGTACCGACAAAGGAGGCGCCTTTCGTTATCAGGGAAAGAACGAAACGACGTTTAACAAACAAAACGGCGGCCTGGTGTCCAACGAAGTCCGTGACATTGCGATCGACGCCAAATACGTTTGGATCGGCACCGATAAGGGGCTGAGCCGCTGGGACGGACAGAAAATGACGGTTTTCCTCAAAGACCCGAAGGGCCTGCCGAGCGACGAAATCACGGCGCTGCACGTGGACGCCGACGGAGCCTTGTGGGTCGGAACGACCGACGGCCTTGCCCGCAACGTCAACGATCGATGGACGCGATTTACCAAAGAATCCACGGCCAAAGCGCTGCCGTCCGACAAAATCACCGCGATCCATTCGTCATGGAACGGCAACGTCTACGTTGCCACGGAAGACGGCATCGGCGTGTTTTACAAAGAAAAATGGAAGCTGTTCGGCAAAGAACTGAGCAATTTCCTCTCGCAGGACATCCAGGACATCTACTCTGCCGACGATGGATCGGTATGGGTCGCAACCGACAAGGGCGTCGGCCTATACGTCAATTCCTCTTGGAAATTTTTCCTCAAGGGAAAAGAAGTCGTCTCGGTCACGGCGGATGCGGCCGGTAACGGATGGGCGGCCGTCAAGGATGAAGGAGTCGCCAAACTGGAAGCCGGCGTCGAAACGATGCTGACAGAGAAAGACGGTCTGGCGTCGAAGGAATGTTTCGCCGTTGCGGCCAATGCGTACGGCGACGTGTGGATCGGAACGGCCAAAGCGTTACACAAAACGAGCGACGTGGCCTCTGCAGGCAGATGGGCATCGGCGATTTTTCGGAAAGCGGAAATGGCGCGAGTCCAAAAACAATGGACCGAGGCCAAAAAATTCTACGACATGTTCCTCACCCGTCCGTACTTTACTTCCGCCAAAGAGGCGCCGAACGCGTGGTTTCAAATCGCGCAAATTCACGCACGCGAGGGGCGAGTCGACAAGTCAAAAGAATTGTTGAAAGCCTTCAATCAGCAATTTCCCAAACACGGCTTGATCAAAGACGCGTTGATCCAACTGGGCGACATCGCCGCGGGAGAAAAACGGCTGAGCGAAGCACAGCAGTATTATCAAAAGTATCTCGACGATTACCCGGAGGACGGCCGTCAGGCGGAGGTGTTGTGGAAAATGGGATCGCAGCTGGAAAATGACGGTGACAGTTTCGGCGCGTCACGTGTGTATCAGAAACTGAACAACAAATTTCCGCAAAACGTTCACTTCGACGAGATCCGGTACAAACTGGCGTTACTCGAAGATCAGCAAGGCCGCAAAGATGCCGCGACACAATTGTATTCCGACATTCTCGCAACGGCCAAAGATTTCGAAGTGCTCGCCCAGCTCGGCGACCGCTATGACGAAAAACACCGCCGCGACATCATGGCGGACATGAAAGGCACCGTCGAGTGGAAAACGTTCGAAGTCGGTTCCGGCATCAACCATATCCTGCTCGACGGCAATAATCTTTGGCTCAGCACGCAGAACAACGGCGTTGTCAAATGGGACATTACCGGTCATGCGTACACGACGTACAACGACGGCCTGACCGGACAAAACGTACGGCAGGTGTACATCGACGCGGACGGCGACGTCTGGTCGGTCATCAACGGCGTATCGCGCAACGCGCTGTGCAACATGCAGTACAGCAAAAAGAAAACGCGCTGGACGCCGATGGGAGCGCCGTTTAATAACAAAACGGTCAATGGAATCGTCTATCGGCAGAGCACACGGGCCATCATCGCCGCGACGGACCAGGGACTGATCATCCTCGGCGGCGGCTCCAAAACGTATTCGTCGAAAAACGGCCTCCCGTCCGATCTGGTCAAGTTTGCCCAGGAAGACAGCAAAGGTATCCTCTGGATGATCGTCGGCAAGCAGCTGGTCGAGTTGTACAAGGAACCGAAGATGATCGTGACCGGCGACGGCATCCAGTTCAACGACGTACGCGGGTTTTATGTCGACGCCAACGATACCAAGTGGCTCGCGACCGATCGTGGCGTCGTCACTTTCGATGGAACGTGGAGACAGTATACAATTGCCGACGGCCTGATTTCCAATGACGTCCAGTGCGTCATCGGCGCCCGCAGCGGAAAAATCCTCGTCGGCACGCGCCAGGGTTTGAGCTTTTTCAACAAAACCTTCTGGATGAATTACACCGAGGAAGACGGCCTCCCGTCCAATGACGTGCGCGCGGTCGTTTTTACCGAGGACGAAAGCATCTGGATCGGAACGCAGAAGGGCGTGCACTTCCGCAAGTCCAGCGGCGAAGGCGATAAAAAACTGATGGTGCAAAACGTACTCGCACAGGAAAGCCAGTTGTGGGAAAAGAAACAATTCGCCAAATCTCGCGAATTGTACCAGTCGGTGTCGATTTTTCCCGACCTGTCGGAATGGATCGAATTCAAAAACGCCCTGACGCTCGAGAAAGAAGGCAACGTCGCGGCGGCATGGAGCGGCTATCAGGAGATCCTGAAAAAAAACCCGCGGTCGCGTTGGATCCAGGACGTCCACCTCTATCGCATCGCACGGACATTCGAATCGCAGGATCAGACCGCACAGGCCATGGACATTCTCAAACCGCTCGCAGAAAAATACAAAGCCGACCGGCCGCGTTCGTACCGCATCGAAGCCGCTTTGGTTCGACTCGCAGGCAAATTGCCAAAGGACAAAGCCGACGCGTCGATGACTGCGTATAAGATGATCGGCGAACTCTTTCCGCAGAGTGAGTTTTTGTCCCAGGCCGCGGCAAACCTGAACGCCATCGCCGAGCAACACGAAAGCAAAAAAGACCTGGTCTCCGCCGGACTGGTGTACAACGACATTCTCAGGAATTTTCCGTCCGAGGACGCGAAACTCAACGTGCGCCTCGCGCTGGCACGCATTTATGAAGCCCAGAGCAAATGGACGGAAGCGGATAAATTATACAACGACATTCTAAAAACAGCGGCCGCCGTCGACCCCGCAAAGCTGGCCGCCGAGGTCCGGCTTGCAGTCGTGCAGAGAAGGATGAAGTGAATTGACCCCACCCTGGGTCCCTTCCCTTCAAGGGGAGGGCCGGGTGGGGTCCCAACGACGCTCTAACAGGTTGTTGAAAAAGTCACCCTGAAACTTGTTTCAGGGTCTGTACTATATACTATAATTGTAAGTTCAGATTTTAAGAGATCCCGAAACGAGTTCGGGGTGACTAATGCGATACCTTTCAGACTTTTTCAACAACCTGCTAAATGTAAATTTAGTCCGTTAACGGAGACCCTACATGTTTCGCTTACTCTGGCGTTTGATTAAACTGGCGATCGTTCTTGCCGTAGTGGTATTCATCGCGGCGTTTTTCCTGCCGAGACAGTACGAACACGAGGTCAACGCAGAAATCGCCGCGTCTCAGGAAAAAATATTTGCTCAGGCGAAAAATTTGTCGTCGTGGCACCTCGCCGCGGCGGCCGGATCCATTGATCCCGGCCAGGTCGGCTCTTTCACGAGCCCGACGGGTATTCGCATCGATAGCATCCTGCCGTTCGACGTTGCCAAAGAATTTTTGAACGTCAAACTGGCGTTGGGCGAAACGTCGCCGCCGACGGGTCTGGCGTACCGGATGGACGGCGGCCCGATGCCGGGAATCGAAGCTCGAATGGAAATCGTGCGCGTCGACGACCGGCGCTCGCGCGTTTTCATCAAAGAGTCGTACCAATTCCCCGGCTTCTTCGGCGGAATCAAGGCCCTCACCGCAAAATACGGATCGGGCCAGATCAATAAAGCCAGTTTAGACAACCTCAAAGCGCTTTGCGAACGTCCCTGATGTCCACCGATCGCGCCCGTCTTGTTTTCGGCTCCATCGATTTTGACGAACTGATCCGGACGTACGGTTCGCCGCTTTACGTATACGATTTCGCCGTTCTGCGAGAACAGGTCACTCGGCTTCGGAAGGCCCTGCCCGGCCACGTCGACATCTATTACGCGGTCAAGAGCAATCCCAATCCGGCAATCCTGTCGGAAATCGTCGCCATGAATTGCGGTTGCGACGTCGCGTCGCTCGGGGAAATTCACGCGGCGCTTCGCGCCGGCCAGTCACCCGACCGGATTCTTTTCACCGGCCCTGGAAAAACGGAACACGAAATCCAATCCGCACTTGCGCTCGACGTCTTCCGGTTCAACGCCGAGTCCGAAACCGAAATCCTGCGACTCGACGCCGCGGCCCGCAACCGCGGAATCACGGCTCACGTCGGTCTCCGGATCAATACCGACTATGCCATTGCAGAAACGCGTTCCATCATCGGCGGCCGGGAGGCAAAAAAATTCGGCGTTGATGAAACCGCGGCGGCCGACGTCATCCGGCGCTGCCGGTCGCTCAAACACGTCGAATTCAAAGGCCTTCACGTGTTCAACGCCACGCAGGTGCTGGACCATCGCGAACTGGCCAACAATACCGAGAACATCCTTCGTCTTGCGGCGGATATCGTCAAAAACACAACCATCCGTCTTGATTACATCGACGTCGGCGGCGGGTTGGGTATCCCCTACGATCCGGACGAGCGCGATCTTGATATCGATGCGCTGGGCCGATCGTTTTCCGGTTTGTATGAGCGATACGACATAGCCGAACTGCGCAACGTTCGCTGGATCGTAGAGCCCGGACGATACATTTCCGGACCGTGCGGATATTTTCTCTGCCGGATCACCGATATCAAAGAATCGCGGGGGATAAAATTTCTGATCACCGACGGCGGTATACAAAACTTTGTCCGGCCCGCGCTTGTGGGTCAAAATCATCCCGTTCGCCTCGCCGCCCATCTCAACGGCACCGCGGAGATCGAGTACCGCATCGAAGGACCGCTCTGTACGAGTCTGGACGTTCTTTCGACGAGCGTACGTCTTCCCGCCGCCTCGATCGGCGACGTACTCGTTTTCGGTCAGGCCGGCGCCTACGGATACACCGAGTCGATGCCATTTTTTCTGAGCCATCCGTGGCCTGCGGAAGTTGCCGTCGATGGCGGCCGCGTCCGCTTAATCCGCAAACGTATCGAACCCTCCGAATGGCTGGACCTCACATTGCCGTGATACGACGTTCGATTTTATGGTGGATCGTTGCATGGGCGCCGATCTACGCCCAATCGTCGGTGCCGATCCGCGGTTTCCGCGCCATGGATTACCATGCCCACAATCAAAACTGGGCGGTCATCCAATCGTCGGACGGACTGATCTACGCCGCCAACGGTCACGGAATACTGGAATACGACGGACTGCGGTGGCACAAAATAGCGATTCCCCACGCGCTGCCCGTTCGTTCGCTCGCGGTCGATTCCTCCGGCCGTCTGTACGTCGGCGCCAATGGAGATTTCGGATACCTGCATCCCGACTCGTCCGGTCTCTTGCGCTTCGTGTCCCTTCGTGAATTCATTCCGGACGGCTTTCGGAAATTCTCCGACGTGTGGCGAACGTTCGTACTTGGACCGAACGTTTACTTTCAATGTTCGGAATACGTTTTTGTTTATAACGGTACGTCGACGGCGGTCCTCCGAGCGGCGACGTCGTTTCATTTTGCCTTTGTCGTCGATCGAAGACTCTACGTTCGCGAACGCGATCGCGGCCTGCTCGTTCTCAATGACGACCATTTTGAAGCCGTTCCCGGCGGCGATTTTTTCAGCGACAAATCCATTATGGCCATGGTTCAATGGAATGCCGAGGACGTCCTGATCGCCACGCGCAAGGACGGATGTTACCTGTACAACGGCCGAACCTTCCGGCGGCGGACGATCGAACGCGAAGACGAATTACTCAGAGACCAGGTGTACCAGGCCGTCCGCCTGCAGGACGGGCGTATTGCTTTCGCCACGTTCAAAAGCGGCGTCGTGTTGATCGACACGACCGGTAAGGTCACGCAGACGTGGGACAAATCCGACGGCCTTCCGGGTTCGAACGTCCGTGCGCTGGCTGAAGACGCCCAGCAAGGATTGTGGGTCGCGCTGGAAAACGGACTGGCCTTGATCGACCGCTCATCGCCGTTCGAAACCGTCGACGGCCTCGACGGTATCGTGGAAACGATGATCCGGCATGAAGGCCGGCTGATCGTCGGAACAAGCTCCGGAATTTTCCGACAACGCATCGCTTCGTCAGGCAAACTCATGTTCGATCGGGTGCCGGACGTGGAGTCGTACTGCTTTGCCCTTTTGCCCTTTCGAGATATCGTTTTAGCGGCGACCGGCCGCGGCGTTTTTGAATTACGGGCAAATACCTCCCGGTTGATCGACAACGCTTATGCATACGGACTGTCCCTTTCGCCGTCAGATTCGAACCGCGTCTGGATCGCTCATTCGGCCGGTGTGAGGTACGCGATCCGGGAACGTACGGGCCGGTGGTCGGTGTCCGATGTCGGCGGCTTGTCGGAAGAAATTCGAACCGTCACCGAACATAATGGCCGGATCTGGCTGGGCACCAAAACCAACGGAACCCTGCGACTTGCGTTGGACGGAACCGATGTTCAGCGAATCGATGCACGCTCCGGTCTCGCGGCCGGGCCCGTGTATCCGGCCATTATCGGAAACGAAATACTGCTCCTGTCGACCGGCGGAACGAAGCGGCCGTCCGCCAAAGGATTCGAAAACGTATGGTCGATCCGTTCCGACGAACCGGTATCCAGAGAAAACGCTTCGTGGGTGTGGTGGGTACGGTCCACAGACCGGCGGCTCCTTCGCGTCAATACAGCCGCCTCGGTCATCGATTCGAATTTTTCATGCACGCTGCGCGCGTTCGACATCACGTCCATTTATTCCGAAGCGGATTCGAGTGTGTGGATCGGCAGCGTCGATCGGATCACGCACATCGACCCACGCCGTACTCCCCTGCCGCCCGTCGCTGCCCTGATCCGCGCTATCCGCGTTGGAAGAAAATCGTTTTATTCCGATCGACGGCCCGTCGTGCTCGATCCGCCGGAAAACGGTTTCCAGATCGAATTAGCCGCCGCCGATTATCACGCGATCAACGACGTGGAGTATCAAACCCTGCTCTTTCCCGCCGAACAGGATTGGACCGAATGGTCGGCGGAACCCCTGCGGACGTTTTCGAATCTGACGCCCGGATCGTATCGCTTCATCGTGCGGGCACGCAACTCCTTCGGTCAAATGACGGACCCGACGACATTGGAAATTCATGTGATGCCGGCCTGGCATCAGACGTGGTGGGCAAGAATCACGGCCGTCTTGCTGTTCGGCGGCCTGATCGTCGCTCTCGTCGTGTGGCGCTCGCGGCGGCTTCAAAGGGCGAATCAACGCCTGGAAATCCTGGTCAACGAACGAACCCGGACCGTTCGCCGCCAGAACGAGGCCCTGGAGCGCATCAACGGCATGGCCCAGGCCGTCAACTCAAGCCTTCATATCGACGACCTCTTGAAAAACGTTCTGGCCGAAGGCGTCCGGTTGCCCGGTGTTGAAAAGGCAACGGCCATCGTTCTCGACCACGCCCGTCAGGTGTTTTGCGTTCGCGCCAGCTCGGGTCCTGAACTGAAGGAGGAGTTGGCAATCGAATTGTCCCGCGAGACGGCGGAAGCACGGTACACGACCGACGCCGACCAGATTGCTCCGGACGTTTTTATCATCCGGTCCGTCGCAGGCCGGGCCGGAGAAGCGAACCTCAAAAATCTTCGTTCCGCGAAGGCCCTGATGGTCGTACGCATCCGGATCAATGACGTCACCGAGGGATTTCTGATTTTCGATAATTTTCAGACGTCCGATGCCTTCGACCGGCAAGATGCAAAATTTCTCGCCAGCCTGCGGGAACATCTCCTCTCGGCATTTATCAAAATCCGGATCCTCGAGGAACTCCGTTCGCTTAACCGGAAAAAGGACGAGCTGATCGGAATCGCCGCTCACGACTTACGCAATCCGCTGACCGCCGTGGTCGGATACGCCGATATCCTGCGCAGCGCCCTTGCCGACGACGGCTTCGATCGGGGTCTGGCCGTACGCGACGCGGAGGCCATCTATTCTGCCGGTCAGCATCTCATGGAGATGATCGAAGCACTGCTCGATCTCTCGTCCATCGAAACGGGGAACGTCCGGTTGAACGTCGAGTCGTCCGATCTGAATCGCCTTCTCGACGAGTGCATTGCCAGGCACCGAAAGCGTGCTGAAAAGAAATCGATAGCGCTCGTTTTTGACCGCTGTCCGCTGCCGCCCGTGGCGGTCGATCGGCTCCGGTTTGCCGAAGTCGTCGACAACCTCATCAGCAACGCGATCAAATTTACCTACCCCGCGGGCCAGGTTCGCGTCCGCTGCGAATCGACGCCGGCGGAAGTGATCGTCCACGTGGCCGATACGGGACAGGGATTGACGCCCGACGATCTGAAAGAAGTTTTCCACAGTTTCAAGCGCCTCAGCGCCCGGCCGACCGGCGGCGAAAAGAGTACTGGTTTGGGACTGGCCATCGTGAAAAAAATTGTCGATCTTCACGGCGGGCGCGTCTGGGTCACGAGCGAACACGGCAAAGGAAGCGTCTTCAGCGTGGCTCTCCCGGCCCTTGTCGAAAACGTTTAACCGAAACACGAACAGGAACAACCCTCATGGCCGACGAAAAAAAAGTACAGGAAATTCAAATCAACTTCCCTCCGGATAAACAGGGCGGTGTGTACGCCAACAACATGGTGGTGGCGCATTCGAAAGAAGAATTCATTCTCGATTTCATGCTGGTCGCCCCGCCCAGCGGCGTCGTCAACGCCCGCGTCATCATGAGCCCGGGCCACGTCAAACGCGTGATCGCCGCCCTGGTGCAAAATCTCGGACACTACGAAGAAAAATTCGGCAAGGTTGAAGAAGCAACCGAACCCAAAAACCCCTTCGGTTTCCAGGCATGACACGCCCCCGGATCATCGACATTCACATCCACATTCAGCCGTGGGAACAGTTGAAACCGGCGATCCGTGAACGCATGGCCCAGGGCAAAGAAAATTTCACTGAATTGCTGGCGTTGATGAACGATCCCGGTCGGTTGATCGCCCTGATGGACCGCGCCGATATCGAAAAAGTCGGATTGATCAATTACGTCAGTCCCGACCTCATGGGCTTCGACGATTCGTCCAACGATTTTTCCGCGGCCTATCAACGCCACGCGCCCGATCGGTTCATCGCGTTCGGCAGCGTTCATCCGCGATTTACGCGCGATGCCGCCGCCGACATGCACCGCCTGATTCACGATCTCGGCATCCGCGCGATCAAAGTGCACCCGCCGCACCAGCTGATCCATGCCAACGATTATCTGAACGGCCTCAAACCGCTGGAAATCGTTTACCGTCGCTGCGAGGAATGGGGCATTCCCGTCATGGTACACACCGGCACCTCGTTTTTCACCGGTGCACGAATCAAGTACGGCGACCCGCTCACGCTCGACGACGTCGCGGTCGATTTCCCAAAATTGAAGATCATCATGGCCCACGGCGGACGTCCGCTCTGGATGGAAACGGCGTTTTATCTCATGCGGCGTCATCGCAACATGTACATGGACATCTCGTCGATCCCTCCGAAAAAACTGCTGAGCGATTATTTTCCGCGGCTGGAAGAGATCGCCGACCGGGTCCTGTTCGGTACGGACTGGCCCGGACCTCAGGTGGAAGACATGAGAAAAAACGCGGATGACTTTTTGTCGCTCGATTTGAAACCCGAAACGAAGCAAAAGATCATTTACGATAACGCCATGAAACTTTTTCCTGACGCATGAAACTGTTTACGTCGACGGACGAACTCGACGTGCGGAAAGCGAATCGCGCGTTTTACGAAGCGATCGAGAGCCTCGACATCGGCCGTATGGAGGAGGTCTGGCTGAACGACGATGCCATCGAATGCATCCATCCGGGCTGGACGGAACGCCTTACCGGCTGGCGTGACGTCATGCAGAGCTGGTATTCGATTTTTCAAAACACGCAGTACATCGAATTCAGCCTGGCCGACGTCCGGGTCGCCGTCGAACACGACCTGGCCATCGTCACCTGCACCGAGCGTATCGTCAGCTCCGTCAACGGCGAACTGCTTCACAATGACGCCTTCGCGACGAACGCTTTCCGGCGGATCAACGCCCGGTGGTGGATGATTTTGCACCATGCAGCGTAATTTACTTTTTACCGGCCGCCGATATGTACGGCCGGAATAGCCCTTCATTCTGAGGAGACATTATGGTACGAATCCGGACGATCTTTTTGATTCTGCTGGCCTCCCCCGTGTTGGCCCAGCAACCCGTCGTCGCCGTCCTCAATTTTGAAAACACGTCGGGTCAGTTTTATCTCGACGACGTCGCCCGCTCGTTTCCGACGTTACTCAAAACGGAGTTATCGCAGCGCCGTTCCCTCATCGTAGTCGAACGACAAAAAATCGACGCGGTGTTGACGGAACAGGATTTTACTCTCACGGACCTTGTGGAGGACCGCGATAAACAGGCCAAAGTCGGCAGTTTACTCGGAGCGGACTTCATCATCACGGGCACGGTGACGGAAAGCAATGGGAAAATCCGCGTCGACGCCGCGATCACGCAGATCAAAAGCGGAAAAGTAACCGGAGAAAAGGTCATCACGCCGTCGCGCGGCCATTTGAGTCCCGCCTCGGAATTGATGGCGCAAAACATCACGTATGAACTGACGGGCCAGGGAAACCGTCGGACATCGCTGATGCTCAAAGGCGCGCCGTCCACGACGTTTTTTATGACGACCGTCGGGCTCGCTGCCGTCACGGCAATGTCGGTGTCCAAGCGAAACCAGTTTATCGACGACTATGAAAAAGCCAACCGTCTCAGCACCATCAATGACACGTACGACAAAGCGAACAAATGGTCGAAGACGACGGGCTTTTTTGCCGGCGCGACCGCCGTCTCGCTGGGCGCGTGGATTTATTGCGTGATCAAAAACAAACGTTCCGATCTGGAAGTGCTTGCGTCGGATCGTACGGAATCGCCGTCCCTCTTCGCGGTTCGGCCGCTGCTTAACTTCGACCGATCGACGGTCGGCGCCCAATTGACCATTGAATTTTAATTCAGGAAAATCCGCCATGCGAATCATCGCCTTTGTATTCTGCCTTGCAGGTTTGTCCGCATGTACAGACCTGGAGCGATCCAATACACTCGACCCGGAAAACCCCGACGCGGAAACGTTACAACGGATTGTCGTCGAAAATTTTATTATTCATTACACGGACGTACCGAGCGTTCCGGCGCCCGTTCAGGCATCACAGGATGCATTGTACGAGTTGAAGCAAACCTATGGCAATCAATTGCTGATCCTCGAATACCATCAAAAGCCGCTGCTGACGGCCAATCAGGACAATCTCTCCCGGTATGCGGACAGTGTTCGATACGACAGCTATCGCGGATCCACCGCGCGCGGCTTTCCGCACGTTTTTTTCAACGGCCCTGCGACCGGATTGCAGGGCGCGTCGTCCAAAGAAACGGCCCAGAACCGTTACGATACGGTGCTCGACTCGCTCGCGCTCCGCAAGGTGAAACTGCACGCGGAAGTGGAGCGATCGATCAGCGGCAATACGATGACGATCACGTCCCGGCTCGCGCGATTCGGCAGCACGGCCATAACCGGTCTTGTCGTGGAATACATCGTGTATGAAAACCGGGGCACCCGCCTCGGGTACGTCGTCCGCAACGAGGCAATGCCGGAATCCGTCACGTCCCTGGCGGGAGGAGAGGTCAAAGAATTGCCTTCACGAACCGTTACGTTGGGAAGCGAAGTGCTCGATCCGAACGCCACGCACGTCGTCATGATCGTACGAAACCAGACGAGCAACCAGGTTCTTCAGGTTGCCGGCTCAGCCGATGCAGAGGAGTAAAACCATGTTGAGATATACGTCGATCGTTTATTCATTTCTGCTTGCCATGTCCGGATGCAAAGGTCTTGGCGATGCATTGACGGCATCGCGGCCCGTGATCGACCGCGTCTATGCGGCGCGAAGCGCCGTCGTGGTCGGCGACACCACCCACGTCATCGTTGAAGCACGCGATCTGAACGGGGAAGACCTCGATTATGTGTGGTCCGTTGCGAGTGGAAACGGAGAGATCGAAACCGGAGCGGATCAACCCATCGCTGTGTTCAGGGCTCCGGTCAATGCCGGAACGTATACGGTTAGCATTCGCGTCACAAATGAATCCGGCAAAAACCGAACGGCGACCGTCGACATTCAGGCCGTACTCAGTAATATCCCCATCGTGACCATTTCGTCGCCCGTCAACGGACAATTTATCCCTTCCAACCAGGGAATTATTTTGATCCAATCGCAAATTACCGCGGCCCTGGGCGTCGATAGCGTCAAATGTTTCGTCGGTTCAGTTGAAATTGATCCGAAAAGCGTCAGTGGAACGTCGGTGAACGCTAATTTCCAGTGGGATGTAACGAACTTCACGGGCGGCCAGTTGATCACCGTTCGCGCATGGTCGCACCAAAACACGACCGTCATCACCGGCGAATCGTCCGTACAGGTATCGGTCGAGCCGGTCGTGGGAAAGACAAAATAGCGATACTACGCAACGTCACCCGAAACGAACCCGCTTAGATCAGCGCCGTGTAGTATTTCGTTCTAACTGGATTCGGAGTCTCGATCGTAAAAGCCTCGTGGATGAAACGAGGCGTCTGTTTTTTTTCCGGCAAATTGTAACGTCAGTGTTTTCGTCTCGCAACTCAACCTGTCAGCCTTCCAAAAAAACCTTGTCTTTACGTGCTTCACGGCCTATATTGCGCCGCATTTTGGAAGTACGTCAAGTTAAGATAAATCAAGGATTAGATACGCTGCATGATCGATGATATGGTAACGGCACCAACAAAAACCGACCTTCGCGAAGACGTGCGGAACATTGCCATCATCGCGCACGTCGATCACGGCAAAACGACGCTGGTCGACCAGTTGCTTCGTCAGAGCGGCACCTTCCGCGACAATCAACAGGTCGGCGAACGCGTGATGGATTCCAACGATCTCGAGAAAGAACGCGGCATCACGATCCTTGCCAAAAATACATCCATCCGTTACAAGGGCGTAAAAGTCAACATCGTCGATACGCCGGGCCACGCCGATTTCGGCGGTGAGGTGGAACGCATCATGAAAATGGTCGACGGCGTTCTCCTGCTGGTCGACGCGTTCGACGGACCGATGCCTCAAACCAAGTTCGTCCTCCGCAAGGCGCTCGAAGCCAACTGCAAACCGATGGTCGTGATCAATAAAGTCGACCGTCCGGGCGCGCGGCCGCATGACGTGCTGGACATGGTCTTCAATCTGTTCCTCGAACTCAACGCGAACGATGATCAGTTGGATTTTCCCGTCATCTACTCGTCGGCGAAAATCGGTTTTGCTCAGTATGAAATCGATCAGCCCAGCGACACCATGGAACCGCTTTTTGAAACGATCATCGCCAAAACCCCGCTGCCGCCGGGCAATCGCGTCGAGCCCTTTCAAATGCTCGTCGCCAACATCGATTACAACGACTACCTCGGCCGCATTGCGATCGGGCGCATCACGCGCGGAGAAATCAAATCGGGACAACATCTGGCGGTCATCAAAAAAGACGGGACCCAGTACACCGGCCGCGCGGTCAAACTGTTTACCTTTGAAGGACTGAAACGCCAGGAAGCCGATCTGGCTCACGCCGGCGACATCATTGCCATTGCCGGTCTGGAAGAAATCGAGATCGGCGAAACGATCGCGGATCCCCAGAATCCGGAGGCGCTCGAACCGATCCACGTCGACGAACCGACCATCGCCATGCAATTCATGGTCAACAATTCGCCATTCGCCGGACAGGACGGCAAATTCGTGACCAGCCGGCACCTGCGGGAACGGCTGTACAAGGAACTTCTGTCCAATCTCGCCCTGCGCGTCGAGGAAACCGACAGCATGGATACGTTCAAAGTCTCGGGTCGCGGAGAACTCCATCTCTGCATTCTGATCGAAAACATGCGCCGCGAAGGATATGAATTTCAGGTGTCACGTCCCGAAGTCATCACACGCGAAGAAAACGGCGAACTCCTGGAACCGATGGAATACCTCATGATCGACGTTCCGGAAGAGCATATGGGCATCGTCATCGAAAAACTCGGACGCCGCAAAGCGGAAATGAAAAACCTCGTCCATCTCGACAATAACCAGGTAAAGATCGAATTTGTCATCCCCGCCCGCGGTTTGATCGGCTACCGCGGCGAGTTTCTGACGGACACTCGCGGGACGGGCGTGCTCAATCACGTTTTTCACGGGTATGAGCCCTTTCGCGGGGACATTCCGACGCGCACCAACGGCGTATTGATCTCGATGGATCAAACGGAAACGGTCGCGTACGCGCTGTGGGGTTTGCAGGACCGCGGCGAACTGATCGTGGATCCGCAGGTACCCGTGTACGAAGGCATGATCGTCGGCAAACATTCCCGCGACAACGATCTCGTCGTCAACGTCGGCAAAGGCAAAAAGCTCACCAATATGCGCGCGTCCGGTTCCGACGAAGCGGTGCGGCTCGATCCGATCCGTCCGATGAGCCTGGAGGATTACATCGAATTTATCTCCGACGATGAGTTGGTCGAGATTACGCCGAAATCCATTCGTCTGCGCAAGAAGCTTCTCAAAGAAGCCGACCGACGCCGGGAAGACCGAAAGAAAAAATAATGTTCGATCACCTTTCCTCACGCCTCGAAGCGGCGTTCCGCAAACTTGCCGGCCGTGGAACGATTACGGACAAACACGTATCCGACGCCATGCGCGACGTTCGGTTGGCGCTTCTCGAGGCGGACGTTCATTTCAGCGTCGTCAAGTCTTTCATCGATAAAGCGTCGGAAAAAGCGCTCGGGCTCGACGTCCTGCAGAGCGTCGATCCGGTTCACCAGGTCGTTAAAATCATCCACGACGAACTGGTGCACGTTCTCGGCAGCCATAATGCCGCGTTGAACCTGGACGCCCTGACGCCCGTCATCATGATCGTCGGTCTGCAGGGCAGCGGCAAAACGACGCTCAGCGGAAAGCTGGCCAGACATCTCCAGAAAAAAGGACGCCGCCCCCTGCTCGTCGCGGCGGACGTTCACCGCCCGGCGGCCGCGGATCAGTTGAAAATTCTCGCGGGCCAGATTGATGCGCCCGTTTTTACGCCCACCGATGCGCAAAGCAACGATCCGGTCGACATCTGCAATCGGGCGCTGGATTATGCACGACAGCAACGGTGTGACACGGTCCTGCTGGATACCGCCGGTCGTTTGCACGTCGACGATGATCTGATGGCGGAACTGGAAACGATGAAGACCAACGTCAAGCCGTCGGAAATCCTTTTTGTCGCGGACGGGATGACCGGCCAGGACGCCGTAAATACGGCGCAGACGTTTCAAAAACGCGTGGACTTTACCGGCGTCGTGCTGACCAAACTCGATGGTGACGCGCGCGGCGGTGCGGCCCTGTCGATCCGCAGCGTGACGGGCAAGCCGATCAAATTCATCGGCGTCGGAGAAAAACTCGACGCCCTGGAAGAATTTCATCCCGACCGAATGGCGTCCCGCCTGCTCGGCATGGGCGACATCGTTACGCTGGTCGAAAAAGCACAGGAAAACATCGACATTGAAAAAGCAAAAGCGCTTGAAGAAAAAATCCGGAAAAACCAGTTCACACTGGAAGATTTCGCCGATCAGATCCACCAGTTGAACAAACTCGGATCGATCGAAAGCCTTCTGCGGTTGATTCCAGGTGTGGGCCATCGCGTCAAACAGCTCCAGATCGACGACCGGGTCATGAACAAAATGGCGGCCATCATCTCATCCATGACCCCGATGGAGCGGAGAAAACCACAGATCATCGACGGCAAACGGCGCTTACGCATTGCAAGGGGAAGCGGGACGGCCGTTCAGGACGTCAATCAATTGCTCAAACAGTTCAGCGATATGCAGAAGATGATGAAAAAGATGGGTAACATGAATCCCGCCGAACTGATGCGCATGATGCCCATGGGAAAAGGGTAACCCTAAAATTAATTTGCGATTGACCCTTGCTTTTTATAATCTTACACCCCTTTTTAGGGCTGTAGATGATGAATTTGTGCGTTAGGATATTATTTAAATAAACTAGAATCATTACGGGAGGACACCCATTGGTCAAACTGAGAATGCAACGGGCCGGAAAAAGCCACCAGCCATTTTATCGTATTGTCGCCGCCCACAGTACGCGTTCGCGCAACGGCGCCTTTCTTGACAATATCGGTACGTACAACGCGATCCGACGCCCGGCGGAAGTGAAACTGGATGAAGCCAAGGCGTTGAAATGGCTGCAAAACGGCGCACAGCCGTCGGATACGGTACGCAGCCTATTGCGGAAAGCCGGCATTTTGTACAAACACCGTCTGATGCGGCGCGGCTTCACGCCCGAACAGATTGCAGCGGAGATGGAGCAATGGAAAGCCCGGCAGGGCCAGAAAGCGGCCGCCAAACGCGTCAAAAAAACGAAGTCGCTTCGCAAGAAAACCGAAGTTAAGACCCAAGACGCCGCTCCCGCCGCCGAATAACGAAGACGTTGCTTGCTTTCAGATAGAAGTTGCTTAGGGATTGGTCACTCAAATTGAAGGAGGAATGGCAATGCAAAACTTCATCGAATTCATTGTCAAGCACCTGGTCGATAAACCGGAAGAAGTCGTTGTGACCGAAGTGGACGGCGAACGCGTGACCGTCTTCGAACTGAAAGTAGGCCAGGGTGATCTGGGCAAAGTCATCGGAAAACGAGGACAAAATGCCAAGGCGCTGCGAACCCTGCTGGCGGCAGCTTCCGCGCGGGCCGGAAAGCGCGCGGTACTGGAAATTCTCGAGTAACGAGTGAAGCCGAGCTGGTACCAAGTTGCACGTATATTACGCAGCCACGGACTTCGGGGAGAATTGAAGCTCGATCCGATCAACCCTCCGTGGAACCCGACACACGGCGCGACGGCCATGCGGTTGATGGACCGGTATGGACAGGTGATGACGGCAACGGTTGAAAATGTTCGGCGACAGAACGATCTCGTTCTGATTAAATTTAAAGAACTCTCCGACCGCGAAACCGCCGATCGATTTGCGGGCGGCGCGGTGGAAGTCGAAGCATCGGAACTGGCGGAACTACCGGCCGACCGATTTTACGTCAAAGACATCGTCGGAATGGCGGTCATCGATGAATCGGGTCGACCACTCGGATGGATCACAAACGTAATCGATATGCCCGCCAGTGATGTGTATGAGGTCGACATCGACGGAGAAAAAAAGCTGATCCCGGCGGTGGCTGAATTTGTGCGGCATATCGACGTGGAACGAAAACAAATGACGGTCCGGACGATTCCCGGGCTGCTCGACAATGAAGAAGACGTCGCAGAATAACGCGACCAACGTTCTTTAAAAAGCATGGTCATCGATTTCATAACGGCCTTTCCGAACCTGTTCGAGGGTCCGATGACGCAGAGCATCATCGGCCGCGCACGGAAAAACGGATGGATCGAACTACGCATGCACGACCTCCGGGCTTTTACCGACGATCCGCACCGAACGGTTGATGACACGCCGTACGGCGGCGGCGGCGGCATGGTGCTGAAACCGGAACCGATTTTTCGATGCGTGGAATCCATTCTTGGAATTCCCCCGTTGGAAACGAACTCTCACGTTCGTGACTTTTTGCCGCCGGAAACGGAGATTGTCGCGCCGGCGCCACACGGACCCCGGTTCGATCAGAATTCCGCCGTCCGGCTCTCGCTGCAGAAACGGCTGATCTTCATCTGCGGACATTACAAGGGGGTCGATGAACGCGTACACGATAAACTCGTCACGCAGTTTATTTCGGTCGGTGATTACGTTTTGACGGGCGGAGAACTGGCTGCGATGGTCATCACCGACGCCGTGGTCCGCTTGATCCCGGGAGTGATCAGCGACGCCCGTTCCGCGCTGACGGATTCTTTCCAGGAAGGCCTGCTCGACTGCGCATCGTATACGCGGCCGGAAGAATTTCGGGGAATGCGCGTGCCGGACGTTTTGTTGTCCGGGGACCATGCAAAAATCGATCAATGGCGGCAAGCCCGGCGCCTGGAGTTGACCCGACGGCTTCGGCCCGACTTGCTGGATCACCACAATGAAGATTAAAACAATGATACGGAGGATTCCATGAACCGAGTCAACGCGATCACCGCGTTTCAAACCCAAAACAACATGCCGGACTTCAGTCCCGGCGACACACTGGCCGTACAGGTCAAAGTCGTCGAAGGCGACAAAGAGCGCCTGCAGACCTTCGAAGGCGTCGTCCTTCAACGGCGCGGCAGCGGCATCAGCGAAACGTTTACCGTAAGAAAAATTTCCAACGGCGTCGGCGTCGAACGCGTTTTCCTACTGCACTCTCCGCGTATCGCTCAGATCAGCCTGGTTCGAAAAGGCCGCGTTCGTCGCGCCAAGTTGTTCTATCTGCGCGGTCGTACCGGAAAGAGCGCACGGGTTACGGAACAAATGGAAAGCGCCGCCGAGGTAACCGCCGAAACGACGACGGAAAATTAGTCGACGTCAATCTATCGTCATTGACAGGCTGTCCCATCGGACAGCCTGTTTTTTCTTTCATCACATACAAAATCGGTCCCGGTGATGAAGAAGTATTACCCTCCTATTTGAACTAACCTCCATCCCCATGACTCCCTGGATCACGATCACGCGTCCAGTCAATGTGGCGATTATATTCGCCTGTGTAGCGGCCATCATCGGCGTCATTGCTCCATCGAAATTGATGAGTCTTCAGACGTTATGGGCGGCACTATCGACGGCCCTGATTGGCGCGGCGGCAAACGTAATCAACGACGTATTTGACGTCGCCATCGACCGGATCAACCGCCCCGATCGCGTGCTCGTGCGACAGGCCATGTCTCTCACCCAGGCGAAGGTCTGGGCCGGTCTGCTATTCGTTGCGGGGTTCGCCGCCAGCTTTCCCCTCGGCTGGATCAACGTGACCATTGCATGGTTTGCCGTTGTCGGCCTGATCGGATACAGCGCGTACCTGAAACGAACCACGCTCCTGGGCAACCTGGCCGTCAGTTTATTTTCGGCATTGGCATTTCTGTATGGAGGCTTTGCAGTCGACCGCCCCGCCGCCGCATTCTATCCGGCGGGCTTTGCTTTTTTGATTCATCTCGCACGGGAATTGGTCAAAGACATGGAAGACATGAAAGGCGATGCACTGGAAAACGCCAGAACATTTCCCATTGTGTTCGGCATTCGACTCACCGTAATGGTTGTTACGATAACCCTCACCGCTCTTGCCGGACTGATCGTTGCTGCGTTTGTATCCGGACAATACAACCGGTCGTTCTTTGTAATCGGAATTGTCGGAATCTACCCTATTCTCGGATGGGCACTTGTTATGCTGTGGAGGAGAACTACAAAAAGCGCACTTCACACGGCCAGTATCTTACTCAAATGGGCCATGCTGGTGGGCCTTGTCGCTATTGTAACGGGGACCGTGACGTAAGCAGCACATGTAAGTCCCTTCGTAATTTTGTAGGCATCTCAAACATGTAAGATAAGACTTGGGTATTGCGAACGCGCACCCTTTTACTTATTTTTTTTAAGCTTATCGTTTTTCTAATCTTGCATGCCATTGATTGCCGTAATTACCGGAAGTACACAGGGAATCGGAAAATCACTGACGGAGGTTTTTGCTCAAGACGGATTTCATGTCCTTGCCATTGCAAGAACCCGGAGCAAGCTGGAGGCGTTGGCAAAGGAAATCGAAGCGGTAGAACCGTACGTATGTGACGTTTCTCAACCCCACGAGGTTGAAACGTTGGGAAAAAAAATAGCGGAAAAATATTCGTGCATTGACGTTTTGATCAATAATGCGGGCATCGGATATTCGGAACCGATCGAAGCGACAACGTGGGAGCACTGGAATGAAGTACTACAGACCAATCTTACGGGACCTTTTTTGATGACGAAAATGGCGCTGCCGTGGCTGGAAAAAAGCGAACGTCCGCACGTATTCAATATCTGTTCGACCGCATCGCGGCGAGGGTTTGCCCATTCGTCGTCGTATTGCGCGTCCAAGTTCGGTCTGCTCGGATTGACGGAAGTCACACGGCTGGAACTGCGTCCCCGGAGCGTTCGAGTGACGGCGGTCATTCCCGGTGCTGTGCATACTCCGTTTTGGGACGGATATGCCGCGGGCTTCGACCGCAGCGTCATGCTCGATCCGCACGACGTTGCCGTTGCCATCCGTGATGCGTATCGCCAGCCTGCCAACGCCGTCGTGGAAGAAATTCTCATCAAGCCTGCATGTGGAGATCTTTAAGATGACCAGCTTTGCCGCAACGCTCGATACCGTCGAAGTCTCACAACGCCCGACCCGCGTGCTGGTCGTCGACGACGATCAGGACGGCCTCTACATTCTCCGGACGATCCTGACCAAACAACAATACGAAGTTCACACGGCAGCCGACGGAGAGGAAGCCCTGGACAAGGCCGAGGCGCTCGTTCCCGACATCATTCTGCTGGACGTCATGATGCCGAAGATCAACGGTTTCGAAGTCTGCAAGCGCGTGAAGGCCACACCGGAAGGCACGTATATTCCGATCATCCTTCTGACGGCCAAAAGCGAGCTCATGAGCAAAATCGAGGGCCTGGATTGCGGCGCGGACGAATACTTGACCAAGCCGTATGACATCAAGGAACTCACTGCACGCATGCGATCGATGCTCCGCATCAAACAACTCAACGATGAACTTCGGGAAAAGAACAAACAGCTCGAAGAACTATCGGTCACGGACGAGTTGACGAAGCTGTATAACCGGAGGTACATCAACCGGAAACTCGAGGACGAATTTCGACGCGCAACGCGTTACAAACGTCCCCTGTCCTGCCTCATGTTCGACACCGATCATTTTAAGAGCGTCAATGACACCTACGGGCACTCGTTCGGAGACATCGTACTGCAGGAAATTGCGCGAATCATTATGGACACGGCACGAACCGTCGACGTGTGCGGCCGGTTCGGCGGTGAGGAATTCATCCTGATCCTCCCGGACACGGAAATGGACCGTGCGGCCGTCGTCGGCGACCGTATCCGAAAATCGGTGGAGATGCACGAATTTCGAAACGATCAGCATTCCATTCGCCGCACAATCTCCGTCGGCGTTTCCGCCCTGCCCGACCCCATCATCAAAGACGAATTTCAGCTTGTCGAATGGGCCGACAAGGCCCTGTACGAGGCCAAACAAACCGGCCGAAACAAGATGATCATTTACACCGACCTGGAGGAACGCAAGCACGCCCGATGAACGTACGCGCGGAAGTCACCGTACGCGGGTTTGTTCAAGGCGTCGGATATCGCCGGTTTGCCCAGTTGCGCGCCGTCGAGCGGGAACTAACGGGCACGGTCCGAAATATGGATGATGGTTCCGTTTTCATCGAAGTCGAAGGGGACGAGCCTGTCGTGAAATCCTATGTTGAAGACCTTCGACGCGGGCCGTCATTTTCTCGGGTCACGGACGTCACTATTCAGTGGCAACCGTACACCGGCCGGTACCGCCAGTTTACGGTTCGTTTTTGATACTGGAATCCTACCTTTTTTATTCTAAATTTTTTCACGCATTCGTTTCGTTAACAGACGATGATTCCCTGTATGGATCTGCGCCAATTTATTCGCAATGTCCCGGACTTTCCGAAAGCGGGAATTAATTTCAAAGACATTACACCGCTGATCAAGGATCCGACCGCTTTGCGCCGCACGATTGACGATTTGCGGCGACGCTTCGACGGCATAGAGTACGACCTTGTACTCGGCATCGAGTCCCGCGGTTTCATTTTTGGGTCCATTATCGCAAGTGATACTCGGACGGGGTTTGTACCAGTACGGAAACCAGGCAAATTACCCTACCGAACTATTCGGCAATCTTACGCGCTGGAATACGGATCGAACGAACTGGAAATCCATGAGGACGCGGTCGCGCCCGGCCACCGAGTACTGGTTATCGACGACGTTTTGGCAACTGGCGGTACGGCCGCCGCGGCCGCCGCACTGGCCGAAAAATTAGGCGGCAAGGTCGTCGGCATCGGTACGGTGATCGAACTCTCGTTCCTGAAAGGCCGCGAACGTCTCGGAGCCTACCGTGTCGAAAGCCTAATCTCGTACGATGCAGAATAACACCGCCCTGTACGAAGACCGTTTTGCCGCGGAATACTGGTTCTCCTGCTACTCGCATTTCGACCTCGAATCGGAAGTTTTCGTCGAAAGCCAGTTCACGCAAAACAAACGTCTGGTCTTCTACGACGTCGAAACGCAAAAGCGGGCGGACGAAGTCGGCGGATGGGAGCATGCCGATAAGATGTTGATTTCGATCGCGGTCACGTATTCCGAGGACGACGGATTTCGCGTCTGGTACGAAACCATGGTCTCGGAAATGATCGGCTACATGAATTCGTTCGACCTGGTCGTTTCGTTCAACGGCGACAACTTTGACAGTAAAGTCTTGTCTTATTACGGCGATGTCAGTACCATTAGGCGCAAATCGTTCGACGTCGCACAGTATTTGAGTTCAAAGCTGAAACATCGTGTCCGCCTGGAAAGCGTGGCCATGGCGACGCTGAACGTCGGAAAAAGCGCGGACGGTCTGGCCGCCCTTCAGTGGTGGAAGGAGGGCAAGGTCGACCAAATTATCGAATACTGCCGCCAGGACGTTCAGGTCCTGCGCGATCTCGTCCGATTCGGACAGGAGAAAGGTTACGTTCAATATAACGACATGCAGGAACAGCCGGTACAAGTGAAGGTTGATTGGTAATGACCGAAACACCCAAATTTCTCATTGTGGTTCGGCAGGTCTCCGATCAAAATAAACCGCAGCAGAAATCACTGGCGCTCGGCGATCGTCCGTGGATTTTGGAATGGAGTACGGCCAAGGATCTTACCATGACGGTCGATTTTTTCAATCTGACGATCGGCCGGGTCCGGCATGAAAACGGCCAGAAACGGATCGACGAGGTCTGGCGGGTCACGCATATCCCGGGACATGAACGCAAGATCGTCTATGGGGAAAATATGACCGATACGACGTCGACGAAAGCCAAAGAGATTCAGGATGGGTTGTACGTTGTCAAGTTGACTGGCATTACAAGTATCGCCGAGGGTCTGCGTGTCCAGAGCGGCGTCGGCGTTGCAATTTTCAACATTCGAATGAGTCCGGCATCCGGCGAATCTATGACGGCTTCGACTACTCCGAAGGAGACGATCCAAACCGACAACGGAAAACCCGTTCGGATCACAAACCCCACCCTTTCCAGCCTCCTGGACCTGGCTGAAGATAATTCGTAGTTCTGCCCCCTTCCCTTGCGCTTGAAAATATCGCGTTCTATATTGTTAACTAATTGCTATCGCTATATTTCCGTGAAAGGATGTTCCTGAATGGGAGTTGAATCGGTACTCAATCTTGATGAAGTCACGATTCGTCTGGCCGGTGATTCCGGTGATGGAATGCAACTGGTCGGATCGGAATTGACAAACGTTTCTGCGCTTTTCGGCAACGACGTGGGCACCCTGCCTGACTATCCGGCAGAGATTCGCGCCCCGGCGGGCACCCTCCCGGGAGTAAGCGGATTTCAATTGCACATCGGCAGTTTTGACATTCACACGCCGGGTGATGAGGTCGACGTTCTCGTTGCCATGAATCCGGCGGCCCTCAAGGCCAACATCAAATCGCTCAAGCCGAATGGTATTGTGATCGTCAATTCAGAAAGCTTCACGGACAAAGACCTGAAACTGGCCAACTGCACGACCAATCCTCTGGACGACGGCACGATTGACGGATATCAGGTTTTCAAGGTCGAAATGTCTTCGCATACAAAGGTGGCGCTGCGTGAAACGGGTCTTGATCACAAGTCGATGGAACGTTGTAAGAATTTTTTCGCCCTTGGAATGATTTACTGGCTGTTTAACCGACCGCTGGATCACACGGTCAAATTCCTCGAAGAGAAATTCTCCAAAAAACAGGACCTCGCGCTGGCCAATGTCCTGGCGCTAAAGGCCGGTCATTCCTATTGCGCGGCGACGGAAGCGTTTGTCAATTCGTACGAAGTTCCCAAAGCCGCTCTGCCGCCCGGCACCTATCGAAATCTCGGCGGCAACGATGCGCTGGCGATGGGATTGATTGCGGCCGCGACTAAATCGGGATTGAAATTATTCCTGGGCTCCTACCCCATCACACCGGCATCGGATATACTCCACGCACTGTCGAAATATAAAAATTACGGCGTCATCACGTTTCAGGCCGAGGACGAAATCGCGGCGGTCACGGCGGCGATCGGTGCATCGTACGCCGGGGCGATCGGGATTACCAGCACGTCCGGTCCCGGCATGTGCCTCAAGAGCGAGGCGATCAATCTGGCCGTGATGACGGAATTGCCGCTCATCGTCATCGATGTACAACGGGCCGGCCCAAGCACGGGTATGCCGACGAAAACGGAACAGGCCGACTTGCTGCAGGCGTTGTACGGGCGTAATTCGGAATCGCCGCTGGCCGTTATGGCCGCGTCGCGGCCCGCCGATTGTTTCGACGTGGCATACGAAGCCATCCGGATCGCAATTAAATACATGACGCCGGTCGTCTTACTGTCCGACGGGTACATTGGCAACGGGGCGGAACCATGGAAAATCCAGGACCCCGACCACCTCCCGTCCATTCGCGTTACGCAAAACCCTTCCAGCGGAGAATTCCATCCCTACCGGCGTGACGAAACGACGATGGCCCGTGCCTGGGCCATTCCGGGAACGCCCGGTCTCGAACACCGCATCGGCGGGCTGGAGAAAAAAAACGTGACGGGCACGGTTAATTATGAACCGGACAACCACGAGATGATGTGCCGGCTCCGGGATGAAAAAATCAAGTGCATCGTCCAGGATATTCCGCCGACGGAAATTCACGGACCCGACCATGGCGATTTGATGGTTCTGGGCTGGGGAAGCACGTACGGCGCTATTCGTACGGCGGTCGAACGATGCCAGAAAAAAGGAATGGCCGTGTCCCGTATCCATCTGCGCTGGCTCAATCCGCTACCCGGCGATCTCCACGACATCCTCAAGCGATTCAAAACCGTCCTGATTCCGGAGATCAATCTCGGTCAACTGTCGAAAATCGTCCGGTACGAATACCTCATTCCCACCGTGGATTTGAACAAAATCTCCGGACAGCCGTTTAGTGCGAGGGAGATTCAAACCAAAATCGAAGAACTGATCGGAGCGCGATCATGACGACCGAAACGACCGTCAAGCCGACTAAAAAAGATTTCGAATCCGACCAGGAAATTCGATGGTGCCCGGGATGCGGGGATTATTCAATCCTGGCCCAGGTCCAGCGAACGCTCCCCGATCTGGGCATCCCGCGCGAGAAGTACGTTTTTGTATCCGGCATCGGCTGTTCGAGCCGTTTTCCGTATTATATGAATACGTACGGATTCCACACGATCCATGGCCGTGCGCCGGCAATCGCCACCGGCATCAAAATCGCCAATCCCGATCTCAGCGTCTGGGTGATCAGCGGGGACGGAGATTCGCTCAGCATCGGCGGAAATCATTTCATGCACGCGATTCGACGGAACATCGATATCAAATACCTGTTGTTCAATAACCGGATTTACGGATTAACCAAAGGCCAGTACTCCCCGACGTCCGAAATCGGAAAAATCACGAAATCCACGCCGATGGGCTCGCTCGATCATCCCGTCAACCCGTTATCGCTGGCGCTGGGAGCGGGCGGAACGTTCATTGCCCGCAGTATGGACCGCGATCCCAAAGGAATGCAGGACGTGCTCCGCATGGCCGCCTTACACCGCGGAACGGCGTTCGTCGAGATTTATCAGAACTGCAACATTTTCAACGACGGTGCGTTTTTTCACCTCACCGAAAAAGACTCGCGCCCCGACACCACCGTTTACCTGGAACACGGAAAGCCGTTGGTGTTCGGCAAGTCGCGAAACCGTGGAATCAAGATGGACGGATTGACGCCCGTCGTTGTCTCACTCGATGACGGTGTCCATTCGGCCAACGATTGCCTCGTTCACGATATGCATACGAAAGATACGACGCTGCACTGGATGCTGGCGCATCTTCACGAGCGGCCCAATTTTCCAACTCCGATCGGCGTCATCCGGGCCGTCGAACGAAATACGTACGAAGAGGACATCCGGACGCAAATCGCCATGGCCAAAACGAAACTCGGCGAGGGAAATTTGCGCCAATTGCTGAATAAAGGCGACGTTTGGACGGTATCATGAGAAACACACTAAACCAGGAGGTATGACGATGACAAAGCAATTCATGAGGACGCTGTGCGCGTGTGGAACGGCTTTGCTGCTGCTGTCGTGCGGTCAATCCGAGTGGCGTACATTTGCGGACAAAGAATCCGTTAATACGATACGCGAGGAAGGCAACATCGTTTGGATCGGAACGAGAAAAGGAATCCTTCAACTGGACCGGACGACCGAAAAGATCGATCGGCTCACCGTCGAAAACTCGTCTCTAACGGACAACGACGTGAAGTCTATCGCCATCGCCAAGGACGGTACCAAATGGTTCGGTACCGCCATTGGCCTGTCGAAGATGGCCGGAACCAATTGGGACGGATTCGACATCACCAACTCCAAAATCCCGGCCAACAAGGTCAATGAAGTGCTGATCGACGACAACGGCAATAAATGGATCGCCACAGGTGCGGGACTTGCCGTTTTCGACGACAATGACTGGAAGGTGTACAACATCGTCAACTCCGGACTGCTCGACAACGACGTCACGGCTATTGCGATGACCGGCAATACCCTCTGGGTTGCGATGAGCGTCGGCTTATGCCGGCTTATGGATACAACGTGGTCCCAGTTTGACACGACCAATGCCAAACTTCCGAGCCTCAACGCCAAAGCACTGGGAGTCGGTAAAGCCGGAACGTTGTGGGTGGGCACGTCTTATGGCCTTGCGTCCTACGACGGAAAAGAATGGACGTCGTATACAAAAGCCAATTCCGGGCTCCCGGACAATGTCATCCGAGCAATCGCTATCGATGGCGCCGACAACAAATGGATTGGGACACCCAAAGGATTGGCAAAATTCGACGGAACCGCCTGGACGGTATTCACGACGGGCAATTCGCAATTGTCCACTAACCGGGTAAACACGCTGTACGTCGACAGTCTCGGTAACCTCTGGATCGGTACCGACGGTGGCGGAGTCTGTGTCTACAAAGAAGGCGGCGTTACGCTCGTCCAGGAATAAATTCGTTTAGCAGGGGCCATCGCCCCTGCTTTGTTTTTTTCGTTTCACTCTGATCAATTCAAGGAGTTCGCCTATGATTGTCCTCGCCGGTTCTACTATTTGCGGAGGACCGTAGGTCTCACCAGACCCGCCTCCGTTTAAACGTAACTGCGGAGGTTTCCCGTGTTTCAATATTCGTGGAACGACCGGTGGTCGGAAAAGACCGGTGCGTTTCCTGGTAAGCGTTTCGCCCGAGTCACGGCGGAACATCGAGAATCGTACGTCATCGCCAATAACGAAGGCGAGTGGTATGCCGAACTTTCCGGCCGGTATCGGTTTACCGTCCTGCAACGTTCGGACCTTCCGGCGGTCGGCGACTGGATCGCCTATACGATGGCCGATGCCGACTGGGCCATCATTCACGGCCTCTTGCCGCGGGAAAACGCCATTTCCCGAAAAGTCGCTGGACGAGTGACCGAAGAACAAATACTCGCCGCCAATGTCGATGTCGTACTGATCGTAACCGGTCCAAATGAGGAATTCAATCTCAACCGGATCCGGCGGTTTTTATTCATCACCGACCGGGCCGGAGCGCGACCGGTCATTGTGATCAACAAATCCGATCTTCTTACGGATGTTGACGAGTACGTGCGCCGCGCTTCGACGCTTCGTGACGATATACCGGTCGTGACGACGTCGGCGGTGCAGAGACGGTTGGAGGTCTTATCGCCGTTTTTGACTCGCGGATGTACCGCTGTCTTGATGGGTTCATCGGGCGTCGGGAAGACAACCATCGTCAATGCCCTGTTGGGTACATCGGAGAAAACAAACCCGATTCGATCGGACGACAAAGGCCGGCACACGACGACGGTAAGACACCTTCACGTACTTCCCAACGGCGCTTTCCTGATCGACTCTCCCGGACTTCGCGAACTTCAGCTGTGGATGTCCGATTCCGATGGACAAAACGGATTTGACCGCATCGAGGAACTGGCCGTTTCTTGCCGATTTGTCGACTGCACTCATCGGCATGAGCCCGGATGCGCCGTTCAAAAGGCGGTTCAAGACGGTATACTGCCCTTCGATGATGTCGCGGCTTATCTCAAATTTCAGGATGAGCTGACTTATCTGAATCAACGACAAGACGAATCCGAAAAGCGGCGCAAACATCGGCAGGATAAAATCGTCGCGCGGCGAATACGCCAGTTCTACCGGCACAATCCCAAATATAAGCGCTAACGGTAGAACTCCGGCCGGCGGTCTTTGAACAGGTCGTTGTGAGGCGTCACCTGCTTGTCGAGTGCAACGGCAGGATCGATGTCGACGACGACGACTTCTTCGCGATCCGGCGATGCCGCGGCGACGATGCGGCCCGCCGGATCAACGAGGACGCTGCGGCCTGTAAAGGCCAGGCTGGCGTCCGGCTTGACGTCTTTTCCGATCCGGTTGGCCGTAATCACGAAAATCCGGTTTTCGAGCGCGCGGGTCACGACGGCGTCCTGAGCGTACGGCATGACCAGATTCGACGGGTGGCACACGATCTGAGCGCCTTTCAGTGCCAACGTGCGAGCCACTTCCGGAAAACGCCAGTCGAAACAGATCATCATGCCCAGTCGAATCTCCTTCCCGGAACGCAGTTGTGCCGTCGTCACCGTCAGGGAACGATCGCCCGGGGTGAACCAGATGGTCTCGCGATCAAAAAGATGAAGCTTACGGTAAACCTCCACACGGCCTGAGGCATGGACCAGAACGGACGAATTGTAGAAGCGGTCGCCCTCACGCTCGCAGATTCCGGAAACGACAATCGTACCGGACGCCGCCAATCGCTTCAGGAAACTGCAGAACGGGCCGTCCGGTACAACCTCACCCAGAGCTTCCAACTCACGTTTCTCCGAAAAGAGATAACCGGAATTCGACAGTTCCGGGAGCACCATCAGATCGCACGGCGAATCCGGCCACAGCCGTTCGATGGCCGCGATATTTTTGGAAACGGCGCCGAAGACCGGCTGAAATTGGATAAAACCCGCGTTCATGGATTACTGGTTTTAACGGGAAATTTCACTATACTGAGACGTTATTAAAAGGTACATGAACCATGTTCAAAGCGGTTTTGACCATTTTGCGAAAAGATCTGTGGATCGAACGTCAGACACGGGAATCCCTGACGACGATGATCGTTTTCAGCATCATCGTTCTGGTGGTATTCAATTTTACACTCGATCCCGGTCTGGAGCAGGTACTCACCGTTGGCCCGGGTATTTTATGGGTCGCCTTTATTTTTGCCGGTAATCTCGGTCTGACGCGAACGTTTGCCAGCGAGAGTGAAAACGGCAACCTCCAGGCGCTCGTCATGACTCCGGTCGACAAAGGGCTGATCTATCTCGGCAAATTGTCCAGCGCATTTCTTTTCATGTTTTCCGTCGAACTGATCCTGCTTCCTCTGTTCGTCATTTTCTTTAATCTTCAGTTCACCTGGACGCTGGTGGACCTGGCAGGGGTGTGTATTCTCGGAACGCTCGGTTTTACAAGTGCCGGTACGATGTTCTCCGCCATTGCACTCAATACGCGTATTCGTGAAATCATTCTGCCTCTTCTGCTGCTTCCCGTGACGGTCCCCGTCATTATCGCGTCCGTGGAATCAACGGCCGGCCTTCTGCGCGGCGAATCGTGGAGTGAGATCGCCGACTGGATCAAATTGCTCGCGGCATTCGACGTCATCATGATCGTCGGATCATTCCTGACGTTCGAATACGTCCTGTCGGAATAATTATTCTTTTATTCTTTTTTGAATTCGCTGATCAGCATTTCGTCGAATTGATCCGCGTAGGCGCCGACGCGATTGATCATGGCGGTGGCTTCGTTTTGATCCAGTCCCTCCAGTTCCCGCAGAATGCGCAGCCACACCCAGTTTTCCTTCAGTGAAAAACTGGCGGCGTACATGTCGTGATTGAGCTCCAGCAGCTTGCGATAAAATGGAAGCAGCATCTTGGACGGCATTTCCATCACGGGCGAGGCCACGCAGATATAGTCGGTCCCGTTGACGTTGTAAATGTCGACGTAGACACGGACGGAGCCCCGCTGCAGCGTCCATTGTCCGCGGTTTTTTTCACGGCACGCGGCCGGATCGATGCCCAGCGAACGGATCACGTTTTCGAGCATGGCGGTATAGACGTCCAGTTTGGATGTCTGTTGCTGTTGCAGGATGGTGTTCACATCGCTCATGGATTATCCTCTTTGAATAAAAAAATACACATTTATCGACGGAAGTCGAAGGTTTTTTCAAAAAACAGCGCTGCGCCGTCCGAGCTTGTCCGGCAGCTTTTTCCTTGAACGTCGCGACAGAATTTCTTATACCATACGGCTTTTTTACATCAAACCGTAAAGGGTTGATACCGTGGAGGCGGAAGCCAAAGCAACAACACAACGCGCCGACGTCAGTAAAAACGACCTGAAGAACTGGTACCGGCTGGCCCATCTGAGCCGGTTGATTGACGATCAGGCATCGAAATTCATCCGACAGGCCAAAGGCTGGTCCTATCTTGCCATGTGTAGCGGTCACGAAGGCATTCAACTCGCCCTCGGACTTTCCTTTCGTCCGAAAAAAGATTTTTTGTTTCCATATTACCGGGATCAGTTGACCTGTCTCGCGGCGGGAATTTCCGTGTACGAACTCATGCTCAACGGGCTCAGCCGGAAGGACGACGTGGCCGGCGGCGGACGTCACATGTCCAATCACTTTGCAAAACCGGAAATTCAGATCGAAAATTCCTCCTCCTGCGTATCCAATCACACGCTTCACGCCGTGGGCGTCGCGCGCGCGATCAAATATTACAAGTCGGACGCCATCGCTTACGCGAGTTTCGGCGACGCATCGGCCTCAGAAGGATACGTGTATGAGGCGATGAACGGGGCCAGCCGTGAACAACTACCGGTTATTTTCGTCATTCAGAACAACCATTACGGAATCAGCGTTCCGACCGAGGAGCAAACGGCCAACTACATCGTCTCCGAGAATTTTCGGGGATTGAAACATCTGCGGATTTTCAATTGCGACGGAAAAGACTTCTTCGACAGCCGCAAGGCCATGGACGCCGCCATCGAATACGTGGCGTCCGGGCAGGGACCGGCCCTCGTTCACGCCGATTGCGTACGGATGAACTCGCATTCAAACAGCGACCGGCATGAACTGTACCGTTCGGTCGAGGAACTCGCGGAGATGCACAAGCTGGATCCGCTGCTCAATTTTCGCGCGTTTCTGATCGAGGAAAAGATTTTTTCCGAGCAGGAAATCGTCGACGTCGAACAGACCAATCAAGCCGAGGTTGACGAAAGCGCTCAGCGCGCCGAAGCCGCCCCGACACCCGATCCGGCTACGGCACTGCAGTTTGTCACACCGGAACCGTTTCAACCTCAGGAAACCGCAACGCCCGACGGCGAACCTTCGGAATCCATCCTCCAGGCGATCAACCGTACTCTGCATGAAGAATTTCGCCGAAACCCTGACACTTTCCTGTGGGGACAGGACGTCGCATCCAAGGATAAAGGCGGCGTGTTCAATGTAACGAAAGGATTACAGCAGGAATTCGGACGGGGACGCGTGTTTAACGCTCCGATCGCAGAGGACTTCATTGTCGGAACGGCCAATGGCATGTCCCGATTTAAAGACGAGATCCGCATCGTCATCGAAGCGGCACAGTTTGCCGACTACGTTTGGCCGTCGATGGAGCAAATCGTCGAGACCAGCCATGAGTATTATCGCACGAACGGTCAGAACTGTCCGAATATCGTCATTCGTCTCGCCAGCGGCGGATACATCGGCGGCGGATTGTATCACTCGCAAAGCGTCGAAGGTATCATGGCCAATGTACCGGGCGTCCGGATCGTCGTTCCTTCGTTTGCCGATGATGCCGGCGGCTTGCTGCGAACGGCCATTCGTTCACGGGGTATCACGTTTTTCCTCGAACCGAAATTTCTTTACAATCAGATCTTTGCGAAAAGCCCAAAAACGGATGCGAATCATTTTGTGCCGTTCGGCAAGGCCCGAATCCGCCGCGAGGGTCGTGACCTGACCATCGTTACGTACGGAACGACGGTACACTGGTCCCTCCGCGCCGCCAACAAACTGGCCGACAGCAACATTTCCGCCGAAGTCATCGATATTCGTTCGATCGTACCGCTGGATATGGACACTATCCGTGAATCGATCCGGAAAACATCGCGTGTCCTCATCGTAACGGAAAATCAGGCCACGGGAGGATTCTCCGGAGAAATTTCGGCACGGATCGCCCAGGAATGCTTCGAGTTTCTCGACGCGCCGGTACAGCGCGTATGCAGCGAAGACAGTCCTATCCCCTTTTCACGCATCCTCGAAGCGGCTGTCCTAGTGGACGAAACCAAAATCCTTCACGCTGCAAAAGAACTGGCCGCTTACTAAGCTAAATCTTTGTATAAAAAAAACCGCAGACATCTGCGGTTTTTTTTACAAAAAATCGTCAATGCGATTGACCCCACGTTTTCTCCAGATACCCGGCCCGGCCCGAACCCCGGCGATACGCATTGTAATGTTCGGCATTCGTCAGATAATAATCTTGATGATAAGCCTCGGCGGCAAAAAAGGGCGACGCCGGAACGATCGGAGTCACGATCGGCGTATCGAATCGTCCGGACTGACTTAATTTCGCTTTCGATGCTTCGGCGAGAGCCCGTTGATTTTCATTACGCACAAAAATGGCCGTCGTGTATTGAAAACCACGATCGGCAAACTGGCCTCCGTCGTCGGTCGGGTCGATCTGCATCCAAAAAATTTCGACCAATTTGTCATAACCGATTTTGGACGAATCGAAAAGGACCATCACGGCTTCCCGGTGTCCCGTTTTCCCGCCCCCGACCATTTCATAAGATGGTTTGTCGACGTGTCCGCCCGTGTAACCCGAAACGGCCTCAAAGACGCCGTCCGTCTTTTCAAACGGCCCCTCCATACACCAGAAGCATCCGCCTGCAAAAATTGCGGTATCAGGAACTACGTCTTCCGGAATGGCTTTTTTCACCGGTTTTTCCTGTACAACCGCCACTTCCGCCATCGTCGTCGTTTCTTTTTTACAGGCTCCGAACAACAGAACCCACGTTGCCAGCATCATTCGCATGTTTCCTCCATCGTTTTATCGAGCAACGTGGAACCGCTTCGTCTATTCCCCATGTGCTCCGAATCACACATCATCGGCGCTTTTTGATTTTTGTTTTTGGTTGAACCGCCCTCTTTTTAGGTGTTGTCTTTTTCCGGCTAACCCGACGAGTCTTTGCCGGCTTTTTCGCCTTTGCGTTTTTTCTTAATGCTTCCTTCGCCGCCTTATAGACGCGGTCGGTTGTAAACCCAAACTCTTCCAGCAACGCCTGCAGAGGAGCCGATTCACCAAATTCCCGTTGGGCAACGATCACGCTGTCGGCATCGATTCCGGTATACCGCCTCCACCCAAACGATGAGGCCGCTTCGACAACGACCCGGCAGCGCACGGAAGTCGGTAAAACTTTTTCCCAGTATTTATCGCCCTGCCGCTCGAAAAGACTCCAGCACGGCAAACTGACGACGCGCGCTCGAATGCCTTCGCGCGTGAGCTTCTCGTAGGCACCGATCGCGAACTGCACCTCCGAACCGGTCGCGATGAGAATGATTTCCGGTAAGCCTTTGCAATCCGCCATCACATACCCTCCTCGCAAAAGGCCGTCGGCAGATGCGTAACGGGTACGATCGAACGTCGGAATTGCCTGTCGCGTGAGAATGAGTGCAGCGGGACGTTTCTGAAGGGTCATGATGTATTTCCATGCAGCCCTTACTTCGTTAGCGTCGGCTGGCCGGATGACTTCAAGATTAGGGATAGCCCGAAGCGAAGCCAGCTGTTCCACCGGCTGATGGGTTGGACCGTCTTCACCCACCCCGATGCTGTCGTGTGTAAAAATAAAAATCGACGGTTGTTCCATCAGCGACGCCAGTCGAAACGTCGGACGCATATAGTCTGAAAAAATCAAAAAACCGGCTCCATAGCCCCTCAACCCCGACAGCGTCATGCCATTGACGATCGCGCCCATCGCATGTTCCCTTACCCCATAATGCAGATTTCGCCCGCCATACGATCCGTTCTGGAAATGGCCTGCATCTTTGATCAATGTTTTTGTCGATGGCGCCAGGTCCGCAGCGCCCCCGATCAGCCATGGAACGGATGCTGCGACGGCATTTAGAACCTTGTTATTGGACTCACGCGTCGCCAGACCCTTGGCATCGGCGGGAAACACCGGAAGCTGGCTGTCCCAGTTATCCGGTAGTTCACGATCCCACATCATTTTTAACTCCGCCGCAAGTTCCGGATGCGCCTTCGCATAACGGTCGAAGAGCTCTTGCCATTCTTTTTCCTGAGCCGCCCCCCGTTCTACAATGGATCTCGTGAACTCACCAACCTCGTCGGGAATGAAGAATTTTTTATCGGGGTCCCAGCCATAGTTTTTCTTTGTCGCTCGGATTTCCTCTTCGCCGAGCGGCTCACCGTGCGCGGAATGGGTATCCTGCTTGTTCGGTGCGCCGTACGCAATGTGGCTGTCCACAATGATCAGGTTCGGCCGGCCCTGCGTCCGATGCGTCTGAACGATGGCGTTTCGAATGGCCGTCAGGTCGTTCGCGTCGTGAACGTGTTGCACATTCCATCCGTAGGCACGGAAGCGCGCGCCGACGTCTTCCGTAAAAGCAAGGGACGTCGACCCTTCGATCGTGATTTTATTGTTGTCATAGATCCACACGAGATTGTCCAGTCCCAGATGGGCGGCCGTTGACGCTGCTTCGCTGGATATACCCTCCATCATACAACCGTCGCCGGCAATCACGTACATTTTGTAGTTGAAAATCTCAAAACCCGGTTGATTGTACCGCCCGGCCAGCCACTTCTGAGCGACGGCGAATCCGACACTGTTGGCGACTCCCTGCCCGAGGGGGCCGGTGGTCGTTTCTACGCCGGGAGCCAACCCATACTCAGGATGCCCGGCACATTTGCTGTGCAATTGGCGAAAATTCCGGATGTCGTCCAGGGAAATATCGTAACCGCAAATGTGAAGCGTGCTGTAGAGCAGCATGGAGGCATGGCCAGCGGACAGGATGAACCGATCGCGATTCGGCCAGTGCGGGTTTCCGGGGTTATGCCGCATGACATGGCCGTACAGCGTGAATGCGACGGGAGCCAAGGCCATCGGCGTCCCGGGATGACCGGAATTGGCTTTCTGGACGGCATCCATCGACAACGTTCGAATCGTATTCACGCACAATAGTTCATTTTCCATATCTGCAACCTCCTCGTCACACAGTGTTTGATTTTCAAGCGGAATGTTTATACGACGGTATGTACAACTTTCACACACCGTCAACCCGACGTTATCGCGGCGGTCCATCCGGTCATGTCGAATCCCTGGAAGCGGTGTAAAGTAATGGATTTACCGTCCCCATGCAAGACGGCAAATGCCTTGGAATCGCCGGACGTTCGTTTATATTGATCGTATGAATTACCTCGCCCATTACTTCGTCGCACGACGTGAGTCCGGAAACCCCGATTTTCTGCTCGGCGCCGTTTTGCCGGACATTGTAAGCGCCTGGCAACGGCAACATCGATTTGTCCAACGGACGATCACGGAACGTATAAAACAATCGGGCGATGCGCTGTGGCATGGAATTGATCATCACGTACAATCTGACGCCCGTTTTCATCGTATGCCGCTTTTCAAAATGGCAAACGAACGTTTTTTTCAGTCCTTTATCGAACATCTGCGGCCGCATACGGAGGTCAGGATTTTTTTTCTATCCCATGTTTCCGTTGAGTTTTTACTGGACCATCTTTTGTTGGAGGATGAACCCCGTCTTTCCGATATGTTTTACGGAGCCATTGCCCGTTGTGACACGTCCAGGGTGGCCGGCGTTTTGTCCGAGTATTTCCAAACGGATGGATCTTTACTCGAGTCGCATCTTCGGTCTTTTCTTCGGCTTCGGTTCATCGATGCGTACCGCCATCTTGACGGTTTACTCCACGGCCTTAACGGGATGCTTCGACGAACCGGGCAGTCGATTCTGCAAGGTCAGGCCTCCGACACATGGCTGTCCCTGATGGAAAGTGAAAAAATACCATTTCGTGAAACGTTTTTTCCCGAATGTAAAAAAACTTTCGCCATCGGGTGAAACTTTCGGTCAAATTTTATTTTTAAGCCATGAAAAAAAATGACGTGGAATCGTTTCAAAAGAAAGGGGCCGTCCGCACCGTTCAAATGGACGACTATGAACAGATTGTCGACATGCAGACGCGGTGTTTTCCGGGAATGAAACCGTGGTCGCGCGAACAGATGGCCAGTCAAATTTCTATTTTTCCCGACGGACATCCTACCGGCCGATGAATTCCGTCATACCGTCGGATTCGAGTTTATTCCATCTTTAAAACCGCTTCGGGTACGTTTTGGGTCGGAACACCGCTGGGTCTGGTCCAAATCCGACCGTAGGTTGTTGATTTTTGTTCTTTATTTATGTAAATACTTACGTAATTATTATAATGATATCGGGATGTCGTATTTACCGCACCAGCTCGGAGAACTCGCACTGGGCAGCCGCCTGCGCCTGCTGAGCGACAGGCTGATGCAGGATGTGACGCGGGTATATCGCCATTATCGTCTGGATTTCGAATCGCGATGGTTTCTCGTCTTCTACCAGTTAACTATCACGGACGGTCTCGGAATCACCGAGGTGGCTGACCGGATCGGCTTGACGCATGCCGCCGTCAATCAAATCGCCAACGCGATGCAGAAAGCCGGCCTGCTTCGCTCGACAACCGATCAAAAGGACGGCCGACGCCGGATTCTTTTCCTGACGCCGAAAGCCAAACGTCTGTTGCCGGCGTTAAAATTGGCCTGGGAAGATATCGAGGCGGCAAACCGCGAGCTGCTGCAATCCCTGTCCGGCGATCTGCTCAATGTCCTCGACCAATATGAACAAGCCATCGACCAACGGCCGTTGGCCGACCGGATCCTTCAACGTCTCAAAAACCGGCAATTGAGCGCTGTGGAAATTCGAACCTTTCATCCGTCCCTCTCACGCCATTTTAAATCACTCAACGAAGAGTGGCTGCGAAAGTATTTTTCCATCGAACCGCATGACCGCGAGATTCTTTCGGATCCACAACGCATGATCGTCAAGCCCGGCGGTATGGTTTTTTTTGCACTCGCCAACGGCAAGGTCGTCGGAACGTGCGCCGTGATCCGCCATTCGGTAAAACTGTTCGAGCTGGGAAAAATGGCCGTTACGGAAAAAGCCCAGGGGCTTCAGATTGGTAAAAAATTGGGGCTGGCCGCCGTGGAATTCGCACGGCGTCAAAACGCCGAGGTACTGTATCTTGAGACCAACCGCCGACTCAAGCCGGCCATCGAATTATACAAACGGCTCGGGTTCGAATTCGTTCCCTTTCGCAAAACGGACTACGCCCGATCGAACGTCCGGATGGAACTCAATCTCACACGAGTCAGTACTCCGATCGAATGACGTCCAGCGGAGGATGGGTCAGAATTCCCCGATTGAGCCCTAGTCCCACCGACACGACGATCACGACGGTTGCCAGAACGGTTCCCGTCGTCCAGTCCCAGCCGTTCACGCTCGCCGTATCGAAAATCAGATTCAGAATAAACGCCGACGCGGCATGAGCAAGCAGGCTTCCGGCGATGGACGCCGCGACGGTCATGATCAAAAATTCACCCGCCGTCATCCGGACGATCATCGCCCGTTGCGCGCCGATCGTACGCAAGAGGACGCTGTCTTTGATTCGCCCGAACCTTGCCGTCCATACCGCGGAACCGAGAATTACGATCGCCACGGCGACGGTGAAAAGCGACATGAATTGAATGACCCACTTGAACTGCTGTAAAACTTTTTCCACGGTCTGCAGAATGAGGCGTAAATCGATAATACTGATGTTGGGAAACGATTGGACGAGGGTTCGCTGCAAAAGCGCCGACATTTCCGCGGACGGTACGTGAGTCACCATGGCATAGAACTGTGGCGCCGATTCCAGTACCGACGTTGGGAATACGATATAAAAATTCGGCTGAACACGCCGCCAGTTGACCTCGCGTAAACTGCCGACGTACGTCGCCATTGGAACTCCCTGGATATCGAAGTCCAGCCGGTCGCCGACCGACACGTCGAGTTGCCGTGCAATCCCTTCCTCCATCGATATCCACACACTATCGGACGGTTTCCGCAGTTGGCCGGCGACCAGCGTTTCCGTTTCGATCAACGAATCACGATACGTGCTTCGAAATTCTCCGACCCATCGCGGCAAATCGGACGTCGAGTCCCGACGGATGTCATCCAACGACCGTCCGCGAACGGCGGTCAATCGCATCGTCACGATCGGCACGCGCTGCAACACCGGAAAACCCATCCCGGAAATCCGATGGCCCACGGTATCGACCTGATCGGTTTGAATATCGAACAGCACCATATTGGGTTGCCGCCCCTCGTCCGACAGCGCAATCTGTTCGACAAGACCGCGATCCAGCAAACCGATCAGACCGATCATCAGGACACACAGACCGATGGTCATCATCATCACGCGGGTTTGATTGCCGGGACGATAAAGGTTCGCGACCGCGTATTTCCATGACGTTGAAAATCGAAACCGGCTCATTGCCTTTGCGACCCTTGTCAGGCTCCGGCTCAGGATCGACAGGACCAGGAGGACCATAACGACTCCCACCACAAACGAGCCTGCACGAATCCATGTCCCCATCACCGTTGCAAGGACGATACTGAAACCGATCAAAACCAATACGGCAATCGCCCATTGCAGATAATCCCTTTCGCCGCCCGGTTCCACCGTCGCGCGAAGGCTGGACAATGGCGAAATGCGGCGAATCGGTACGATAGGGATCAGACTGACCGTCACCGTCATGGTCCACGTCAAAAGCCCGATCCCCGCAATCGCGGCCCACTGAACGGTCCCCGACAGTGCAACAGGGAGAAACGCCGACACAACGGCTGGCAAAATCATTTGAATTCCGGCGCCGGCGAGGATTCCGGCGGAAACGCCTCCGGCTGACAATCCTGCAAGCTGAAGTAGAAATATTCCCATCGCTGATTTCCAACTGCTCCCGAGGCACCGCAAGATCGCAATGTCAGTCCACCGCTCTCGAACGTATGCATGCACTGCGCTCCCGATGCTGACGCAGGCCAGGATGAACGCGATCAACCCGATGAGTTGCAAAAACACGGCCACATTGTCAAAGGCACGGCCAAGCGCCGCGCGCCGGTCGTCGGCGGTTTCGACGGAAATATGGTCGGTCCTCAACCGGTCTTTGACGGAATTGAAATCAAAATCGGAATTTTCCAAGCGCAGGTATGATCGGTACGTCACACGGCTCCCGCGCCGTACCAACTGCGTCGACTCCAGATACGAATGGGGTATAATCACGGGAGGACTGACGAGCGATACGGCCGCCGCCTGTCCCGGCATACGTTTGATGCTGCCCGCGATCACGAAATCCTGAAGACCCAGTTGAATCGTATCTCCGCTTTGCAGCCCGTACTGCACCATCACGGCGTCGTCGACCAGTGCACGATTTCCTTCGCGATAATTTTCAGCTGCATCGGGTGGATCCGTCTCAATGGTACCGTAGAATGGATAATGACCGGAGATTGCACGGACCTGAATCAACCGGCTGCCGCCAGATTTTTTGGCCAGCATCATCGAGGCAAACATCACTTCGTCGGCGCGTTCCGTACCCATTGAATCGATCAGTCGGTCGGCGGAATCGGAAAACGGCTGACGAGCAGACAGCATGACATCCGCTCCCAGCAGCGATTTGACCTGCACATCGATGTCTTCGCGAAGCGCACGGGCCAGGGCTGCGACGCCGCTAATCGCTGCCGTCCCGATCGCGATCGCGGCAATGGTCCACAACCAGCGGCGCCGTTGCCGCCGCATTTCGCGATACGCCATCCGTAACATCCAGCGGATCATTTCACGACCTCTCCGTCTGCGAGTATCCGCTCGTCTTTGACCAGACGGCCATGCCGCAGGTGAAGAATGCGGTTCGTTTGACGCGTCAGTTCCATGTTATGCGTGACGAGGACCAGTGCCGTTCCTGCCTGCCGGTTGAGCTCGAACAACAATTCCACGACGCGATCGCTCGTCTGTCCGTCGAGATTGCCCGTCGGTTCGTCCGCAAAAAGAACGGAAGGTTCGTTGATGAATGCGCGGGCAAGCGCTACCCGCTGCTGCTCGCCGCCGGATAATTGAACCGGATAATGATCGGCGCGGTCCGCAAGTCCGACCCGTTCGAGCCATCGTCGCGCGCGTTCATCTGCGTCTCGAACGCCGCGCAGTTCCGCCGGCACGCCGACGTTTTCAATTGCCGTCAGAGCGGGCAGAAGTTGAAAATTCTGAAAAACAAATCCGATGGTACGGCTGCGAAGAGCGGCCCGTTCGTCTTCATCGAGACCGTTCAGCTCGACCCCTCCAACGGTCACTCGGCCGCGTGTCGGCCGATCCAGCCCGGCCGCCAGACCGAGCAGCGTCGTTTTCCCGCTACCCGAGGGTCCGACGATCGCGCACGTTTCACCCGCTTCGATGTCAAATGTCACGTCGTCGAGTGCAAGAACCGTCCGATCGCCGCTGATAAACGATTTTGTCAATTGTGCGACCGATAAAACTGTGGACATAATTATCGACATTCCTTACGTTGTTGACGCAAAATATGGTTATGGAAATCGGCGATCCGTGGTTTTCCGTCGGTTGATGTAGGTTTTACAAAGTAGAAGACGGCCATGCTCCTTGCAATACGATTTTTATTCCATTGGGTTACTTTCATCGGTGCCGTCATGGCCGGATGTGCGCAGGACGGGCATGTTATGTTTTTCGGCAACAGCATCACGGCCGGATTGGGCGTCGATCCCGCACAGGCATTCCCGGCGCTGATTGAAAAGAAAATTTCAGATACGGGCTGGCGTTATCGCGTGACGAACGCGGGATTGAGCGGCGAAACGTCGGCCGGCGGATTGCGGCGCCTGGACTGGGTTCTCCAGCGGCAGGTGGACGTGCTCGTCGTCGAACTCGGCGCCAATGACGGGTTACGCGGCCTCAGTCTCGAAATGACGGAATCCAATTTACAGGCAATCATCGACAAAGCGCGGCACAAAAATCCGCAAATGATCATCGTTCTGGCCGCGATGGAAATACCGCCGAACATGGGACAGGATTACACCGTCAAATTCCGGCGCCTCTTCAGTGTCCTTGCCGCAAAGAATAAATGTCCGCTGATTCCCTTTCTCCTGGAAGGGGTGGGCGATCGGCCCGAATTAAATCAGGCCGACGGACTTCACCCGACAGCGGAGGGACATGTCATCATTGCGGAAACCGTTTGGAAGACATTGAAGCCACTTTTGGAAAAACTAAACCAAGGATGACCATGTCCATTATCGTGTTAGAGACAACGCAGGGGACGATCGAACTTACGTTGAAACCGGACGTCGCGCCGAAAACGTGTGAAAACTTCGAGAAGCTCGTCGCCAAGGGATATTACGACGGCATTATTTTTCACCGCGTCATCAAGGACTTTATGGTCCAGGGCGGAGATCCGACCGGAACCGGCCGCGGCGGTGAAAGCATCTGGGGAAAAACATTCGAGGACGAGTGCGATGAGGACGTGACGTTCGACCGGCCCGGAATCCTGGCCATGGCCAATGCCGGCCCCCATACCAACGGCAGCCAGTTTTTCATCACGACGGTCCCGACGCCATGGCTTCACATGCGGCACACCGTTTTCGGAGAAGTCACGGAGGGCATGGACGTCGTCAATAAACTCGAATCGGTTCCGCGCGATAAACGGGACAAGCCCCTGGAGGATCAAAAAATCATTCGCGCTTATCAAAAACCGTGATTGCCCGCTTTTGCCTTTGCGCGGTTCTATGGTCGGCAGCCGGAGCCGTCGCCCAGGAACGGCGATATTATTTTTACAATCCGGAAAACCGGTACGGTTCCGATCTGCTCTTCAACCCGCTTTCTCTGGCCGTCAACGGTTCCTATGACATCCTGCGCAACGGCGCTCATTCGAAAAACGTCACCCGGATCGAGTACGGCGCGGGATGGAGGAATATCCGCCGCAATATTTTTCATCCCACCAAACACGTTCGCCGGTACGGGACCGCGAATTTTTTTGAGAGGGAATTTTTTAACCTGAATTTCAATCTGCACGAAACCCAGTTCGCCCCCAATCTGCTCAACCACACCATCGGCAACGGCATGCAGTACGTCAAACTGAGCGAATGGTACGATGATCACGGATTTCCGCTGGCCGGCATCTGGTCGGCCGCAACCGTCACAACGTTCCAGGTGATGAATGAGATCAATGAAAACGGATCGTATCAGGGAACGAACGTCGATCCGATTTCCGACCTTCTGATTTTCAATCCGCTTGGGTTCCTTCTGTTTAGTTTTGACGGGACGAAGGAGTTTTTTACGCGAACCCTCCCGCTGTATGACTGGTCGCTGATGCCGGTATTCGATCCACAAACGAAATTTCTGGAAAACGCCGGACAATCCTGGGTCATTAAAAAACCGCTGTCTCGGGAAAGCCGTTTCAGCGGCGTGTTTTACTGGGGTATTCACGGAATGGCAGGGCTCAGTTATACTCCGGACCGTGTACACCACTACACCGTAACCGGCGGCATCGTCGTCAATAAGTTGCATACGCGGAATACGGAACAAGCGCGTTACCTGACGCCCAACCTCGACGGTTCGATCGGTCTTTTTTACGATCGGAACCATTCTCTTCTCATGTCAATCCTGATCGAAGGACCGCGGTTCTATGCCGTGCAAACCACGCTTTACCCGGGCGCTTTTTTTTCGTCATGGTCACCGGGGCTGTACGTCAGCGTGGATGAACGCAACAAGGCCGTTTTCGGAATTGCGTTCGCTTACTTCCCGGTTGGATTGGCGCGATGATCCCTGCGTCCGGCTATTCGAAATACTTGCTCCCTGCCGGATGTTGCCTCATCAGTGTTTTTTCCGTCGCCATGGTCTATCTCGGATTCGGAGCGCATTTCGAGACCAATGACGATCCGCAATTTGTACTGATGTTTCGCGGCCTTTATTCGGCCAACGCAACGGCGGAATTACATTTCTTTTTCAAATTCATCGGCTATCCGATCCGGTTCCTTTACGATATCGTTCCTGAATTCCCATGGTACGCGATAACGTTATACGCGTCGATGACCGCGAGCCTTGCCGTGGTCCTGTATCTTTTTTTTAACCGGCTTGAGCCGCCTCATCGAGATTTCAAAATTGCGCTTCTTGCCGTTGCCGTGGTCATGGTGTTCATCCCCCACCTGGTCCTGCTGAATTTCACACGCGTGGCGTTGCTGGTCACCGGTACGGGATGCGCCGGACTTCTCGTGACGGAGTACAGAAAAAACAGGTGGCTTTTCGCCTTCAATTTCAGCTTTATCGCCCTCGGCTGGTGTATTCGGCCGGAAAGCGCTTGGCTGGCGTGGCTCGGTCTGGTTCCTTTCGCACTCGCGCTACTTTTTTTGAAACATGTTGACATCAGGCGTTTAGGCCCGTTCGCCGGAACTGCAATTATTTTCATACTGCTATCGGGGATCGATAAAGTGATGCCCCACGGGAACGACCCGACCCGGGATGCGCGAGCCATGGGACTGACGTCAGTCTATAATTTCGGAATGATGTCGAACACCGAGCTGTCGCCCTCCGATCAGCTGGCTCAACGTTCGGTCGCTTTGCTGTTGTGGTGGGACAGTCAGCCGGACGCGGGAACCGTCGATCGCCTGTCCCGGCAGGACGGTGATGGATTGATTCGAAAAATCGTGCAAACGGCCCCCCATGCATTACGTCAAACGATGAGCGTGCTGTACCGACAGAACTTTCCGACGGCTTTTTTCATATTAGCAGCAATGTTGCTCATCGTGAGCACGTTTGGCTTTACCGCACGTCAATCATGGACGCTTCTGGCGGCCAACGCCTGTTTTTTTGCAGGACTCATCCTGGTCAGCGGTATCCTGAAATTTCGTCCGCGGGTCGTCAATCCGATGATTGTCATCTGTGCGTTTGGAAATGGTTTGTTTCTGATACATGTCCTTCAGAAACAAATCTCAACCCCCTGGTGGGGTGTGGCGATTGCCGGAGTGATCACCGCATTCCTGATCTCACCGCCAGACCGGAACCGACTGCACTCACGGCAGGCCCGGCACCACCAATACCTGACGGCACTGTCGTCATCGTCTCCGGTTGCGCTGATCGGCTCAGGCATGAATCTGCTTGACGGATTGGATCCGTGGCGCTTTCCGCAAAACCTTCATTCGCTGCAATTCCTACCCGTTTCAACATGGACAAGCTGGTATCCGACTCAGCAGGACGGATTGAAGCACTTCACGGGGTCGTTGGAATTTAGCGGCGTCTTTTCAGCATTGCAAAAGCGCGGCATTGTACTGATCAGTGACTCGACGACGGTGGAGGCGCTCTCCGTATACGGCAGAACGTTTCACGATACAAAACTGACTTTTGGAGTTGAGCCAACCAGCGCCGGATTTGAAGAATTATCATATGGCCGGCGGCTTCATCGCTGGACCGTGTCGTCGGTTACGAAGGATACAAATCGTTGAATAATATCGGCCACGGCTTCGATTCGGTCGATACCGGCAACGCTTTTCCCTGCTTGATAATAGTCCTTGGACGACATCGCCCCTTTGAGCGATGAACGTTTTAACTGCCTGAAGCTGCGCAGCGCATAATATATACGCATATATTTTTTCAACCGGCGGCGCTGCAGCATAAACCGGGCGATCGGTCCGGCTTTCGTTCCTACTTTGTCGACACCGGGAGTACGAATGACCGCCAGCGGCACTCCGGTCACGCGCATCGTATGCACGATGTCCGATTCTTTCGCTTCCACAATGGCCCGTTTGTAGCTGTCATGTGCCGTACACTCAAATGTGGCGATGAATCGCGTCGCCATCATCACACCGTCGTACCCCAGGGACATCAGACGGCGAAATTCCGATTCATCCCCCACGCCGCCTCCGCAGATCAACGGTAGGTTCAGGTCTGAAAGTTCATCCAGCAGTTTCTCGGCGCTCCATTGTCCCGCATGTCCGCCGGCCCGGTCGTTGATGGCAATCAATCCGTGCACGCCAGCATCGCGGGCCTTCAGCGCCCATTTTCGCTCCGTCACTTTATGATAGACAACGCCCCCTACCGAACGAACGCGATCGACCACCCATTTGGGGTTTCCGAGCGACGTATCGAAAAACCGGATCCCCTCCTCGATGCCGATGTCGATCCATCGCCTGAGACGCTCTTCATACACACGGGATGACTTTTCGATCGTTGCGTTGAGGGCAATGGGTTTGTCCGTCCGTGTTCGAATAAATCGAAGCCCGTCGCGGTAGTCGAATCCATGCACGTACGTCATGGAGAGAGGCTGTACGATACCCAGTCCGCCCGCTTCGGAGACAGCCGCTACAAGTTCCGGATTGCTGCAGGGAAACATTGCGCCGCATAAAATCGGATAGCGTACGGCGGCATCGCGGGTAAATCGGGTCTGGAAATTCACGGAATCTTATTTTTTGGGACCGATGAGGCTGGTGAGCATGCACCGGGCAACGACGTCGTCCGAACGGTCGCGGATCTCGACGACAAGCTCGACGTCCCGCGGTTCGGCCGATTCGAAAACGGGCGCCTCGCACGTTGCGGTCAGGCGGCCCCTCGCTTTTTTGAGATATTCGATACTGAGTTTTTTGACGATGAATCGGCCATTTTCCGGCAATCCACAGACCAGCGCAAGATTACCGGTATATTCACCCAAATTGGCCAGCGCAATGGCATGAACGGATTTCAGATGATTCCGTACTTTCCGCCGATCCCGCAACGTTACGCGTGCAAATCCCGGCCGCAATTCTACAACTCGTGCCGACATGCTTCCCGTGTACGGGATGACCATTCCCATCACTTGATTGAACGCAAAACGGCCAAACGGGATGCCGGAAAAACGTTGCCACCATCGCTGCAGAGAGTTGGCCATGTCAGGATGCAAATATCCGTTCGGGGTCCTGAAAAGCTTTGAACTCGAGCGCATTGCCCGAGGGATCGAGAAAAAACATGGTTGCCTGCTCACCGACTTCACCTTTGAACCGGACATGAGGCTCGATCAGGAATGTGATATCGTGCCGGTGAAGACGTTGTTTCAGTTCCAACCATTCCTTCATCGGCAAAATGACGCCAAAATGCCGGACCGGAACTCTGTCGCCGTCAACCGGATTGGTCGCTGCCGGTCGGAGCTCGTCCTCACTGACGTGCGCAGACACCTGGTGTCCGTAGAAATCAAAATCGATCCACCTTTCCGCGGACCGGCCGACGCGGCAGCCAAGCACGTCGACATAAAATCGACGAGTTTCTTCGATATTGCGCACCGGAAATGCAAGATGAAACGGATGCATGGATACCTTTCGTCGGCCGAGGTTACACATTTTAACCGTCAAAACAAAGACTCGTTTTTTAGAAATGGATTGGCCCGAAAAGGGCATGGATTCTCATGCCCGCAGCGTGGAATATGGCTTGAATCATTCCCTCGAAGCCAATTAAGTTTGCCGTCATGAAATTGCGTAATGCTGGGTGCTTGTTGATTTTGCTCATGAGCGGATGTCAAAACGATGATGATGCCGTTACCGATAACTCTGAAATCACGATCGGGTTTTCAGGGCAGGATGTAGCAACGTCCATGGCGAAAGGATCATCCGGTTATTTTCTTTGCGGTACAACCACCAGCACCCGAAACCAGCAGGACATGTATCTGGCAAAACTCGATGAGGGATTCCGGGTACAATGGTCCAAAAGTTTCGGTGGTGCGTATAACGACGTGGCGTCCCGGGTCATTGCCGATGACGACGGCGGGTGCGCACTGGTAGGAACGGTTGCCGTTACACCTGGAAATACGCAAATCATCGTGTTGAAGACGGACCGCCTGGGGAGCATAACATGGTGCCGAGAATTCGGAACGACGGCCCGGGATGAAGGACGGGCGATTATCCGACTTGAGGATGGAGGGTTTGTCATCGGAGGTACGACGGACGCGGGACCCGCGAAGAACAACGATCTTTTCCTGGCCAAAGTTTCATCCACCGGACAAACGGTGTGGTCGATCACGTACGGCGATGTCAATGACGACCGGGGTCAAGCTCTGGTTCAAACCGCCGACGGCGGTTTTGCTATGGTCGGATATCGTTCCTTCGTTTCCGCACCGTCAATGGAATGGAATGTCCTTCTTGTCAAATTCGACTCAAACGGAAATGCACTCTGGGAAAAAACATTTGACAACCGTCCGATCGACCAGGCCGTGGCACTGTGTGCGACGGTCGACGGGGGTCTGTTGATCGGCGCTCAAACAGAAATTCGCGGCCTGGGAGCCGACGTCGACAACTGGTTGATCAAAACCGATGTTTCCGGCAATTCACAGTGGACAACCGTGATCGGCAGTACCCCCGAAGATCGTCTGCAAAGCGTTTACCCGAAAACGGACGGCACATTTCTGGTCGCCGGGTTCACCAATCCCGCCGTAACCAATATCCAAGCGGCCATTTCGCTGGTATCTGCGTTTGGTCAGGTCCTATGGACATCCAGCTTCGGCTCACCTCGTTCCGATGCGCTGTTTTCGATCATCGAAGGACACTCCGATCAGATCATCGGAGCCGGTTATACACAGCGAACGGGCAATTCCGATATTTATATCGTTCTTCCCGACATCAACGGCAACGTGGAGTGATTATGATCTCCGTTCGACGTCCGGTATTATTGATCGTCACGACTTTATCCTGCGCTTTTGCACAATCTAAAACGTTCACGCTCGACGGACGAGTTGTCGATAAATTCTCAAAAGAACGTCTCGAGAACATCAATGTGCAAGTCGTTGGAACGACGATGGGTGATGTAACCGATACGTCGGGATATTACCGTATCGATCATATCAAACCGGGAACGCACACGATCCAGTATACACGCATTGGATACAAAACCGTCTACCGGAAGGTCTCGTTCGCCAAAAACATATACCTCGCCGTGGAGATGGAAGAAGTATCACTGATTTTCGATCCCATTGAAATCACACCCGGTATCGTCGAGCTGACGTCCGACGGCGGTCCGACCGCAACGGTTGGCACCCAGGAGATCAATAATACCGCAACTATTTTTTCCAAAGACGTCTACCGTAGCCTTCAGGTACTTCCCGGGGTATCCAACAGCGAATGGAGTTCGAAGCCGTACATCAAGGGCGGCAATCCGGACGAAACCGCCATTTTGATCGATAATTACGAGATCCTCGAACCCTTCCACCTTGAAGAAATCGACGGGCCGTTTAGCGTCATCAGCGCCGACCTGGTCAAAGACATGCGGCTGATCACGGGTGGGTTCGCACCAAAATACGCCGATAAGATGTCGGGCATTTTACGCGTTAAAACCATCGACCGCGTCGATAACGACTTCATCAAAGGCTCGCTGGACTTTATGAATGCGTCCCTCGGGCTGCATCAACGTATCAGCAACCGGGTGACAAATTTTTTCTCGGGACGCCGTAGTTACACCTATTTTATCGAGAAGGCCACCGACCTGAGCTTTCCTTCCGTCGTATACGATATCTGGAACAAGCTCGATTACAAAATCAACACTCACAATACGCTGTCGTTCAATTTTATGTACATCAGCGATAAGGTCGGCTACAAACAGGACTCCACGCTCCTGCGTAACGAATTCTTCGATAGCAATAAACGGAACTACTATACATGGCTCAACTGGAGCCGTTCGATTTCAGAAAATCGTTTTTTTACGACAACGGCCGGATACCAGAATTTGCAAAAAAAATCCGATTTCGCGTTCGACGGAAGTTTTACCGAAGACAATCGCGATCGCCGGTTTACCGAACTGGCTACCCTCAGGCAGGACCACTATTGGAAAATCGACCGGCATGCCGTCGAATTCGGCGCTGAATTCAATTATTTCAACAGCAATTATTTTTATCAGGAATTTCGTCTCAATCCGACCGAGACGACCGACATTGCTGTTTCGACCGACATTTTGTTTGTCGACACGCGATTTGACGGATACACGGGCGCCGGCTATATCCAGGATACATACGAATTCAACGATCGCATGAACGTCATGCTCGGGGCGCGGATTTCCATGCAAGATTATTCGGATCGGTGGCAGTTTGCCCCGCGGGCCGCGATCAGTTATCAGTTTTCGGAGAAAATTACAACCAAGCTGGCGTACGGCTGGTATTATCAACCCGATGCGTTCCAAAAAATGCGCACGTATCAAAACCAGTCGCGACTCGAAGCCAACCCGGAAAAAAGCATACACTACGTTGGCAGCCTGATCTATTCTCACGACCACGACGCCCAAATGACGCTGGACGTGTACCTCAAAGACTACCGGCGACTCAACGATGACTTTCGTTTCGATTTTTTCAACCGCATCGAGGGCGTCGGTATCGTCGACAAACCCTTTCACACGCGGAACGGTTATGCGGCGGGACTGGATCTTTTCATGAGGAAACGCTACTTAAAAAATAACCTGTTCAGTGTCGCCTACTCTCTCAGTTACTCCCGTATCAACGATTATCTCGGTGAAACAACGCCGAGAGATCTCGATCGGACTTTTTCCGTCACGCTCAACAATATTTGGAATTTCAAAAATAATGTTACTTTTAGCGCCATCTGGCGTTACCATACGGGCGACCCGTTCACCTCCAGCATCGTACGATTGGTCGGAGACAGCACGGTCGAAAACAGTCGTGTTTTTTATGTAACGGAGACAAAAAACGGGCGGCGGCTTCCGGCGTTTCACAGTCTCGACCTCAAACTGGAAAAGAAATGGATCCTGGACAGCTGGTTTATCATTACCTATATCAATGTCATCAATGCTCTCGACCACAAAAATATCCGCCAGTATGCGTGGAAGCGTGTCATTGAAAACGACCGCCTTGTCGGATTCACGCGGGACGAGCAGACGTTTTTCCCTCGATTTATTTCCGCCGGCTTTACGCTCGAGTTCGATATCCCGCTTACGAATTCCGTTCATTAAGTCGATCCTTTTCACCGCGCTCCTGCTCATCGGGTGCGATCTCAACGGCGACCCCTCACAACGTTTTCTCCAAAAGACGCTCGGTTTCAGCCTCGACGATTTTGCCACCTCTATCGTTACGACAAATGATGGCGGTTTCATTATCACAGGACGGTCCAACAGTCCGCGGAACAATACCGATATTCTGCTGGTACATACCGACCGCAACTTCAGACCCATCTGGTCCAAAACTCTTGGCGGCAGCGGACTGGATCAGGGGTATGCGGCCATCGAGTTGCCTGACGGCAGCGTCGTAGTCCTCGGAACAATCGACACGGATGATGGCGACACGGACATGTTTCTTGCCCGGGTCGACGCGGATTCCCGGATCCGCTGGTCGCGGCATTTTGGCGGCGAAGGAGATGACGACGGCCGCAGCATGATTATCCTTGAAGATCCGTCATTGATGATCGCCGGCACGTATGACCAGGGATCGAACCATACAGACCTGTGGCTCTTGAAAATAAACGATCGGGGCGATTCGATGACCTCGCGCATCGTCGACGTTCGCGGCGGCGATCGGGCACGCAGCATTGCCGCTTGTCTCGATGGCGGTTTTATCGTGGCCGCTCAAGTCGAAGGCCTGGACAGCGTAAAATTCGTTCACAGCCTTTTACGATTCGATGCCAATGCAAACGAATTATGGCGGCAGACATATTCCGGAATCAATCGTGACGAACCCGCACAGGTCATCCCGACATCGGACGGCGGCTTTGCACTTGTCGGTTCGACCAACTTCAAACCGATTTTCCGGCCTCCGCAAATTGCCACGACGCTTATCAAGACGGATGGAAGCGGCAACTTGCAATGGTATTATGAATACCGGCTGAATCCGAACGACGAAGGTTTTTCACTGGTCGAGGTACCGGAGGGCGGCTTTTTATTGACGGGAACGGCGCTTACGGACTTCTATGCATCGGACAATCAGTTGGCCCTGCTGCGGACCGACGCAGCGAGAAATCTTTTATGGGTACGCTACTATGGCGGGTCCGATACCGAATCCGGACAGAGTATCGTTCGAATCGAAGACGGCTATGCCGTCGCAGGATACACGCAGAGCTTTGGCAGTGGAAAACGTCTATTGTCTGAAGGTCAACGACGACGGACGACTGGATGAATGATCACACCTGCAGAACGCCGAACGTCGGCGGGGGAACCACCGGATTGTTCATCGCGGTATCGAGACAGCGAATCAGAACTCGCCGGGTTTCCTGCGGGTATATAATTCCATCCACCCATAGCCGTGCCGCCGCGTACCGCGGATCGCCCTGACGGTCATAATTGGCTTTGATCTCATCGTATATACGTTTCCATTCTTCTTCACTGACCTGCTTCCCGGAAAGTCGAATCTCGGCGATCGTCGACGCTGCCTGATGGCCACCCATGACGGCAATATTCGCGGTCGGCCATGCGAAAATGAACCGCGGATCGTACGCTTTACCGCACATCGCGTAATTCCCGGCACCGTAACTTCCGCCGATGACGACGGTAAACTTGGGCACGACGGAATTGGCCACGGCGTTGACCAGTTTGGCGCCGTCCTTCGCGATACCGGCGTGTTCCGCGTCGCGGCCGACCATAAATCCGTTGACGTCGTGCAGAAAAAGAAGCGGAATGCCGTCCTGATTGCAATTCATGACAAACCGGGCGGCCTTGTCGGCGGATTCGTTGTACATCACACCGCCCATCTGCATCTCGCCGCGCGCCGTCCTCTGGACAAGCTTCTGATTGGCCACGATGCCGACCGCATATCCGCCGATGCGCGCGGTACCGCAAATGACGGTCTTACCGTACGTCGCCTTGTACTCGTCGAAGTCCGAGCCATCGATCAGTCGCGCGATGATCTCCTTCATGTCGTACTGACCGAGCCCTTCCGGGATGATGGCATCCAGGTCCGAGGGATCGAGCATCGGTTCGACCGCCGCGATTTTATTGAACGGCGCCTTCGGTTTGTGCGCGATTTTGCCGAGGATCTCACGGATTTTCAACAACGCTTCTTCGTCATTGGGTTCGATGTAATCCGCGGTACCGCTGATGGCATTATGCGTCATGGCGCCGCCGAGCGTTTCCTGATCGATGACCTGTCCGATCGCCGCCTTTACAAGCGCCGGACCGGCGAGAAACAGGCTCGCTCCCTCGACCATCAAAAACTTATCACACATCACCGGCAGGTACGCACCGCCCGCCACGCACGGCCCCATCACGGCCGCAATCTGCGTGACCCCCATCGCGCTGAGGCGGGCGTTATTATAAAAAATCCTGCCGAAATGGTTTTCGTCGGGAAATACCTCGTCCTGCAACGGCAGAAACACGCCGGCGGAATCGACCAGGTACACGATTGGAATATTGTTCTTCATCGCCAGTTCCTGCATCCGGAGCGTCTTGCGAACCGTCAACTCGAAATGGGCCCCGGCTTTGACCGTTGCGTCGTGCGCGACAATGGCCGTTTCGTTGCCATGAATGATGCCGATACCGCACACGCACCCCGCCGCCGGGCAACCTCCGAATTCTTCATACATACCGTTCGCGGCATACAACCCGATCTCGAGAAAGTACCTCTCCGGGTCAAACAATCGGGCAATTCGTTCTCGCGCCGTCAGTCTATTTTTTTTATGCTGCCGTTCGATGCTTTTTTCTCCTCCGCCGAGACGAATTTGCTCCTCTTCCTTTTTCATCGTTTGGATCAACGATTCCATAAACCGTTGATTGCGTTCCGCTTTTTCCGGTTTCCACTGGTCGCGCGAAGTGCCGATGAGCGCCATATCGATGTCAGTCCCTGTTAATCAAAGGTTCAATGTTGATCATCCAAATATCCACGTTATTGCCCGACTGATAATACACGTATTTGCCGTCCATCGACCAGCGCCCGTGTTTTTCCTGGTTTGTATTGTCCTTTGTCAGGGTCCGGGTACTTTTTTCTCCACCGTCGGTACGCATTAACCAGACGTCGGCATCGTCGTACCACGACCGCGTAAAAAGAAGCGACGTCCCGTCCCCGGACATCGACGGTTCGCGGTCCCATCCGTAAGGCGTTTTGTCGCGCGTCAAAGGAAGCGGCATTCCGCCTTTGCTGGGCATCTGCCAGATGCTCCAGCGATTGGCCCAGTCGGCGGCAAATACGACAAACCCGCCCGCGCCTTCACTCGGATCGTTTTCGTTCTTGTCATCGACGGTCAAAACTCGTGACGCCTTCGAAGCGATATCCAACTCCCATACGTCCTCGCTTCCATTGGCGGCCGAGGTGTAGAAAATTTTTTTGCCGTCGCGGGAAAACCGGGGACGAAAAGACGATCCGTCGTCGGTCAGCCGCACAAGCTCTTCTCTGGTTGAGCCGAGAGGCAGGAGATGAATATCGCGCTTTTGATCGTGCCGCCCCGTCAGCACTAGGATACTGCCGTCCGGAGAAACATCCGGATGGTCGGGATCGACGCCGTTGGTAGGCAATTCTACGACTTTGCCGTCGGAGAGGTCCATTTGATACAGCGCGTTTCGCCCGTTCGATGATTCGATAAAAATCAGTTTCTCTCCGGGGCACACGACCGGATGCGTCACATGTCCCTCAGATTGTACCACAATCGAGTCCTGCTGCGTCGTAACGTCGATCCGTTTGATCTGCCACCGGGACCGGCCTTCATATAACAGCCCCTCGCCGTCGCCTGTCCATGCGGGGTAACGTTGGTCTTCGCTTTCCGGTGCAATAGGGATACGGCGTGAATCGGAAAGATTCATTAAATAGACCTGATAAAACGTTTTATTCGCCGGCCTGACGGCGTAGGCCAGCCATTGACCGTCGGGTGAAACGGCGGGATCGACTGCGTCCGCATCGGATTGGATCACGGTCGACAACGTTGACGTGATCCGGTCCCATCGAACAATGTCGTGCCGGTCGGAAGATTCACGCTGGAAATAAACGACATCCCGGTAGACCGACGGTCGGTCGAGTCGCGCCGAATCACGATAGAGAATGGAAAACTCGGAAAAGTTCATCCGGTTGATATAAGCCAGACCGTACCCTATCGAATCGAGGAAGACGCACAGGATGGAGGAATCGTTGTCGGCAAATACAGGCGCCCATTCGTTGCGATCCGAACTTTTTGTCACAGCCACCAAATCACCGTCGTCGCTGACCAGCCACAGGTCAGATTGATTGTCGAGCACGGACGAAAATACGATCCATCGATCGTCAGATGAGAAACACGGAAACTCATCACGCCCTTCGTTGGCCGTTAGGGGCGTTCGCGCTTGTTCATTGAAATCGTAAACCCAGATGTGCGGGCCGCCCGCCTGCGTGGAGCTGTGCGCGACGTAACGCCCATCGTGCGAGATCGCCGGTTGCCCGTCGTACCCGGCCAGCGTCGTGATCTGCCATTTTTCCAGGCCGTTCGACGACTGAAGCGCGTCGGATTTTCTGCAGCCGATGAAAACAAATAGAGCGACGAATATGTACACTTGAATTTTCAAGGCACGAAATATAAGAAAAGCGGCGTTGTAAAAACAACGAAAATGCCCGGACAAACGGTCAACGCCATAAAATTCTCGTTGCTTTCGACGGCGGAGTTGGCCAGGCTTTGACCGTGCGGGTCGTGATCAAACAGTTCGCGTGAGGCTTTGTGTTGTGGACGGCCATCGCGCTGTTTTATACTTCGCAAAATTACCTTCTCTATTCGCAGCGCCAGCCTGTCACTTGGTTTCAATCGATGACGTACGCCTTTCCGGAATGGTATGCGTGGGGCGTGCTGTCCATTGCGATCCTTTATCTGGCACGTCACTGGCCCATCGAGGGGCCGCGGCGACGAAAGCGTTTCGCCGTACTCTTTGCTCTTTCTCCGATTTTTGGAACCGCCCACCTTGTCCTCTACTCGCTCTCACGAAATCTCATCGGTGAAGGTCTCGACTGGCAGCGCGTCACGTCGGGCATACTGTCGATGTTTTTCGTCAAAATTCATTTCAACGTCATCGTATTTTGGATCATCGTCGGCGTCGACCACGCCGTTTCCTACTACCGCCGTTACCGCGAAGGAGAACTGCGCGCGGCGCGTCTGGAGACGCAACTGGCACGGCGTCCCTGCAGGCGCTCCGGATGCAGCTCAACCCGCACGATCGAAACGATCCGTTCGCAAAGACCCCACGTTGTTTTTCTCGACGTACAGATGGGACTCAGTGGTATCGATGTCGTCGAGCAACTGGGTCGTGATGCGCCTTTCACCGTTTTTGTGACGGCTTACGACCAGTATGCGATCAAAGCGTTCGAACGACATGCCCTCGATTACCTGCTGAAACCTTTCGACCGCCAACACTTCGATGCAACGATAGAGCGTATCCGGGGCGCCCTCTGCCGTTCCGACCTGTCAACGCGTTCGAACCTTCGGGCGCTCGTTAAGTCCTGGCAAAGGACCGCTCCGGCCCGACTGATTGTCAAAGATGGAGGAAGAATTCATGCCATCCGGATTTCCGACATTGATTGGATCGAAGCAGCGGAAAATGATGCAAACCGGCATTGCGGAAAGACATCGGTCCTGATGCGGGAAACATTGCCCGCGCCGGAGACCCGGGCACCGCAACGTTTTGTCCGCATCCATCGGTCGACAATCGTGAATCTGAATCGCGTCCGCGAATTCCAATCATCGGAAAACGGCGAATATCATGTCACGCTGGAGAGCGGCATTCGCCTGGCCCTGAGTCGAACATATAAGCGCCGCCTGATTTCCCTACTGCGCCATTGACCTATCGCCCTTTGTTATAACGGCCCTCCAGCGGTCCGTTTTCGAGGTTCAAGACACCCCGCGGGCACACGGCTGAACAGAGGCCGCACCCCACACACGACGCACGAATAATGTTCTGCCCTTTCATCGCATAACTGCGTACGTCGATCCCCATCTCGCAGTAAGTCGAACAATTGCCGCAACTCATGCACTGACCGCCGTTGGTCGTGATACGAAAACGTGAAAAATATTTCTGACCGATCCCCAGCACCGCCGCCATCGGACACCCGAAACGGCACCAGACGCGGCTGCCCATCAGCGGATAAAACCCGACACCGATGACGCCTGAAAACATCGCTCCGATTAAAAAGCCGTACCCGCTCGCAAAATGTCCCGACCAGGTTCCAAGCATTTCACCGCCCCAGGCGGAATTGGCCCACAGGAGCACCGTCGTCACAACGACGAAAACGAGCACGCTGTGAATCATCCAACGCTCGATCTTCCAAGCACGCAGCGATTTGTCGCTCAGATGCCGCCAGGGATCACCGAGTGTTTCCGCCAGCCCGCCGCAGCCGCAGACCCATGAACAATACCATCGTTTGCCGAAAAAATACGTGAGGACGGGTGTGGCGATAAACGACATCACGATGCCCCAGAACACCATGAAGGTTCCCAGTCCCCCGGGCTGGCTCATCAGCCAGTTAATATCACCGGGAAATAAATACGAGTATTTCAATGGCCAGAAATAGCTGAAATAGAATTCCGGCTGATTGAGCATCAGAAGAAATGCAGGTATCAAGTAAGCAAAACCGAGCTGGAAAAACATGACCGACAGAGTCCGAATGATCTGGTAACGGCTGTGCCGGTTTTTGATGATGAAACGAATGCCCATGATCAAAATGGCAAGCGTGTAAAACGTCCCGTATAAAAACCATTGGTCCGCAGGACGGCCTCGAAGAATGAGGCTCAGCCCGTCGGTCGCACGGATCAGATTTTCCAACGAAGCCGGAAACCAGTATAAAAGCACGTAAAATCCGGTGATGAACACTCCGAGGAACCATCCGATGGCGCCTCGTGAAGTTGCTGAAAGAAAAAACAGTCGATTATGTTTAATCCCCGCGGGCGACTCCTTCCTCTGTGGGAGAATGAACGCCAGTGCCCCTCCGAGAGTCAGCAGCATACCCAGCACAAACCATGTGACGCGCTGGTCTCCGGCCGCTGTCGCCGTAAGAACGATAGACAGAAGTCCAGCGGCAACCGCAGTAAGGGATAGTTTTTTAGTCGCGGTCAGTGAAGTGAATTCGGTAATTGGTGATACAAGCGGCAGGATTGTCATGATTGCCTCCTTATGCCGATCGGCGGAATAGTCCGCGGCGCGTTTTAAGGGAAAGGGACCGGCCGGAATGGCGGTTATACTGTGCGATGACGTCGGGTTCAAATTCTCTGAAAAATTCCGGGTCGAAATTCGCGGCGCCCAGATTTTCCAAAACGTATTCGATGGTTCGTTTTTCCCGAATCCAACGCTCGCACACGTCATGTCGGTACCGAATACCGAATAGATTAAATCCGACGACCGTCGAATCGTTCGCATCATAGACGATACGAACACAACGCCGGCCTCCCGGATGCTCCCAGTACAGCGACGTTTCGCCGTCGAGCGGTACGTTGCTGACCATTCCGTACGTCTGGTATTCGATGTCGAAAAATTTTGCCGAGTTGAACCACACGCCGCGGTCGTACGCCGTTCGTTGCCCGCAAAGCGTTTTGGCAAGCGCCTCCGCCTGCATCCGGCCGGTATACCATAGCTGCTCGATCCGGGGATGACGTACGCGATCGTAGCGAAACTCCGCACAGTCGCCCGCGGCATAGACGTCGGGAACGTTGGTCTCGAGAAACTCGTTGACCAGCACGCCGCGACGGGTTTCGATCGCACTTCCGGAAGCGGCATCGATGTTGGGCCGTACCCCGGCCGTTAGGGCAACCCATTCACATGCGATTTCCTCTCCTCGGTCGGTGACGACCGAGCGGGCACGCCCATTTGCGTCCGCTTTGATTTCCTTCAACTGCGTGGCCAGCCGGAGGTCGATCCCGTATTCACAAATATGCCGGCCCACAAGCGTCGCTTCTTCCTGCGGAAGAATGTTGTCCCAGTACTGATTTTCCCGAACCAGCATGGTAACTGGAATATGCCGCGAGTGTAGCATTTCGGCGACTTCGATTCCGATCAGTCCGCCACCGACGATGACGCCTCGGGAAATATTCCGCGTGTTTTGCTCCATCAGCTCAAGGTCCCGCAATCCGTAAAACCCCTGAACCCCATCGAGGTCTTGACCGGGCCAGCCGAATTTGTTGGACACGGAACCCGTGGCCACAACGAGTTGGCCGTAGACGATCTCCCGCCCATTCGTCAGACGGACGGCTTTTTTCTCCGTATCGATCTTTTCCACACGCCCCATGATCAGGTCGAGTCTGTTTTTGGACCAGAACCAGTCCTCATACGGTTTTGTGTTTTCGTACGTCATGTGACCCATGTAGATATACATCAGTGCGGGTCGAGAGTACAGATGCTCAGATTCGTCGGAGATGATGGTGATCGGCCGGTCGTCATGTTTACGCACGTAACGCGCCACGGTCGTCCCCGTGATGCCGTTCCCAATGATAACGAGGGGGTGCATGATACACTCGCTTGAAAATGGATTCTGATCGACTCTGAAACTGTAAATCGACGTGAACGGAAAATATTCCCGTTAAACTACGGCATTTTGTTTCACCGGGAAACAAAAAAACCGGATCATCGCAGAGCGATGGTCCGGCCTGGACCTCAAAAAATATATGCAATTCAAATGGCAGGGCGTTGGGACTGACGGCGGCGGCGGCGCATGTGCTTCTTTTCGCTCGGACTGATGTAACTGGTCTTCTCCATAAATTTTTGAATGATCCGGGCTTTACGGCACTCGGTCTCAAAACGACGAACCGCCTTTTCGAAAGGCTCGTTCTTACGAACAATGGTCACTAACATCAAGACACCTCACGGTTTATATTGCATAAATGTAGCGGTGTATGAACCCGGTGGAAATGACACAATCGTGGGAATTCAGGCAAGACACCGCAACCTGTACAACCGTTTCTACGAAAAAAATATTCCGCAGGTTTCCTGCGGGTAAGTTCAGCCGGGCTTTTAACTTGCTATTCAACCGACTGCTTGTTAATTTTTTCGCGCCATCCAAAGGAGTTAAAAATGAAGTTGTACCTTGAAGCGGGATCGGGATTCCAGAGCGGCAAAGACGTTTACGGCAACGAAATTGTCGGTTCCGCGGAAAGTATCGAAGCTGTTAAAAGTTGCATTGAGTATCTGAAAAGCCAGCCGGAAATTACGGAACGAAAAATTGAGATCGTGGAAACGCGCCAGGCGGAATTGATGATCGAACAGATGACGCCCGCCGACGTTCTTGTGTCGCTACATATCAACTTCTATCGTGAATCGGCCGGTGTCGGATTGCGAGGCTTTTACCGGAGCACACGTAAAGCCAATTCCGAAAAGTGCAAGGCGCTCGCGATCACCGTCACCAAGGCCGTTCACGACCACATCGACATGTACTACCATGGCGTGTATAACGAACAGCGCGATAAACATCCGCAGTTAAACCCCGTCATCCATACCCGTGCGCTGGCCGCTCTCGTGGAAGTCGGGTTGAAAGAAGAATTCAAAGACAAAATCAACGAACCGGCCGTACACAAAAATATCGGCGTCGGACTTGCCAAGGGAATCCTGAGGCATCTGCAAGCCCAGCACATCACTACATCCTGATCGCACGCCGGCCGGGCCGTCGGGCAAAGGAGTGATGTCTCATGTTTGAAGAGACGTTTCATAAAGACGGAAATGCGGAATTGCGTGAGGCGGAACACTATTTTCACGAAGCCTACCGGTTTCAAATCAACGGCAATTTGAATCGTGCCGTCGAGCTTTATCGTAAATCGATCGCGACGTTTCCCACGGCGGAAGCCCATACGTTCCTCGGTTGGGTTTATAGTCTGAGGGGTGAACTTGAACAGGCCATCGAAGAATGCAAGGCGGCAATCCGCGTCGACCCGACCTTCGGAAATCCGTACAACGACATCGGCGCCTATTTGATCAGTCTGAAACGCATCGACGAAGCCGTGCCCTGGCTTCAAAAATCGATTTCGGCCGAGCGATATGACGCCCGACACTATCCGCACTTTAATCTCGGCCGCGTGATGGAAATTCGCGGCGAATGGGACGCTGCTCTGGGTGAATACAACAAAGCGCTGGCGCTCAATCCCGAGTATCAATTGGCCCGCGACGCCTCCCAGCGACTTCATTCGCTGCTCGCCCGGCGTAATTGACTATAGCCCCGCCCTTATGCCAAAGTCCGTTCCCTTCCTGGCGGCATTCCTCACGTGTTCCGCGATTGCACAAACGCCCATCCGGCTCATCTATCCACGCGAAAAAATGACAGTGTCCACGACGGACTCGTTACTGGTCCTTGGACAGGTAGTTGGCCGTGGACGCCTCTATATCGATGGCATGGAACAAACCATCCAGGACGACGGCGCCTTTGTCGGGTACATTCCGCTCGATCTCACCCGGGCCGGAGACGACTCGACATACGTGATACGGTGTGAACTGCGGCGCCCTGATACGATACTCGTGCTGGAACGAACCATCGTCCTCCCATTACCGATGTCGGAATGGACAAACGACGGTTTTGACGAAAATTTTCTACTTCCAAAAGACGACCACGTCCTTACGCCCGGAGACGTGATTCAAGTGATGTGTCGTACCCGCTCGTCAAAGCAAGTCACTTTTGAAATCGTCGACTCTGCAATGCAAGTTGTGGACGGACCGTTTCCAATGCGTGAAGATGAACCATACCTTATGCCGGACTTTGGCAATGCCTTCTTCGGCTTCGAACAACGTGAAAAACAAAAGCCGGCTCCCGGCGTGTACTCCGCGTCGTACGTTATACCAAGTGCGCTGCTGCAAAAAGGACGTGTACGTTTTGTCGAAATCGACGATGGGGATACGGTGCGCCAATGGTCACCGGGAACGATCACGACGTTGCCGGCCAACCCGCTGCGTGTGGCGCGGTTCGCGACCGACGTCAACAATGCAATGGTCTGGCCCAACCGGTCGTTCATGTATTTTCTTCCACGAGGCACACTAGTAAGGACCACGGGATACATCGGCGCGTATTGCCGGCTGCAGTTATCCCGTCATCACTCGGCATGGATTCACCGGAATCAGATTGAAATTCTTCCCGATGGAACGGCCTCACCGCGTAGTCCGGTCAGCGTCGTGCGCGTTTTATCGAACGAGCGTGACACCCGGCTTCGTTTGTTCATGAGCGCCCCGCTGCCCTATCACGTTCACCAACCTGAACCCCACGTTCTGGAGTTGAGGCTCTACGGCGGAGTAGCCGACGTAGACTGGATACGTTTCGAGAACGAAGATGAACGCCTCATGCAGGTGACGTGGTCGCAACCGGAAGACGACGTTTTTATGATCCGCATAACGACAAAAGAACCCTACCTGTGGGGATATCGCGTGCGGCAGGACAGTCTCGGGCTGGTCTGGACGCTTCGTCACCGGCCGTCTGAACGTAAATTGAAAAACCTTCGCATCTGTATCGATCCCGGTCACTCCCCGGACGTCGGTTCGACCGGCCCGACGGGGCTTCAGGAACATGCGGCCAATTTACTCGTCGCACTCGAACTTAAACGCCAGTTGGAAAAAAAGGGGGCTCTCGTTATCATGACTCGCATGGATACCGTATCGAAGATGAGCCTGTACGACCGTGTACGCATTGCCAATGAAGCCGACGCGGATCTCTTTGTCAGTATTCACCACAATGCTCAACCGGACGGCGTCAATCCTCGCGGACAACCGTTCGGGCCGATGATGATTTATTATCACCCTCAAAGCCGACCGCTCGCGGAGTCCATCCAACGTGAGCTTGTACGCGAGACGCGGCTTCCTGACATGGGCGTATTTATGGGCAATATGGCCGTCTGCCGCAATGCAGAAATGCCGTCGGTTCTCGTCGAATGCGCGTTCCTGACGCTGCCCGAACAGGAAAAACGGATCCGCGACGGCCGCTTCCGAAAGGACGTCGCCGAGAGTATCGTACGGGGCATTGAAAACTTCGCCAAAGGGAGAAAGTAATAATGGCCACAGAATCACGGACCATTCTCGTCGTCGACGATAGCGAACTCAACCGCATGATGATGGAAAGTTTCATCGATCCGCTGGGCCATCGGGTGATCCATGCTGCCGACGGTCGTGACGCTTTGCAACAGGTCAAAGCCGTTCGCCCGAACTTGATCTTACTTGACGTCATGATGCCGGAAATGGACGGTTTTGAGGTGTGCCGGAGGATCAAATCGAACCCGGAAACCCGCACGATCCCGATCATCATAATTACCGCCCTGGATAAAACCGAAGACAACGTCAAGGGCATCGAAGCAGGAGCGGACGATTTCCTCACCCGCCCTTTCGACGCCGTGATCCTGGCGGCACGCATGAAGTCGCTTCTCCACGCCAAAGACCTGAACGATGAAATTCTCAAACTGGAGCAGTTGAAGGAAGACCTGACGCGCATGATCGTCCACGATCTGCGTACCCCACTCACGTCCATTCGTATGTCGCTGCAGACGCTCCAGGAACGGGTCACGAACGACGACGCACAGGAACTGATACAGTTTGCTTCGGCCGATGTCGAACAGGCGCTGCTGCTGATCAACAACCTGCTCGATCTGGGTAAACTCGAGACCCATAAGATGGAACTCCATCGGGAGGACACGGCGATCGTCGAGCTTCTGCGCGAGGCCGCCCAACGCCTGAAACCCCTGGCCTCCCATCACCGATTGTCGATCCGTGTGAGCGCATCAAATGAGGAAATCTACGCCGAGATCGACCGCATTCTAATCGGCCGTGTCATTTCGAACCTGCTGAGCAACGCCGTCAAATTTGCCGATGCAAAGAGTGAAATCATCGTCGAGGCGGCGGAACACAAAGACGGCCGTGTGGAGATCGTCATATCCAATCAAGGACCGGACATCCCGGAAGACGCTCGCCAGTCGATCTTCGAAAAATTCGGTCAGTTGAGCGAAACCAAGGCCAAGAATAATCTGGGTACGGGGCTCGGACTGACGTTTTGCCGTCTCGTCACCGAAGCCCACAAGGGACGGATCGTGGCCGTATCTCCACCCGAACATTACCCGCACGGCGCCGCGTTTCATGTCCTGCTTCCCGTCAACGCTCGATGAACGAGCGATTCCCGAAAAGCCGAGTCCTTCGCCGCCGCGATGATATTGACGGTCTGTTCAAACGTGGACGCCGCGTGAACGGCAATTGCGTGATCCTCAGTTACCAGGTAACGAACGATCCCGATTTTCGTGTGGCGATCAGTTGCGGTCGCGGGATCGGAAATGCCGTCGTTCGAAACCGCTGGAAGCGCCGCATTCGGGAAATCGTTCGCCGGTCGGCGTTCGTCTGGATTGGGTTTGACGTGCTCATTATCGTTCGGCGATCCATCATAGAAAAATCGTTTCCTCAAGTACACAATGAATTGATACAACTGGCACGAGAGATGCGGCGATGACACCCGGAACATTATACGTGGTCGCGACACCGATCGGTAACCTCGAAGACATGACCTTCCGTGCCGTTCGTCTCCTCAAAACCGTAGACGTCGTCGCGTGTGAGGACACACGTCAGACGCGTATTCTGCTCGACCATTATCAGATCGAGGCGCGGTTGATCTCATTCTTCGAACACAATGAACTGGCACGTATCCCGCAGTTGATCGAAATGCTGAACGAAGGAAAACAGATCGCGGTCGTGTCCGATGCCGGTACCCCGACGGTCTCCGATCCCGCGTTTCGGCTCGTGCGGGAAGCCCGGCGGCACAGCATCCCCGTCGTACCGGTTCCGGGGGCCTGCGCGGCGATAGCGGCGGTATGCGCTGCCGGATTGCCGACCGACCGGTTTGTTTTCGAAGGATTCCTGCCGTTGAAAAAAGGCCGCAAGACGCGCTGGACCGAGTTGCAGAACGAGGACCGGACGATCATACTGTACGAGTCCCCTCACCGGCTGCTCAAGACGCTTGGGGAGATTCATGATTTTTTGGGCGATCGGCCCGTCGTCGTGGCAAGGGAATTGACCAAAAAATTCGAAGAGATCAAACGCGGTACGGCCGCAGAAATGCTGGCGCATTTTCAGAAACATCCGCCTCGCGGCGAATTCGTCGTCCTTATCGCGGGCCGCCGTTATGCGGAAAAAGCGGAATCGGAATGACACCTTATCGTTTGACATTCGTAAGCCTTTTTATTAGCATGTTTTGTTTAGACAAGGAGTTTGCGTGAGTCAATTGATCTTCTTCCCGGTTCTTATTTTTGCCGTCGTCATCCACGAGTACGCGCACGGAATCGTCGCTAAATGGTGCGGCGACGATACGGCGGAGCGCGAAGGGCGTATCACCCTTAATCCCGTCAAACATTTTGACCTGTGGGGCACGCTCATTATTCCGCTGATTTTGATTGCAACCAATGCGGGTATCCTGTTCGGTTGGGCCAAGCCGGTACCGGTCAATCCAAATAATTTTCGAAGTTTTAAACGCGACGATATTCTGGTCAGCATGGCCGGTCCTGCATCCAACTTTCTGTTGACGTTTCTTTCGGCCATTATCATCATTGTGATCGCTCTTTCTACACCGCTCTTTCCATCGTTGAACGGTGAGTTCATCGATTACGCTTATAGGTTCATGGTCACGAGCATTCAGATCAACGTCTGGCTCGCGGTGTTCAACCTCCTTCCGGTTCCCCCGCTGGACGGTTCTCACGTCGTGGCGAATCTCCTTCCCGATTCACTCGGCGACCAGTACCGAAGCCTCGGATTTATGGGAATGTTTCTCCTGGTCGCTATGATGGCGACCGGGGTCGTCGGCGCAGTGACGAACCCTGTTAATAACCAGATCCTGGGCTGGGTCCAGTCTTTCATCGATGTTTTTGTAGGCTAGTGAAACTCCTCTGGGATGTTCCGACCATCCATCTCCGGCATCCATTCATGTTAAGCGACTCGCAGATTACGCAGCGACAGGTCGTCATCGTCCGTGTGCTCGCCGATGGCGTCGAGGGTTTCGGTGAAGCCGCTCCATCGTCGTATTTTGGTGAAACGTGCAACTCCGTCACGGCGGTTTACAACGAAGCGACGCCCTGGATTTGCGAAAACGCGGCCGATACGCCGCTGGAACAAATTGACGGTTATCTGGCATGCCAATTTCCATCAGCGCCTTCCGCGCGGTCGGGGCTGGTGATGGCCGTCGCCGACTGGAAAGCAAAAAGTCTCGGCGTTCCGCTCTGGCAAATGCTCAACATCGATCGCCCTCCCGTTCGTCCGACCAGTTTTACCATCGGTATCGACACGGCGGACACATTACGACTCAAGATCAAGGAAGCAGACGGTTTTTCAGTACTTAAAATCAAAATGGGGCGCGGCGATAGGGATTATGAAATACTCGAAACCATTCGAAACGCGACCGAAAAACCTCTGCGCATCGATGTCAATGAAGGCTGGACGTTCGACGAAGCGGTCCAAAAGATCAAATGGCTCGAGCCTCTCAACGTCCAGATGATCGAGCAGCCGTTGCCCAAGGAAGAGGCCGCCCGAATGCCGGAAATTCGCCGTCAATCTGCAATACCTCTATTCGGCGATGAAAATATTCGCTCTATAGACGATATCGGACGGTGGCATAAGCATTTTGACGGCGTCAACATCAAGCTCGACAAATGCGGTGGGCTGCTCCATGCCGTACGGATGTTAAACCGCGCCCGCGCACGTGGCTTGCAGACGATGTTGGGGTGCATGGTTCAGACATCGGTCGGAATTGCAGCCGCGGCACATTTGGGAGCGCTGACGGATTTCATTGACCTCGACGGCCATCTGCTCATCAAAAACGACCTCTTTACCGGAATCCGCGTTGAAAAAGGCCTCCTCGCCGTCACGGAAAAAGCCGGGCTTGGAGTTGTGCCCATCTAACGCTACATTAAGGCCATGCTGTTCAGACAACCCGACCGACGCCAGTTCGATTATCGTCCACTGTATTACGAACCGAAAAAGGATCCCGAGGCCCAACGCCGTAAACGAATCCATTTTCCCCGATACCAGAAGCCCCGGAACCCCTTTTCACGGCTTGTCATTATACTCATCATCCTGCTCGCAGCGATGTTGTACGGGCTAAAATATCTTGCGCACGAATTGTAACTTTTTTATGTTATCCCGCTTTTGGCAAAACAGCGTGCTCCCTCGGAGGAATTCATGATACAGATTGGTGAAATTTTAAAGGAAGTTCCCTTTTTTCGTTCTCTCGGAAGAGACAGTATTGACTTCATCACGGAACGTCTCAAGTTCAAACAATTCAAGTCCAAAAATACGATTTGCAAAGTCGGTGACCCCGGCGACAAGATGTGGATTGTCCTGAGCGGCAAAGTGGCTGTCACGGCAGCCAACGGCGAAACACTGGCTGAAATCGGTTCGGGCAATTATTTCGGTGAAATGGCCCTGCTGACGGGCGAACCCCGGTCGGCGACGGTCATTGCCTCCGAGGACACCGAGACGTTTGTCCTGGAGAAAGAAGACTTCGACGTCATTCTGGAAAAATACCCGTCGATTTCCATTGCGATGAGCAAGATCATGAGCCAGCGGCTCCGCGATACCAATGCCGTGGTTTCCGAAAAGGCCAAACAGATCAAGTCGAGCGGTCAACCCGCCGGGCCGTCCGGCAGCCTGAAAGACAAACACATTACCGAAGTCATCGCCTTCTGTGAATCCAATTCACTTACCGGCCACCTCGAAGTTTACAATGGAACGGATACGGCCCTGATCGAGTTCGACAAAGGGGTCCTGCAGAACATCAAACTCGGATCATTCAATGACGACGAAGCGCTTGACGCAATGATGGGCTGGGAAGACGGCACCTTTGTCATCAAACCCAAAATCATGGCGTTCAGCGGAACCGCTGAACCGCCCAAAGCGTCGCAAAAAACCGGATCCGTTTTGGTGATCAATCACAGCATGGTCGTACGTAAAATCATCGAAAAAAACCTCGGCAGTCTCGGACACACGGTCAAATCGGCCGGGGAGATCACGGAAAGCATCGGGTTGATGAAATCGATGAAACCCAACGTGATCATTTCGGATTTCAAGTACGAAGAAGTTTCGGGTTATGATTTTTGCATGCAAGTACGGGAAACGGAGGGCGACATCCCGTTTATTTTCATCACGGATGCAAGCGTCGACTCCGACGTGGTGGCCAAACTAAAAAGCGTGCCCAACTCCGCGTTGATCGATTCCCAGGACGTATCGAAACTCGCCGACACCGTGGTCAAAATGCTCGTGTGATTTTTTTGGAAATTAAAAACAAAAGGCCGTCCCTGACGGCCTTTTTTTATTGCGTTCGAAGGCAGCTAATTTACGGTTGTAAACTTCCCTCCGGATTCTCGCATCACTTGAGGCTGTATTTGTATCCCATCAGCCGATACGCGAGCTTTGCCAGACTGTAATCGACATAATGCAATCCCTTCACCGGCGACAGTTCCACGATATCAAATCCGACGACGTTGCGGCGTTCGAACACCCGACGCATAAAATCAAGAATGTCAAACCAGCCCAGGCCGCCAGGTTCCGGAGTACCGGTTGCCGGAACCAGCGTCGGGTCCAGTCCGTCACAGTCGATCGTAATATACACGCGATCTTTCAATTGCCGGATGGCCTTGTCTTTCCAATCGGGATCGCCCGGAAGATCTTTTGCATAAAAAGTCGCGATACCATTTGAGATGATCAGATCCCGCTCCTCCGTAGACTGGGCGCGAATGCCGATCTGAACGATATTACGGTTGAAGTCCCAGATCCGCTTCATCACGCACGCATGGCTCAAGGGAGAGTCCTCGTACGTTTCCCGTAGATCCGAGTGGGCATCGATCTGTAAAATGGAGAAATCCGGACCGATGTGATCCTGTACGGCCCTCACGATCGGACTCGTGATCGTGTGCTCTCCGCCGAAACAGACCGGAAATTTTTCGTCTTTTAAAATGCCTGCGACCCGGCGCTGGATCAACGTCATGGCCGCTGCGCCCTTTCTTCCTTTGAAAACGACCGGCTTCAACGTGGCCACGCCGAAGTCTCGCACCGTCTCACGATCGATCTCCTCATCATAATACTCCACCATTCTTGAAGCGTCGATGATGGCCTGCGGTCCGCGACGCGTGCCACGTCCGTAACTGGTGGTCGCCTCGTAGGGAATCGGAAGAACGGCGATTTTAGCTTTGCCGTAATCGGACAATACAGGTTCGATACCGAGAAAATTTCTGGCAAGCGGCGGCACAAAAACCTCCGGGTTATGTGATGATAATAGGACTCGTTGAAGGAAAAGATGCTTCTTCGCCGTGAATTCCCATGACTTTAACCATAAGGCTTGTTGATAGGTTACGGTGTTCAAACGACATTTCAAGGACGTCTCGATACGCACAAATCACTGAATCATCGCCGCTGGATTGAGGTCCTGCGCTCGAAATTTCCAGACCGATCGGTCGCGGAGTCAGAAGCTGCAGTTTGAGGGTCCCATTGTTGCTCAATCGTTCACGCTGATCGTCCGTAAAATCAAGGCGTACGAAAACCCGGTCGTGGTTTCGGCCATAGAACAGGCGTTCAATCCATGGATTGGCCATGTGCATGGTCGACTGACCTTGATCGGGTCGATAGCAGCCCGCCCCCGCCCATTCCGAATGCGGCGAGACAATCCCGTCGATGACCGGTGTGATGGCTCGTTCCGGTCTTAGAATTTTCCTCCGCTCGTGTGTACCGGCCATAATCGGCTGATCCAATTCTTTCGGATAATCATGCCCGGTCAATTCGTAAAGACGTTTGACGTGATGGCGAAAAAGGTAGTCAAATTCATGCTTATGCAGTGCGGTATGGTCGTCGCCGTACCACCAGAACCAGTCGCTGCCTTCAGCCATGAAGAGCTCGTCCCAGATTTCCGGGGTAACGTTTGATTCCAGTTTCAACATTTGTCGGGCTTGAGATAGAAAAAACCAAGCCTTCTTCTTTTCGGCATGACCGCCAAACCAGGTATCAAAGCTATGGTTGATCCATGATCCTGCATGGAGCCGCGTAATACGCGGTAATCGCGACCGGTCCTGAGTCTGAAGAAAACCGGAAACCGTATCCGTGCGAATCGCAGGATGAGCCGACAGCGCGTCGTACAGGCCGCTCAAAAATGGTCGACCGTTATCCGTGTACGTCTCCCAGCAGTTTTCCCCGTCCAGGATCACGCTAATCAGGTGGTTTGCGGGCGATTCACCGCGGTTCACGATTTCCTGTCGCAAACTCTCAACGCGATTGATAAAATCCTGAACGGCGTCTTCGGCCGGCATATGCGCATAACGAAATCCGATCGCATCCGACAGTTGCCGATCGCGAAAAAGTAAAGCGATCGGCCCGAATTCCGTCTCCACGACGTGGGGCTGCGTGACGGAGCCGGCCGATTTATCCGAATGCCGGTAAATGGCCTCGTCCGTCGCCGTCCATCGGATTCCCCGTTTCGCCATCAGGGAGAGTGCCTCTAGGCTAACGGCTCCCTCGGAAGGCCACATGCCTTCGGGAGAATGGTCAAACAACCGACGAAAAACCGTCATCCCATCGACGATCTGTCGCTCCGCGTCTTCAGGAAAGCGCCATGCCGGAGCGTCGGGTCCACCTTCGGCCAAGTCACATAAGAGTGGAAGAATCGAATGATAGAGGGGTGATACGGTCAATTCAAACTGCCCGGACTGTTGCAATTCAGCATACAACGGAATCACACGTCGCATGACATCATAGTGGATGTCGATAATGAGCTTTTTGTCGTCCTCAGAGTAGTCCCGGCCTTGAAGAAAAAGCGCCTTTGCTGCGGTATCTTCCTGTGCGTGAAAGCCCAGCCACGCAAGATTAAACCACACCTGAAGGTCTCGATAATCCTGTGCCGACCATTGTGCCGGGTCCTTCGGTTTGAACGCCAGTTCGCGATACCGGTCGTACGGTTCGATCATGTGCCGCTCATTGGCCATGAAAAAATGGTCGATGAGGTAATGTTTTTCCTCATCGGTGAGTTCATCTGCCGCCTTCAGCGTCAGAATCAACGCCCGATCCGCCGCACTGTGCTTAACGTAGTCTTGGAGCTGGATCAACAGCGATGGAGTCAGATTGAAAGTCTGCCGAATCGCGGGATAAGCTTGGGCCAGCGCCGGAATATCAAAGTAATCTTTGACGGCATGAAGCCTTGTCCACGGAAGAAAATAAAGGGACGATCCGGTAAGTTTGTAGAACGGCTGGTGCTGGTGCCAGACAAAAGCAAGATGGATCGGTTCAGTCATGAAACAAAAAATGGATTGCCCGCCGGGGGCAATCCATAACGTAAATTACGATTAAAAAATCAGGCTCCGAATTCATCCATCGCGAGTCGCGCCTCGCGTGCATAGGTCGTCTCGGGATATTCCTTGACGACGCGCTCATACCAGGACTTTGCCGACTCCACATTACCGAGCATTTTATAACAGCGAGCCGCGCCCATCATGTACTCCGTACGTTGGTAGTGCTCCGGAAACTTCCCGGCAACGGCTTCGTACTGGGCGGCCGCATCGGCATATTTGTTCTGGGCCTCATAGCAGGCGGCAATGCCGGCCATCGCCGAGGCCGTCAGCAGCTCGTTGCTGCCGTAGTCGTCGACATAATTTTCGTACTGTTCGAGGGCAAAATCAAACTGGTCCGTCTGATAATAAGCATTGGCCAGATAAAACGTCGCAAGTTCCCCGCCTTTTGTTCCTTCGAACTCGGCCAGGTACTTGGCCAGCCGTCGAATCGCCTCTTTGTTGTCCCCGCTCAAATAGGCTTGCTCGGCCTGATGGAGCCGGTTTAACGAGTCTTCATCGATCGACGACTTGTAATACATGTATCCCCAGACGGCGGCGATCGCCACGACCACGCCGGTCAACGCCTTCGACATTTTATCGCGATTTAGTTTGGCATAATCCGTGGCCGTAGCAATTTTGGCCAGCAAGGGATCTTTATGCAATTCTTTTCGGGTAAACTTCTTACGTGCAGTTAACATGACGACTCCTTAAATAAACGCGTGCCCTTGGCGCGACTCGAACGCACGACCCACAGTTTAGGAAACTGCTGCTCTATCCAACTGAGCTACAAGGGCAGTCCCGTAAAGGGGTCGGCAAAGTAACCGCTGCGGGCCTGAAAATCAACAATATCCTTGAACCATGTTCCGGAAAGCGTCGGCCGGGTTATTTCGTGACAATGACTTTGGCGTGCCGGATGACCTTATCATGCAGGTAATAGCCTTTTTCATGTTCATCGACGACGGTATTGGGCGGTTGGCCGTTGCCCTCGACCTGCATAAGCGCGTCATGCAGATTGACGTCCATTTCTTTTCCGATCGATTCCATCGGCTTCAATCCCTTGTCTTCGAGAATCTTCATGAGTTTTTTATAAATGTTCTCAAACCCCTGAAAACTCTGCTGGACCTTCGCGTCGTCACTGTGAATGTCTCTCGCCGCTTTGAGGGCTCGCTCCAAATCGTCAATGGCAGGAAGTAAATCGATGATCAGTTTTTCGTTGGCCAGTTGAACGACGGACTGGTATTCCTTTACCGTTCGTTTTTTATAGTTCTCGAATTCGGCCAGGGCCCTCAGAAGTTGGTCTCTGAGTACCGCCGTTTCGTCTACCGGCGATTCGGCCTGGGATTCGGTTTCGACCGTCTGTTCGGGAACACCTTCGACATCCTGAAGGTCGGGCTGTTTTTCGTCAATCGATTCGGATTCGGTTTTGATCAAGTCGTCTTCCATGGTTAGTTTGAATTGAAATTATTTTCCAACGTCCGGGCGGTAAACCGTACAAGAGGTATAATACGCGAATACGGCATTCGCGTCGGACCGATGATCCCCAGGGTCCCCGTTACGTTGCCGACGGAATACGTCGATGTCACGATGCTGCAGCGATTAATTCCCGTATTCTCCTCGCCGATGGTCACGTGAACGCCGCCCCCAGGATGTGAACGGGACATGAGGATTTGCATGAGTGAAGACCGATCCTCCAGCAATTGCAGAATCGGGAAAACGCCCTCCTGGTTTGAAAATTCGGGTTTCGAAAGAATGTTATGCGTTCCCGCAAAATCGAGCAGCATGGATTGCTCGAAACCGAATACCCGGGAAGCGGACTCCAAAAAGACCTGAATGAAAACCAGGGCTTCCTCATGAAATCGGGTACGCGCGTCCCGCATTCTTTCCGGCAGGCTCTCACGAATTTCCGATATGGACAAGCCGCTCAGCCGTTCGTTGAGCATGACCTCAATGTTTCTCAGGTCTTCATTTTCGATGCGGCTTTGCACGTCGAGAATGACCGTTCTGGCAATGCCGTTCTTCAACGCCAGATCGATTACGATCCGGTTGTCCGCGGTCCGGATCAGCCTTATTTTTTCAACGACCGTTGCGTTAAACCTCGGAGCCAGGACGATGCCCAGTTCCGATGAAATGGCCGCAAGCGCTCGCGAGGTGTGAAACAGCACTTCCTCCATACCATCCGACAGACGGTGTACCTGCATGGCAATGTTCTGGATGGCCTGCGTCACCCTGGATTTGTCCTCTTCCGTCAATTCCTCCACGTTCAACATCGTGTCGACGTACGTTCGATACGCAAGATCGGTGGGAATTCGGCCAGCCGATGTATGAGGATGCTGTAAAAAGCCCTTTTCTTCCAAATCGGCCATTACGTTTCGCACCGTCGCCGCACTCCACTCCACGGGTAAGATCTTGGACAACGTTCGTGACCCGACGGGATTCCCGGTGGTTATAAAATGTTTGACGACATGAGACAATATCAGCCGTTCGCGTTCCGCTATATTCATAGTAATCGATAAGCCCTTCATCGTCGTGCTTCCACAGAAAGCGGACTAATGTATGATAAACGCCTTTTTTTGTCAACACGTAGGCCATCGGCGAAACTTTATCCCGGAAATGCCGTTGAATTCGGTAGCCAATGGAGGTACCCATGGAATCGACCGCGAGGAGAAGGTTATATAAATCCCGAACCGATCGGATGATCGACGGCATTTGTGCAGGCGTCGCCGACTATTTCGGTTGGGACGTGACCGTCGTACGAATCGTCTGGATATCGACCGTATTTTTCGGCGGAACCGGTATCGTGGCCTATATTGCCGCCATGATTCTACTTCCGGCCGAGTCCATTCCCGACGCTTCTGCGCCGGAGTCTCTTGCGCGTATGGAACAACGACGCTTGAATCAGGGGTTGTTCATCGGCGTGGCGCTGATTTTGGTCGGAATCGTCTTCCTTCTCGATGAATGGCATGTCCTCTCCCGGCACTGGTTCTGGTTTCATTTTCCGTGGGATTTTGTTATTCCATCTCTGTTTATCATTGCAGGCATTGTGCTGATCGTCTGGCCCCTCGGCCGTACCAAAACTGAAAATCCATTGAATCGCGTGTCGGATATGGGAGGAATGAGGCGAGATACGACAAACAAAAAAATACTCGGCGTCTGCGCGGGTCTTGCCAATCATCTCGGGCTCGATCCTTCGATCGTCAGGATCCTCTGGGTCGCCGGTACTTTCGTGGCCTTTCCATTGGGCGTTTTTTTATACTTTTTAATGGGCACTCTCATTCCAGACGGAACGGGACGGCGTATCTTCGATTCCAAAACGGCCGACCACCAATCCTAAGGAGATTCACGTGGAGACCTCAATAGACAAATCCCCCGCCGTGGAAAATGCGCCCGCGACACCGCGAGGACTCTGGCTGGGCATTACCCTGACACTCGTCGGGAGTATCTGGTTGTTGTGGAATTTTGAGATCATCGACGGCTTTTGGGTTGAACGTTACGGAATCCTCCTGATCGGACTGGTCTTGATTGCCCGGACAATTTACACCAAAACGTATCGTTTTTTTTCGGGTGTATTTCTCGCCGGTATCGGCGGCTTCCATATTTTTCTGGATTATCAGCCGTTCGATGCGATGCGCGACCTGTGGCCGGTTTATTTCCTCGTCATGGGGGCCGCTTTTTTGATCGATTACGCGGCCAATTTCCGGCGGTGGATTTCGCTGGTACTCGGTCTCCTGGCGTCGAGTGTCGGCGGCATTTGGCTGGGCCGAGAGTTGTTCTACCTTGATGACGAGTGGATCACGCTGACCCGATTTTACTGGCCGTTGCTTTTCATCGTCTCCGGATGTATCATGGTGGCCGTGACGCTAATCCGAAGAAAAAGGATGTGATCCCGCTGACCGGACCCCAGTTGAGGTTTCTACGATCCCTCGGACAACGGATCAAACCGACGATCGCGATCGGAAAAGGAGGATACAGTCCCAATGTCCGACGATCGATCGAAAATGGATTTAATACCAGGGAATTACTGAAAATTCGCGTCCAAGACGGATGCGAAATCGAGCCCCGCGAGCTTGCAGATACGGTTGCGCGCGAAGTCGATTGCTCTGTCGTTCAGGTCATCGGTCACGTTTTTCTCGTCTACAAGCCGCACCACGAAAAACCCGTGATTGTCCTGCCGGGCTAACCTTCCAGTTGTTTTTCTTCCTGAACAATGATGGCCATGACATCGGCCGAAGATTGGGCTTGAATGAGCTTTTGGCGAAAAGCGGCCTGATTCAGAAGCCGCGAAATTCGGGACAGCATTTTGATGTGAGTGCTCGACGCTTTCTCCGGACCAACGAGTAAAAAGACAATACGGACGGGCTTGCCGTCGAGAGAATCAAAATTGACTTCCTGAGATGTAATACCAAGCGCAACGGCCAGTTCTTCGACGCCTTGCGATTTTCCATGAGGAATGGCGACACCGTTACCGATTCCGGTGCTCATCATTTTTTCACGTTCTAAAACGGCCTGAAGGACTTTGTTGCGATCTTGGATCTTATGCTCATGATCCATGACGTTAATGAGTTCCTCGATGATCCCCTGCTTTTCAAAATTTTGCAGTGGAATTCGCACAAGGGCTTCGGTGAGAACTTCGCTGAGCTTCATATTCGGCCACTTAAATTAGCATCCATAAGCGCGAGATACAAGTTAATCTATTTCAAAATGGCTGAGCCGTCGAAAAGCGGTACACCGTTCACGGATTTCCGCCGACGAAAGATTCTTGAGAGCACGAAGACTGAAATCCTCCACACAGAACGACGCCATGGCGCTTCCGTACACCGTTGCCCTCCTCAAATTGGCGTCGCTCAGGTCATGTGTCCGGGCCAGATAGCCGACAAAACCACCGGCAAACGTGTCCCCCGCTCCCGTGGGATCGCAGACGGCTTCGAGCGGGAAGGCCGGAACAAAAAACAGCCCTTCTTTTGAGATCAAAACGGCTCCGTGTTCGCCCTTTTTGATCACGATAACCCGCGGCCCCATCGCAAAAATTTCGCGCGCGGCCTTCATAAGATTGGATTGGTTGGCCAACTGCCGCGCCTCGGAATCATTGAGAACAAAAATATCGACCTTGGCGAGGACCCGTTTCAGCGCTTTCTGTTTGCCTTCAATCCAAAAATTCATCGTGTCCAGAACGACCAATTTAGGTTGGGTCACCTGTTGCAGCACGTCGTACTGAAGATCGGGATCGATATTCCCCAGAAAAACGTAACTGGCGTTTTTGTACGAATCCGGAATAACGGGCCGAAAATTTTCAAAAACGTTGAGGTGCGTATAAATGGTTTCCCGTTCGTTCAAATCGTAGTTGTAGCGCCCGGCCCATCGAAAAGTCTCACCGCCTTTGACGACCTGCAAACCGCTGAAATCGACCTCTCGTGACTTAAGAAATTCCAGTTCGCCGAGCGGATAATCCTCACCGACGACCGCTACCACGTTGACCGGACTGAAATAACTGGCCGACGCGGAGAAGAACGTCGCCGAACCACCAAGTGCCTCGTCCACCTTCCCAAAAGGGGTTTCCACTGAATCCAATGCAACCGAACCGACTACCAGAATACTCATTGCGTCCTCGTTTTATTGATCATCCGAATCTTCTTTTTTTGCCATATAGGTAGGAGCCGATACACCGAGCAGACTCAGGCCGTGGGCCAGTACGATACGCGTCGCCCGGCAGAGCGACAGACGGGCCAACGTCAGACCGGCATCATCGGTAACCACGCGCAGTGCGTCATTTTTCTTTCCCGCCGTCTGATAACGGTGATATAAACCCGCAAGTTCTTCCAGATACGTCGTGAGCGGATGAACTTCCAGATTCTGAACCAGGCGCCGCGTCAATTCCGGATACTCGTCCAATTTCAAAACAATATCTCTTTCTTCAGTTGCCGTCAGTAACGACAGGTCTGCCGGAGTTGCAGAGGGCCATTCATGTCCTTTTTCGACAGCTTTCGCTTCAATCGAACAAATCCGCGCGTGGGCGTTTTGCACATAATAAACGGGATTTTCCATGGTCTGTTGCCGCGCCAGCTCAAGATCGAATTGAAAATGAGAATGATGGCTCCTCATCACGAGAAAATACCGAAAGACATCACTGCCAAGCGCGTCCACAAGCTCGTCAATCGTAACAAAATTGGCCTTACGTTTGGACATCTTGAGAACTTCACCTTCATGGGACAATGTCACAAACTGATGGACCAGCACCGACACGCGGCCGATGTCGTATCCTATCGCCTGCAAAGCCGCGAGGACGTCAGGGTACTCGGCCACATGGTCGGCCCCAAAGACATCGATGATTCGGTCAAATCCCCGGTCAAACTTCGTCACGTGATACGCCATATCCGGAAGTCGATACGTCGGTTCTCCCGTTGATTTGACAAGAACTCTGTCTCCATCGGGACGTGAACCGTGCGTATAATTCAGGTCCGACGTTTTAAGCCACAGGGCATCGTCTTTTGTGTACGTCAGCCCTTTTTCCTTTAATAAGGAGAGCAGTTGATCCAGTTTTCCTTCCTGATACAGTGAGTCTTCGTTGAAATAGACATCGAACGATAGACCGATTTTCTTGAGAACGGCTCGGATGGCGGAAAATAGGACTTCCTCCGCAAATTCTTTGAAAGGCTGAAAATCCTTGGTCTTCCATGAATCGCCATGTCGATCGGCAATCTGCGCGGCAATGTCGCGGATGTATTCTCCTTCGTAATGTTTATCCGGGAATTCAACGGTTTCCCCCAGGATTTGCAAATACCGCAGGCGCACGGAATCCCCAAGGCGTTTCATTTGCATACCGGCGTTATTAAAGTAGTACTCGCGGGTCACGGACCACCCTGCATTGGCCAGCAGCCGACAGAGCACGTCTCCAAGTACGGCCTGCCGTCCGTGACCGATGCTCAATGGTCCGGTCGGATTGGCGCTGACAAATTCGACGTTGACGCGCCGACCCTTTCCCGAGCGATGACGACCGTAACGGTCCGGTTCCCTCAAAATACGCTGAATCACTTCACCGACGTACGCCGGAGCGAAATAAAAATTAATAAATCCGCCGCCCGCGACATCGGCTTTTGAGAGTTGAACCGATTGGAGATCGAGCCCATCGATAAGACGCTGTGCAAGCTGGCGCGGATTTTGTTTTACGTCACGCGCCAGACTCATCGCCACATTGGTCGACAGGTCGCCAAACTTCGGGTCTTTGGGTCGTGAAAATTCAATCACGGCCGGAGGCTCGATCTGCAGCGAAGACAAAACCCGGCGGATTTCCGATTCCAACAGGTCCAGCATTACACTTCAATCTTATTTTTCAGACAGGCCTCGATAAACATGTCGATTTCGCCGTCCATGACGGCCTGCGTATTGCTCGTCTCCACGTCCGTTCGATGGTCCTTGACGAGATTATAAGGATGAAAAACATAACTGCGAATCTGACTGCCCCATGCAATGTCCGATTTGGAGGCTTCCAGCGCGTCTAATTTTTCCCGTTCTGCTTTTTTCTGCAATTGATACAATTTAGATATCAACAACTTCATCGCCATTTCACGGTTTTTGAACTGCGAGCGTTCACTCTGACACGCGGCAACTACTCCAGTGGGTATGTGCGTCAGGCGAACGGCCGTCTCGACTTTGTTGACATTTTGACCGCCTTTGCCTCCCGAGCGGTACGTATCCATCCGGATGTCCGACGGATTGATTTCGATCTTCGCCTCCGTCTGGTCGACTTCCGGTATCGCAAAAACCGAGGCAAACGACGTGTGACGCCGTGCATTGGAGTCGAAGGGAGAAATACGGACCAGGCGATGCACGCCGTTCTCGCATTTCAGCATCCCGTAGGCATATTGGCCACGAAATTCCATCGTCACGCTCTTGATGCCGGCGCCCTCTCCTTCGAGAATATCGACGATCCCGACGTTATATCCTTTCATCGCACCCCAGCGTTGGTACATGCGCATCAACATCTCGGCCCAGTCCTGGGATTCCGTACCGCCGGCTCCCGGATGGATCGTCAGGATGGCATTTCGGGAATCTTCCTCCTCCGTGAAGAGCGCTTTTAATTCCAGATCGCGGACCTCTTTTTCAAGACGGTCGAGATCCGTCTCGATGCTGCGATAGGCCGATTCGTCTTTTTCCGCCGCGGCCAGTTCTAGAAAATCGCGTATCTCGGACGTTTGAGTGTGCAGACGTGACCAGGATTCCACCCAGGCCTTTTCGCCGGAAAGTTCCTGCATCGCCTTCTGGGCCCGCTGATTGTCGGTCCAGAAATCTTCAGCGGCCGACTCGTGTTCGAGTTCGGCAATCCGTTGTTGACGACGATCGAGGTCAAAGATACCTCCGCATATCGAGAATGTTTTGCCAGAGTCGATCAAGTCGTGCCGTCAATTCACCTGCGGTAACCATAATAACCTCGTGTTACAGAAACTTTAAAAAAGACGGCGCAAAGTAAAGAAAACGCAGTGCAAAGTCAAAAAAAAGCCGGGTTCGCGACCCGGCTTCGTACCTGAAAAATAGGGATTAAATATCAAAATAGAGGGCGAATTCATACGGATGCGGCCGCAACCTCAGCGCATTGACCTCGTTATCCATTTTGTAGCGGACCCAGGTTTCGATCACGTCTTCGCTGAATACCTCGCCTTTGAGGAGAAAATCATGATCATTCTCCAACGACCGGAGCGCTTCTTCCAGAGACGCGCACGTCGATGGAACATTGGCCAGCTCTTCGGGTTTTAGGTCGTAGATGTTCTTATCGAGAGGATCCCCGGGATGAATCTTATTGACGATGCCGTCCAATCCGGCCATCAATAACGCCGAGAAGGCCAGATACGGGTTGCAACTCGGATCCGGGCATCGGTATTCGATCCGTTTCGATTTCGGAGACGCTGAATACATCGGAATTCGGACCGCCGCACTTCGATTGCTCTGTGAATAAGCGAGATTGACGGGCGCTTCAAAGCCGGGCGTCAGCCGTTTGTATGAATTCGTCGTCGGGTTCGTCAGTGCATTCAGGGCTTTCGTGTGTTTCAGGACACCGCCTACAAAATACAGCGCCGTTTCACTAAGTCCGGCGTACTGATTACCGGCAAAAAGCGGTTGATTGTTTTTCCAGAGGCTCATGTGCACATGCATGCCGCTTCCATTGTCTCCAAATAACGGCTTCGGCATAAACGTTGCGGTCCGCCCGTGTTTGAATGCCGTGTTTTTGACGATATACTTGAACAACATCAATTGATCGGCGACCCGGGTCAGAGAATTAAATTTAAAATCGATCTCTGCCTGCCCGCCGGTTGCGACTTCATGGTGTTGGCGTTCGACCATGATCCCACATTCCTGCATGATCATCATCATTTCGTTCCGGATGTCCTGAAAACGATCCGTCGGCGGTACGGGGAAATACCCTTCTTTGTTACGCGTCTTATATCCCAAGTTCGGGTTTTCCTCGCGGCCGCGTGTCCAGATGCCTTCGATGCTATCCAGGTAATAAAATCCTGAATTTTGCGATTGGTCAAACCGTACATCGTCAAATATGAAGAATTCCGCCTCGGGACCGAAGTATGCCGTGTCGGCAATACCCGTCGATTTGAGATAATTTTCAGCGGCTACGGCAATCCCCCTCGGACAGCGATTGAATCGATTTTTCGTAACGGGAACGTGAACATCCGCAATCAGGCTAAGTGTCGTGTGGGCGGCAAAAGGGTCGATGAACGCGGTTTCCGGATCGGGCATGATGAGCATATCGCTCTCGTTGATCGCGCGCCATCCGCGAATGGAAGAACCGTCAAAGCCCAGTCCGTCGGTAAAAATCTCTTCGGTCAATTCCTCGACGGGAACGGCGAAATGCTGCCACAGACCGACCAGGTCCATGAACTTGAAATCCACGACGCGAACGTTTTTTTCTTTCGCGAGATCCAATACTTTACGTACGGCATCTTTGTTCATGTTGTACTCCGTTAGGTTATGTGATGAAGGTGAAAAAATTGTATCAACAAAAAGCCCCTTTCGGTCAAGAAAGGGGCTAAAATCCCTATAAAATTTTGCAGCTGTACAAGTCGAGTAGAATCAACCTTCGCTTGCGGTATCGGAAGCGAAGGTCAAATGGCCTCATCTCCGGATTCTCCCGTCCTTATTCTAATGACGTCATCTATAGTGGTCACGAATATTTTCCCGTCTCCAACCTGGCCCGTGTGGGCTGATTTCATTATGATTTCGATGACTTGATCCAATATAGGATCGTCGACGACGATTTCAACTTTTATTTTCGGTAAAAAATCAATCCGATATTCATTTCCCCGATACAACTCCGTGTGCCCCTGTTGTCGACCGAACCCGCGGACTTCGGAGATGGTCATTCCCTTGACACCGGCCTGAAGCAGAGCTTCTTTGACATCATCGAGTTTGAACGGTCGGATGATCGCATCGATCTTCTTCATTCACCGCCGGAACCGGCTTCAAGTTCTTTGCGGATCTTTTCCAATTCTTTTTCCGCATTGATGCGCAGTTTTTTCATCTTTTCGAGCTGGTAGCTTGCCCGTTGAGCGCCACGCTCTTCTTCGAGCAATCTCTCCAGAAGCCGGCGACGTTTTTGATCGGCAGCGCCGCTGTAAAAACTCACGGGAAGTATATTGAGGCTGAGGCTGGTGCCGAGACGCCATTTACTGTAATTGGGGGCTCCACCATCGGACCCGCCTGCCTGTTGACCGGGTTTGCGAATATCGCCATTGTCGTATAATGTATTGTCCGTCGTACCTGACAGAAGGACGTCAACATACGCGCCGATGGAAACCCAGGGGAGCAATTGATAATTTAACCCCGGGGTCACATACATAAAAGATTCACGGCTGTATACTTTTTCGTGAGGGGTAACAATATACGTCAGTCCGTAGGTATCGAGATTGAGTCGAAGTTTACGGATCGGATAGCTAAGTCCAAGTCCATAGTTGAGATGCATACTCATTTTTTCGCTCTCAACCGTCGTACTGAAATTTACCTTCTTACCTTTGTCATTATGGTTCCACAAACCGATGTTCAGATTGGCAATATATCCCTGTTCCTTGTAGTACGGATTCCCGAACAATGAGACTAAACCGGTAACACCAAATTCCACAGATTTTGCTTTATACACTTCGAACGGGATATTGTGTTGTCCGCCAACGGGCAAACGGGTTCCCACGGCAACACCGACCATCGCTTTCCCATCGACAAACTCGTACCCTCCGGTTCGTAACATCACAAACAGATCGCCCGGAACCGTAGAGGCCTTGTCGCCAAGCGTACGAATATTCAAATCCTGATAGGTAATCAACGAAACCAGTGCATCCGCATGGCTGGCCAGTCCAAAAGCAAACGTCACGTTGTTGGACGCGTGAAACAGATTGATAGCCTTGGGTATGGCAAAACCTGATATTCCGGCCACGGCATAGATCCTGCCCTGATTGTATAAACTCAGATATCCCGGCTCGAAGGAATTGGCTGAATACGTGTTGAATGTCCCGTAACGACCGGTACCCAAACCATTTCCGAGTTGAGCGACAGCAGACGAAATATTGGCCAGCAAAACACTGATAAGGATTTTATTCATAAACTTCATTGCCATTCCTCCGGCATGTGAAGAGGGATTTACAAAAAAGAGATAGGCTTTTGATTTTTGCTAACATAAAGAAATACAATTGCTTTGTCAAGGCGATTCTCAGGCAGGAATGTGTGTAATTCCCGCACCATCACCTTGTACGCTCTGAACTTACGATTGGTCAGGATTATTCGTAACGAAGCGATTCGATAGGATCGAGTTTACTGGCCTTGGACGCGGGCCACAGTCCGAATGTCACGCCGATCACGACACAAAACAGCATGCCACCGATTGCCCAGTCTGTAGGGAAGGTGATCGGAACACTTACGAGTGCACTTACAATATTACCCAGCGCCACTCCGGCCATGATACCGATAAAGCCGCCGATCATACACAAAACAACGGCTTCGATGAGGAATTGGTTCAAGATATCTTTGCGCTTTGCCCCGATCGCTTTGCGAATGCCGATCTCCTTGGTACGCTCGGTAACCGAAACCAGCATGATGTTCATAATGCCGATCCCCGCTACGATCAACGCGATACTGCCCATCGCTATGGCGACCAGCCGAATCACGACGGTCATTTCGTCGAATGCACGAATCATGGAATCATTGGAGAAGATATCGAAATCGTCCTCATCCAAGGGTTTGACGCCGCGCGCTACTCTCAGAACACCGCGGACTTCTTCCTGAACGTCTTCTACGGCATACCCCTGCCTTGCTTTAACGGTAATATTGACCGAACGATCGAATCCGCGGTCGTCTTTGAGACCGAAATGCTGAACAAATGCAGAGATCGGGATGGCGGCGCTGTTGTCGCCGGCGCCGGAAGCCGTTTCTCCCAATTCTTCATAGATTCCGATGACGGTATACTTATGCCCGTTGATTCTCACGATCTGGTCCAGTGGATCTTTGAACGGAAATAACTTCTCGACGATTTTCGCACCGATGACGATGACCTTCCGACCGACGCGCACGTCTTCATCGGAGATAAATCGTCCGATACCGACCAGTTGGTTGTTATTGAACTGAAATTCAGGCGTCGCTCCGGCCAGGGAGATATTGGGATTGGTCTTCTCGTTTTCGTGAACGATCGTGATCGTCTGGTCCCACAACTCGGCCCCGACCAGTTCGGCCCCTTTCACACGCTCCCGGATCAAATCCGCATGCTCGATCGTCAATGGTTTTCGTTTCATGATTTTGCGCCATTGGTCATGCCCGCCGCCAATGGCCGGCCATTTTTGCACCTGAAATACATCCGAACCGAGCCGGCTCAGATCGGCCTGCATCTTGTTCTGAATGACCTGTATTCCTGTCATTACGGCAATGATGGACGCCACGCCGGCGATCACGCCCACCAGCGTTAGAAAAGAACGCAGTTTGTTGGCCCAAACGGCCGTCAGCGCCATCTTGATATTTTCACTCAGGTCGATTTGCATAATTTTTCCTTATTCGTACCGCAACGCGTCGATCGGATCCAGCCGTGACGCCTTTAATGCCGGCATAAATCCGGAACTGACGCCCGTAATGATGGCGATAAAAATGGCAAGGATGACGACGCCGACGGATAGGGTTGCCGTGAAGAAAATATTGATGACCAGACTGAGTAAAAAAGACACGCCGAGCGCGATGGCACACCCGATCAGACAGATCATCGACGCCTCAAGCAGAAACTGGATCAAAATAGTTCTTCGCTTGGCTCCAATGGCCTTCCGGATGCCGATTTCACGGGTTCTTTCCGTCACGGAAACGAACATGATGTTCATCACGCCGATGCCGCCGACAAAAAGAGATATCCCCGTGATGATCACGCCCACAAGTCCCACGACGCCCATGATGCTGTCATACAGTTTGGTGAACATGTCCTGCTTATTGACGGCGAAATTGTCTTCGTCAGTCGGCGCCAGCTTGCGGACGCGCCGCATCGCCCCGACGATCTCGTCCTCCGTTTCGCTCATTTTGTCAATATCGTGTACTTTCACGGCCAGATTGACCCCGCGGGACCGTCCGAAACTTTTGAGGAACGACGTGATCGGAATGGCCACCTGAGCGTCGAGATTCGGTCCCCCGAGCGCGCCGAGAAACCTGCCCTGTTTCTCCAAAATTCCAACCACGCGAAAATTATGTCCTCCGATCTTCAGCTTTTTTCCGATGGGATCGACGTTTTTGAAAAGTTTTTCCCTCACATCGGCCCCGATGACGCACACGCTGCGGCCGCTGTGAACGTCCATCTGTGTGATGAAACGGCCGAACTCCGGCAGCGCCGACGACGTGTAGAGTTCGTTATGGGTGGTTCCCCGGATAAAGATATCGTCCATCGTTTCGGAGCCAAACTTGACGGCACGGTTCGTTCCCGTCGTCGGATTGATGGCAAGAACTTTGTCCCCCAGCACTTTCCGAAGCTTCTCTCCGTCTTCCAGCGTGATCAGCGGACGATTACGATACTTCCACCAGTCTCCCATGATGATCCAGGGCATGCGATTGACGTACAGCACATCGGTACCGATCGCCGATAGTTGCGATTGAAACGATCTTTCCATGCCAACCATCACGGTCATTGTGGTCGAGACCGCCGTGATCCCGATGATAATGCCGAGCGTCGTGAGAATCCCTCGGGCTTTATTGGCCCGGATGGCCGCCACGGCAATACGCAACGATTCCGTCAGTTCATACACCCATCGCTGCATGATCACACCGCCTCGTGGTGATCGACGAGGACTTTACGAAAGACTTTACGGGACGTAACCTTTTCATCCACTTCGACGACTCCGTCGCGCAGGCGGACGACGCGCCGTGCATGCGATGCAATATCCTCTTCATGCGTAACCAGAATGATGGTCTGGCCCATCTTGTACAGGTCTTCAAAAACGGACATGATTTCTTCTCCCGTTTTCGAATCCAAATTTCCCGTGGGTTCATCCGCCAACAGGATCGACGGCGAGTTGACGAGGGCACGGGCTATGGCAACGCGCTGGCGCTGGCCTCCGGACAATTCGTTCGGTTTGTGCTTCATTCGGCTCGTCAGCCCGACTTTTTCAATCGCATCCAGGGTCTTCTGCCGCCGCTCGGACGCCGTTAAGCCCGCGTAGATCAACGGCAACTCGACGTTGTGAAAAACATCCGAACGCGGAATGAGATTAAAATTTTGAAATACAAACCCGATCTTCCGGTTTCGAATGTCCGCCAGTTGATCGTCGGTCATGGATGCGACGTCGGTCCCTTCGAAAAAATATTCACCGGACGTCGGTGTGTCCAGACAGCCGATGACGTTCATCATCGTCGACTTCCCCGATCCCGACGGACCCATCAGTGCGATGTATTCGTTCCGGTCGATTTGTAACGTGACGCCGTGAAGGGCGTGCACTTCCTCGGAACCGATCCGGTAGATTTTGGTAATATGGCGGATATCAATAATCATCTTGCCTTCCCGAATTACATTTCTTCCGTGTTTTGACCCTTGTCTTTCTTGGCCATCTCGTTGTTGACCTTGACTTTCGACCCGTTTTCAAGAACTTTACTGATCGCCCGGTAATTACCCGTGATCACTTCGTCGCCCTCGTTCAGCCCTGAGATAATTTCGATGTGAGTCTCGCTCTGAATGCCCGTCTTGACGGCCCGCGCGACGGCCGTACCGTTCTCGACTACGAAAACGATTTCCACGACGCCGTCTTTGTTGGGTTTGAATTCATCCGTGGATGAATCGTCCGCGATGGCCGTATTGTCTTCGATGTCGACGTTCTTCTTTAGTTTATCCGGTTCCCGTACGGTCACGCACTGGATGGGAACGCTCAGCACATTGGTCCGAACGTCGGTGGTCACGTCGGAGGTCGTTGACATGCCGGGACGAAGTTCCGTCATCGATTCGTCGAGCGCGATTTTGACTTCGAATTCTGTTTTTTCTTCCTGGGTACCGGCGGCCGTGATGTTGGCGCTGTTGGCAATTTCCGTCACCGTACCGCGAAGCGGTCGGTCTGGAAACGCATCCACTTCGATCTTCGCAGAGTCGTTGAGCGAAATGTGCACGACGTCGTTTTCATCCACGTTCACCCGGGCCTCCATGCTGGACAGGTTGGCGATCACCATGATGACGTCCTGCGAAAATTGGGAGCCCAGCGCGATTTCTCCGTTTTCCTTATTGAGGGTGCTCACGGTACCGTCGATCGGAGAATAAATTTCCGTCTTGCTCAGATTATCCAACGATTGCGCCAGCTGGGCTTCGGCCGCCTGTACGGCACTCACCGCGGCATCGAATGAACTTTTGGACGATGCCATCGAGGTGGCGGCGGTTTCCAGCTCTGAATCCGAAGACAGATTTTTTCCGTGGAGATCTTTAATGCGGTCGTAATCCTGCTTGGCTTTTTTGTAATTTGCTTCCGCGCTCATGACCTGTGCTTTCACACGCAGTACTTCCGCGCGCACCTGATTGGCCGCCGCCTCATACAACGTACGGTCCAGCGCCACGAGCCGCTGGCCTTTTTTCACGCGATCGCCCTCTTTGACGTACAGTTGAATGATGCGCGCGCTCACGTTGGAACTGATTTTGACGTCCGTCACGGGCTGGATCTTTCCCGAGGCCGTCACCGTTTTGATAACGCTTCCCCGCTTCACTTTTTCGGTCGTCACCTCGACCGTATCGTCCTTTTTCTTCATGAGGTTGACGGCAATCAGGATGACGATCAAAAGACCGACGCCGGAACCGATCAGAATTTTCGTTTTTTTGGACATGGATTCTCCCGAAAAAAAAATTCAACTGTGTGATGGTTTACTTGATAGTCGTCGTCCCAATGGCCAGCAGGTACTGCTCTCGCGCATATAAATAGTCGTAGACCGCCTGTACGTGATTCGCTTCGGCGGTGGCAAAGTTGGTATTGGCCGTGATCTGATCGAGAATGGTGGCGGCACCGAGGTTGTAGCGTTCGGTGGCAAGCCGTAAGTCCTCTTTCGCCGACTTGACGTTTTCCATGGCCAGTTTCACGTTCTCCAGTGACGTCTGTAAATTGAGTTGTGCGATTTTTACATCGAGGGCAACCTGACGCCGCGCGTTTTCCATATTGGAGCGCGCGGTCTGAACGCGCTGGTTGGCCTGAACCACGGACGACGACGTCTGGAAGCCATTGAAGATCGGAATGGAGAGAGTCAGCCCGATGTTAAACTGGTCGTTGGGATCATATTCTTTAAAACTGCCGGGCAAAAAACCGTCAAACCAGCTGTACTGTGCAAAGGCCGACAGTGTCGGAAAAAAACCACTGCGAGATGACCGCAAGGAAGCCCGTGAACTCTGGTACCGCGCTTTCGCCGCCAGATAATCCTTCCGATGCTCGAGAGCTGATGTGACCTGGTCGTCGTACTTGCCCTCCACGGCCTCCAGATCGATGTTGAGTCCCCCGTCGTCGAGTTCGACGGGCGTGTTGACGTCGATCCCGATCACGTTGTTCAACGTCGCCTTCGACGTATTCAAATTATTTTTGGCCCGATTTAACGCCAGTTTGTCTGAACCCACCTGGACCCGCTGCCGATAGACATCGGACAAAATCTGTGCTCCCAGACGGTTGCGCTCTTCCAGTCGCTTGAGTTGTTCCTCACTGCGTTTCAGATTTTCTTCACTGATCCGAAGCAACTGCTGGTTTTTGAGGACCGTGAAGTATGCGTTGTATACCTGCAAGACGACGTCCTGCCTGGTTCGCTCCAGATTGAACGCGGCGGACTCTTCATCCCTGCGCGCCGACGACATTTCTGAAAAACGGCGGAATCCATCGAAGATCGTGTAATTGGCATTCAACGAGTAGCTGTACGTATTGCGACTGCTTTTTGCTCCCTCGTTCGTAAAGAAATTTGACGATACATTGGATCGCGACACTCTGGCATTGGCATCCACCGTCGGAAGATTATTGCCCCATGTTTTGGGCAAAACATTGGCCGCGACTTCGTTATAGTTGTTTTGCGCCGTAATGACTTGAATATTGTTTTTCATGGCGCTTTCGATCGCGTCCTGGATGGTCAGCCGTTGGCTGTCCTGGGCGAACGTCATACCGGCCGTCATACCTGCTATGGCCAGCAAGGCCAGTGTTTTCATATTTTGACTCCTGTAATCCTGTGGTGTTAACTAAAGCCGTATTCGTAAACAGCCGCCAAAATGTTTCAATGATTCTAGTGTTTTATCCGGCATTTTTTCCCATTCCCACACTTCCATCCGATTATCGGGACAGTTAAGTTAAAAACTGTCCTTACCGGGCATTTTTCATGCTC
>CAYZJB010000001.1:206473-277452 GCA_964478735.1 uncultured Bacteroidota bacterium | reverse complement strand
AAATAAGCTTCGCTTGATTTACCGGGGGAATTTTAATATTCTTTTGCGTCCTCCGGACAATGGAGCTCTTCATGAAATTGCGCTTTTCGGCCATCACCGATCGGGGCCTCAATCCTAATCGCGTTCACAACGAAGACAGTTTTTCAGCCAACGAACCTCTGTTCATCGTCGCCGACGGGCTGGGCGGCGAACTGGCGGGTGAAGTCGCGAGCCAGATGACGGTCGAAAAATTCAAAACCTTCTTCGACGACGCGACGCGCGATGACGGACGTACGCCTCCCTCCGAGCTCAAGGTCATCGAACGTGTCATCCAGCGTGTCAATTATTATGTGTATCAGGAAGCCCAGAAGCCCGAGTACCGCAATATGGGATCGACGCTATCGGTGTTATATTTTTGCAGCGACCGGGCGCTCATCGGTCACGTCGGCGATTCCAAAATATTCCGCGTACGCAACGGGCAGGTGGATCAGTTGACACGCGACCAAAGCATCGTCCAGCAGATGGTCGATCGGGGCGTGATCACCGCCGAACAGGCCCGCCGGCATCCCATGCGAAACGTGTTATTAAGTTGCATCGCGCACAAGCCGGACATCGAAGTCTACATCTCCAACGAGACGCTGGAAGAGAATGATTTTTATCTCCTGTGTTCCGACGGTGTCTCGGAATATCTTACGGCCGACATGTTGATCGGCGTGTTGAGTGAGGAAAAAACGCCGGAAGGCGTATGCGAGCGGATCAAGGGGATTTCCTACTCCGGCGGCGCGATGGACAATCTTACCGCCATTGCCGTGTTTGTAGATTCCCTCACGGCTTAGGTTTTTCTTCGAGCCGTCCCTTCAGTTCTTCGATTTCCCGATCCAACGATTTCTGCTTGGCCGAAATCCGGTAAATCATGTAGCCCAGAATCAACCAGACCGTCAGGAAGGCGGCGAACAAGTACGACAGATTGTCCATTATTTTTTCTCCGGTGGGTAATAACGCATGTAGACCAGATCGCTCAGGCGGACGGCTTCTTTTTGATAAGGATCCACACCGTTGGCCGACAGACAATCGTCCAGCACGGCAATCGCCTCCTTCCAAGTCTTTGCCCGATTGACTTGATGGATCAGGTCGTCCAATTTGTTCGGCTGGTCGTTAAAAATTGCTTTGACCAGCAGTTTGCGGTCCTTGTCCGTCATGAGGGAATCGAGCAATAAAAGGCTTTCGGATTCCTTTAGCTCGGCCAGTTTGATCGCGCTGGTATCTTCGCGAAAGCCGTCGACCAGTTCCTCTTTTATAAATTGTCCGGTCACGTCGCTGGGTTTGAGTTCGGGTAAAACCACGTCGTCTCCCGTCTGGTCGGAAACGCCCCGCTCGAGGATCGCCCGTTTGTGGCTGTCGGTATCTTCCCTCTTCTGATTGGACAGAATGGCATCGATGTCGATCACTTCTCCGCTGTCGTCCTTCCGGACGGCCTCCGCAATGACCTTCCCGGTCGTACCCGACGCCGGTGGTGCATCTTCCGCCGCAACGCCTTTTTTCATACGCAGGATCTGAAACCGGTTTAACACCTGACGCAGCGAATACAAGTCGATTTCCGAATTGCCAAGTTCCTTCTCCACGGACAACGCCAGGGCGAAATCTTTCAATCCGCGATCTTCGAATGCAAGCATCAAAAGGTCGATGGGAACGCTTTCTGCCGTGGATCCCCGCAGGCCGTTGATTTCCTGTATGATCAGGGCACAGGCCTTGAGAACGTTGTCGAGGCCGTCGCGGCTGAAAAGGCTTTGATTGATTTCGGCGATCAACAGTTGAAATTGTCCGCGGGAGAGGAACCGGATATTTTTCGACACGGCGTATTTTTCCAGCGCGTCGGGATAATACCTGTACTTGCCGAATTCCCGTAAAAACCGAACGATATCCGGAACGGCCCGGCTCGAGTGACTTTTAAAAATGACCGATTCCGACGTTTGTCCCGGAACGACCAGAAAACGGACGCGCGTGAGAAGCGATTCTTTCAGCACGGCCGATACTTCCGCCGTATCGAACGACAGTTGTTTTTTTAATTCCGTTATCAGGCGTTCCACCTGTTGCGTGACGGCCGATGCATCGTACCGAACGGAAGCGGAAAGAGAACCCGAAACGATGCGCTGGCGTTCCGATGCAAAGTCCTGTTCGAATTGCCGCCGGAAGATGTCCTGTACAAAGGGATCGGCCGCGTGCGTCAGATCGTGATAGGAAACACGGGCTTTACCGGCCGTGGTCGACGCCTGTAGATTCTCGAGAACCGATGCGGTGATCGTTTCAAACAAATCCGCCACTCACGTACTCCGCATTTGCTTGACATAGTAGGCCAACGCCTCCAGCTCCATCGTCGTATTTTCCTGACGGACCGTGACGCCGGGGGCCACACTGAGGCTGCGCGGTGCAAAATTGAGAATGGCCTTGACGCCGCCCTTGACCACGCGATCGGCCACACTCTGCGCGACCTCCGCCGGAATTGCCAGAATGGCAATGTCGATTTTCATCTCGGTCAGCATGCTCACCATGTTGTCGGTCGTCTGAACGGTCAACGGTCCGATCAATTTCCCGACTTTTGCCGGATCGGAATCGAAGATGGCTTTGACGTAGAAGCCGTGTTCGGAGAACTCATGATAGCCGACCAGCGCCGTACCGATATTGCCCGCTCCGACGATCGCAACGTTCCACTGACGGTCGAGACCCAGAATGGCGGCGATTTTCTGCTTGAGATCGTACGTGGAGTATCCGAGGCCGCGCTTGCCGAAGTTTCCGAAGAACGAAAAATCCTTCCGTATCTGCGCCGATGTAAACCCCTCCATTCTCGCCAGTTCATCCGACGAAACGTGGTCCACTCCTCTTGCAATCAACTCATCCAGCGTACGGTAATACTTGGACAAGCGCCGCACCGTCGATTCGGAAACCCTCAGGACTTTACCGGACCTCTCGCCGGATTCATTCGGCATCGTCACGCTTCCGATTCCTCCTCATCTTGGATGCTGGTGATATCGGAAATGGTGTCACTTTCCTTCAGCTTCACCAGGCGCACGCCCTGCGTATTGCGGCCCATCGTGCGGATGTCGGCCATACGAAGCCGGATCACCATTCCATGTTCGGTGATGATCATCAGGTCTTCGTTGTCGACGACTTCGCGGATCGCGATCATGTCGCCCGTTTTGTCGGTCGACTTCATCGTGATGATGCCTTTGCCGCCGCGCCGGGTGACGCGATAATCGCCGATGTCGCTGCGCTTGCCGTATCCCTTGTCGGAGACGACGAGCACGGTTCCGTTGTCCCGTCTCAACACCACGACGCCGATGACGAAATCCTTTTTCGCGAGATCGATGCCCGTCACGCCGCGAGCGGACCGTCCCATTTCCCGAACGTCGGACTCGTGAAATCGAATCGCCATGCCGTCCTTGGTGCCCAGAATGATGTCCCGTTTACCATCGGTCAGCTTGGCATCGACGAGATCGTCTTTGTCTTCGATGGTCAACGCAATGATGCCGCCGCGCCGGGGATTGCTGAACTCGGAAAGATTGGTCTTCTTGATCACGCCGTTGCGCGTGACCATCACGACCGATTGTTGTTCGCTGAATTCCTTCACGTTGATGTACGCGCGAAGATTTTCATCCGCCTGTAGTTCGAGTACGTTTTTGATATGCTTGCCGCGTGCGGCCCGCCCGACCTGCGGGATATCGTACACCTTGAGCCAGTAACACCGGCCCTTGTTAGTGAAAAACAGGATATAATCGTGCGTGGACGCGACGAAGAGGTATTCGATGAAATCGTCGTCTTTCGTCGCCCCGCCGGTAACGCCCTGGCCGCCGCGGCCCTGCCGACGGTACCCGCTCACCGGGAAGCGTTTGATGTAGCCCTGATGGGAGATCGTCACGACCATTTCTTCTTCAGCGATCGTGTCCTCGAAGTCGATTTCCTGGACTTCCTTGCGGAGAATTTCCGTGCGACGATCGTCGCCGTACGTCTTCTTCAATTCCGCCAGTTCATCCTTGATGATCTGCATTCGCTTGCTTTTACTGCCGAGGATACCTTTTAACTTCTCGATGAGCTTGAGGATCTCTTTGTACTCTTTTTCTATTTTTTCGACTTCGAGATTCGTCAGCCGCTGCAACTGCATTTTCAAAATTTCAAGCGCTTGAATCTCCGACAGCTTAAATTTTTTCATCAATCCGTCTTTGGCGGTCTGCGGGTCTTTCGACTTTTTGATCAGGGCGATGACGGCGTCGATGTTCTCCAGGGCGATCTTCAGGCCCTCGAGGATATGGGCCCGTTTCTCGGCGGCCTCGAGTTCGAACTTCGTTCGGCGCAGCACGACCTCGTGACGGTGGTCGACAAAATGCTGCAGGACCTGCTTGAGATTCAGGACCTGCGGCCGCCCGTCCACAAGCGCCAGCATGATGATGCCGAACGTTACCTGCATCTGTGTGTGCTTGAACAGGTTGTTCATGATGACCTGCGCGTTGGCGTCGCGTTTGAGCTCGATAACGATGCGCATTCCGTCACGATCGGACTCGTCACGCAAGGCGCCGATGTCCTCGACCTTTTTGTCACGGACGAGCTCGGAGATTTTTTCGAGCAGATTGGCTTTGTTGACCTGATAGGGAATTTCGGTGATGATGATCGATTCACGGCCGTTTTTGGCGGTCTCGATCGAGGCTTTCGCACGGATGACGACTTTACCCTTGCCCGTTTCATATGCGTCCTTGATGCCGCCGGTCCCGTTGATAATGCCGGCCGTCGGAAAATCAGGTCCCTTGATGTGTTTCATCAGATCTTTGACGGAACAGCCGGAATTGTCGATCAGTTCGACGATTCCGTCGACCACTTCGCCAAGATTGTGCGGCGGTATATTGGTTGCCATGCCTACGGCGATACCGGACGAGCCGTTGATCAGCAGATTGGGAACGACGGCCGGCATGACTTCCGGCAGAGTGAGCGTATCGTCGAAATTGGGAACAAAATTGACGGTATTTTTTTCCAGGTCTTTGAGTATTTCTTCCGCAATGCGCGTCAGCCGTACTTCGGTGTATCGCATGGCCGCCGGTGCGTCGCCATCCACCGAACCGAAGTTGCCCTGCCCGTCGACGAGCATGTAGCGCATCGAAAACGGCTGAGCCATACGTACGATCGTATCGTACACGGCCGTGTCGCCGTGCGGATGATATTTACCCAGCACCTCTCCGACGACCCTTGCGGATTTTTTGTACGGTTTATTGTAGGAGAGGCCGAGTTCGCTCATGCCGTAGAGCACGCGACGGTGGACCGGTTTGAGTCCATCGCGGACGTCCGGAATGGCGCGGGACACGATCACCGACATCGAATAGTCGATGTAGCTGCTCCGCATTTCATCTTCGATATTGACCGGTACTATTTTCTCAATCGTAGACATTCTGAATGACAACTCCTTTTATTCAAACTTCATTGGTTCTCTTTGTAATTGATTCCATCGTTGGATACAAACGTTTTGTCCCAACGTTTCGTCCAATTCTTTCAGAACGCGCGCAATGCGGCCGTCGTCCACATTTCCTTTCTGACTCCGGTAAACACTCGCGGCATCGGCCAAGTCCACACTACGTCCCGCAAAGATCTTTTGGATGATCAGGTCTTCCGGGTTCACGATCTTGATCTTCACGCCTTCGATCTCCACTTCACGGGCGTGTCGTATGGCGTCGGTTTCAAATCCTGTTTGTCCAAAAATAAAATCCACACGGATACCGGATTTCTGATGGATGGCGGGCAAGACCCAAGTCTGTTCAACAAACCGTCCGGGATCGGACGTCGTGATTATAAATTCACTTCCCAATGCTTTTTCTACGTCATTCCATTGGTTTACCGCAACATTCAGCGTCACATCGATATCTTCCGTCGTTCGTAATCGGCCGTATTGAAGTACGGCTTGTCCACCAACGACCATGTACGGTATTCCCGCACGGTTTAGACCATTGGCAATGGCGGCCATCGCTTCGTTGATCATTGCCTGTTTTTTCGTTTTTGATCGGCCTCTCTCAGGCGACGGCCGACGTCGATCAGGTGCTGAATGTGAGGCTCCTCCAAAAGTTCCTCGTCCGACGCAAACGTCGATTTGAACAGGTCCGGGCGACGTTGCCGGGCTGAACAGTAAATATCCCAGTACAGGCTCAGTTTTTCTTCTACCGTTCGTGAAGCGGCCCGTTTTACTTCTTCTTCCGCTTCCCATTCATGGAATCGGCGCCACCGTTCCTGGCGTTCGCGAAGCGTCTGTGCATCAAACATCCAGGTTCCTCACGTACTTAGCGTTATCCTCGATAAATTTCCTTCGCGGCTCCACGGCATCACCCATCAGGGTCGAAAAAACGTGGTCCGCAGTCGCCGCGTCTTCGATGTTGACTTGGAGCAGCACACGCTTGTCCGGATCCATCGTCGTGCCCCAGAGCTGTTCTGGATTCATCTCCCCGAGACCCTTGTAGCGTTGAATATTGACGTTGTCTTCGGACGCGCCCCACTGCTTGAGAATGTTGTCTTTCTCATCGTCGTCGTACGCGTATTTTTCTTCCTTGGCTTTTTTCAGGCGATACAACGGCGGCTGCGCGATATAGACGTTGCCGCTTTCAACGAGCGGCCGCATGTAGCGGAAGAAAAAGGTCAGCAACAACGTACGAATGTGCGACCCGTCGACGTCGGCATCGGTCATGATGATGACTTTTCCGTAACGGAGGTTCTCCGGATTAAAATCATCCGCGCCGATGCCTGTTCCCAGCGCCGAAATGATCGTCAGAATTTCTTCGTTGGCGAGCATCTTGTCGAGCCGGGCCTTTTCGACGTTGAGAATCTTTCCTTTGAGCGGAAGGATGGCCTGAAAACGGCGGTCGCGGCCCTGTTTGGCGGAGCCGCCGGCCGAGTCGCCCTCGACGAGGTAGATTTCGCAATATTTCGGATCGTTGATCGAGCAGTCGGCCAGCTTACCGGGCAACCCGGACGACTCGAGCATGTTTTTCTTACGCGTCAGGTCCCGCGCCTTTCGCGCGGCCTCTCTCGCCCGCGCCGCCTGTACGCATTTATCAATGATCTGTTTGGCAATCGTCGGATGCTGTTCCAAAAACTCTCCGAGACCGTCGCCGACCGCCGTTTCGACAATGCTTTTGATTTCACTGTTGCCGAGTTTCGTCTTCGTCTGACCTTCGAATTGCGGCTCGGCCACCTTCACGCTGATAATGGCCGTCAGGCCCTCCCGCGTGTCGTCGCCGGTGATGGCGATGTCTTCTTTTTCTTTGATCAGATTGTTTTTGGTCGCGTAGTTGTTTAGCGTCCGGGTCAAGGCCGTGCGGAAACCGGTCAGGTGAGTGCCCCCTTCGACCGTGTTGATGTTGTTGACGTAGCTGAAAACGTTTTCCGTGTACGAATCGTTGTACTGAAAAGCGATTTCGACGGGCGTCCCTTCGTTCTCTTTCTCGATGTAGATCGGCTTTTTCATGATGGCCTGTCGCGACTCATCGAGATATTTGACGAACTCCACGATCCCGCCTTCGTATCGGTACACTTCTTTTTTGCCGTCACGGGCGTCTTCCAGGGAGATTTTCAGGTTCTTGTTCAGAAAAGCGAGTTCCCGCAGCCGGCTGGCCAGGATTTCAAACGAAAGCTGCGTTTTCTTGAAAATGGTACTGTCGGGAAGGAAATGAACGGTCGTGCCGGTGTCCTTTGCTTTACCGATCTCCTCGACTTTCGTTGTCGCTTTGCCCTGCTTGTATTTCTGGCGATAGACTTTCCCGTTACGGCGGACCTGGACCTCGCACCACTCGGTCAGCGCATTGACAACGGACGCGCCGACGCCGTGCAGACCGCCGGAGACCTTGTACGTGTTCTTATCGAATTTGCCGCCCGCGCCGAGCACCGTCATGACGACCTCGACGGCCGGCTTTTTCTCCGTCGGATGCATGTCGACGGGAATGCCGCGGCCGTTGTCGACGACGATCACGCTGTTGTCCTTGGTGATCTCTACCGAGATCTCGGTACAGAACCCCGCCATCGCCTCGTCGATCGAATTGTCGACGATTTCGTACACGAGATGGTGCAGTCCGCGAACGCCGACGTCGCCGATGTACATCGCCGGCCGGCGTCGGACGTGTTCGAGGCCTTCGAGAACCTGGATATTTTCAGCTTCGTATTTGCCTGTCGATTTTGTTTTCGCTTTTTCTTTTTCCGCCACGGTGTTGGTGTCCTTATTCCTTGTTGCCTTCAGGTATTATCTAAAAATGATTTCTTTCACGACGTTTTCGCCGAAATACGAGTTGATCCGCTGCTGGATCAATTTTTTTTGATAGAACAGCTCCTGACGCCACGCGCTGCTGACGACTTCGATGACGAGCACGCCCTTTTCGATCCGGACGGCCCGGGCGCGCCTGCAAAACGATTCGCCGAGAATCGTTTCGAATTCGATCAGCACTTTCTGTTCATCCACCCGGTCGGCGATACCGAGATTTTTCAGCAACTGATCGAGCACGGCGCCCAACGGCTTCGACTGTTTCATGCGGCGGCGATGTTTCCGTTTTGCACGGTAAAGTATTCGATCTGCTGTCTCATGCCGTAATCGGGCCTGGAATCGGCGGTCGTCAGGAAGACCTGACCGGCATCGCTCAGGTACTCGACAAGTTTTTTCCTCCGGCTTCCGTCGAGTTCAGAAAACACGTCGTCCAGCAACAACAGCGGCATCCGTTCCATCTGCCGGTGCAGCAACAGATATTCGCCAAACTTGAGCGCCACGGCCAGCGTCTTGTACTGGCCTTGAGAACCGTAGTCTCGGATCGCGCGGCCGTTCAAATAAAATTCGATCTCATCGCGATGCGGCCCGTACAGGGATATTCCCCGATGCAACTCGCGATCGCGGCCGCGGTCGAGCGCGTCAAGAAACACCGTTTCCACGTCCGATTCCGAAACGTCCGAATCGCCATGAATGGAAGATCGATAGCGCATATCGATGATTTCTCCATCCGGAACCAGATGACGGTACACTTCACCAACGAGAGGCGTCAATCGATCAAGAAACTGCATCCGGTGGCGGATGATCCGGGATCCCGTCTTCACGAGAACGGCGTCCCACGACGCGAGCGATTCGATCTCCGGCATTCCCGTTCCCAGCAACGCGTTCCGCTGACGCAGACACTGCCGGTATTCCTGGAGGTCCTTCAGATACAACGGCTGGACCTGGGACAACACGATGTCGAGCCAGCGCCGGCGCTCCCCGGAACCGCCGCTCACGATGTTCACGTCCTCCGGCGCACTGATCACAACCGGCCAGCGCCCGACCCATTCCGAAAAACGCGTTTGCCGAATGCCGTCGACCATCACCACCTTGCCCTGTCCCGGCATAAATGCAACGCGCACGTTTTGCTCATGACGATCTTTTTCGAAAGAACTTTGGGTCCGTACCAGTCGACCCTCGATTTCAAAATGTCCGGCATCGAATCGAAGCACGTGCCGATCGTCGGGCGTCTTGAAACTCTTCGTGAGGCAGAGGTAGTGTACGGCCTCCAAAATCGACGTTTTGCCCTGACCGTTGGGACCGTAAAAAATATTGACTCCGGGACTCAGTTTCGCGGAAGCCGTGGAATAATTACGAAAATTGCTCAAACGCAGCGTCTCAAGAAAAATCGGCATGACCGCCGAACGACCTAGTCGTTCAGCCGGACGGGCATGACCAGCATCATCTGGTTTTCATTTTCACTCTGTTCGGATGGCGTCACGATACCGGCGCTCGTCGGACCTTTGAAATCGACGACGACCTCTTTCGTATCGATATTGCTAAGCGCCGAAAGAAACAGATGCGAATTGTATCCGATTTGCATTTCGTCGCCTTGAAATTCCACCGCCAGCCGTTCCACGCCCTTGCTCCCGCCGTCGGCATCCTCGGCGGTGATGGTCAGTTCGTTCGGTTTGAGGGCCAGCCGTACCTGATGCGTGATCGGATTGGCAAAGATCGATACCCGCTTCAACGCTTCGAGCAGGGAACCGGCCTCGACGCGAAGTTTTTTGTCATTGTTCGTCGGAATCACGCGTTCATAGTCGGGATAATTCTCCTCCAGCAGACGGCTGTAAATCTGCGTTTCTCCGATGTCAAAGCGAACGTGATTGGGTGCAAAATGAACGCTGACAGAATCCCGGGTCTCCTTCGCCACTTCTTGAAGCGCCTTCGTCGGAACGATGACGTTGAGCGGCTCCTTGATCGTGGATTCGAATCGCGTACACGTCATTTTGGCCAGCCGGTGTCCATCGGTCGCAACCATTTTAAAATCTTTCGCGAGTTGCATGTAGACGCCCGTCAAGGCCGGACGGAGCGGATCGGAAGAAACGGCAAAAATGCTTTTGCCAATCATACGCGACAACATTTTGGCGTCCATGCGCAGCACGCCTTTTTCGTCGATGACCGGAAGGGCCGGATAATCGTCGTCGGACTCACCGGAGAGCCGGTACTCGCCTTTATCGCATTTGACGGTCAACTTCAGCTGGGCATCGGAAGAAATTTCGAGCGGAATATTCGGCAGGCTTTTAATGAGATCGGAAAACTGGCGGGACGGAACCGTGAGGCCGCCCGACTCCACAACATTGACGGTAACACGCGTCGTGATGCTGACGTCGAGGTCGGTCGCCGTCAGATTCAACGCTCCGTCCTTGGCCTGCAGAAAGACGTTGCCCAGCACCGGTAGCGTCGTCTTGGTTGGTACGACACCGATCACTTTGGCCAACGCCTTGCTGAGCTCCGCCTGCGATACGTTAAATTTCATATCGATCCTCCGAACTTTTCAGAAAAAAATTTATACAGCTAATTGATTCAACAACGTTACCGGGCCCATTCCAGAAAAATTTCACGAAACGCTGAAAATGCAGAACTGGTGTGCGTTTTTGGCGCGATTACATTAGGTATTTGGACGGTTAAATTCAAGAAAAATTACATCTACAGAGACGTCCGGCAGCCGATTTCTGTCATTGGATCAGACTTTTTCCTCCCGATTTTGACGACGACCTCGTAGATTAGCCGACATTTTCAATGAAGGCCTTGCTCCCTAACATGTTGAAAGGGCTGGTCATTCTGACGAGCGTCTATGCGGTCCTTTTTGTGCTGGTTCAGCTGATGGAAACCGGTATGTTGTACCACCCGATGAACTCACGAACAAGCGACGAGGCGCTTCGTGCGATCGGGATTGAAAGGCACCGGGTGACGACGCCGGATGGGACGCAGATCGACGTCTGGTACGCGCCGGGTGACAGCCATACCTTCCTGCTCTGTCATGGAAATGCCGGAAGCAACGACGATCGTCTGGATCAAGTGCTGTTTTTAAGAAAGTACGGGCACGGTGTCGTACTTTTCGATTACCGGGGATACGGAACAAGTTCCGGGCGGCCTACGGAACGGGGACTTTATGAAGACGCACTTTCGGTGTATACGTGGATGACGAAAAAAATCGAAGAAAAATTCATTACGATATACGGCACCTCGCTCGGCGCGGCCGTGGCGGCTCAACTGGCTTCAAAAACCCGTCCTCGCGCGCTCATCCTCGAGACGGCCATGATGTCCAAACTGGACCTCGGTCGCGATCTTCTTCCATTTTTCCCGGCCTTTCTCTTTACATGGAACCAATACGAAACGGCGCAATACCTCAAAAACGTCGCCGTTCCCGTTTTGATCACCCACGGCACGGAAGACGAAGTCATTCCGTATCGACACGGCCAACAGCTTTTTGAGACAGCCGGTGAACCGCGATTTTTCCTTTCCGTTCCCGGCGCCCATCATAATGATATTTGGTTTATCGGAGGCAATCCGTATTTTGACGCCATCCATCGATTTACCGTATCACGAGCCTTGTAATTCACCAGGATGAATTTTTTACTCTTCGTTTCACTCAGTTCGATCCTGACCGAAGTCGATTCCGCACAGTTCGTGCTCGATCAGGCACGAACGGCACGGAGAAAATTCCGGTCCCATGTCACGTCGATCGAAATGCGATTGCACACCAAAAATGTACTGGAAAAGATCGATGAACCGGCCGATCCCGTACGAGGCATCACGTTATCCCAATCGACCCTGTACTGGCATGCCGGACGGGGAACACGCATCGTTGAATCGTCGCGGTATCATCTGCAAAACCTGGGCATGATCGGGCAGTACAACGACCGGGAATGGGCGCCGATCGAGGATTGGGGCAGCGATAATATTGCCGTCGGTCAGACGTCGGTCATCGGACCGATTGCAGACGATGCCGAACAATACTACCGCTACACGTACGAAGGTCCCGTCGTGGTCGGAGGCGAGGCGGGGTTTCAATTGCGAGTTTCCCCCCGATATGCCTACAAACCCCTTGTTGAAGGTACACTGATCGTGTCCCAGACCGACGGGCAGGTGCTGGCCGCGGACGTGACGTTCAACCGGTCGGTGAAGATGCTGCCGGAACCGCGTCTCCTGAAAATTTACCAGACGTACCGCCGGCACGACGGGTGGTGGATACCGGAAAACGCGGAATGGACGATGGAGGCGCACGTTCCGTATGTCGGCGCTTATCAATTGCGTACGCAGGTCCGTGTCCTCCACCTTACGATGAATCCGTCTATCCCGGTAACGGTGTTCTTCCGTCCGGCTTGGTCGCGCGACATCCGTCATGAGGACAACCGTTCGATCTGGAACGTTCCGCTCTCCCAGAATGAAAAAGACGCGCTGCATCGTCTGGCGAATGCGGAAAGGCGCTTCCCCGATACATCGTTGTTCAGGAAAACGACGGCGTCTCGAGGATGGAAATTCAAGTCGCTGCCGGATGCGCGCTTTAATCGCGTCGAAGGATTCTTCGCCGGGGTGGACCTGCGTCTCACCGGCGCACGGATTGAGCCGTTTTTCCCCAACCTCTATGTCCGGACCAAAGCGGGCTACGGTTTCAGCGACGACCGATGGAAATACATGATCGAAGCCAGCCGCGGCCTTTTCGGGTATCACGTCAAAATCGGCGCGCGGTATTACGACGACATCCATCATAAGGAAGTCGAGTCCCTCGTCGGCGACGTGTTCAATAATTCACTGACCAGCCTGGGCTATCGGTACGACCGGTTCAATTATTTTTACGTCAAAGGGTACGACGTTTTTGCCGAATGGAAGCCGTTTCACATCCTGACGTTGTCCGCAACGTACACGGACCGCGACGACGACAGCACACGGCAGAATACGAATTACGGCCTGATCAAAAGTTACCGCCAGTACGATCCGGTCGTCGGGATCAATGAGGGGCGGCTGAGGCGTGTTTCCGTCGAAGGCCGGTGGACGTTCGGCGACGGGCAGGGCATTCGTCCGCGCTATCCCTACCACATCGTGACGGTCGGCATCGAGCATACCAACCGTGACTGGTTGAAATCCGATTTTCACTTTACCAAGCTCTATTCCACGTACCGTTTCCACATTCCGACGACGACGCGCGGATCGCTCGACGGAAAATTTTACGGCGGCTACGCGCAGGATGCCCTGCCGCAGCAGTATCTGTTCATCCTTTACGGCGGAGGAACGCCGTACGTGATGAAAACCGTTGACGTGGGTGAATTTCAAGGCAACTATACGGCTGCGTTTGCAATCGAACACAATTTCGGCGGGGAATTACTCGAACGAACCGGGCTGCCTCTTCTCGACAAGGGGTTTGTCGATCTCATACCCGTATTTCGCGTCGGTTACATCCGCGCGTCTAAAAAAACGTCCGGAAGTCTCGTCAATCCTATTTTGTCGTTCAAACGTCCGTTTTATGAAGCGGGATTTGCCATCGGCGACATTTACCGTATCGTTCGGATCGACGTGAGCTGGCGACTGAACCAGCGCAACGTCGGTTCGCGAAATTTCGGTTTATCCGCGACGGCGTTTTTGTGGAAACATTAAAACCCATCTCAAAACATCTCTCATAGTTCGAAAGCCAAATTTTTATTGCATTCAGTTTTTGCGCTCTCTGCGAGATACTGTTTTTGAGAACAGTTTCGGGTGAATTGATTCGCCGGAACCGTCACGTTAGATCCTCAGGCGTGTACACGCGACATCAGATAAAACATTTCCGTCGCGATCTGGCGGCAGCGTTCGTCGTACCGGCGTTCTTCGTCCGGTGTCCCATCGGCCTTTTTCGGATCCTCGTAGGGTAGAGCGACGCGAAGGCTCGTGCCCGGAACGAATGGACACGCTTCGTCCGCATCGGAACACGTCATCACGGCCGCGAAGTCCCGCTGCGGATTGAATGGATCGCCGAAAGTTTTTGAAAATGCGGTCACCTGTTCCGCACCTGCAGCAAACCGCACTTCGTAAACGGGATTGCTGCCCGGTTGGACCTCACGAATGTCAAACCCTGCTTTGCGCATGGCAGCGACGGCACGAGGATTAAAGGCCGTCGCTTCCGTTCCACCACTAAAGCAGCGCACGTCCGGCACGCCGTAAAAATACGCCGCGGCCTGAGCCCATAACTGGCTCATGTGGCTTCGGCGGGAATTATGCGTACAAATAAAGACAAGGTTGGACGAACGGCCCGAAGTCACATGATTACGAATGAATTCACTCAGGCGTTCAAGAGCGCCCCTTCTATCATTTGGAATTTCATCAAACCCATTCATCTGCTTTTTGACAAAGTCATCGAGGGACGGTAGTAAGGATCGGGTTGGTTTCATGTTCTTTCAGGTTATGGATTTGAGAAATCGCGTATGTCGTTTGCCAATAATTCCGGTTCTCCATCGCGGCAAAATATCCGCCTCGTCCGGCCCCATCGTGCGCTGGATCCGTTCTTTACGATCCATCAGCGCTTGTTCCGGTACATGAGCTTGAAACGGGCACGTATTCATAGTCGCTTCCGTTCACCGGTGACTCAAAACGATTGCTCCTGTGCCCTTCATGCACGAACTTGGCTGATGGCGGGTTGACGATTCATGGAACGTCGCCCTTGACCGTCCACGAGGTCGTCAAACCAACAGCGAAATTTCGAGGTAAATGCGCAACACCGAAAATCGCTCGCGTATGGCGGCCCGACTCGCCGAGGACGTTGACGAACAAATCGGAGGCGCCATTGGCCACGATCGGTCCGTCATCCCAGCCGTCGACGGCCTGGTAATAAATGTCCGCATGATTGAGCCCGAGCACACGGTCGATGCCGATGTACTTATTCAACTGTGCCATCACATTGACGGCGGACAATCGGGCGGCTTCGACGCCATCGGCGGTTGTCAGGTCTTTTCCGAGACGACCGGTGTAAAGGTATCGATCGCCAGCGATAGGAAATTGAATCGCAACGTACGCCATCTGACCGCGGACATTGACCGAAACATAGGAGCCGCCAGGTTTTGGCGGGTCAGATAACTTGATGCCGAGTGTTTCCAACGTCTGGAGAATCATACATTATCCTTCGAGTCGACGTTCCGATTTCAATAAACGAAGATTCATGGTAATTTACTCCCGGCCAATCAAAATTCACGGATTATGTTTTGGAGCTTGGTTCCCCGAGACTGCCTGTTTACTTTATGACGCGTTTTGGTTAATCTCCCTTGTCCCATCGACAGATAGCCAATCTTAGGAGGATTTATGGAGAAACGACTGCAAGGTCAAAAAGCTCTGGTCACCGGCGCCAATTCCGGTATCGGGGCCGCCATCGCACAGCGCCTCGCCGCCGAAGGCGCCGACGTGGTGATCAACTGGCTGTTCAACGAAGACCAGACAACGGAACTCGTCAAAAAAATCAACGCCGCCGGAGCCGGAAAAGCCATCGGCATCAAGGCCGACGTGTCCAACGAGGACCAGGTCGAAGCCATGTTCAAGCAGATGTTCAAGGACTTCGGCACTATCGACATTCTGGTCAATAACGCCGGTATCGAAATTCACAATTTTCTCGAAAACGTCACCAAAGCGGAATGGGACAAAGTCATCGGCGTCAATCTGACCGGTAATTTTTTATGTTCAAGGGCCGCCGTGCGTCAAATGTTGAAAAACGAAAACCGGCCGAATTCGCGTGCCCGCGGCAAAATCGTAAATATTTCTAGCGTTCACCAGGTCATCATGTGGGCGGGATTTGCCTCCTACTGCGCGACCAAGGCCGGCATCAACCTTTTTGCGCAGTCGGTCGCGCAGGAATATGCGGAAAAGAAAATTCGGATCAACAGCGTCGCACCCGGTGCCATCAAGACGCCGATCAACCAGAACGTATGGTCCGATCCCAAAGGAATGGCGGATCTGATGACAAAAATGCCGTACGGCCGGATCGGGGAAGTCGACGACGTTGCCGCGGCCGTCGCGTTTTTATGTTCCGATGAAGCGGACTACATCACCGGCACGACGCTCTTCGTCGACGGCGGCATGTGCCTGTATCCGGAATTCCGCTTCGGAGGTTAAAACGATTCCGACCGCGTAACCGTCACTGCATCGCACCATGGTTGAAGCTCCCCCACCCCTCGACAAGAACGCGTCTGCCGGACAGCCGCAGGAAGACGACATCGGCGCGTACCTGCACGTCGAAATCAAAGAAGAAGAACAGCCGGAACTGGGGATCGAAAAGGCCCTGGTTCCGGACCGTGTCCGCCAAAAGAACGCCTACCGGAAACTGCACCGGCGCCGACGCGTTTTTCTGATACGCACCGCCGCGTTTTTTCGGGACTTCCGCCGGATGCTACTCGTGTGGACGATCATTGCGGCCGCCATAGCCGGGGCCATGGTGTACGAATGGGACAAAGAAATCGTCGGCGGCAGCGTGCTAGTGTTCGGCATTATCTCGTCTGCATTTTCGTGGCTAGGCGCCGCACTGTTGAGCCTCATCGGCGCCATTCCCCTCGTCGGCGGTTTTCTCGTCACGATCCTGAGTTCATCCATCCTCTGGATCATCAACGGTCTGGGTTATTTTGTCTCCGTCGTTGCAATCAAGGCCGGTCATGGAAAAGCCGTGCTCAATTATCGTCTCCTCGTTATTATTTTCCTGACCGGACTTGTGACGGGCTATGTGATCGCCAAAATCATAGGGTGACTTTTTCTGTCCCGCCGGAATAGACGTCTTTCCAGTTCCAGCACCTTACCGAATGTCCGTCATCGACGGTTCCCATGACCGGTGATTCGCGATGGCACCGTTCCGTCGCGTACCCACACCGTGGGGCAAAGTGACAGCCCGTGGGATAATCGACGGCGCGGGGAACGTTGCCCGGGATTACGGCGAGCTGTTCCTGGCGCTGCTCGAGCGTCGGTAGCGCGTGCAGCAATCCCTTCGTGTACGGGTGAGCCGGTTTTTCCAGCAGCCGCCGGACGTCTCCCCTTTCCACGATTTCCGAGGCATACATGACGGCGACCTCATGGGCCATCTGGGCCACGACGCCAAAATCGTGCGTAATGAGAAGCAGGCTCATTCCGTTTGCATTCTGCAACCGACGCAGAACGTGCAGGATTTGAGCCTGTACGGTTACGTCGAGAGCGGTCGTCGGTTCGTCCGCGATGATCAGGTCCGGACCGCATGCCATGGCCATGGCGATCACGACGCGCTGGCGTAACCCGCCGGAAAGTTCGTGAGGATACGCGTCATAAATCCTTTCTGCATCATCGATTCCCACGGATTGCAACAATGTCAACACGCGCGCACGTCCTTCCCGTCGGCTGACTCCTTCATGCTCACGCATGACCTCGTACACCTGATACCCACACGTGAACACCGGGTTCAGCGCCGTCATCGGTTCCTGAAAAACCATGCCGATTTTTTTTCCCCGCACGTGCTGCAATTCCGTTTCCTCAAGCGTCAACAGGTCCCGCCCGTTCAGGTGAATCGAACCGGACGTGATGCGCCCGGGGGGTGGAACGAGTTTCAAAATCGACAGACCCAGGACCGTCTTTCCGCAACCCGATTCCCCGACCAGCGCCAGGGTTCGGCCGGATGCGATATCGAGATGTACACGATCCACGACCGCCGCCCATCGCGAATCGAATGGAAATTCGACGGACAATTCACGGATCTGTAAAACGTTCGAGGGGTTCATGCTGCGGTTTTTTGTGCTTGAAAAACGGCGACCGCGCAGTTACATTCGCGCAGTTCAACTCCAACATACACGCCACCAGCGATTATCGCAACAGACAGCATTCGAGGAATCATGGCCAGGAAACAAAACGCCCGACATTCGAAAACCCGCGGTAAAATCTCTTCTAAAAATAAAAAAACGCCCGTCAAAAAATCTTCCCGCGGAAAAAAAATGAACCCGTCGGCGACGAAGAAAAAAATCGTCAAATCGAAAAAAACGCCCGTACGCAAACGTACGCCGGTAAAAAAATCAACACGCCCCGCGTCTCGCGTTCATGTCAATCCGAACATCTTTCGTGAATACGATATCCGCGGCATCGTGAGTGAAGACCTGCACGTCGATGTCGTTGAATTAATCGGTAAAGCGTACGGTACGGCTATGGTACGAAAAGGCGCTCGGCACGTCACCGTCGGGCGGGACGTGCGGACGACGTCACTGAAGCTCAAAAATGCCCTCGTCAAGGGCATACTCTCCACGGGCCTCGACGTCACCGACGTCGGAGAAGTACCGACGCCGGCGCTTTATTATTCGATCGTTCACACAAAAGCCGATGGCGGTATCATGGTGACCGGCAGCCATAATCCGCGCGAATACAATGGATTCAAAATGTGCGACGGACTCGCGCCGATCTACGGTGAGGAGATCCAGGGACTCAAAAAACTGATCGACAAAAAAGACTTTGCCGTTGGAAAAGGAAAGGCGAAACCGCTGGAGATCGAAGCGGCGTACCTCGAGATGCTGCAATCTAAAATACGGCTCGAGCGTCCGTTTAAAATCGTGATCGACGCCGGAAATGGAACCGCGGGCCACATCGCGCCGGAAATTTTTCGGCGATTGGGCTGCGAGGTCGTCGAGTTGTACTGCGAACTCGACGGAACATTTCCCAACCATCTCCCCGATCCGACCAAACTGGAATACATCCAGGATTTGCGGCAACTCGTGCTGGAGCAGAAAGCGGACCTCGGCCTCGGCTTCGACGGTGATTCCGACCGTGTCGGCGCGATCGATGAAAAAGGCCGCGTGATTTTTGCAGACAAGCTGCTGGCGCTTCTGGCCCGTGAGATCACAAAAAAAAATCCGGGTTCACAAATCTTGTTCGACGTCAAATGCTCCCAGGCGCTCATCGAGGACATTCAAAACCATGGCGGCATCCCCGTGATGTACAAGACCGGTCACTCGCTGCTCAAAGCAAAAATGAAAGAACTCAAAAATCCGCTGGCCGGAGAAATGAGCGGCCATATCTTTTTTGCCGACGATTTCTGGGGCTATGACGACGCCATCTACGTCGCCTGCCGCCTCGTACAGATGATCTCGCGTTCAGGTCAGTCGTTAGGCCAACTGGCGGACAGCATCCCGGCGTTTGTTTCCACGCCGGAAATCCGCGTCGATACGACCGAAGAAGATAAGTTCCGCATTGTCGATGAAGTGCGGGAGTATTTCCGAGCACGATACTCGATCTCCGACGTGGACGGCGTGCGCATCCAGTACGGCGACGGGTGGGGACTGGTGCGGGCGTCCAATACGCAACCCGTTCTCGTGATTCGTTTCGAAGCCAAAACCGATTCTCGTCTGCACCAGATCATGAACGAAGTGGTTGCCAAACTGCGCGAGTATCCGTCGGTGCGGATCAATGACGACGATCTCCATATTTACTCGGCCTGACGCCGGGAAGGAGCTGTCATGAAAACCGTTCAGGGCGTTTTTCGAAACGGAAAGATCGAAACGCTGGAAGACGTGACGATCGACAATAACACGAAACTTTTGATCGTTGTGACGGATGAGCGCATTTCCGACGACGTCGCGCCCAATTTACAGGGCGTGACGGTGATCGAAAAAATCCGGCGCCGCACCAAGGCCGAAGTCACCAGCGAACAGCAGGTCAATTCTCGGGAAAAACTGAAGCAAATCGCCGCCGGCATCGAAGGCAAACTGCCTTTCCAAAACGTCGACGATGCGGTCAAGAGTTTGAGGAGATACGGCGATGATACTGATTGACAGCGACGTCTTCATCATGGACAATTTTTATACGTCCGATCCGCGGTACGAACAGAACAGCCTGTTCCTCCACCGTATCCAAAACCAGAAAAATTTCACCACAGTTTTTAACCTGCTCGAAGTGTGCAGCCTGATCGCCCCGCACTGTACGGAAAAAGAACTACTCGGTTTTTTTGAAAACTTCGATCGGACGTACAACGTCGAAATTCTCTACCCGGCAACGTACGATCTCTCCGCCGAATACTTTCTCGATCATTTTTTCGGCGAGGTCCTGCACAATACACAGAACACCGGAAACCTGATGGACAGCCTGATTTTCGCGCTTGTTCAGCAGCGCGGTCTTCGACTCGTCGTGTCCTGGCAGGCCTCGCTGTACAAAAAACGCTGCCAGCGCATCGGACGCGTCGAATTCATGCAGCCCGACGATTTCATGAAGTTTTACAAAAATATCGAGAAGAAATCCTGATGAAACCGATTGTCGAATGCGTTCCCAACTTTAGTGAAGGTCGCGATGTCCGGATCATCAACGCCATTGCCGACGCCATCGAAGCCGTCGACGGAGTACGGCTCCTCAACGTCGAACCGGACAAAGACTACAATCGCGTCGTCGTGACATTTGCGGGAGAACCGAAGGCGACCGTCGATGCCGCACTCGCCGGTACGGCCGTCGCGATGGAAATGATCGACATGCGGAAACATACCGGCGAGCACCCGCGCATGGGTGCGGTCGACGTTGTACCGTTCGTTCCGGTGGCCCGTGTCACCATGGGCGATTGCGTACGGCTTGCGGAATCGTACGGAGACGCCGCGGCCGCGCGATTCGGCCTTCCGATTTATCTCTACGCACAGGCGGCACGACGCCCGGAACGCCGGAAACTGCCCGACATCCGTAAGGGTGAATACGAAATGCTGGAAACCAAAATGGCACAGCCGGAATGGGAGCCCGATTTCGGCCCCTCGACATACACGGAGCGCGTCGCCCGTTCCGGCGCCACCGCCACGGGCGCCCGATTTTTTCTCGTCGCGTACAACGTAAACCTTAAAACGCCGGACGTACAACTCGCGGATGAAATCGCGTTTCGTCTTCGCGAAAGCGGTCGTCCCAAAAAAGACAACAACGGCAACATCGTCAAAGACGCCGAGGGCAAGACGATTCGAATTCCCGGCCGTCTCAAAGACACGCAGGCCAAGGGCATTTACATGGAAGCCCACAAGATCACGCAGGTATCGATGAATCTGCTGAATTACCTGAATACCGGAATCCACACGGCTTTCGAAGCGTGCCGTCAGGAAGCCGAAACGCTGGGAACGCAAGTGACGGGGAGCGAAATCGTCGGCATGGTACCGAAAGCGGCGTTGGTCGAGGCGGGTCGTTTTTATCAACCGGCGGGAAAAAGTCCGGAGGAACGCTTGATGATCGACCTGGCGTGTGAAAAATTAGGATTGAGTCAACTTGCCCCGTTTGATCCGCAGAAGAAAGTCATCGACTTCATGCTTGCGTGATCATGGTTCAGATACGATCAGTTTATTGCCCTGTATTTCCGATTTGAATCGTGTCAGGTTTGCCGGCGCCGGACCGTTCTGGACGACGCCGTCGATATCGTACATGCTGCCGTGACATGGGCATTTGAACGCGTTCAGGTCATTCTTGAACCGCACGTTGCATTTTTTATGCGTACACACGGCGGAAAAAACGACGTATTCGGTCTCGGATTTTCTCACGATGATCAGGTTCGTCGTCGTTTTGCCGATCGTTACGTCCTTGATCAATACGGATCCTCCGACTTTTTTCAATTCCTCCATGCCGTCCAGTTCAAACGTGGTCGAACGGACCGGCCGGGACGCACCGGTTAGAAAAACTCCCAGGGGCAACGCCATAAGTGTTTTCAAAAACGATCGGCGATCGGTGTCGTGATGCATATCCGTCCTTCTTTTTTTTAAGAAACTAACTACATTCGCATGTAAAGGAAACCTGAATTTTCGTATGACTCCTGAAACGCTCGCCGGCCTTATTCATACCGAAGCCGCTCGTGTGATGCCCATGACGGGCGGGGCATCCGGCAAATTATTCTACCGGATTCTTAAAAAACGGTCGATGGTTGCGATCGTATTTGAAACGAACGACAGCCTCGAAGAATTCCTTGCAATCCATACATGCCTTTCGTCCGCCGGCATCCCGGTTCCGGATGTACATCAAGCTCTTCCCGACCACCGGCTTGTGATGATCGAGGACCTTGGCGATCTAACGCTGACGCAGCGCTTGCATGACCGTCCGGATGAGTTTGAGATTTACGCGCGTCTCATCGACATGATCACACGAATTCAGGCGATTACTCAACCCTCCCCTGCCCATCGAAGGGCTTTCGACACGGCAACGTATGAGTTTGAATACCGCTTCCACCTTCTCGATCAACTCATCGGCGGTCATTACCGGTATTCCCTGTCGCCCGAAGAATGTGTTGAGCTGGATGCATTTCATACGCAATTAACAGCGCCGCTGTTGCACCCATCACTTGTTTTGACCCATCGCGATTTTCAATCATCCAACATCCTGTTACGCGACAACGAACCGGTTCTGATCGATTTTCAGGATGCACGTCTGGGCAATCCCTGGTATGACGTCGTGGCTCTGCTCGAAGACGTTTACGTCACCGTTCCTGAACAATGGAAGGAACAATTGATCCCGCGGTTTGTATCCCAAACGGGAATCCAATTTTCACAGGAATTGTATGACCATACCCTCATCCAGCGAAAACTCCACGACGCCGGCGCTTTTGCGTACTGTTATCAAAAGCTTGGAAATCCTTTTTACTTGAGGTATATTGAACCGGCGTTCAGCCACGCCGTGAAGACGATGCGGCGGTTTCCCCAATGGACGCCGGTGTGCCGACTTTTCGACAGGATCATGCACCATGGCCGCACCGCTTAAAAATCGCCGGATCGAATGGATCTTCTTCGACGTCGGCGACGTCATTGCCAATGAGGATCGCCTTCGGTTCAATCTGTACCGTCTCCTCGAAAAAAGCCTGCTCGCGCACGGCATCGATCTGTCGTTCGCCGAACTCGTCCAAACGCGTGAAGACTTGATTCTGGGTCATGCCGACGACGCACCGCACTATTCGATCGCAAAAATGTATCTCCCGAAAAAAGCATACAACGCCTGGCATCAGGAGGTCAAACACTATATTCACCGGCATCTGACACGCGACCTCATCCTCGTACCCGGCATCGATTCCGTGCTGCGCAAACTCTCGAAACAGTACAAGCTCGGCATCATCGCCGATCAACCGCACGAGATCCTCGATTTTCTAAAAAAACATCGGGTCGCCGACTGCTTCAAGGTCATGGCCATCTCGGGTATCATCAATCTCAACAAACCCCGCAAGAAAATCTTCGAGTGGGCGGTCAATCATGCCGGATGCAGTTTCGGGAAGACCGTGATGATCGGCGATCGCATCGACCGCGATATCGTACCGGCCAAACAACTCGACATGATTACGGTCCAGGCCAAGTGGCCGACGCACCGCAAGGGATTTGAACCGAAAACGGCAAAGCAGCGCCTGTATCTGGATTCGCTCCATCGTATCAAAAACTGGCAGGTCGAGCCCAAAAGCGTAAGCGAATGCGCCGTCGCCGTCGTCGAACGCGTTCGCCAGATTCCGGAAATCATTCAAAAGCTCGGCTGAATGAAAGGACTCATTCTCGCCGCGGGATTTGGTACCCGCCTGGGAAACGCGACGCGCGATCTGCCCAAGCCGCTCCTCCCCATCGGTTCTCATCGTTTGATCGATTGGCCCGTGCGATCGTTACAAAACGCCGGCATTTCCGAGATCGTCGTCAACCTGCATTACCATGGCGATCAGATCCGAAGTTATCTCACCGATGTTTTTCCGGATATTCATTTTATTTTTTCAGTTGAGGAAACGATCCTCGGCACGGGAGGCGGCATTGCCTTTGCAAGGGCCCATCTGCAGGACGAGACGTTCGTCATCTTTAACGCCGACGTCATTTCGGACATCGGACTTCGCGAGGTCGTCGCCCATCACCGATCATCCGGCGCGCCGGCAACGATGGTGACGATCGCGGATTCGTCTTCGAAATCCGGCGACGTCCGCATCGATGAATCCGGACGGGTTCGTCAAATCACCGGTCGACCACCGTCTGCCGGTCATTTTCAGCCGCGTGTTTTTTCGGGAATTCACGTCGTCGAGCCGTCGATTTTTGATTACGTACAACCGCAGTTTTCATCGGTGATCACCGATTTCTACCTGCCTCTGATGACGGAGGGAAAACCCGTGTCGGCCTACGATCATAACGGTTACTGGTGCGACGCCGGTAGCCCCGAGACGTACAGGAAAATCATCCGCGACGACCTCCGCCTCGTGGAGTCCCTGCTGTGAAACTCGAAACGTTTGTTCATCAGCGGAGAGACAACTGGTACCGTTTGCGACACCTGCTCGATCGCCATCAGAACCGCGTCACCGATTCCGACGAGTTGGTCGAATTGATCCGGCTGTACCGCGCCGTGTGTGCGGACTACGCCTACGCCGACAGCCGGTATCCGCACAGTTCCGTCGTCGCGGATCTCAATACGCTCATTCAGCGTTCGCATGCATTAATCTACGGATCTCGAAAACTGACGGTACGTCGCTGGCTCTCGTCGGCACTGGACCAGGTACGGCAAAGTTTTGCAGTCGGCAAAGCGTCCGTTATGACGGCGGCGATGATTTTTACCGCCGGCGTCGTACTCGCTTTTTTGGGCTGCTGGCTCAACCCCGACCTGCCGAATCACTTACTGGGCGACCGATACGTCGACATGACCATCGAAAACATCAACAAAAACGATCCGTTCGCCGTTTACAAGGGTGAAAGCAGCCCCCTGATGTCGAGTTTTATCATGACCAACAACATCAAGGTCACGTTTTTCGCGTTTGCGCTCGGTTGTTTTCTCGGAATGGGAACGATTTACGTTCTGTTTTACAACGGCCTGATCCTCGGCGGATTTTTCCATCTGTTTTTCAAGCATGGATTGCTGATCGAATCGTACTTCACCATCATGATCCACGGCACGCTTGAATTGAGCAGTATTTTTATCGCAGGTGGGGGCGGTCTGCTGATCGGCAAAGCGCTGGTTTTTCCGGGTCCTTTACCCCGGCATCAGGCGCTTCTCCAAAACGGCCTCGTCGCGATCAAGCTCCTGCTGAGTACGGTTCCGCTTCTGATCGTTGCCGGACTGCTCGAAGGGTTTGTCACGCGTCTGTCGATGCCGATCGCCCTCCAAGCCATCGTTCTGATGGCCAGCGTCGGAGTACTGTGGTGGTATTATAGCGCCTTCAAAAAAAGCAGTACGTTTTAAATTGTCAGCGCATTCTACACTAGTTTTTCTTTCAACGCCTTCGCCACGGCTTCCGACTTGGAATGAACTTCCAGTTTTTTGTAAATACTTTTGAGATGGCGGCGGACGGTTTCCTCGCTGATAAAAAGGGAATCCGCGATCATTTTGTAACTCTTGCCCATGCACAGTTGTCCGAGTACCTCGGTCTCTCGCGTCGTCAGAAGCGCGTGCGGCTTTTTCTGGAACGATCCGACGACCATACGGGCAATCTGGGTGCTCATCGGCGCGCCTCCGCTCGCGACGTCCTTGATCGCCTCGATGATCTTGGCCGTCGGCGTATCTTTGACGAGATATCCGCACGCGCCCGCGCACAGCGCCTCAAAAACGTACTCGTCGTTTTCATGTACCGTCAACACGATGATGTCGATATCGGGGATCTTCTCCTTGATCCTCCGGATGCCTTCGATACCAGACATGTCCGGTAGTCCGATGTCCATCAAAACGACGTCGGTCGGATTTTTTACCACGCCGTCGACGCCCGCCTTGCACGTCGAGTACTTGTGTTTGCACTGAAATCGCGGGATATTGTTGATCAGGGTCGCCAGACTGTTGAGGATGTCCTCGTCGTCTTCCACGATCGATACCGTTATCATACGAACTCCTTTATCTGGGTGATGAATTGACGTGAAGGGGACCGCGGAAGTGTACGACCGTTCCGATCTGATCGCTCGACCGGATGGACAATTCCGCGTTTAATTTCTGCGCGCGATTTCGCATGCTGAAAAGGCCCTGGCCGGCCGATCCGTTGGCCGACGAAAAACCGATTCCGTCGTCCGACAGCCGGATATCGACGTGCGTTTCACCGACGCCGAATTCCAGATGGACGTTACGGCTCCGGGCATGCTTTAAAATATTATTCATGGCTTCTTTGAAGATCAGCGTCAGATTGCGGCGCCATTCCATGGTCAATTTGACCGACTCCATCTTCGGCGTCAGTCCGTCGACGGTAAACGCCACACCGCTGCGATCGAACAAGTCATCGCCAAAGTCCTTCAACCGAACGGCCGTTTCATACAGGCTGTCTTTTTCAGGGTTCATGGTCCATAGAAAATCGCGCATGCCAATGGACAGCGTTTTCGACGTATTGATGATCTTGTTGAGCACGTCCACGGCCTCCGGCCGCGGGTCCCTCAGGTCGTTTTTCATGACTTCGCAAAGCAGCGTGATTTTGGTCAATTTATGTCCGAATTCGTCATGAAAATCATCGGCGGCTTTTTTTCGAACGCGTTCACTTTCCTGAATTCTCGCTTTTTGAATCGCCAGCGTCTGTTTGATTTCCTGACGCACTCGATATTCGTGAAATCCTACGGCCGTCAGGATGACGACGAGGACGACGATCGCATAAAACCACCACGTGCGCCAGAACGGGGGCACGATCGTTACGCGAATCGCAAAGCCGCGGTCGTTCCATACCAAGTCGTCATTCGATGCAATGACGCGAAATACGTACTGCCCGGGACTCAGGTTGGTATAACTGGCGTAGCGGCGCGTTCCGCAATAGATCCACGAATGGTCGAAGCCTTCGAGCCGGTAGGCATACCGGTTCTTCGACGGGTTGTTGAAATCGAGTGCTGTAAATTCGAATGAAAAAAAATTTTCGTTATACGAAAGCTGCAAATCCGTCATTTCCCAGACCGGCTGCGGGAATCGAATCACACGGTCAAATTTTTTAAATGCCGTCACCAGAACGGGAGGTACGTATTGATTATCCCGGATTTCGTCCGGGAAGAAACTGACGGTACCGTTGATATTACCAAAGAAGAGTTCCCCGGCGCGGGTACGGCAGTACGCGCCTTGGTTGAATTCATTGCTCGAAAGCCCGTCGGAAACGTCGTATGTACGCGAAGCCCGCGACACGGGGTCGAAACGAACAAGACCGCGATTGGTACTCAACCAGAGATGGCGGTCATTGCCGGGCAGGATGCCGTAGACGATGCTTTCACCGACTCCTTCGAGATAAGAAAAAGATTCGAAGGTCTGTGTCTTTGCATCAAACCGGTTCAATCCTCCTCCATACGTCCCGATCCAGACGTCGCCGCCGGGCTCCGGGTAGATCGAAAGAACAAATGGATGGCTCAGCGCGCCTTCCGTCTCCGTTGTGCGTTCGAACGTGGTTACCCCCTGCCGGTATGGATCAATGCGGTACAGACCCGACATCGTGCCCACCCACAGATTTCCATTCGGATCACTGCTCAGACACTGGACGGAGCCCCGCACCGGGAGCGGTCTCGAAAATGTCTCCGTTGTCAGATCGAGGCGGTCCAGTCCGCTCGACGTGCCGACCCATAATACGTTATCCTCCGTGAAAACGGCACGTACATCACCCTTTGACAGTGAGGTAGAATCTTCATCGCGATGACGATAGAACCGAACGGCACTCGTCTTACGATCCATACGGATCAATTCGTCCGTCCCGCCGATCCACAAATGACCGGTCGGATCCTCATGGAGATACAGTAACCGGCGCGGCATCCCTTCGACCGTCACGTGATGATACCGGTTGGCCCCACGATCCAGAAAGCACAACCCGGATTCCGTTGCAAACCATAAATTGCCGTCGCGGTCTTCTGTAATCGACCAGATATTATGCTCGAGAACGCCTTCCCCTTCTTCATGGCGGGCCAGTTTAAAACGTCCACGCGTTTTGCTGAGTTTGGAAATGCCGCCAAGGCTCGTTCCGACCCACAGAATCCCCGTTCGGTCTTCGAAAATAGCCTGGACTTCGCCCCGGCCGAGACTTCCCGGATCCAGATGATCGTAGGCGTACGCAATCACTTTTTCCCGTTTAGGATCCAGTTTCAACAAACCGTCCGCCGCCGTACCCAGCCACATCCATCCCCCGCGGTCTTCGTACAGTTTGAAGATGCGCGGATTTTTACCGAGGTGCTTTCGCAAAATCGTCATCGGTTCCAGCCGCGAACGCGAACGATCGAGGCGCATCAAGCCGTCGTCAGAGCCAATCCACAGGTGACCGGCGTGATCGCGGCGCAGCGACGTCACCGGAAGCCGGATCGCGAATCCCGCCCTCGATCCGTCGACCGATGAAACAAGAATCAGCGAGTCCGCCGTACCGACCCAAAATGTTCCCGGCGATTCATAACCCAGCGCCGTGACCGGTGCCGACATGACGAGCTTCGATGTACCGGCGTCCGGATCATAACGAAAAAGTCCCTGTCGCGTCGCCGCCCAGACCCTGCCCGACGTGTCCGTCAGCAGATCGGTGATCGATGTTCCCAGCGCCCCCTGATCGTTGAGTGCAACCGATGAAAAACGATTGACCGGAGGATGATAAACGCTAAGACCGCCCGCCGTCCCGATCCATATCCGACCCGAAACATCCTCATGAAGCTGTGTAATCCAGTCGTTGGCGATGGTAGTCGTATCGAGGAGGTTGTGAGTGTACCGCTCGATCGTGTATCCGTCGTATCGATTGAGCCCGCCGGCCGTACCGAACCACATAAAACCGTAGCGGTCTTGAATGACGACATGAACGGAACTTTGAGAAAGCCCTTCCTCGATGGTGAGATGATCGAAATACACGTTTTGTCGTTGCGCCACGGCGGGCAAAATCATGAACGTAATACAAATGGAGAGTTTGAACAGGACGTCCCTTTTCAAGATCTGGAAAGGAAGTCCGAGATGACTCTCATCCAGAGATGCCGACTTCGTGAATCGTATGTAAGATACCGAACATCTCATTATTGACCCAAGGTCAAGAAACGCTTCCAGCCTTACAATAACATATTCAGGTAACGCGATATTAGCGCGCCGCGATATGTACTTTGCCCCGGCCAAGAATCTTCGCAAGCCCGTTCAAGAGATTCATAGACGGCACAATGCGAAAGCGATTGATTTTGTACGTCGCGAGAGCGGGGCGATCGGCCAGATCGACGCAAAGATGAACTTCACATGAACTGCGCGTGTCCGACGGCGGACGGTTTTGTTGCAACAGTTCCATCAATGCCGGTACGATGCCGTTATGGAGCTGATGATAGGACACGTGGAGAACGATACGTCCGGTGAGCGATTCAAACGCCTCGTCCATTGTAAATATGCGGTCGCACAGAATGCTTGGGACCTCGTTGCGGTAGGACACTTTGCCGGCCACCATCACGATGGCTTCCTTTTTGAGCGCGGGGCCCAGGTCTTTCATCACACTGGCGAAAACGACGACTTCGATTGAACCGTGCAGGCCCTCCAGTTTGACAAAGGCCATCGGATTGCCTTTGCGGTCGAAGATCTGTCGAATTTCACTGATCATGCCGCCGATCCGTACGTCCGCACCGTCCGTGAGTTCGTCCAGTGTCGTCGTCGTACCGAAGGTTTCGAGATGCAGCCGGTATTTATCCAGCGGATGTCCGGACGCGTAAAATCCGAGCAGTTCTTTTTCTTTGGCCAGCGACTCGGCGTGCGACCATTTGGGAACTTCCGGCAGTTTGAACACGGTCCGATGTGAATTCTCTTCCGTCGATAGCGTACCGCCAAAAATGTCGACCTGATCGCTGTTCATCCGCTCCTGAAATTTCGCCGCATGGTCGACGGCCATCTCGACGGCGGCAAACTGCTGGGCACGATGCCCCGCAAGCGAATCGCAGGCGCCGGACATGACGAGGCTTTCGAGGACTTTTTTATTCACGAGCCGCAGATCGACGTGGGCGGCCAGATCCATCAGATTTTGAAATGGCCCGTGCTCCTGCCGCGCTTGGATGATCGACTCGATCGCGCCCAGACCGACGTTTTTCACCGCTCCGAGGCCGAACCGGATGGTCTTATCTTTGACGGAAAACGCCGCGACGCTCGCATTGACGTCGGGAGGCAGCACATCAATCCCCATCTCGCGACAGGCGGAGATCAACACCGAAATGCGGTCGGTGTTCGCCATTTCACTCGATAACACCGCGGCCATAAACTCCGCGGGATAGTGCGCCTTGAGGTAGGCCGTCTGATACGCGAGGATCGAATAGGCTGCCGAGTGACTTTTGTTGAACGCGTAGTTGGAAAAAGGGACCAGAAGACTGAAAATCTTTTCCGCGAGATCTTTGCTATAGCCCCTCGCGACGGCTCCTTCGATCCATTCCGGGCGAATTTTTTCGAGCTCGTCGGGTTTTTTTTTCGCCATGATCCGGCGCACCACGTCCGCTTTGCCCAGAGAAAATCCGGCCAACACCTGGGCAACCTGCATCACCTGCTCCTGATACACGATGACGCCGTACGTCGGACGTAAAATCGGTTCAAGCGTTTCGTGATAACAATCGATCGGCTCGCGTCCGTGTTTACGGGCGATATAGGTGTTGATGAATTCCATCGGGCCCGGACGGTAAAGCGCGTTCATCGCGATCAGGTCTTCGATGCTCGTCGGCTTGAGTTGCTTCATGTACTCCGTCATGCCCTGCGATTCAAACTGAAAAATGCCGATCGTCTCGCCGCGCCAGAAAAGCTGGAACGTCGCTTCGTCGTCGAGAGGAATTTTGTCCAGGTCGATGGACGTCCCGTGGTGCTGTTCGATCAGCCGGCACGCGTCATCCAGTATCGTCAGCGTCGTCAGGCCGAGAAAATCCATCTTCAGCAACCCGATTTTCTCGACCCAATCTTTGTCAAACTGGGTCGCGATTTCGTCCCGTGACGATTTGTACACCGGGATCAACTCGGTCAACGGACGCGGGGTAATCACGACGCCGGCCGCGTGAATACCGGGCTGACGGACCAGCCCTTCGAGGTGCCGTGCGTTTTCCAGCAGCTTTTGCAAACTTGGATTCGGGCTCTGTTCCAGCGCCTTCATCTCCGGAACCTGCTCGATCGCTTCGGAAAGCGTGATGCCGAGTTTACGCGGCACCATCTTGGCAATACGGTCCGCTTCACCGAGCGGCACTTCCAGCGCACGGGCCACGTCGCGCAGGACGCCCCGGGCAGCCATCGTGCCGAACGTGATGATCTGGGCGACGTTGTCCTTGCCGTATTTTTCGATCACATACTCGATGACCTTGTTCCGGTTGCGGTCGTCAAAGTCGATATCGATGTCGGGCATCGAAATACGTTCGGGATTCAGAAAGCGTTCGAACAGCAAACTGTATTTGATCGGATCGACGTTGGTAATGCCGACGGCGTACGAAACCAAACTGCCCGCGGCGGACCCGCGGCCCGGACCGACGGATACGCCCAGTTTTTTCGCGGAATTGATGAAGTCCTGGACGACGAGAAAGTACCCTGGAAATCCCATTTTCGCGATCATGTCCAGCTCGTACTCCAGACGTTCACGTAGAGGCTCCGAGAGGTCGCCGACTTTTTCCCGAAGTCCGGCAAAAGCCAACTGCCGGAGGTAATCGTCTTCCGTTGTTCCATCGGGCAGCGTAAATTTCGGCAGCAAAGCCTGTCCGAAGTTCATTTTGAATTCCACGGATTCCGCAAGTGCCAGCGTATTGTCGATCGACGACGGTATGTCTTCAAACAATGTTTTCATTTCCGCCGACGACCGGAAGTAAAACGAATGGCCTGGATATCGGGGATGGGTAACGTCGTTGATCGTCTTGCCCGACTGGATGCAAAGCAGCACTTCATGAGCGGACGCCTGTTCGGGACGCATATAATGGATATCGTTGGCGGCCACGAGAGGTATATTCAGGTCGGCGGAGAGGCGTTGCATGCCTTCGATGACACGCGTATCGACCTCGAGTCCGTGCCGCTGAACTTCGAGATAAAAACGTCCCTCAAAAATATCGAGGTATTCCAGGGCGGCGGCCCGTGCCTGGTCGTATCGCCCGTGCATCAGACTCTGTGGAATTTCCCCTTTGAGGCAGGCCGACGTCCCGATCAGTCCCGCCGCATGTTGCCGCAACAGCGCCTTATCGATCCGCGGTTTGTAATAAAACCCTTCGAGATACCCGAGCGATGAAAGCTTCGTCAGGTTCCGGTACCCGGTTTCGTCTTTGACCATCAGCAGGAGATGGTAAATCAAGCGGCTTTTTTCCAGGCGGTTGGGTGCGAGATACGCCTCCATCCCGATGATCGGCTTGATGCCGGCGGCTTTCGCCTTGCTGTAGAATTCCGCCGCGCCGCAAAGATTTCCGTAATCCGTCAGCGCCAGCGCCGGCATGCGGCTTTCCACCGCGGCGCCGATGAGTTGGTCTACTTTGCAACAACTGTCGAGGAAACTGTAATCGCTGTGGGTATGAAGATGGACAAAGTCCGACATCGAGGAGGTTCGTCAAAAAGCGTGTGCTAAAACGAAAACCGCCCTTAGCGGGCGGCAATGCGCGAAATGGAAAAGGGAATTCCTCCCTGATCGAGATAATAGATTTTGTCCAGCGTGATGCGGTTGTCGTTCACCTTGATGAAATCCGCCTGGACATTGGCCGTAACAAAGTATACGACGCGCGACGACCAGTAGAACTTGCCGTCGATACCGACGTCGCAGACTTCTTCTCCTCGCTCATTCCGCTTGTAATATATCTTTACTTCGTTGGCATAGAGATCGGAATCCGTTTTATCGTTCTTCTTGAAAAAGACCCGCAGGGGCATCGTGCTATTCATCACGACTTCTTTATAATATCCTTCGGCCCCGCGCTTCGCGCCCGTGATTGTGATCGTGTTGGAACCCGCCGCGATGGTATACGTGTCTCCCGGCGCGTCCTGGGCGACGGCTGACGTCCCCAGTACAACGAATGCGACCAACCATTTCATACTGTCTCCTTTGTTCGAACGATGTGGGTTAAAATAACCGCGCCGCTCGAGAGTCACAATAAGTTTTTTCTTCCCTGCTCGTTGCCATGCGCCCGGTCATTTCCTATACCAATCTCGTAAACTTGTATCCCACTCCTCGCACCGACAGAATGAACCTCGGTTCTTTCGGATCGGGTTCGAAATAGGTACGAAGCTTGACGACGAAGTTATCCACCGTCCGCGTCGACGGAAAATTTTCATATCCCCAGACTTTCGACAGCATCTCCTCGCGCGTGACCACCTGATCTTCCTTTTCGATCAGGAGTTTCATCAACAGGCATTCGGTTTTCGTCAGCGTCATCTTGCGGCCGTTTTTCGTCGCTTCGTAATTGTCGAAATCGATGGTAACGTCATGGAATGAAAATCGGCTATGGGACTGTTCCTTCAGCCCGGCCCGCCGCAACAGCGCCTGCACGCGAAGTAAAAATTCGTCCAGATTGAACGGCTTGCCGAGATAGTCGTCAGCGCCTTGCCGGAGGCCCTCCACGCGGTCCCGGTCTTCATTCCGCGCCGTCAGCATCAGGATCGGTACGTTGTTCCCGTCGTCGCGGATTTTTTTGCAGACGTCGTAACCGTTCAACCCGGGCAGCATGACGTCGAGGATCAAAAGATCGATCCGCTCGGATCGGACGAGCGACAGTGCCGACTCCCCGTCCTTGACCCACACGACGTCGTACGGATCCTCGAGATTGAACAACAACGATTCCGCAATATGCGCTTCGTCTTCGACAAGAAGGATTCGTGGCTTCAAGGCGTCTCCTTTGCTGGAAATGACACGATAAACATCGTTCCGGTCTCACCGGACGTTTGCGTACGGATGTCGACCGTACCGCCGTGGCGCTGAATGATCTGGTCGACCAGAAAAAGGCCGAGACCCGTACCGTGTGAACGACGCGTCATTTCGTCTCCAATCCGGAAAAATTTCTGAAAGATCAATTTCCGGTATTTGGAATCGATACCGGGACCGCGGTCTTCAACCCGCAATTCAATGCGGCCGTCATGCTTCGCCAACGAAAGACGGACCTGTTGGTTCGAGTATTTGAGCGCATTGTCCAATAAATTATCGATGACGGAATACAGAGCGGCCGAATCGCCGGTCATCCGGAGATCGGTCTCGATCGACGTTTCGATGCGATGCCGGTCCGGAATATACAATGCTTTTTTCAGTACGTTTTCCGCCACCTCGGACAGGTTCACAGGCTCCATGGACCATTGACCTCCGTGTTCGATCCGTGAAGCGGCAAGCACGTTGTCGATGAGGGTTTGTAAACGATCGATATCGCCGAGGCCGTTTTCGAGAAAGGCCCGCTGGCGGTCCGGGGCCACGGGTTTGGCCAAAATCGTCTGCAGGTACAGTTTCAACGATGCGAGCGGCGACTTGAATTCGTGTGTGACACTGAGGATGAAATTATTCTGTTGCCTCTGCAGCCGCGCGTCTCTCACCATCGTCATGTAGATCACGACCATGCCACCCAGTATCAGCAGCAAAAAAAACACTCCTTCCGAGATAAACATCACCACCCGTCCGTCCGCATCCCGTCGTTCGCGCCGTACGGCGTCCTCGCGGATACCGAGGCGAAGCGGATCGGACGACAGGACCCTCAGATCGGGATACTGCAGCGCCAGTACGCTGTCGACGATGCCGGTACGGGCGTTCCCGTGTTGCAGTTCGACAAGAGACCGCACGGCCTCGAGATGGCTCATGCGGAGTTGATACGAATGCTCGGCCTCCTGAATCTGGAAATAAATCCACCAGCCGGCCTGCGCGAGGCAGAGCACGACCAGCACGGCAAAAATGCGGAAAGGCGCGCGGGAAGCCGTTTTCACGAACGCCCTCCGTTCGTCTTTTCCAACATCAGGGCGTCGTACGCTTCCTTGATTTCCCGAAACCGTTCGTCGCCGGCAATGCCCATGTCCTGATTGACGTCGGGATGATAAATCATGCTGAGTTTTCGATACACCTGCTTGATCTGCTCCAGTGTGGCGTCTTCCTTGACGCCCAGAATTTCATAATACGTTCGTTTCCGTCGTGATGCCCCTGCTCCGGGCTCGCCGATTTTCATCGCTTCGTTGATGAAGTCGCGGATCTGCCGGACCTGGTGGCACGTCTCTTCCGCGTCGAGCTGACCCGCGGTGAATCCCGTTTTGAGCACCTCGAGGTCGGACTTGAAATCGATGACGACGGAAATCACGTCCGCGCTGCTGTTGCTCGCCAGCGCGTCGATAATGAGCGTTTCGGTTTCCTGAAAAAGCGACAGAATTTCACGGTCGCGTTCCTGCGCCGACACCGTCCGGAGGTTGCCAATGGCTTCCACGATCTGCGCCGCGAGGTCCCTGGCATCGCCGTAACGTTGGCCGACGATCGCATCCTGCGCCTTCTGCAATTGCGATTGCAGATCGGCAATCTCGGAATAGAACCGGCCCGACGTATCGCTTGTTTTGAAATGCATCATTTCCGTCTCCGCGTTCCCGGTATCGAAGATCGCATCGCGTTTGAGGCGATGATACCGTTCCGCAGCGTCCCTGGCCCGATTGGCATAGTGGACGGTATCGGCGCAGTGCCGTTCCGTTTCGTCCCACTCCTTGCGGGCAAATGCGCCCCGTGCCTTTTCGATCGCGTTCAAGGCTTCGCGGGTCGCGTCGGCATCGTACGAGGCGCCTTCCGCGGCCTGCATCATTTCCACGTGCTCCTCCGCGTCTTCGAGCCACCACTGCACCTGGCGCTGGGCGTCACGCTGCCGGATCCACTTGCGAAGAACGTAACCCAGCCCGACGACGCTGACCGCCAGCACGCCAATCACGGAAAAAAAACGGATCTGCGACGCCCGCGACGCTTCGTCGATGCGCTCCCGTAAATCCTTCACGGCTTCATTGGAGGCGTCGTATTTTTCGGCAAAGCGCAGGGTGTTCGTGGCCAGACTGAGATTACCGCGGTTGAATTCCTCCCTCGCCTGTTCGGCATACGCTTCGGCGAGATGGGAACTCGCTTTTTTGAAAAGACTCTGGCCCTCGCCGCCCGTCGAGTCGATCTCGATCATTTCCCTGGCGCCCTGATACGCGAGGTACCAGTTCCCCCGCACAAGGTCTTTCGTCACCTGATTCCGCAGGTAGTCGAGACGCTGACGTTTGGCGCTTTTGTCGTAGTCGAAGTCCGCGCCGATCGAGACACGGCCTTCGCCTTTATGATACAACGCCGATGACGGATCGAGGCGAAAGTCGTCGATCGCCGGATTCACAAATCGCGGCGGCGCCTCAAGTGCGGTCGGACCGCCTTCAATGCCGTCATACGGTACGGCAAGGTTCCACACCGCGTTGTGCGACATCGTTACCGTCTGACTTTTGAACACACGAAATCCCCCGTAACCGGACACGACCAGATTGTTACTTAATCCGGCCGACGTGACGCCTTCCAGGCGAACGGCGTAACCGGCGCTGTCTCCATTGCGTACGAACGTGTTGTTCCGGATGACCGGAACGGAGTTTTCCGCGCGCAGTCCTCCACCTCGATTGTCGTAAAGATAATTTCCCAGAAAATTGCCGACGGAACGGTCCTTGAGGCTGATGCCGTGACCGCGGTTGCGGCGGACGATCAGACGGTCGCCGTTGCAACCGGAGGCGTGTTCGATACGGATACCGTCACCGCCGTTATTTTCGATCCGGCTGTCCTGCACGTAGGCCTCGGAACGGATCGACAGGCGCAATCCGTCGCCCGTATGATCGCTCAGCCAGGTATTTCTCAGCCGCACGGTACTGTGGCCATAGGCTTCGATACCGGTCGCGCCGTTCCGGACAAGACAATTTTGTACGTTAACGCTCGAATAGCGGAAACTCAGGACGGGATACGGGACCGGAGAGGCAAACTGGATCGTGAGATCGACCAGGCGCGTGCCCGAGAGATTGTACGCCGAGACGACGGGCCCGGCACCGGTTCCCACGATCACGGTCCGGCCGACGCCGTCCCCTTGCAAATTGACAAAACTCTTGAGATGAAGGTCTTCGCGATAGATGCCGCTTCGTATCCGTATCCATGAGTCCGCATCGGCATTGTCGATGGCCTCCTGGATGGAGCCGTACTGCCCACTGCCGTCCCGTGCGACGACGATTGTTTTTTTATCTCGTGACGATCGCCGCCCCATTTGTGCTGCCCCGTCCACTGCCACCAGCGCACACAGGACAAAGACTGAAATAAACCCCGGCATGATGGAAATGATACGGAACGACGAAATGGAAGGCAATGGGCGGAACGGAAGTTCCAGAGTCAGTCATCAAGACATCATGACGGCTTCTTAGCGGTCGTTGAAAAAGCTTGGAGGTTCACCTGGTCACCCGAACTCGTTACCTGTTAGAGAGATTTGTCTTGTCAAGACGTTGCATGCAAGTCTCGACGGAACAAGCCGGCTATTCCGAGGCACCAAATCTTCCGATCTATAGTTAGTCATTACGTGACAGGACTTTACGTACGATCATTACAATGACGTACATCGATCCTGCAACGCCACTAAAACACAACGCAAAAAACGGGATCATTCCGTCCATTTCATCAACGTGTTTTTGCCCTGCCGGATGAAACATGCCCCACCATCCGAAAACCGCGCTGACGAGGATGATAACAATGACGATGGTGTGAATAATTTTTGCCATAGAGTGAGGAGACCTATTGGCTCGACCTGCTCCAGTAGACGTCGGGACATCTTGTCCGGTAATCCTCAGGTTTGTCGGTCATCCTGAGCAAAACGCCGGATTCACAGATCCGCGCTGTTTTGCCAGCACAGTCTATTTACATAACGAATGGACGATAGGATCCTTTTAAAAGCTTCCGTGTAACCCAGTAAAACGGCGTGGCGATTGTCCAGCCAAAACACATCGTCAATACATGCTTCTGAACTGGGAAACATCGTTTGATAACAATTTCCTGTACCAATATTGACGACTTTAACGCCTGTCGCAGGCGCCTTCTTTCCAATCAGGCGGCCGTTGTAGATTTTGATTCGGTACGTGCCGCTGAACGCGCGCCGGTATTATCATTTCAAGATATACATTCTTCGGTGGCGCAGTAAGAAAAAAAAACTTTTGTTTCTGTCGTACTCTGCCGGTAAATTCGACCATTCTCTTTCATTAGCCCGGGGGTTATCATGTTTTATCTTACATCCGAATCGGCCGTCGTTCGTGAAAACGCCGAACACGTCGGCGAACGCGTCATCCAGGCGATATGGAATCATCTTTTTCTTCGCGTCGCCGACCTCAAAACGATCGACGGACAAAACGTCCGGATCCTGGATCAGGGCGCGTGGAATCACGATGCGGGCCCTGATTTCCTCGACGCCAAGATCCGCATCGGCGATACCGTCCACATCGGACACGTCGAAATTCACCATCAAACGTCGGACTGGAACCGGCACGGACATGACGCCGACCGGCGGTACGACCGGGTGATCCTGCACGTCGTGATGGACCACGATGGAAAAAGCGACTCACGGCCCGTACTCGAAATCCGCCCCTTCCTCGCCGACCGGCTGGAGCGGCTCATCGAGCGGCTTGACGATCTCGACGGGATGAATATTTTCTGTCACGATAACATCGCGAGGATCGACGAAGCCATCGTTCAGAAATGGGTCGCGGACAGCGGCTGGCAGCGTTTTTTGCAAAAAGCAGATACGTTTGCCGCCGAACAGGCGCGCACGGGACGCTCGTGGGAATCGATTTTGTACGAAGGCATTTGCGACGCGCTGGGCTACAGCGCCAACCGCAGTCCGTTCCGGCGCCTGGCGCGTCTGGTCCCGCTCGAATTGATGCGGCGCGACTGGCCGTCCGATCCGGCGGAGCGGTTGATGGTTTTTCAGTCGTTGCTGCTCGGGGCGGCGGGCTTGCTGGACGATGCGACGTCGGGCGTGGCCGAAGCGGAGTTGATCCCGTTTGCCAATCGTCTGCAAAGCATCTGGGCGGCGTCCGCCGAGGCATTCCAACGTCCGCTGAAGGCCGCGGACTGGAAACTCTCGCGCATGCGGCCGGCCAACTTTCCGGTACTGCGCATGGCAGGGCTTGCCCGATTTTTATCGCAGTACGGGAGCGATCTCCTGTCGCCGTTCGAAAAAACATTGGCGAAAACGGCCGATGTCGCTGTCGCGTGGGCAGAGACAATCCAAATTCTGCACGTCCCGTCGTTCGGATACTGGTCGCGCCATTATCGATTTAACGATCGTGGGCAACGCGGGGCGCACGACCTGATCGGCGTCCAACGCGCGACGGAAATTCTGATCAATATCGTCCTGCCCGTACTCTACGCTCGCGGATCGACGGATGACAGAGGCCGCATCCGGACCCTCATGACGACTTTGCCGTCGTCCGAAAACAACCGTCTGATCCGGGACATGCGGCGGCAATTGAGGCTCGGTACGCACAAACTGACGCTCGCCGAAGGACAGGGATTGATCCAACTGCACCGCCGATGCAGGGAGATGAACTGCAGTGACTGTCCCATTTTCGAAGAAATTGTCGGAGATGATTGAAAAAAGGAAGCTGATTGTTACGAAATTTACCTGAGGACGAACGAGACGATTCGATTCCCGAAGTAATTTCTACGACGCCTGGTACAATTGATAATAGATCCAGCGGTCGAGAATGATCTTGCGAATGTAATGGCTCGTCTCGACGAGCTCGACCATCTCGGGAAATTCGTCCGGGGCATCGGTTTTGAACGTGCGCATCCAGAAATTCGCCCGGTGCGGGCCCGCATTGTAGGCGCCTAACATGGCGGGTAAATATCCCCGGTACAGATCCGACTGCTGGCGCAGGTAGTACGTCCCCATCCAGATGCTCAACGGAGGGTTTTTCAAATGGTTCATATTGAAGTCGGACCATTGTAACTCTTTCGCGAGCGCCGTGCCGGTAAACGGCATGATCTGCATGAGCCCCACGGCGCGCGCCGACGAAATCGCACTCGACCGGAAGGCGCTTTCCGATTTGACAAGGGCCAGCAATAAATTACCGTCGATCCGGTTGAGACGGGCGTGCATCTCAATCGTCGGGAAGTAATATCGTGGATACATCAAACGCGTAAATTCTCCACTTTCCGAAAAATGGGTTTTGTATTTCAATCGCAGCCACGCGTTGATATCAACGGCAAGTGTGAACGCACCGATGGTTTCCGCGAATCGTTTGAAATGCTGGCACGATTCGAGCGAACCCAGATAACGTTTTTTCAGCGGCTCGAGTTCCCGCTCCGCGTACTGGATATCGACGAGATCGCTGGCAAGGATCGCGCGCCGGATCGCCGGTTCGGCCTTGGAGAGATACGGTTCCGGCCATGCCGGTGCGTCCTGAAGGGTCGTCGCTCCTTCCAGGCCGTCGCGGATCCACGACCATAAACGGGCCTCGCCGTTTTCCGACGCGTCATCGACGGGTGTCGCGTAAAAAACGTCGTCGATCGTGCCGTGTAGGCGTGCATGGCTCAGCAGCCCGTAGTAGTCCATGTCTCGTCGGGCAGCCAGCCGATCGTAAATCGTGCGCGCCTCGCGGCTCTGTCCCATCCCGTCGTAACTCCTCGCCGTCCAGTAATCGCAGCGGGAATCGAGGGCCGAGATGACTTTTTTTACTTCTGTGAATTTACGAATCGCGTCCTCGTACTGTCCGAGACGGTACAGATTAAAGGCTTCCCGGAAATGGGCCGTATAGCCGTAGTACGTCCGGTATCCCGCAGACGCCTCGACCTGTTTGAAGATGCGATTGGCTTCGCGCAGGCTGGCCGTATCGCCGAGGGCGCTATAATTGTTGGCAATTTCGAACGTGATATAATCGCGCCATGCCGATGAGACGACGACGTGTTTTAAATAATCGCGGTATGCCTGTGTGGACAGACCGATATCGCCGTAGTACCGGGCGCTTTTGGCTAGTTGGAGCAGGGACTCTTTGTGCTGAGATTCCGACCACAACTGGCGAAAACGCGGGATGGCCGTCGCATACAGACCCTGCGACATGTAAATACGCGCGATTTGAAAGTCGAGGTCCCGCTGGTCCTCGGCCGACGTATAGACGGAACGAACGCCGGCGAGCTCATTCAGCGCCTGTTGATAATGGCCCTGCATGACGAGAACATGATTGCCGCTGAGAAACTGATCGATCGTGATGGGACTGCCGAGTCGCGCCTTGATCCGCTCGACGTCGGCCTTGGCGCGGTAGGCTTCCTCGCTGTAGCGGTGATCACGGAGAAGGATGCGGTAGGCATCGAGGGCGAGTTGATAATGGCCCGCGGCTTCGTACAACTTTCCCCTCTGATACGTCAGGATCGGATCGAATTCGATCTTGTCGTATTTCCGCGCGGAGGCGTCGCGACGCGCGGTCAGGTAATACGCTTCGGCTTCGGCAAGCCGGTTGCGCTGCATCAGCAGATCGATCAGGTGGATTTTGCTTTCCAGGCGGAACGGGGACGATGGAAAACGCTTGAGCAGAGCTTGAAACGTCAGGATCGATGAATCCGCGTTCTCACGAGAAAGAATGTCGCCGATGTAAAACAGCGGGAAATCTCCCGCCAGCGGATCATCGACGATTCGAGAAAAATAAAGGAGCGCATCGTCGTATCGATGCAGTTCTCGATAACTGTTGCCCAGTTTGAAATTAAAACGGAAATCCTTGTCGAGTTCGGGAGCGAGTTCGCGTGCAAATAGAAGGTGTTTGAGCGCGTGGTCGAAATCCCGTTCACTGTAAAACCGGTTGGCCCGTTGGAGAAACGCCGCGTACGGTTGCGATTCGTCGTCCACCGGCAACAGCGAACCACGCAACAACGGTGCATCGGCCGCGTCTAACAGCATGACCGATACGAAAAACAATAAAAATACGGGTCGCGTCACTTTTTGAAACATGTGCCTTGTCAAGATTGATCGCATAAATTCAAGATATTCAATCATATCAGGCTTGTCAAGCTGTCCCTTTACAAAGGTCTATCGTTCATAGCGCAAATACCATTCCGGAAACGGGTCATATCGGTGGATGTTGTTTCTAAAAGGATTGTGATTGACTGGCAAATCGTTTACTTTGCCTCGATTTAAAACGGAGTCGTTGATGAAATCTATTCTGGGGCGGGTTGCGCAATTTTGTTACGATCATTTCCATTTTGTTTTGCCCGCCGTCATTCTCCTGACCCTCGTGGCCGCTTATTTATCCTCGCAAATCCGCATCAGCACGAATAACTTCGATTTACTTCCACAGGACTCGAAACTGATCAAAGAATTCTGGGAAGTGAACGAAGATTTCGGCGCTCAGGAACGCCACATCGTCCTTGTCGAGACGCCGGATTCACTTCCCGCGCAGCCGGAAATTTTGCGGTCCTTCGCACGCAGTTACGGCGATGCATTTATGGCCACGGGCCTGATCAAAAGCGTCAATTATGCGGTCACGGATGAGAACAAGACCTTCATCGAGGATTTTTTCGTCAAAAACGCGCTGCTGTATCTGTCGGACGCCGATCTCGATTCCGTCATCCGCCGGTTCGACGATCACGAAATCGAACGGCGAATCTTCAATCTGAAAAATATTCTTAACGCGCCGGTACCGCCCGACCCGGTTCTCAAAAAACTCCTGCGGGATGACCCGCTGCTGGTCTCGGAAGTTTTTCTGCCATACATCGAGAAAATGCTCGGACCGCAAAACGCATCGTTGATTCGCGACAAGGAAAGTTATTACCTCTCCAAAGACAAACGGACGCTCCTCATTTTCGTCAAACCGGACGGCGTGGCCAACGATACGAAGTTTTGCGAGGTTCTGGTCCGCAAAAACGGCGAGATCATCGACTCTCTCGTGACGGTCATGGGCGACGACGGCGGAACGCTCAACATCATGTCGGGCGGAAATTATGTCTCGTCGCTGTCCAACGCCAACGCCGTCAAGCAGGGCCTGATCAACAGTTCGTTCATCGTCATCGTGCTGATCGTCATCGTGTTTTATTTTTTTTACGGCAATATCCGTGCCCTGGTATTTATCATGGCGCCGATTCTGGCGGCGGTCCTGTGGGTTTTCAGCCTGGCCGACGTCCTGTTTACGCAGGTCAATATCATCACGGCGGCGGCCGGGGCGATGCTGCTCGGTCTGGGGATCGACTACGCCATTCACGTGTACAACCGCTTCGTCGAAGAAGAGACGCATGCGCGCCATCAATCGGTGTTAAGAAACCTGATTACGACGTTTCGTGAAACGGGAACGAGCGTACTGTACGGCGCATTGAGTACGGCGTGCGTCTTTGCCGTGCTTATGGTCACGGAATTCAAAGGGCTCTACGAATTGGGATTTCTCGGCGGCATCGGAATCCTGATCCTTTTTATCGGGGTGCTGGTGATCATGCCGGCGGAAATTCGCCTGCGCGGCCGAACGCCGGCCCGGCGGCGCCATCTGCAAACCGTGCTGTCCAAAGTGCTGGACGCCAATTCCAAGTTCGTTCTGCGCCACCCGAAATACATCACGACGACGTGCGTGATCATTTTTCTGTTCATGCTCGGCGTACTCATCAACGTGGTTCCCAGCAAGGACGACGGCGTCGGGGTGACGTTTGACGAAAACATCGAAAACATCCGCAGCAAAAACGACGTCGATCTCAAAATGATCCGGCGGCTCCAGGAAAAATTCGGCACCCACTTCAAACCGGTCAGCGTGGTCTGCAGCGCGCCCAGCGACGAAAAGCTCATCGACGACCTACGCCTGCTCAATGCCAAAATGGACTCGCTCGTCGCCGCTGGCGTGGTCAAAGACTACAACAGCATGCTGCGCTACCTGCCGTCGGTTGATCAACAGGAATCCAACATCCGGCGCATCCGCCATCTGGACGTCGAAAGCATCCTGTTCAAAATCCGGCTCGAGATGTCGAAAAACGGACTGCGCATGAATTATTTCCACCTCGACCGGCTACGCAACATGCTCCAGGTCCGACACCCGATCACGATCCAGAGCTTCCAGAGCGAAGGGTTTTCGGACGTCATGCGCCATTATTACGTCGAAAAGGGCGCCGTTAAAAAAGTCATCACGCAGGTCGAACTCACGGGCGATTCGTACGAGATCGACATCGTCAACGACTTTGTCCATGCCCTTCACCGTGACGCGCAGTTAAAAAACGAAAACATCATCATCACGGGCATTCGCGTCGTGACGGCGGAATTTTTGAAGCTCGTTCGAAAGGATTTCGAAATCGCGGTCGCCGTCAGTCTCCTGACCGTTTTGTTGCTGGTCGTCATCAAATACCGGAACGTGCGCGCGATCCTGGTCTGCATGGTGCCGCTGGTTTTTTCCATCGTCACGATGATGGGCGTGATGCGGCTCACCGGCATCAAAATCAATTTCGTCAACATGATCTGTATTCCGCTCCTGATCGGCAGCGGCGTCGACTACGGTATTTATATCATCTCCCGCTACCTGGAAGACCAGCGCCACGACGTGTTTGCGGCCATCCATGAAACGGGTCAGTCGCTTTTCCTGTCTGCCGTCACGACCGTCATCGGTTTCGGCTCGTTGATCTTCGTCGACAATCGCGGCCTGTCCAGCCTCGGCTACATGTGCTCGTTTGGAATCATCATTTGCGCGGTCTCGTCCGTATTGATTTTACCCGCGATGCTGCGATTGTGGGGAAAGCGAATCTGGAAAACACCCCCACCCGAATTGATTTCACCGGCGGTTAAAAAGCAGCCGCACGTGTCGACGGCGCTGCCGCCCGTGATGGAGAAACAAACATGAGACGATGGACGGGAATCCTCGTTTTGATCGTACTCTCGTCCTGCGTGCCGATGCCACGGTATACGGCCCGCGGCGACCGGACGGCCGTCAAGCAGATCAACGATGTAAAAGTCAAAAAGGACCCGGACACCCGAACAGAGGACAATGCCCTGATCAAGGAAATCGAAGGCTGGCTGGGCACGCCGTACCGCTTTGGCGCCGTGGAAAAAGGCAAGGGTACCGATTGCTCGGGTTTTGTCGGTGCGATTTTCAGGAAGGTCTACGGAATGGACCTGCCGCGCGAGGCCAACGACATGGTTGCACTCGGTACGCCCGTCGATCGCAACGATTTGCGTCAGGGGGACCTTGTCTTTTTTGAAAAAACCTACAAAGGCAGTGTCGGAGCATCGCACGTCGGCATTTTTGTCGACGGCGATCGGTTTGCCCACGCCAGCACCACGGTGGGCGTCACGTATTCCAACCTCTCCGAACCGTATTATTCCAGCCACTTTCTCGGGTGCCGCCGGGTGCTCAAGTAGAATTTTGAATTTCCGCCAGCACGCGGCTCAGTTCCTCGACGGTATACGGCTTCGGTAAAACAGCGCTAAATCCGAAATCGGCATAATCGGCCATGATCGGGTCGTGGAAATAACCACTCGAAACGATGAGCCGTGCATGGGGATCGAGACGGCGCAGGCGTTGCGCGGCCTCTTTGCCGCCCATCCCCGACGGGATCGTCAGGTCCATGATGACCGCCGAAAACGGGTGGCCCTCGCGGTAGTGACGTTCGTATCTGGCGATGGCCTCCCGACCGCTCTCGACCGTTTCCACTTCAAATCCCATCGATACGAGCATCGATTGCAGAAGGTCACGAACCAGCGGCTCGTCGTCCATGACGAGAATTCGCCCCCGCATGGTCGGCGTCATCGGACGGACCGGATCTTTCCGCTCCGATTTGACCGGATGAGCGGGCAAAAAGATAAAAAATGTCGTTCCATGTCCGACGCGCGACGTCAGATCGATCAGTCCCTGATGGTACCGTACGATCGAATACGCCGTGGCCAGCCCCAGCCCGTTGCCGCTTTCTTTGGTCGTAAAATAGGGATCGAAAATTTTGTCGATATGAGACGGATCGATGCCGATGCCCGTGTCGCGCACTTCGATGCAGATGTACTCGCCCGGCTCAACGGTCAATCCGAACGACGTTCGTGAATAAGGAATCGTCCGGTTGGATGCCGCAATGACAATGTCGCCGCCCTCCGGCATGGCCTGCTGCGCGTTGAACAATAAATTTTGGAGAACCTGGCTGATCTGGCCTTCATCGATCATCGCGTCGTACAGGTCATCGGCAATGTCGACACGGCACCGGCACACGGAACCCATCGACGAAAATTCGGTCGTCTCCCGAATAAGTTTTTTGACGTCGGAATCCTTTTTGACGGGACGCCCGCCGCGGCTGAACGTGAGCAACTGTTGGGTCAGATCTTTGGCGCGAAGCGCCGCCTTTTCCGCCTGCAACAGGGCATCCTGCAGGTCCTGCCGCTCAACCGCCTTCAAACGGGAAAGAGAAATATTACCGAGAATGACCGTCAGTATATTATTGAAGTCGTGCGCGATCCCGCCGGCCAGCAGACCGACGGACTCGATCTTCCGTGCGCGCAGGAGTTCCTCCTCCATCTTGCGCCGTTGCGTAATATCGGTAATGACGCCGATGACCCCGATGATTTCTCCCCGGACGTTACGGTAGGGCGAATACCGCCCGATTGCCAGTCCGGACCGGCCCGTGGACGCGATGCGGTATTCGAAGTCCAGCGACTGGCACGTCTCGCCGGCCAGCGCCCGGTGCAGGTATTGATCGATGCCCTGCTCGTGCAGATGGGGAAACAATTCTATGGCGTTTTTGTTCAATACCTCGTCGCGGGTCAAACCGGTCATTCGTTCCATGAAATTGTTCCACAGGAGGTAATTCAGATTCCGGTCATACACGACAATGCCCTCTTCGGCATGGCGAATGACTTCCTCGTTGAAGTTGTGCGATTCCTGCAGTTCGTCGATCGCCTGGACGCGGTCGGTCACGTCGATCAATGTCCCGATGACCGCCGGCTGGCCGGAATACATCGTTCGGCTTCCGTAGACTTCGACGTCGACCGCGAGACCGTTTTTCCGGCGGCTGCGGAACTGGTCGGCCATTCTTTCCACATCGCCCCGGAGCAATTGCCCCATCCGATCGTGAAAATCCTGACCACAGAGATCGACCGGACTCATCGTCCCCATGACTTCGTCCTGCGTATAACCGAAAATTTCTGAAAAGCGGGGATTGACGTAAAGCAAACGATTGTTTTGAATGATGTAGACGCCGACCAACGATTGTTCGACGATGCTACGAAATTTGTTTTCCGTCTCACGAATGGCTGCCTCCATCGCTTTCTGCTGCGTAATATCGACCATGAATCCGCGGATGCGTACGACCTTGCCTTTTTTGACCACGACATGAACGATGTCCCGGATCCACACGAGATGCCCCAGGGCGTGGACCATGCGATATTCGAACGCATGATCTTTTTTTGCGTGAACGTTTTCCGTGTGAACGCGCCGGGCCGCCGCCCGGTCGTCGGAATACAGGTGGTCTTCCCAGAAATTTTCCCGGTACCAATCCGCAACCGGGAAACCGAGAATGCGTTCCGCCTGTTTACTAACGAAGGTAAAAAAGGGTTCGAAAGGCTCAGCCTCCCACACGATGCTGTCGATCGTGTGGATCAGATCTTTGTACTGCTCAGACGACCGGTCGGAATGGCGAGGCCTGGGGCGCCGGCCGCCGGGTGTGCGCCTTCTTTTCCGGGAAGAGGATTTCATGTCTATCGTTGAGTGAAAACCGTGTATCCAATCTACAACTCTGATCGTAGCAAACAAGGTTGAAAAAGGCCGTCCTCACGGTTGAATATTTTCAAAACGTAACCAGCCACCCGACGGCGATGACTTCCTTGATCTGCCACTTCGCTTTTCCATCGGTATCTTTGATGTCGTTGTCATAAACGACATTGGTCGTGATACTGCTGCTGAGGTAACGATTGACCTTCAAGAGGATCGTCGTGTCCCAGTTGACGTCGACGAACTTCGGATCGGCATAGCTTGAAAAAAGGTTCAATTTCGTTTCCAGCGTAACGCCTTCCATCAACGACCGCTTGTATCCGCCGTTGACCAGCCATCCGAACTCCTGCCGTACATAGTTGCCCGCTTTGACGCCGTACGCACCGGCATCGGAAAGGCGCGGGCTTCGAACGATCGTCGCCTTGCCCGTGATCGGCGAGAGCATGGCGTAAAATCGATCGTCGGGTTTGTACGTCGCGCCGAGTGAGAGCGTCAGGTACGCGGGGCTCAGGAAATTGGAAACAAAAGTCTTTGGCTCCGTATTGTAATCGAAACCCTTGGCGAACTGGGATCGAAAATCGACGAACGCCGACAATGCCCAGACCCGGGCGATGGACCGGCTGTATTTCGACGTCAAAACGATCTTATCATCCGCTTTCCGAAGCGGCTCGTCGCCGAGCTTTACCACGCCGTATCCGAGTTCGAGTGAATTGTCCCACGCCGTTTTGTCGTGTTTGTAATTCGCGAAGAACGTCGCCAGCGATCCCAGCGACAGGGAATTGTCGCCGCCCCCGGACCAGTTGCGTAACCCGACCTGGCTGACATTGACGCCGAACGCGCCGCCAAACTTCCACGACGTATCCGGCGCCTGGGCCGAAAGACTTACGGAAATCCAACAACACAACATCGTGGATCGCATGAGGTTCTCCTTTCTTGGATAGGTTAAATCGAAGCATCACGAGAGAAACGGTTATGCAGCGTTGGAATCTGAGAGTGAAACTGTGTAAACTGTTTGAAAACGAATACGGATGACATGACGCACGAGCACTGGATGAAACTGGCCCTTCGGGAGGCCGAACGCGCTTTTGAAAGCGGCGAGGTGCCGGTCGGCGCCGTCGTCGTCAAAGACGGACACATGATCGGCCGGGGGTACAATCAAATCGAAATGCTGCGCGATCCGACGGCCCATGCGGAGATGATCGCGCTGACGTCGGCGGTGGCAACGGTCGGCAGCAAATGGCTGCAGGGCGCGGTGCTGTACGCGACCCTCGAGCCGTGTGCGATGTGCGCGGGCGCCATCGTCCTCTCCCGCTTGCAGACGCTCGTCATCGGCGCCGATGACCCCAAAACCGGCGCGTGCGGCTCGCTGTACGATATTGTCCGGGACGAACGTCTGAACCATCGCGTTGAAGTTATCCGGGGAATTTTGGAGCAGCCTTCGTCGGAACTGTTAAAGGAATTTTTTCGGCGGCTGAGAAACACTACGCCATCTTCGACTTGAAATAGCCGATCGTTTTCGACAACCCTTCTTCGAGGGGCACCTTGGGTTCCCATCCGAGCAAGCGCTTCGCTTTCGTAATATCGGGACGGCGGACGGTCGGATCGTCCTGCGGCAGCGGCTTGTAGATGATCTCGCTTTTGCTTCCGGTCAGCGCGATGATGCGCCTGGCAAATTCCAGTACCGTCATTTCATCCGGGTTTCCGATGTTGACGGGCAGGTGTTCGTTGGACAGCATCAGGCGATAGATGCCGTCGATCAAATCCGAGACGTAACAGAAGGACCGGGTTTGTTTCCCTTCGCCGAACACCGTAATCGGTTCGTGGCGGATGGCCTGATTGACAAACGTCGGAACCACGCGTCCGTCGTTGGCGCGGTTGCGGGGTCCGTACGTATTGAAAATCCGTACGATGCGCGTATCGACACCGTGAAACCGGTGATAGGCCATCGTCATTGCTTCGGCAAAGCGTTTGGCCTCGTCGTACACGCCGCGCGGCCCGACGGGATTGACGTTGCCCCAGTACTCCTCGTGCTGCGGATTGATCAGCGGGTCGCCGTACGTTTCGGACGTGGACGCGAGGAGGAACCCGGCTTTTTTGGCTTTGGCCAGGCCGAGCGCTTTGTGCGTCCCGAGAGAACCCACTTTCAAGGTCTGAATGGGGAGTTCGAGATAGTCGACGGGACTTGCCGGACTGGCGAAGTGAAAAACAAAATCCACGGAACCCTCGACGTAGATGTAGTTCGTTACGTCGTAGTGGATGAACGAAAAACGTGGATCGCGGATGTGCGCGATGTTGTCCACGCTGCCGGTAATCAGATTATCGATGGCCATGACCTCATGGCCTTCGGCGAGAAGACGGTCGCAAAGATGAGAACCCAGAAACCCGGCGCCGCCGGTCACAACAATCCGCATAAATCCTCGGTTGAGTTTGAAATTAAATTTCCTTCCGCAGCCGCGCCGTCGGGATCATCATCTGCTCCCGGTATTTGGTAACCGTACGGCGCGCGATGGGATATCCCGCGTCCGATACAAGTTTGGCCAGCATTTCGTCGCTGTGCGGTTTTTGTTTGTTTTCTTCGTCGACGATTTTTTTCAGGATCGCTTTAATCTGCCTCGTGGAGACGTCTTCTCCGTCACTCGTCGTCATGGCCGTCGTGAAAAAATATTTCAGCTCGAACACGCCGTAATCCGTCTGCACGTATTTCCCGTTGGTCGCCCGGCTGACGGTGGAGATGTCGACGCCGATCCGCGACGCGATGTCCTCGAGCTTCATCGGCTTCAAAAATTCCTTGCCCTTATCAAAAAAATCGTGCTGCAGGTCGACGATCGCTTCGACGGTGCGGTAGATGGTGTCCCGTCGGCGGTAGAGGGAATTGATCAGCCATTTCGCCGATTCGAGTTTATTTTTGATGAACTCTTTCGTTTCCTTGGACGTTTTGTCTTTGTCGAGCAGCATTTGCCGGTACGCATGGTTGATGCGCAGGTGCGGGACGTTGTACTCGTTGACCAGAATTTCGAATTTTTCGTTGACCTTACGCACCGTGGCATCGGGGGTGATGTAATTCTGCTCCGGCTGAAAATACCCGTCGCCGGGTTTGGGATTGCACTCCAGAATTTCTTTTGTCGATTCCTTGATGTCTTCGATTGTGATCTTCAACTGCCGAACGATTTTGTCGTACCGGCGGTTTAGAAAATCCTCGTACGCTTCTTCGATGATGCGGATGGACCGTTCCGTCATGGCCTGATAAAAGCCTTTTTGCTTCTGGCGAAGCTGGATCAGGAGACATTCACGGAGATTTCGTGCGCCGATGCCCGGCGGATCGAACGACTGAATGACGTGGAGGACGTCCAGCACCCTGGCGTCGGTCGTTTTCAGTTCCGACGCGATGGCCGCAACGGGATCGATTTTGGCCGTCGGCTTCCGGTTTTGCTTTTCCTCGGTGGCGCCGTTAGGGGCGAGCGTGGTCAGCCCCGACTCGATGAATTCTCGTGCGCCTTCGGTCAGTTCTTCGATTTCCGTGCGTGCATCGGGAAGCGCGACGTCTTCGTACGTCAGATACCCGTCTTCGTTGATGTTCCAGATGATGTATTCGCCGATCTGCCGCTCGTCTTCCGTCAGCGGGGTAAACCGCATCTGGTCGAGCAGGTGTTCGGGCAGGGAACTTCGATACGGCTGCGTCCATTCGTGTTCGTCTTCTTCACGGCTGTAGTCGCGGGGCGCCCGGATTTCAAACGTGTTCTCATCGTTCAGTATCTGGTCCCAGTCGATTTCTTTTTCGTCCTTGGCTTTTTCTTCCGCAACCGTCTGCTCTTCCGCTGCCTCCGCTTTTTTTTCGTCTTCAGGTTTCAACTCCAGTCCCTGCGTTTCTTCCTGCTCTTCGTTCTGCTCCTGCTGGAGTTCTTCCTCCATGTCTTGGACTTCTTCGAGCAGCGGATTTTGTTCCAGTTCCTGTTTGAGCCGTTGTTCGAGCGCCTGGATCGGAAGCTGCAGCAGGCTCGACATCAGAATCTGCTGAGGGGACAGCTTCATCTGCTGGCTGAGGATCTGTTTCATCGACTGGCTCATGGTCAATCCCGTAGCTTGAATTTATCGCCGAGGTACAATTTCCGGGCTTCCGGATCTTCGGCAAGGAATTCCGCCGTACCGCTTTTGAGGACGCGGCCGTCGAAAAGCAGATACGCGCGGTCGGTGATGGCCAGCGTTTCGTGCACGTTGTGGTCGGTGATGAGCACGCCGATGTTGCGGGCTTTCAGGCCCTGAACGATCGACTGAATGTCTTCGACGGCGATCGGATCGATGCCCGCAAACGGCTCGTCGAGCAGGAGAAACCGCGGGTTGGTCACGAGCGCGCGTGCGATCTCCGTACGGCGCCGTTCGCCGCCCGAGAGCGCATAGCCGTACGTTTTGGCCACTCGCGTGATGGCCATGTCCTCCATCAACTGCTCCAGGCGCCGGCGCCGCTCCGCCCGCGACAGTTTCAGCGTCTGCAAAATGGCGAGAATATTTTGTTCCACCGTAAGTTTTCGGAAGATCGACGCCTCCTGGGACAGATAACCGATGCCGAGACGCGCGCGGCGGTACATCGCCATCCGGGTGATCCGCCGATGGTCGAGGTAGATGTTGCCGGCGTGCGGTTTGATCATTCCCGTGATCATATAAAAGGTCGTCGTTTTCCCCGCGCCGTTGGGGCCGAGAAGGCCGACGATCTCACCCTGGCGCATGTCGATATCGACTCCGTCCACGACCTTGCGGCCGCCGTATTTTTTGACAAGACTTTCGGCGCGAAGCGTCGACGTCCGGTCATGGCCGTGATCGATGTAGTCGGCAAGGATCGGAGTGTTGTGCGGTACGGGCAGTGTCACGGACGTTCCTCCGGTTGAAAACTTTCCGGATAATACGTTCCCTCCGCGCCGCCTTCGACGCGAAACCGTTTCAGTTTGCCGTCGTTAAAAAACATCACGATCGTCGGCCCCGACATTTCGTTTTTTCCTTCGTCGTTTTCGAGATAATAGACGCTCAAGGCGTTGCCATCGGCTTTCATAAGATGCAATTCTTTCTCGCGAATATCCATGACGATTGTGCGGGCGGAAAGGCGATGTTTTTTATCCTGAACGGAATCGGCCACGGAATAGCCCTCGGCATGACCGCGGACGGATAGCGAGGCGATCTCGCGTTTGAGAAACTGCGCCACCATCGTATCGCCCGTCGCTTCGCTGACGTCGTAACGCGCCCGCGGGAAATCCCGCAGCGTCAGGCGTTCATCGTCCGTGTCGAAGACGGCGTGACCCGCCGTGGCCGTGAGTTTTTCGCGCGTGAACACAACGCTGTCGTTGCCAACGACCTGATTGCTGTCGAGATGGGATTCCATCGTCAGCGCCGTCATCGAAACCTGATCGTCGGCGTCGTGACGACGGAACCGGCCGGTACTGTCCGCCACGGGAAACGTTGCCCATCCCCGCGACTTGCGCGCGGCGTTTTCGCCTTTGAAGTGCGTACTGTCGAATTGAATGACGTGCGGGTGTCCCTTCGAGAGCACGTATTCCCGGCGAATGTCGTAGAAAACCTCGCGGCCGTACAGCGCGACGGACTCGACGCTGTCGTACGCCACCACGTTCCCCTGCGCGTACATCCGTTCAAGGTCCTGGTAGTAGACCAGCGAGTCGGCCACCAGCGAGAGCGACGAGTCGATGAAAAGGACGTTGCCTTCGCACACGGCTTTTTTCTGTTTGGCATAATAACGCGCCTTGTCGCAGAAGATCGTACGATGGAGGTCGTACAGTTTGACGCGGCCGATCATGACGGCGATCTGTGCGTCACGGAAAAATGCCGACTCGTCGCACCACGCGCGGAGCGTGTCCTGCGAAAATTCCACGTGTCCGATCGCTCGCAAAATATCGCGATTGTCCACGCGCTGGTTTTCCAGCTCATCGGCGTGTTCCAGCCGCAGCGGCGCCGGGGTCTTGTCGGCAAGCCGGGCCCGGTTAAGCGAATCGGCATGCTGCTGGGCGAAAACAGGACCCGCCGCGATCAGCACGAAAAGGACACGGCGGATCATGGATCTTCCTTCAAGACCTGTTCGACCTCGCGATCGAGCGCCGACCTGGACTCGCGTCTCGAGCGGACGGTTCCGGTCCGCAGATCGATGTCGCGGCCGCTGAGACCGGACGCGCTTTTCATTTTCCAGTTGGCCAGTGACCGGTCCGACTCGAACTCAAAGCCGTACAACGTATCTTCCTGAGTCGTCAGCATCACGCGCCCTTCCGCAAAGAGCCGCTGTTTTTGTTCGTTCCACTCGACCTTTTCCGTCCGCATCGACAGACCGGAATCGGACACGATCACGACGCGTCCGACGGCCACGACGTTTTTGGTCGACGTGTAAATGGCCCCGCTGTCCGCGGTCAGACGGCCCGAATGTTCGCCGTCTTCGTAGAAATCCATGACGACGCCTTCCCGGAAGGTCGTCAACTGCCGTTTATCCCATCGCATCATGTGGACGTAGTCGATTTCCGCCGAGACGACGCCGTCGGTGGTCAGGATCGCTTTGGAGTTCCATCCTTCCTGGTTGGGCTTTTCCGACGGATTCACGGTATCGCCCGGATCGCTCCATTCGCCGCAAGCCGCGAGTACGATCCATCCGATGAAGACGCGAGACGTCATAGGCTTAGAAACCGTGCACTTTTGAGATGGCGTAACTCATCCAGGTGATTTTGCAAATGGTTCATGGTGATCGCGTAGATCTCGTGCCGTGCGGCGGACGATACGGTCAGATTGAACAACCCCGACCCTTCCGAGCGCAGCATCTGCGACGCAACGGCACCCGCTTCGTGGCTCAACGGTTGCGCCAGACCCGAGTGATACGCCGGAGGGCATTCGGCGCACACCATGCGTCCGTAGTCGTAGTTGAACACCCGTTCATGCCCCGAGTGCCCACAGTCGGCAAAGTCCATCCGGAAGCCGAGGATGTCCCCGAGATGCAACAGAAAGTACAACATGCCGTTGTGCACGTTGCGCGTCGCTCCGTTCAGCGCATCCAGAGTGGAAACGAGAAAACGATAGAGCGGCAGCGAATCTTCATTGCCATGCGTCACACAATCGCAGATTTCCAGAATGGTCATGGCCATGTACGTTCGATCCATATCGTTGCGAATCGCGAAGAACGGTTCGATCATACTGACGTCGGACATGTATTGCAGATCGCGGGTCTCGCGTTCATAAAAAATCACCGAAATACGTGAAAACAATTCCAGATGCCCGGCGAATTTGCTTTTAACATTGCGCGCGCCGCGGGCCATCATTGCGATTTTTCCGAAATCCGGAGTGAGCAGCGTAACGATCTTGCTGGTTTCACTAAACGGCCTCGAACGGAGCACGACTCCCTCTGTTTTTCGAATCGACACGGCTTGGCTTGTTTTTTGCTAATTTCTCGATGACAAAGTATCTGAATGACTGAGAAAAATCAACATCTCTCCTGCCAAAATCTTACTTGCTTTTCCTTGCATGCCGACCTAACTTGAAAAGTCTGAATAACTTACACCTAAGTAAAATTAACTAGCGTCCCAACGAAAAGAGAAAGTGAAGGGATGCGTCCATGAGACGTTTGACAATATTAGGGGGAGTGATGAGTGTACTAATTGTTTTGGGTTTTTTATTGGTTGCGGGCCGTACCTCGGATGTCCCTCCGATCGGTCAGGGTCCAAAGATCCAGTTTGATGAGCAGGAATGGAACTTTGGAAAAATACATGACGGCGACATCGTCGATCACGTGTTCGTCTTTCGCAATACCGGATCCGATACGTTGCACATTCTCGACGTTCGTGCGAGCTGCGGTTGCACCGCGGCGCTCGTTGCGGCGTCCCACATTCCCCCGGGCGGCAAAGGGGAAATCAAAGCGACGTTCAACTCACGCGGTAAACGCGGCATGGTGCGGAAGTCCATCACCGTGACGTCCAACGATGCCGATCGATCGATCGTCACGCTCAACCTGGTCGCCGACATCGAAGCGCCCGTCAAGGTCCACGCGACGATGGACATGCACGGTTCCTACCTCGAAGGCAAATGCGCCAACTGTCACGTCGAACGGGGAATCGGAAAATTAGGCGCCCAGCTGTTCACGGCCGATTGCGCGATGTGTCACGGTGAATACGGTACGGGCGGCGTGGCCTTTGCCCTCAACGACGCGGCCTATCTTCAAAAAGTCGACGACAACCATTTGAAAGAACGTATCGCCAAAGGTTCGCCGACCAATCCGATGATGCTGGCGTTCGGTAAGCGCCACGGAGGCCCCCTGACGGACGACCAGATCGAATCGCTGGTACGTTTCATTCGCAGCTGGCGGGATCTCAACTGACATGGAAAGACCGATCAAAGTTCTGGTGGCCAAACCCGGACTCGACGGACACGACCGCGGGGCGAAGATCATTGCAGCCGCGTTGCGTGACGCGGGAATGGAAGTGGTTTATACCGGTCTGCGCCAGACGCCGGAAATGATCGTCCGGGCGGCGCTGCAGGAGGACGTCGACGTCGTGGCCGTGAGCATCCTGAGCGGCTCCCACATGACCCTGTTTCCCAAAATCATCGACGGTCTGCGCAACGAGGGTCTCGACGACGTGCTGGTCATCGGCGGCGGCGTCATTCCGGAAGCAGACGTCGAAACGCTCGAAAAATCCGGCGTCGCAAAAATTTTTGGACCTGGCACACCGACAACGGACGTCGTCGCCTATATCCGTGAATGGTCTCGAACCGCCCGCCTGCAGGAGGAGCGCCGTTCATGAACGTCACGACGCTCCTGTGGGATCTTGGCGGCGTCGTACTGACGAATGCCTGGGACCGCGAACAACGGATCAAGGTGTTGAACGAAGTCGGTATTACGTCGAAGGACGAACTCGACGAGTTCGGCGATCGCCACCGCGAGGCGGCGCCGTTGTGGGAAATCGGCAAATGTACGATCGACGATTACCTTTTCATGACCCTCTTCGGATTTTCCCAGACCGTTTCGAAAGAAACATTCCGTGAAAAAATGTTTGCCCAGTCCGACGCCCTGCCGGGACTCGAGGTCTTGAAACGGGTCAAAGCATCGGACCGGTATTTTCTCATCACGCTCAATAACGAGTCCAAAGAACTCAACGAATATCGGATCGATCGGTTCGGCCTGCGCGAGTATTTCTCCGCGTTTTTTTCGTCCTGCTATCTGAACATGATGAAGCCGAACCCGAAGATGTATCAGACCGTTCTCCAGATCATCCAGCGATCCCCGGACGAATGCCTCTTTATCGACGACCGGCAGCAGAACGTCGAATCGGCAAAACGGCTGGGACTCCACGCCATTCATTACGCGGACAATACGGCCCTGCTCGGCGAACTGCATAAGCTGGGCATCGACGTCTGATACCAGGATGGAAACGCCCGAGTTATCCAGGACCCGACTTAAGGAGCTCGCGCGTATTCTTGACAAACGCTATCGCAAGTCGTCACGTCTCTTTCTAATCGAAGGTGAGCTCATGATTCGAGAATGGCTGTCGTCCGGCTTCACGGCAGAGTGGATTGTGAGTACCGGCGCTTTTGCGGCGGCCCACCGCCCGCTGCTAAAGGCCGCCGACGGACGGACGGACGTATGGTACCTGGGCCGGACACCGGACCTCAAAAGGTTGTCCGATACCGAAACGCCGCCGCCGGTTGTTGCCGCGATCCGTCAGCCGGCGATAAACGAAACGTCATGGCTCGGTTCGGCCGGCCGCGCCGTACTTCTGCTCGACCGAATTTCCGACCCGGGCAATCTGGGCACCATGGTCCGTACCGCCGATTGGTTCGGCGTGACTCACGTCGCCTGTTCGACGTCGTGCGTTGAATTTTACAATCCGAAAGCCGTGCGTTCGACGATGGGATCCGTGTTTCGGACGTTTGTGATCGCGAACGTTCAGCTGGATCAACTGATGGACAAACTGGCGGCGCGCGGATATCGAAACACGGCCGCCGTCGTACGTGACGGACACAACGCCGGTACCGACTGGGCGAATGGCCCGACGGCGCTGGTCATCGGCAGCGAGTCGCACGGCATTTCACCTGAAGTCGAAGCGCGCTGTGACCGACGGGTATCGATTTCGCGCCGGGGCGGCGCGGAATCGCTCAACGCCGCGGTCGCGTGCGGAATTTTACTTTACGAATTAGGACGGCACGTATGACGCACGGATGGATGCTCAACAACCTGAACCGGGCGCGCGAAACGCAGCGGCAGTTTGCGGAAAACCCGGCCAATCTCGAGGCGATCGAAAAAGCGGGAATGATGCTCGCCGACGCGTTACACAGCGGGCATCGCGCCCTGTCGTGCGGCAACGGGGGAAGTTTGTGCGACGCGATGCATTTTGCCGAGGAACTCAGCGGACGTTTTCGAAAAGACCGGCCGGCTCTGGCGGGTCTGTGCCTGTCGGACCCCGCCGCGATGACGTGCATCGCCAACGACTACGGATACGAATCTGTTTTTGCCCGGGGCGTGGAAGCGTTCGGCCGCGACGGCGACGTTTTGCTGGCCATTTCGACGAGCGGCAATTCTTCGAACGTGCTGCGCGCGGCCGAAACCGCACGGCAGCGCGGCATGAAGGTGATCGCCCTTCTGGGACGCGACGGCGGCAAACTCAAGCCGCTGGCCGACGTGGCGATCGTTGTGACTTCCGACACAACGGAAAGAATTCAAGAGGTGCATATTCAAATTATCCACGCGCTGATCGAATTCGTCGAGCGCCGTTTGTATCCCGGTTTGTATCCGTGACGACGCTGATCGAAAACGCCACCGTCGTCACGATGAACGACCGGCGGGACATTATTCGCGGTTCGATCTTGGTGGACGGTCGGACCATTGCTGCCGTCGGGCGCGTACCGTCCCGACTCCGGCGCGGCGCGCGGTCCGTCGACGCGAAAGGGCTCGTGATCATACCCGGATTCATTCAAACGCACGTTCATCTTTGCCAGACGTTGTTTCGCAACCTGGCCGACGATCTCGAATTGCTCGACTGGCTCAAATTGAAGATCTGGCCGTTCGAAGCCGCTCACTCGTCGACGTCAGCCGGGGTGTCCGCGCGCCTGGGATTGGCGGAATTGATCCGGTGCGGCACAACAAGCATTCTCGACATGGCGACGGTCCATCACACCGACCACATTTTCGAAGCCATCGAAGAATCGGGCATGCGCGCCTGGTGCGGCAAGGCCATGATGGACGATACGCCGGACGGACCGAAGTTACTGCAAGAGTCCGCCAAGTGGTCGATCGACGAGAGCCTTCGGCTGATGAAAACCTGGCATGGGCGCGCCGACGGACGGATTCAATTTGCCTTCGCCCCCCGGTTCGTCCTCTCCTGCAGTGAAAAACTGCTCGTCGACGTACGCGACATGGCCGCGGAAAAAAAGATCCTCATTCACACGCACGCGTCGGAAAACCGATCGGAACTCGAAGCGGTTCGTCAGAAGTGCGGCATGGATAACATCCAATACTTCCATCATCTCCGAATGACGGGACGGCGATTGTGCCTTGCACATGGAATCTGGATGACGGACGAGGAAATGGGGATCGTACAAGACACGGGAACGAATATCCTCCACTGCCCTTCGTCCAATTTGAAACTGGGATCGGGCATCGCAAAAACACCTGAGATGATCCGGATGGGGATTCCGGTTTCGCTCGGCGCCGACGGTGCTCCGTGCAACAACAACCTCGACATGTTTACGGAAATGCGTCTGGCAGCGCTGATCCAAAAACCTCGCGTCGGACCGTCCGCCCTGACGGCCAAAACCGTTTTTGAAATGGCCACACGCAACGGCGCCAAAACGCTGGGAGCGGACGATTCGATCGGCAGCATCGAACCGGGCAAAAAGGCCGACCTGGCGCTGCTGGATTTACGCGACGGTCACTGTCAACCGGCCGACGATGTGTATTCACAAATCGTGTATTCCGCCCGAAGCACCGACGTACAGTCCGTGATGATCGACGGCCGCTGGGTGATGCGTAACCGGGAATTGTTGACCTTGGATGAACAGAAGGTTCACCGCGGCGCCGGACGTGAATTGAAAAAACTTTTGAACCGTATGAACTAACCCATTGATGTGGCAATCACGAAATGAAACCGTGGAGTGTTTATGTCTGAATTCATCATGATTTCGGCATTAGAGTTCGGTCTCATTTTGTACTTCTACTCTCGTGTCCTGGGTCCCCGAGGCTTTCGCAACCCCTCGCTTTTGCAGCAAAACCCCAATCTGCGCTGGTGTTTTTATATCCGACGATTCTGCACACCGGTGATTTTTTCCGTCAATGTCCTCCTGGCGTTGATGTGGGTCGAAGGTATTCCGACGTTCATCGACCTGTTGACCATCAATACGGCCGTCGTTCTGTTCAGCCTTCTCGTCGGGACGCTCTTGAGCGAGGGACTGGTGCGTAAACTCAAATCGGCCAAAATAGGCGAGGCCGTGTAACGGCTTTATTCTCCGGCCCGTCGTACTCGAACGTCTCCAGCATACACGGTCCGAATGCTTTCCCCTGTATCGATGACCAGACCCCCATCCGCTGCGATGTCGACTGCCGTGCCCTTCAGTATGCCATCGTCGGTATCCGCTACGATCTCGGACCCCAGAAAAGAAGATTGACTTTTCCACCGGTCTAAAATTTTTTCCGCAGGCCAATCGTTCAACAAGGTAATCAAATAAACGCATCGAGATAACAACTCCGCTCGCGACCAGGCCCGTCCGGTTTCCAGTAACATAGACGTCGCGTGATTTGCGATGCCTTCGGGAAAATGCGCGTGATTCACGTTGATGCCGATACCGATCAAAACGGCGGACGGATGAATCTCGAGTAAAATCCCGCAGCATTTTTTTCCGTTGAGCAATACGTCGTTGGGCCATTTCAATCGGGCGGACAATCCCGTCCGTTCCCTTATGGCGTCGCCGACGGCGAGAGACGCGGCAAAGGTATAGGCAAACCATTCCGGCGCCGGTCTCGCTTTCGGAACGGCAAGGGTCATCCAGATGCCGACCTGCGGCTCCGACAACCACCCGCGTCCCCGGCGGCCCCGGCCGGCAAGTTGTTCTTCCGCGACAACCACAAATGACGGAACCGCCTTTTGGTCCAGGCGTCGTTTGGCTTCTTCGTGCGTCGAGTCGACGGCGGGAAGATAAAAAACAGGAACGTCGCCGTGATCCGTACGGATGACGGTCATGGAGACAAGGTCACTCACCGGTATTTTTGACTCGAATGATTTCCGCCATCACGGAAACGGCAATTTCTTCCGGAGAGTCGGCGTGAATATCGATGCCGATGGGAGCATGGACGCGTTCGAACAGTTTTTCGTCGAAGCCGTCCTGTTTCATGTTATCGTAGATCTTTTTGATTTTTTTCTGACTCCCGATCATGCCAATGTAACGCGCGGGTTTCCGGATCAGGCGGCGAAGCGCCGCTTCGTCGCTGACGTATCCTTTGGACACCAGGCACACGAATGTCGACGCATCGGGCTCGGGCATCGTACTGTAATCGGCGGGGGTGTGAATGCATCGTACGGCGTCTTTCGGATCGGGCCAGGTCGCAAATTCCTCCCGGTCGTCGATCAGGGTCACGTCGTATCCCAGCCACAATGCCATCCGGACGACGCATTTTCCGACATGCCCTCCGCCAATGACCATCAATTTCGGGGCCGCTTGAACCATTTCGATCATCACCTCCGCCATTCCGCCGCAGACGGCGCCGATGGCAAATTGACCTTGTTCGTTGAACGAATATTTTTTTGTTATCGGCCTGCCGTCCGCCAGTACGGCGAGGGCGTCCTCGACAACTTTAGATTCAAAGATCCCTCCGCCGATGGAATAACGGAAAGTACGGTCGGGAAACACCAGCATCTTGGTCCCGGTCATTCGCGGAACCGATCCCTGGGCGTGAATGACCGTCGCCACGGCGACCTTGCCGTACCGGTGCAGCGCGTCGATCAGATCGGTATAAAACTTCTGCACGTCAACTTCCCCTCAACGGAACTTCCGGCGGCGAAAGAAATCGCGGAACAAGAACCAGAAACCCTCCGATCAGGACGAACACCAGCGCCCCGACGTAAAGGTTGGTAAAATACTGCCCGAGCCACGCGGTGAGAAATCGAAGCATCACGGCGCCGAATGCCCCACCGGCCGCGATCGTGGTGTCCTCCATCTTGATTTTTACTTCTTCGGGATTGACCTGCGGCGCGACGTGGGTATCGAATAACTGGTTCAAGGCGAACGCCGCCAACGCAATGAACAGTCCCGTCAACAAAAGAGGAAGACCGAGACGGAACAGCAGCCGTCGTCGATCGTTCCGGTTGATCAGCGCGACGACGCCGAGAAGCAGCAGCAAAAAAACATACAGGATGACGGCGAAGGACGAAACGAAAACGCGCATTTCCCGGAATGCCTTGACCAGATTGCCTTCGGAGGGTTTCAGGGCGTTGTTCATATCGAGCGTATCGGGAATGAAGTCGATCCGTTCCCGCAAGGCCTGCCCCAGCACCGACCGCAGCCGTTCTTCCATCGCCGGAAGCGGCCTGCAGTTTGGAATCAACTCACGCAGGGACGACTTCGCGGGTCTCCACTTTCGTAAGACGGATAACGCCATTCGCGGATCGCACTCCGGCAGATCGTTCAGGTTCTGGACCATCCGAGCGAGAACCGCTTCGATGAGCAGTTCCTTCCGATCAGACAGGTGGATAAATACCGGCGAGTCCGTTTCACCCGTCGTCATGGTTCGATGCAGCGTTTCGAGATTGTGATAAAACCATTCCGCCGGGAATGCCGATTGCAGACATGCGGCCACTTTGCCGGAGTCGATCTGCGCCGGCGTGCCTTCCAGCGGCCGCAGGAAATCGCGCTGGATTTTTTGCGTTACGATCGCGACGGCGCCTTCGTACAGGCTGGATCGGCGCGCGCTGGAGACAAGGTCGTCCGTGTCCGTCAGGGTGTGCAACAGACGCTCCGTCGGAATCAGCGTTGCCCCGATGCCGACGATAAAAAATGCCGCGAGGTAGGATAGCGCCGCGCGCATTACGATCCTCCGAACGATGGATAGGCCATACCGAAACGTTTACGGTAATACCAGCGTGTCGCCGCGAAAAAAAATATAATCAGTCCATAGTACAAAGGAAAATACACTCCGACGACGACGGCAAACGCGAGCAGGGAAAACTTGGTGGCCCGCAGAACGTCTTCCGTGCGCCGCTTCCACACCATGACCAGTAAAAACGGCGCGCTCAGCGTTACCACGATCGCGATCAAACGATCGTCCGTCAGCCACGCGGTAGCGCCCGCCGCGACGATGCAGACGACGGCCATGGAAATGACGCTGTCGATGCCGTACCGTACGCTCACCGTTTGTTTGTTGGAGGCCTCGTCGCCGGCGGCATCCGGTATGGTGGTCAAAAAATAAATACCGGTGTTGAACAAAACATAGGGTAGTCCGGCGAGTACAAACTCCCGTGCGTCGTTGGGATGGACCGACCACCAGCCGAAGGCGAGGGCGCTGACGCCCATCGCGGCATTGGCCACGACGCTTCCCACGGCATGGTCCTTCATGCGAAACGGCGCAAAATTATACAGGACGACGAACCAAACGGCGCTGATCAGATAAATGACCGTCAGTTCGACGGAATGCAGAAGCGAGCAAAATAACCCCGCCGCGAGAAACGCCGCCATTTCCATCCAGGCGGCCCCGCGGCCGATGATGCCGCGTGAAATAAAAAACAGTTTGTCGTTGATCCCGTCCGTGATCGCATCGTGCAGTTGATTGACCACAAACGCGGCTCCCATCAGGAACGTGAACGAAACGACGGAGGTCCAGAACTCAAACGGAAGGCCGACGGGCGACGGCCAGTGACGGTGCAATCCGACGGCAAGCAGGTAGCCCGCCAACGCCGTGGTCCACCCGGGAAAGAACAGGATCGGCCGCAGGAGAAAAACGTAATCGAAGAATCGGAGAACCATGGACGGATGAAACCGTGGGATTGCGGTTGTGTCTATTGTACGGATGTTAGGTCAATCGATTTGGAAAAATAAAAAGGGCTGTCCGCCGGATCACGGGGACAGCCCCGATGCATGTATCAAGACAACGGTGTATCAGCCTCTTCGTTGAAAGTTGCGATTGCCGCCTCCACCAAAGGGTTTCTTTTCCTGCGGTTTGGCTTCGTTGACAATCAGATTGCGGTCCATGTAGACGAAGTTGTTAAACATCTCCTTCGCCTTGTCGGCGTCTTCGGGACTGGCCATTTCGACGAAGGCAAACCCTTTCGACCTTCCGGACATCTTGTCGACGATGATTTTAGCGGACGTCACGGCGCCGGCTTGTCCGAAAAGCTCCTGCAGTCCCTGTTCGCTGGCTTTGTACGACAGATTGCCAACGTACAACTTTGTACTCATACCATTCTCCTGGAAAAAGTTAGGTCAGGGATAAAAAAATAGTCTCAAAGTGCCCAGTCACTCTGAGACCCAAACTTAATTATAAAATCAGCCGCTTGCACAACTCTACAAGAAAGCAGGGAGTCGGACGTTTCAAACAACAAAAGATAGGGTATCGATTCCAGCGAAATATAGCGCGGCCATTTTTTAGTTGTCAAGAAAAATTATGACCGGGGTCATCCCAGCGCATTGACCCGTCGTGCGAACTCGACGTCAAATTCCGTGACGCCGCCCGCATCGTGCGTGGTCAGATCGACGGTGACTTTATTATACACGTTGGACCAGTTCGGGTGATGATTCATCGATTCTGCGATCAGTGCGACGGAGGACATGAAACCGAACGCCGTGATGAAATCTTTGAACTGGAATTCGCGATGCAATTTGCCGTCGCGAAGCGTCCAGCCTTTCAATTCCTGCAATCGCCCCTTGATCTGGTCATCGGACAATCGTTTGCGATCCATGTTCCTTACTTATCCTTACTTACCGGCTTTGACGGCTTTGTCAAAATTGGCGGCCACCTGGCTCCAGTTGACGACGTTCCACCAGTTTTTGACGTACTCGCCGCGGTTGTTTTGATATTTCAGATAATACGCGTGTTCCCACACGTCGATGCCCATCAGCGGCATGACGCCCCACGGGCTCAGTTTGTGTTGGTTTTCCGCCTGCAGGATCACCAACCGGCCATCCATTGGACGATAATGCAATAGCGCCCATCCGCTTCCTTCGACGTCGCGCGCGGCCGCGGAAAAATGATCGGCAAACATCTTAAAGTCGCCGAAATCTTCTTTGATCTTGTCCATCAGCGCGCCGGAAGGTTCGCCGCCCCCACCTTTTCCCGTGGGCGCCATGATGGACCAGAACATCGAGTGGAGGAAATGACCGCCGCCGTTGAACGCAACGCGGCGGCTCCAGTGCTGGACCAACGCGTAATCGTTGGCCGCCCGCGCCTTGGCCAGCGCGGCTTCGGACGCCGTCAGACCGTTGACGTAGCCCTGATGATGTTTGCTGTGGTGAATTTCCATCGTCTTTGCATCAATGTGCGGTTCGAGCGCGTCGTACGCATAAGGCAGTTTCGGCAGTTCGTGCGTCGTCAGTTGTCCGGCCATCCCCGTTTGCTGCTCGACCGATCCGGCAAGAACGTCGGCCGAACCCAGAACCGTTCCGCCCGCGACGAGGCCGCCGGCTTTCAAAAAGTCACGTCGTGTGGTACTCATGGGGAACTCCTTTGGTTACGGATGAGGGTTTAGGTTTAAAAATTCTGTACGCAATCCACGTGACAAAACGGCGCGGAAATAATCGCTGCAAATGGACCGACAGTTTATTCGTCCATCCTTCGATGACGAGGCGGCGTTCGGACCGCAGGGCACGCAGGATCACCCGCGCGACCCGATCGGGCGAGGCCGAACGTGAGCGGATGCGTACGATGTTCGATCCGGCGACGAGCTGGAAATTCGTTTTCGTCCGGCCCGGACACGCCGCCATCACGCAAACGCCGTGAATGCCGACTTCCGCGGCCAGAGCCTGAGAAAAGCTTGTGACGAAAGCCTTCGTGGCGCCGTACGTCGACATAAACGGAACCGGCTGGAAAGACGCGGTGGACGACACGTTGACGATCGCGCCGTGACGGCGTTCGATCATGGCGGGAAGGAAATGGTGCGTCCATCGTACGAGAGCTTTGACGTTGAGGTCGATCATCTCGAGTTGGCGGTCGGGCGACGCTTCGTGAAAGTGTCCGTACGAACCGAACCCGGCATTATTGATCAGGAGATCGACGTGAAAACCGTGCCGTGCAAGGTGCGCATCGACATGGTCGAGAGCGACGGGCGACGTAATGTCGAGAGGCACGGCAACGGCCGTGGGTCCGAGCCGGTCGGCAAGATCGAAAAGTTTTTGTTCCGATCTTGCGACGAGAACCGTCGTCACGCCGAGGCGGGACAAGGCTTCTGCAAGCGAACGTCCAATGCCGCTTGACGCTCCGGTAATGAGCGCGCACGTATAGGGAAATGAAGACATGTGATTTTAACTTAGGAATTCGATCCGATTAGTGCAACGAAAGCATCAAGAGAAAAAGCGGCCGTGGCCCGTGCAGTTCAGAAGCTGACGCGAGCCCCACCCCACCCTCCCCTTACGTATTTAAGGGAGGGGTTGTACGGTGGTGATGAGATCTTGGGTCGCGCATATTCCAACGCCGCGAAGAACCCTTTATCGGTTGGATTGACAGATAAAAACCCTCCGTCCGGGAAGCGGCGCGTTAAAAGCGGACCGAACATCGAAGCGCGCGTCCTGCAGCAAGCGACGTAGTGCCGACTCATGGATCGTGCGTTGATGATGAATTTCCCTCGTTACGCATTTCCACGACGAGCGGTTTCTGATTGAAATATCGATTTGCCTTCGCACGAAGTCCCGGTCGACGTCGGTCGTCACGTTGAGCCGCCATTCCCCCGCCTCGAATGTTTTCCGCGCGGGCAATAATTGAACGATACAATCGAAGATAAACAGACCGTCCGGCTTCAGCGCTGCGCCGACTCGCCGGAACAGCCGGGCCAGCGACGGCCGCAATCCCGGTTTTATATAATTGATCGTTTCACCGATCGACACCACGCACGCCGATCTCGGAAAGCGGGCGCTCCAGATCGAACCGACGCGAAACGCTGCCCCGGGTAAGCGCTGACGAGCCAGGCGGATCATATTCGGAGATATGTCGATGCCAACGATCGCGTATCGTGCGTCGAACAGGATTTTTGAAAGAATTCCCGATCCGCAACCGAGTTCGAGAACCGTTTCGCCCCGCCGAACATACTTTTTGATAACGGGCAGGATATCCTTCGCAGCCTGACGCGCGTAGTGCCCGAAATACGTGTCGTGAATGAGAGCGAGTTCTCTGGCGTACATAGTGAATCAAATGTCCGGCGAAAAGGATGACTTAACTTATAATCCCACAAGACTTGCAGGGCGGTGTAATCAACTAAGCGTGAGAGTTAGTACGTTATCTTTTTTTACGACGAGAATAATTTTTTGATGGGAACTTTCGCTTGCGTGTCAAACGAGAAACATCCGCCAAATCCTCCGGTCGTCCGGTCGTTTTCTTGTTCTTAAGCAAATCTTTCAGATTAATAATGCTGACAGGAACACCCTCGATATCAATGACCAGCCTCTTTTTGTAGCTCTTGGAAAATTCAACTCCCAGGACAGACGTTAGAATTTCAATTTTAACGGGTTCACGCCCAAAACTGATCAGAGTTTTGGGTCTTGATAGCAAATCCGTGGAGATTTTTTTGACATCAACTCCAAAGCGATCAAGTGCATCCGCTACACGTTCGGCGTTATCTCTACTGTGATTAACCCAGATATCCAGGTCTTGGGTAAATCGGGGATAGCCATGCGCGGCGACGGCATACCCTCCGATCACGAGGTATTCAACGCCGCAGTCGTTTAACTTTGATAACAGATCGATCAAGTCTTTGGGTAGGATCATAACCACTTAGTTGTCTTAGATATTCCAACGCTCTGAGCCGTTCGATCGGAGGCTGCTTCAACCAGTATTCCAGAGCAGAATGGTGATCGCCGAGTTTGCCAATGGTCACCACGCTCTTATCCAGTCTGTAGCGATCGGATTTCTTCATGTATGAACATAGCGCCTTCGGCTCACAAAATCCATTCCGTTTTCCGCTCTTGATGTTGCGTAGGTGAGCCGACGTTTCGAACCGACTTTCCTTGATTATCGCTTCGGCAAAATCTACTTTGCCAAAGCGATTTTTTCGTGGGTCATCGTATGGGGATTCGACTTTCGCTTCTTGTCTTGCTGTTCAACCTGCCTTTACACGCATCGTTCGACACAAAAAAAGGAACCCGGCCTCTCGGAATCGGCGGCGCGTTTACCGGCCTTGCCAATTCCACCGACGCCGTGTACTACAATCCCGCCGGCCTGTGGCTGCTGGCCTCGCCGGCCGGACACGTGTACTACAGCGCACCATTCGGACTCAAAGATCTGCAAACGGTCAGCGGCGTCGGCGTATATCCAATGTCGTGGGGGACTCCAGGCGTGCACGTCGAGTCGTACGGATTCGATCTCTACCGGGAAACGACGCTCGGCGTGACTCTCTCGCGTACAATCGGTGAGCGGCTCGCCTGGGGCACGACGGTCAATTATTATCATTTGCGCATCCAGGACGCCGGATCGGCCCAGACGATCGGTTTGGACGCGGGCCTGCTCACGAGGCCGCACGATAAACTCTCCATCGGTTTTTTTGCACGCAATATCAATCGACCGGCCATCGCGGGCGAAAAATTGCCTCAAATTTTCAACGTTGGCGCCGCCGTGACGGCGACTTCGTTTTTGACCATTGCCGTCGATGTTGCCAAGGACGTGCGTTTTCCCGTTGACGTTCGCGTCGGTGCGGAATACCGTTTTCTCGATCGCTTCAGTCTGCGCGCCGGCATGAGTTCAGACCCGTCCCGTTTTTCCGCGGGCGCTGGATTCGAAGCGGGTCCTGCCGTTTTTGATTATGCGCTGTACACGCATCCGGATCTCGGCGTGACCCATGCATTTTCCGTCGGATTCCGGATGGGTAAAAATTCGCTGCGGGAACTGATCCCGGGGACGCGGAGACGCCGGTGAAAGTCTGGTGGTGGCTTCTGCCGGTATGCGTCATGGCGCAGGAGCCGGACACTCTGACGCTGCAGGAGGACGATCCCGGTCTGCTCGAGGAATTCGTCGAAACGGATCAGGAAGGAGCGGAAGACGATCAGATCATAGAATGGACGGAGCATTTTCGCCGTAACCCCGTTAACCTGAACCGCGCGTCGAGGCCCGAACTCGAATCCGTACCCGGTATGACGAGTTTTCTCGCCGCGCAGATCCTAACCTACCGCAAATCCACAAAATTTGTCACCGTCCGCGACCTGCTTAAAGTCGAAGGCATGACGCGCGAAGATTTTGTTCGCATGCAGGAATTCGTCACCGTCGATCCCGAGGACGCCGTCAAAAAATACGACGTGTCGGTGCGACAACGCGCACGCCGGCAGGTCGAACGTTCGGTCAATTTCCGCAACGGCACGTACGACGGCGATCCGTACCAGGTCTACCATCGCGTGATCGTTAAAGTCCAGCCGCATCCCGTTCGACAGCCCGATCACGTGATTTCCTCGGGCTGGGTATTGGAAAAAGATCCCGGCGAGACGCGCCTCAGCGATCAACGATCGTTCTACGTCATGGCCGACGATCTTCCCGGCATTCGACGGCTGGTAGCCGGACATTACCAGGTCGAGTTCGGCCAGGCGCTCAACATGTGGAGCGGGAGCGGATTTTCGAAATCCAGCGAAGTCATCGATCCCGTAAAAAAACGGGACCGCGGCCTTTCGCCTTACCACTACGCCGGGGAGAATGCCGCCCTTTTCGGCGCCGCAGCGGAATTCAAGCCCGTCGCCGGTATCGGTGTGACCGTCTTCGGCGCACAGACCCGGTATGATGCCAGCGTCAACGACGACGGAACGGCCAATTCGATTCTGCTCGACGGCTATCATCGTACGGAATCGGAGATCGATCGGCGAAATAATTTGAGAGAAAAGCTGCTCGGAGCGAACGCCATCTGGTATCAAGGTCAACATCGGATCGGAACGACGTTTCACAAATCGTGGTACAACCGGAATTTTGTTACCACCGATTCGGTGCGCAATCGCTTCCGTTTTACCGGACGTGAAAATTCCGCCTTCAGTGTGTTCAGCGATTTTTACTGGGAGAGGCGAAACGTGTACGGCGAGTGGGCGCGCGATCCGTCCGGCGACATGGCCGCGATCGTGGGTTACAAGGAATCATGGGAAAATCTTGAATGGGTGCTATCGGTCCGGCACTATGAACGTGATTTTCAAAACCTCCACGCGTACGCGTTCGGCGAGCAAAACGGCCGGACACAAAACGAAGACGGCGTGTACACCGGGCTCAAGTGGAAAGTCAGCCGTCGCTTTCAGATGCAATCGTATTACGACGTTTATCGTTTTCCATGGCGCACGTTCGACGTGCCGGGCCGCGTGCACGGCGACGATTTCCTCATCGAGTGGAACGTGCGTCCGTTTCGCCTCTCGGAAATCACACTGCGATACAAACAGGAACGCAAGGACGACGTCGCGACAACGCTGGACGAACTGGGCCGCGACGTGACGGTGATCGAACGCCGGGTCACGCGCCGAGCGCGAGCGCAGTGGGATTATGATTTAACAGCAGCCGTACGCTGGCGAACACGCGCGGAATGGGTGTGGACGGACATCCCGTCGGTAGCGGATTACGACCGGAAAGGCATTGCGTTTTACCAAGACGTCCGGTACCGGGCCACGTCACGATTGACCCTGTACGGACGATTGAGCTTTTTTGATACCGACGATTTCGCCACGGCCGTCTACGAGTATGAAAACGACGTGCCCGGAGTGTTTTCCAACACGGCGTTGTCCGGTAAAGGCTCGCGCTGGTATCTGCTGGCCGTGTATCGGATTGGCAGTCGTCTCGAGGTCGCAGCAAAATTCTGGCAACTGTATCGCGACGATCTGGACAACATCGGCAGCGGCGGCGATGCGATATCGGGAAACGTCCTGACTCGATGGACGCTGGCGTTGAATGTGAGGGTGTGAGGGGATTATGCTGGATTGCAAGATGCCGTTGCACGCATTGAGAATTTCTGTCGCGACAATACATAAAATGAACGACAGAAGAAGATGGACATGATTCGGTGAAGAAAGTTTGCAACAACCGTCGTGCTGGGAAACCCCGAAGGGGTTCAACAGCAATAACCCTGCACGAAGTGCAGGGTTGCAAACCCCATCTACAACCAAACCCCGAAGGGGTTTAACAACA
>CAYZJB010000001.1:171551-206373 GCA_964478735.1 uncultured Bacteroidota bacterium | reverse complement strand
TAATAGATGACGACGTCACGACATCGGCAGTGGTGGCGATGTGATTTTCAGGTAAAGTATTGTCCCGATGGCGTTTGGCGTTGAATGTGAGGTTGTGAGTTGGCAAGTACGAACGTCAAAAAAAGTTAAGTGAGGTACTGAACCACATTTATTCGTGCGTTATGTTGAATATGAACAAATCTGCTCCAAAGGGGAAGTCTATGAAATCACATCGTCCTAAGAGTCAGTTGTATACTCTCCACATTTCGCTTCAAGGAGTTACGCCCATCATTTGGAGGCAATTTATGGTCAGGTCAGACACTCGTCTTTCTGATTTGCACAAAATCGTGCAGACCGTCATGGGTTGGATAAATACACATCTGCATTCATTTGAGATTGGCCGTCATTCCTATTCGATTCCTTTTGAAGATTCGTCGGATAATTTTATTGATTCCACTTCGGTCATCCTATCTGACGTCGTTAACCGTAAGAATCAAAAATTTCAATATGTTTATGACTTCGGAGACAATTGGATTCACAACGTGATCCTAAAATCCGTATCCGAACAACCCTCTCGTACCTTCCATCCAGTTTGTTTAGATGGTGCTCGTAGCTCTCCTCCCGAAGATTGCGGCGGCAGCTGGGGTTACAGAGATCTATTGAGTATCCTCGCCGATCCAACTCATGAAGAATATGCTGAGAAGAAGGATTGGGTTGGTGACCTGTTTGATCCCGAAAAGTTTAATCTCACTGCGATCAACAAAGCTTTACGACGAAAGAACTTTGGGGTCTAAGCTGGGATTTGTTCTAATGACTTACACTTCAGTGCGCATTGAGATGCTTGGGGTAGGTTGAAATCACTCTTGAGACGAGGTTAATCCAAAAGAAAAACAAAACAAAAGTCGCGTTAGGCGTCTACCTTCGTGAACAATGGCCGCGGCTCCTGCAAACCGCCGATGATCCTGAAAAGTTGGAAGCTACTTGGGAAGAATGGGAGGAAGGTTGTGAAAAGGCAAAAGTTCAATTTCGAAAGCAGAAGATTGACGTGACCGAGGTCTTTGACAACAAATCGAAAAATTAACCTGCATAAGATGTAAACAATGCAAGTTTTGTGAGGTCTTGATTTTAAGAACATCGAATGCAAGTTCATCACCCTATCACATCTCACTCTCGTCCTCCAACATTGTCAACGGGACGCCCTGCAATGGGACAGCGATCACTGATGCGAATGAATTTTATCGGTTTGTTGTAGTAACTTGGAGTCAAGAACGGGACACGAAGAAATATCTCGCAAAGTTCGCAAAGCTGCCGTGCTTTACTGGTTTTGCGGTCTTTGCGAGAGCTAAATTTTTGAAGCCATTAAAACCACACGGAGGTAAAAACGTGAAACTTTCGGTGTATATGATTGCTGTCATCATGACAGGATGCGCGGCGTATTCTGAACTCAAGCCGAAACCGGAATTGACCGGCCTGGAACGCGGCTATCAGGAACTGCAGCGTGACCAGAAATATTTCGAGCTGAAAAAAAATAAAAAATACTTCGTGAAATTCCCGCGGCCCGCGGCGGCGAATTCCTACCTCTACCTCGGCATTGAACAAAAAGGCCAGATCCGGTCGTACGCGACGCGCGCGTTTGACGACGGCAAAGGCACGATCGTCAAACTGGACGACCTGAGCCTGAATTCAGCCGCGAGCAGCCTCTTCGACGTCGACACCAATTCCGCCGTGTGTTACTGGGTCATCGATTCCGTGAGTCAGGACATGGCGCTGAAAATGAACTACCGCTACGTGCCGATCTGGCGTTGGAAAGTCGAAAATTATTTCGAGCAGTTCAGCGCGACGCTGGCGGCCAATCGCGTGGACCGGACGCCGTACACGACACTGGGCAGTGATTTCCGTTTTTCGAATTTCGATTTCCCGGCGGCGATCAAAAATGTCGACGAACGGACAGCGAACGTCACGGGCGTTCGGGACGAACTCAAGGCGATCGAATCGGTGTTTCCAAAGGACATCGTGAGTTCACAGGACACGGCCTATGGAAAATATCAAAAACTATCGGACGACGTCGCTGATGAAATCCGGTTCCAGGACAATTATCGCGACGTCCTCGTGACGTTTCAGCTCGACGCCGACAGCCGCGGTGACGAACTGAAATTCGTCGAATCCGGTGAAAAGGTTTTGGCCTTTCTGAGACAGCCGGAGCGACATCCGTATAACGTGATGAACGAAGCGAAACGCGTGTTCGGCAACCGTTTGCCGGCGGTGCGTACAGAGTACGAAAAGCGACTGCTCGCCAAAACCGATCTCGCGGTGATTCCGCTGGAGGTCGCCACGGTGGAATCGCTGTACGTCGCCACGCGCGGTGAAGTCGCGGCCGATTTCGCCGCCACGGCCACGTTTATCCGCACGTTTAATACACGGAGCGCAGCCTACTCTGTTGCCAAAAACGAATTCGATGCCGTGCAGGCCGAGGTGAAGGCACTCGCGTCGTGGCCGAAAAACGATTTTTATTCACAGATGACAAAACGGCTCGATGCGATCGATCTGGCCGCGTCCGCCGATTATGCGTCGTATCAAAAGCATACGTGCACGAAAAAACTCGAGAGTGAAATCGCCGCCTTGCTCACCGGAATCAAAAACCTGCGCGCCCGCTACGGGCGGAGCGAACAACTCGTGACGCAGATCAATACGCTGCGCGGACAGGAACAGTTCGGTGAGATCGTCCGGCTGTTGAAAACAAACAAAGACCTCGACTACATGACGCACCATTACGCCGACGTGGATGACCAGCTGATGCAGGCGCATGAAAAAGGGTTTGTGTCGGCGCTGGAGTCGAAAGACTGGGAAAAAGCGGAAGGCCGCCTGCGCGGGTTGTTCCAGGAACAGGATTTTTTGAATCCAGCGTCGATCACGAAACGCAACCAGATCGTGCAGAAGCGTGAAACCGAACTATGGTCGGGCATCGAGACGGAATCGAGGTCGCGGGCGCTGGCATTCATCGACTCCAACAAAGCCGTGTACGACAAAGTTGAAGAACTGTACAAACGCGAAGTATTTACGCCCGTCTATGACATGACGTTTACCGCCGGCGCTGCGAAAGATTTGACCCGTCGGAAAACGATGCTCAACGATCAACTCACGAAACTGAAAACCGAAGACTTTCCCGCGGCCGCGATCGAAGTCCTGTACAAGGATTTCACCAACGACATTCGCGCGGACGGCGTCGCCAAAGCGCAGGCGGTGGCCTACCATGGACGGCAATACAAAGGCAAAGACCGGAAGATCATTAATTTGATCGCCGAGTGCGACCCGCGCATACCCAAATGGATCACCAAACCGGCGACGTACCGGAAAATGTACGTCGTGCCGCTGGCGGCCAGCGGCGGAAATTCGAACGAATATTTATTCAGGTTGAACGTCCAGATCGAATCGGAGGCACAGTTCCCCGTGTTCGATATCAACATCAAACTGCCGGAAGAGATCGCGGCCAAAGCGACAAAAGAACAGTGGTACGACGAGATCACGGTGAATAAAAAAATCATCAAAAACGAAGGCCGCGTGACGATCGTCGCGCCGAGCGCGTCCAACGGTTTTGAGATGCAGATCACGCCGGTGCAGATGGTCAAAGGCGCGGACAACATCGTCGAGTTCCGGTTCAAACACTCTCAGTTCAAGGTATTCGAGGTCAGCTGCATGGCGCAGAAGCCGTTGATCAAGAAGAATTAGACTGCTTCGTCGCTCCCGCTCCTCGCAGTGACTTGTGGTCTCTTGTCACTGCGAGCGAAGCAAAGCAGTCTGTATTAATGTTGAGACGAACGATAACGGAGTAACATGATGAAAAAGAAAATTCTTATCGGAATCGGCGCGGCCGTGGTCCTCGGCGTCGCCGCGTATTTCATTTTTCGAAAAGATCTTTCGGACCAGATTATCATCCCTTATCTCGGGCATCAAAAACCGTTCGTCGATCCGCAACTGCCGATGCACGATCCATTGTCGGACAAACTGGACGAAGTGCTGTTCGACGGCCTGTTCAACATCGCCGCGACGCCGAGCGGCGTGACGTACGAAAACGGCCTTGGAGAACTTGTGGGCATCGACGGTAATTTTGTCGTGACGATCCGGCTGCGGCCGAATGCAAAATGGCACAATAGTTATAAAGTCACGGTCGACGACGAAGACGTTTCCGTGAGCGAAGGTACCGCGGTGTATTTCACGGCGCAGGACCTTGCGTTCACGCTGCAGCGTATTCAACAGCTCGGCAGTCTGTCCCCGGATTATATTCTCGTCTACCAAGCGCTTGAACAGATGACATTCGATGGCCCAGACGACAACGGCCAAATCCGCTTCCAGTTCCGCAAGGACCGGATCTGGACGGACAACGACGTCAAGGAAGTCCTGTCGTTCAAGATCGTGCCGGCCGGTTCACCGATGGTCGCGCAAAATTTCCGGATCGGCAGCGGACCGTATCTGGCCACGATGCCGCAAAACGACGTCTCGGATTTCTATAAATCGCCCGTCGGTTCGGCCGTGCTGACGCATTTTAAACTCAAACCGTTTGTCGACAACAGTACGTATGCGACCGAAATGAGCAATTCGAACATCAACCTTCTTATGGGAACGCCGTACGGCAGTCTGTCGCCCGTTCTGGCCGATCCGGAAGATTTTTTCGCAAAATCCAACATCCCCACGACGTTTTTTGCCGTGTTGTTTAATACCGAGAAACTGAACCGGCAACAGCGGCATGAATTGAAAAAACTGCTTTCTGCAAAGCCGATTTTGGAACGCTTTTTCAAAATCGGAACGGAACAGCAGCGGCACATCATCGACTATCGCGGCAGCCGCGATCAGTACGACGATTTGCTCAATTACAGCATCTTCCCCTCGACGAGTTACTACGTCGAAGAAAAGATCGTCGAACCGGCGCGCTCGACCGAACCGACCGATCTGTCGGTCCTGCCCGACACGGTCCGGATCAAAACGTGTATCCAGTTCGGCCACCGAGAAGAATTGTCGGAGTTGACCGAAATTCTGAACAATCCCGTTTTGACCAAAGGGCGAGTCCGCGCGACGGCCGTCAGCAACGACGACATCAAGTCGGGCAACTACGACGCCGTGCTGGTCGCGGTCAACGGCTACCGCTCGACGTTTTTGTTTGACCTCTACGATATATTTCTGCGACAACCGGATTTCGAAGTGTACCGGATCAACGTTCAAACGGCGGCCGATACGTCCGAAACGCGAAAAATTTTACCGTCATCGATGACCGCGCCGCAAAATTTTTTCCGACTCGACGCGGCGACGGGCGAAGAAGCGCCCGATGCGGCCCGCCTGCTCGATTACATTTACGGCTTCATGACCACGAAGGAAATCGGAGACAAACAAGCGTACGCGCGATTCATCGACGAACTGGATAGCGAAATGGCGCTCGGCGCGTGGCTGTTTTCACTGCCGTCGCTGACGTATTTCAGCACCCAATTCGATCCCGCGAGCATCGATCTCTACGGCGTCGCGTCGCAGTTGTCGACGATCGAAAAGTGGAAGGAGAAGGTGAAAGACTAAGTGCCTAATAAGATGAGTAAAGTCTCAGCCGAAGGCCGATGCCGCCGATGGCGCAGAAGGATACTAAGGTGACTCGTGAGAATTGTTTGCGGTCTTGATGTTCCTTTCTTTTGCCTGATCAAAAGAAAGGAACCAAAGAAAAATTCAAGGCTGTGAGAAAAACGCCTGAATCTGAGTTCGCTAGATTTGGTTGCGGAAAACAAACTCGTCCCGACTTCGTCGAGACTCAAACAAGTTTTTCGCTTATATAGACGCGCAAACTCAGTTTCCGGGCGGCGTTTTTCTCAAGGCCAACTGGCTTTCTTCTTCATTGAAAGAACATCCTTTTTCGTGAGTGCCAAGAACAGAATAGCGGAGTTGCCGAAGAAGTCAGACCTGGTCATTCCGAGGAGCGAAGCGACGAAGGAATCTCACCGTGAGATGAAAACGATCAAATTCATATTGATGCTTGTGGCCGGAGTGCCGGCGCTATCCCCCATCACGGCACAGACGATCGACGTCGTGTTGGTGGAAAAACCCGACGTGTTAATCATCCTCAATCGGTTTGAACAGACCCTGTCTCCGCGAGAACGGACGTGGTTTTTCAAAAACGTACCGCTTCGGATCGTGCGGCAGGACATTTTACTCAGCGACCGTTTTACGCACGCGATGGAAGTTGAACTCGGACGGACGACCTATTTTCTCCAGCGGCGATCAAGCGGCGACGGCACCGGAGCCGCAGCAGCCGGATTGCAAACGGTAGTCGGCCTTCGCCGGACGTCCGATACGGTCGACGTTCTCCAACGCGGGAAGATCGCGTTCCGGCAGGAGGGCGCCATTGCGTTGGATGCCGGTGAACGGATCGAACGGTTTTTCGAATACCGAGACCGTTATTTCTGTCGCCATATCGCAAGCGGCGCGTACGGCTGGGTCGAACTGCCGTCCTCCGATCGCGGCATGACGTGGGAAATCGTCAAACCGGTACGAAACCACAACAACGACGTCGCCGCACAACTGCAATCGATCGTCGATGACGTCAACGCCGCGAGTACCACGATCGCTCGCGTGACAGGCGACACGATGCCCGTGTGGGAATTGATTCGTGTGATCGGCGGATGGAACGTTCTCCGCGAACCGCCGGCAATACGCTGGAACCGGACCGACGAGGCGCTTTTCAATAAAATCCGTAGCCGTTTGATCGGACACTCCGTCACGCGACGGATTAATGAAATCTTCGTACGCTCCCAATGAGCCCCGCTCTACGCCGCCGTCTGGGTGAACACGCACTCGTCATCCTCGTCATCGGCAGTTTGTTTTTTATCGCGGCCCGGCTGCTGACAACCGACGTGCCACCGCCCGACCCGCCTGCTTTACTCCGTCCGTTTTTCGATCAGAAAGCCCTCCATCTCGACGACCCGCTGCATTTTACAATGATCGCCGATGCGTTGGATCTCGGCGATGCCGCCGCGGATTCGCTTCGTCGGGCGTATGCGTCGTGGAAAGAGTCCCTCGTTATTTTATCTCTGGAACAGAGAAATCGGCGGCCGCTTTTCGAGTGGGGTTATCTGGGCCAACTCGCGGGCATGGGTTTCCAATTTACGTTCTACTACGTCATCGTTCTCCTGATCTCGTACGCCGGGGCTCGGTTCATCGGCACGTATCAATTTTGTCGTGCGCAGCATAACGACGAAAGCCCCGCGGGACGAATGCTCACGGAAATCCGCCGGTGGCGCACGGTACTCGACGGAAAACAGCAGATGAGTTCAGCTGCGCGTGTGGCCGGTTATGCCGGCATGACGGTTTTGACCGCCGCCGTTTTGCTGACGGCCTTTTCGCCGGCCTACGTCCCAGCCTACGCACTGAAATCGTACATCAGTACGGACAGCAGCCTGCTCATGATCCTGCTCGCCGTCGGGACCAATGGATTGATGATGTCGTACGCGCAAAAATACCGTGCGCTTTTGATCCAGGAATCGAAAAAAGGATACGTCGAAACCGCGGTCGTCAAGGGACTGTCGACGAATTACCGGATGCCGCTGCGCAACGTTCTTTTTTCGCGTTTCGACGGACACGTGCTGAAACACATCGCGGCGAACGCGGATTTCGCGTATGGCCCGACGTTCAAAGAACAGGCGTCGTTCGTCATCACCGGCCTCGTCATCATCGAGATGGCGCTCAACATGCAGGGACGGCTGTGTTACGAGATGCTGCAGCAGATGTTGTATCGCAATTACTCGATCGTATTTGCCATCATGATGGGATTGTTCCTCCTCGTCAAAGGGACCGAGATCGCCGTGGATGTTTGGATGCTGCACTGGGAGAAAAAATATGACAACGCGTAAAGTCCTACGCGCCGATGCAGTTTGGGCTATGGCGTGGTTTGCCGGAACGGGGGTCGTCATGCTGTGGAACGCAGCGTTTCTGGAATCGGCGGCGTTCGACCGTTTGCTTGCGGCGCTCGGACACACGCTGGCGCTGGGCGCCGGATCGGTCGTGATCGCGACCGTACTCGGATGGACGGCCGGCAGCGCGTTTTATTTCCTCGAAACGCGGGGCCGTCTGCACGGATACGCGGCGTTGACGTTCGCCGTGAACATGGTCCGTTCGGTCCCGCAGGTCATCGGCGTGTTGCTCGTTTATTTAATCGTCAGTTTCCTGATCGAACGGGAAATGGTCACGACCGCGCTCGCGCCCGGCGCGGTCATCGCGTGCGGAACGGCGGTTTTTATCTGCATCGAAATGACCGACCTTATTCGCGACCGCATCGCTCATTTTGCACAGTCCGATTTTGTCGCCGCGATGCTCGTCTGCGGCGTGGCCGAACGACGGATCATTCACATCGAGATTCTCTGGCGCAATTGCCGCTCGTTGATCTTGTACAAAGCCACGGCGCTGCTCGGCGTAACGTTATTTTTACTCTGTAGCGTCGACTTCATCGTCTCCGTCGGTTTATCGGCCGACGTGCAGGCGGTCAACATGCCCGCGACGCTGGGCAACGTACTCGCGAGGCTCGACAGCAAACAGGACATCCTCATGTTGGGCGTCGCGATCGCGCGGCCCGCGGAATGGGCGTCGTTGTTCTTCCGCCATCTGCAGGGTTTATCGGCCGCGTTCCTGCTCGTGTTTTCGCTTCTGTCCATCCATCACATCGTTCGTCACCTGCATCGGCGGCTCCAATGGTGATTTCCGTCGACATTCAAAAAAACGGACGTTTGTTCGTTCGCCTCGACCGCCTGGACCACCCGCCGGGAACGATCCATTTTTTGTTCGGCGAGTCGGGCATCGGAAAATCGCTGACGGCGAAGGCCGTGTGCGGCCTGCTCGATCCGCACGAACTCGACGTGCGCATCGACGATCGGCCGTATGCCGAATATTTGGCTTCTCACCGGCATTTCCTCACCGACGGGTTTTATGTTTTCCAGGAACCGTCGACGCATTTGAATCCCCTGATGCGGATCGAGGAGCAAATGACGGAGGGCAATCTGTCGGGCAGCGATTATACGGCGATCACGGAGGCGCTATTTCCGGCCTTCGGCCCGATTCGAAACCTGTATCCGCGGCCGTACCGGCCCAGCGGCGGGGAAAAACAGCGCGTGCTGATTGCGATGGCCTTTCAAAAAATCGACCGGATGCCGGACGGCGGACGCGGGTTGTTTGTATTTGACGAACCGACGTCGAGTCTGGACGAAGCGCTGCGCAATCGCGTCATCGATCGGCTTGTCGAACGGCATCGGCGCAGGGCATTCGATGCGTGGTTTATCACGCACGATTATTCCGTCGTGTCGTACCTGCTGAAAAAACACGGACGCAAGGCATTCGCGTTTTCGGAATTTTATCGCGACGGCGACGTGCACGTGAGACCGTTCGATCCGGACGAATTCATTTCCTGGCTCGGAAAGACGGGACGCGGTTATGCTGCGCCGACCGGCGAAGAGGTCCTTCGCGTGAGTCCGGAGTTCCGCACGCATTCGATCCATCTGCGCATCGTCGGCCGGAACGGCGATTTCCGTCTGTCGCCCGGCGGGTGGGCGTACGTCAAGGGACCGAGCGGCGTCGGGAAAACAAGTTTCGCCAAAGCGATCCTGGGGCTCACGCCGTCGACGGGTCTCAAGATCATGCTGAGAGGCCGTGAATACAGTTCGGCCACACCGCGCCGCGTGTGGCAAAACGACGTATGGGGCAAATCGATGAGCATGGTGTTCCAACTCTCCGACGAAGCGCTCAATCCGCAGGCGACGGTCCGGCAGGTACTCGACGGAACGCCCATTGCCGATCGCACGCGGCTCGACGTGCTGCTGCGCGAGGCGTTCGCCGATCCGGAACGGATGCGCGACCGGCCGGTGCGATTTCTCAGCGGTGGAGAAAAACAGCGGTTGAATCTCGTTCGCACGCTGGCGCTGGAGACGGACGTCGTGATTCTCGACGAACCTTTCAGCGGCGTCGATTTCCGCACAATGCAGCGGATCCTTGCGTGGATCGAGGCCCGCCGCCGCGCAGGGCAATGTTTTATAGTGATCTCGCACCAGGAGGAAATTTTCGATGCGCTGATCCCGCCGGAGTATGTGTATCGCATCGAGCGGGCGTCTTAAAACATTTCACCCCAGAGGTCACAGAGCGAACAGAGGAACTGAATTTATCACAATATTTCTCCTTCGCAGGACGTACCGAGCCCTTGAAACCGCTCAAGCCCGTGTGATATTCGTTCCCCCACTGGAATGCTGATCAGGAGAGAAACCGGCGTAACTGACAAGACGATCCATATTGGGGAACCGACGGATATCGATTAGTTCAGTGAGCAAGATCATCGCGGAAAGAACACTGATGCCCGGCGTGCTAAGCAGGTGAGGAACATGCACCGTAAGGCTCCTCCGAGGCCAGACGTCGGATATGGCGGATCATCTCATTAATACTTGAGCGCCTCGTCGAGCAGGACTTCAGGTAAATCCAGTGTGGTTCTCATAAAGATTCTTTTTACCGAAACAACGTGAATCGGCTTCCGACGCTGCTCGTCGAAGATCTCGCCGTGACCAATCCGTTGATCTTGGCGGAAATTATTCCCGCACTGGAACTGAAAAACGAAAAAGAAACCGTACGTCTTTTGCGAGCTTTCGATGTATTCGCTCTCGATCCGGATTGGGACGACGTCATCCGACTACAAGTAAAGTTCGTAAAACGCTACGGCCACTATCTAGGAATTCCCGACCTCTTCATCGTGCAGAACGCGATCCAGAACGATCTACCGGTCTATTCTTTTGATAGTGACGTCAAAAAACTCTGTGATCTTGTCGATCACGAGTGGTTGAATTGATCGCAGTTCAATGACGTTTGTTGGGGCACGTTGCACGTACCCCAACGAGTGCCGAATGAATTAGTGGCTTGCTTCCCGACGGAAGTCGGTTCTAACTCCCCATAGACTTCCCGCCCCGTCCCGACTTATATTGATCCATGAGGTTTCCGATCTTCCTGTTCATCGGCTGGACAATTGTCCATGGCCAGCAGTACGTCGTACAAAATTACACGACGTCGGACGGCATGCCGCACAACGTCGTCTTCGACATCCTGCAGGACCGCGAGTACCGCCTGTGGATCGCAACGCTCGACGGCGTCGCGTGCTACGACGGACAGAAATTCACACGCTACTCCAAGTCCGACGGGCTCGCCGACAACCGGATCTGGACCGTGACGGAAACGTCGACCGGCGATTTCTGGTTTGCCTCCCGCCTCGGCGCGACGCGGATGCAGTCTTCCCGTCCCGTTTTTACCGTCGTGAGCGCGCGGCACGGACTTCCTTCGGATAACGTCATGACAATCGCCGAGGATTCGAAGCGGCGGTTATGGTTCCTCACGCTCGACGGCGTCGTCGCGATACCGATCGAAGACGCTTGTCGCGACAGCATTACCTTCGACCGTGCATTTACGCCGCCGGGTCTGACGAAAACGCGCTTCGTCGATCTCGCCGAAGACCGTTCAGGACGCCTCTGGCTGGCGTCAACGGATGAAGTGTTCGTCATCTCGGACGACCGGGTGTCGCATACGATTCGCCGGGAGACGCTCGGCGGACGAGCCGTACGCCGGATTTTTGCCGATCGGGACGGCACCGTATGGATCCTCGGTCACGACGGGCTGATGGCGCACGTCGCACCCGATGTTTCCGTACGATGGCCCGTTTTGCCCGCGTCGATCGGCGGCCTGACGTTTTACGACATACTCGAAGACGGCGGGCGTTTCTGGGTCAGCACGAACGCCGGTGTCTTACGGATCGCCGTGCGCAATGGCTCCGTCGAGATCGCCGACCGCATCGACGACGGCAACGGGCTGATCAATCCGATCGTCCTTCCGATCGTGCGCGACCACGAACAAAATATCTGGCTCGGCACGCACAACGGCCTCAGCCGGCTGACCAATCCGGACGTCCGGATTTATTTCCCCGGCGGGCGACGAAACGTGAGCGTTTTCCGCGTGATCGACGACGGCCGCCGGAACGTATGGATGGCCAGTTCCGAGGGACTGTACGTATTGGATCGCACGACGGGTTCACAACGGACCGTCCCGTCGCTGCCGGTCAATCAAATTTTCGACCTCGCATTTGACGGCCCATCCGTCTGGGTCGCCGGGGAGTCGGGTCTCTGGATCATCGATGCGGCGACGCGGCGTCTCGTACGTCAGTTTACCGAATTATCGTCCGTAGTCGTGACGTCGACCTTGATCGATAACGAAACGTGGATCGGGACGAATCAGGGCGTGTATCGAATCCGCAACGGCCGGGCGGAAGTTTTCGAGCCGATCCGGGGAGTACGTGTTCACGCACTGAGCCGCGACAACGAATACATCTGGATCGGGACGGGACGGGGCGCTTATCAGTTAAGCTTCGACGGGGAAATCGTACGGCACTGGACGACGCAGGACGGCCTCGGTTCGGCGGAGGTCGGCCACATATTCCGCGACTCGCGCGGTCACGTGTGGTTCGCCACAGAAGGCGGCGGCGTGAGCCGATGGGACGGTAGTCGCATGACGACGATCGCGGAGGAACTCAGTAACCGGATCGTGTACCGGATCGCGGAACCCTTTCCCGGCCATCTGTGGCTGGCGCACGCCAAGGGCATCGACCGCGTGCAATTAAACACGCTCCGCGTGGACCGGCTGACGCATCACGAAGGGTACTGCATTAAAGGCGCGATCACGTACGGCCTCGACCGGTCGGGCGATTCGCTGATGTGGGTCAGTACGAGCCTCGGCGCGGTGCAATTGAAGCTGATGAATCCTGAGCCCGCACGGTATCCGCTGCCGATGCGGTTCAAAAATTTTGCGGTCAATCGTGAGGACCGCTCGCGCGATCTGGACACCGAACCGTCGTTGTCGTACGACCAGAACCAGATCGACGTCGAGATCGGCGCGATTTCGTTTTTATACGGTTCGGATTTGCTCTATCAATTCCGCCTCGACGGAGCGGAACGGGAATGGTCGACGCCGTCGCCGTCGGGCATTGTCCGGTATTTCAATTTGCCTCCCGGTTCGTACACCCTTCGGGCCCGCACGGTCGCGCCCAATCAGACGATCGAAGGCGAGCCGCTGCGTTTTACGATCGACACGCCGTTCTGGCAAAAAGCCTGGTTCATCCTGCTGGCAGCCGTCGTCCTGACCGGCGCCATGATTGGCATCTACCGCTGGCGAACGCTGGCGCTGCGGCGCCGCGCACAACTCCTCGCGCACGAAGTGGATGAACGGACACACGACCTCGCCACGCAGAAGGCAGAACTTGAAAGAACGCTTGCCGTGCTCAAGGAAACGCAAGCGCAATTAATCCAGGCGGAAAAATTATCGTCGCTGGGACAACTCGTCGCCGGCATCGCCCATGAGATCAATAACCCGTTGTCCGTCGTCTACGGAAACGTGCCGCTGCTCGAAAACGATCTGAAAAAACTGATTGCCGATGCATCGACGGAATCGCGCCGGGCGAGTGCGGCAGAAACGCTGAAGGCGATCCGCGAGGCGTCGCGCCGGATCATGGACATTGTGGAAATGCTGCGCCGGTTTTCTCGTCTCGACGAAGCCGTTCAAAAAGACGCGTCGCTCGCGGAGTGCGTGGACAACGCGGTGGCGATTTTGAAATTTCAATACCCGGCGCTCCGCGTCGAGGTGACGACGGCCGACGGTGTCGTGCTGCGGTGTTTTCCGCAGGAACTGCAGCAGGCGCTCTATCACATCATGCTCAACGGTGTGCAGGCGCAAAACGGCGCACCAAGACTTCACATTCGAACCAACGTGGAAAATACCTTCGCTTTCATCCGTATCCGGGATTTTGGAAAAGGCATACCGCCGGAAATTCATAATCGGATTTTCGATCCGTTTTTCACGACGAGAGAAGTCGGCGAGGGCCGTGGACTGGGACTCTCGCTCGCGTACGGGATCGTACAAAAACATCGCGGTACGATTACGTTTACAACGTCACCGGAGGGAACGGAGTTCGAGATCAGACTGCCGATGGGATGATTTCTCAACGCGGAGCGCATGGTTAAAAATGATATTGTTTTACCGTTGAGCCGTTGTATGCAACGTCTCAACGATCAGGAGGTTTCGCCAAAAATAAAAATGCCTCGTTGACCGAGGCGGGTGCCGAAGGAGAGACGTACGCCAGAGGCGTACCCGCTTCCTCTCAATCGAGGTTTTTCGCTGAAATAAAAAAAGCCTCGTTGAGCGAAGCTTGTGCCGAAGGAGAGACTCGAACTCTCACGGGGTTTGAGCCCCACCGGATTTTGAGTCCGGCGCGTCTACCAATTCCACCACTTCGGCGTGGAAAGACGCGGTTAATTTATCCGATTTTGATTCAACCGCAATCATTATTTTGCCCTATTGCCTTTCGGGGCGTTATGGGATTATATTTTTGTCAGTTGGCTCACTTATTCAAAGGTGACATCATGCAGGAGATCCGGCCCCGTCGTCTGCGCATGCGCGATTCGGACGACGAAATGGAGTTCATTTTCAGCAATTACTTCAACTCCAAATTTCCCATCCTGATCACGTCGGAAAAACGGTGGCATCCGCCCACCGACGTGATGGAAACCGACGTCGATTACATCGTTGTCATGGACGTCGCGCAGGTCAAGCAGGACGACATCAAGCTGACGTACGAAGGCGGCGTACTGACCGTCACGGGCCTCCGGCGCGAATTGTCCCTGGGCCAAAAACGCCACTATCATAAAATGGAAATCGATTTCGGTCCCTTCGAGCGGCGCATCAAAATTCCGGCCCGCATCGTCGACAGCCAGATCAAGGCCTCGTATGAAAACGGGTTTCTCATCATCCGTTTGCCGAAGGACTCGACCCGGGCCACGCGCGTGACCAATATCGTCGTCGAATAACATGACCGTCAACGTCGTTCTCACCGACAAAGAGGAACACGCCCCGACGCCGGAGCAACTGCCGATTCTGCCGCTCAAGGACAACGTCATTTTTCCGGCGGCCGTTTTTCCTCTCGTCGTGCAGGACAAACATATCGTCAAACTCGTCCACGACGCCCTCGTCGGCCAAAAAGTCGTCGGGGTGTTTGCCCAGAAAAATCCCGACAAGGACTTTCCCGGTCAGGACGACCTCTACCCGATCGGCACCGCCGCCAACATCCTGAAAATGTTCCAGGTCCCGGACGGCAGCATTCGCCTGTTGATCCAGGGATACGTCCGGATCCGGCTGGATGCCGTCACACAGGAATCGCCTTACCTCGTCGGCCACGTGACGGAACTTCCGCCGCAAAAAGAAACGGACATGAAGGTCGAAGCCCTGACGCGCGCCGTGGCCGAAGGCTTTCAGAAAATGGTCACCCTGTCGCCCGTGCTGCCGGACGAACTCAAGGTCATCGTCGCCAATCTCCGCGAAGCGGACAAACTGGCCGACATGGTCGCCGCGAGCCTGAGCATCGAGGTCAGCGAAAAGCAGGAAATTCTCGAAACCGTCGACATCGCCGCCCGGCTCAAAAAGGTCATGACCTCGATCAACCGTGAAATCCAGCTGCTGGAATTGAACAACAAGATCCAGACCGAGGTCAACGCCGAACTGAGTAAAAACCAGCGCGATTATTTTCTTCGCGAACAGATCAAGGCGATCCGTCACGAACTCGGCGAAGACGACGAAGGATCGGTGGAAACCGAAGAACTCGACAAAAAGATCAAAAAGGCGCGTATGCCGTCCGAGGCCAAGGAGATCGCGCGGAAAGAACTCGAGCGCCTTCGCCAGATGTCCCCTTCGACGGCGGAATACACCGTGAGTAAAACCTACGTCGACTGGCTGCTGGAAATCCCGTGGAAAAAATCGACACGCGACCGCATCGATCTCAAAAAAGCCAAAAAAATTCTCGACGACGATCACTACGACCTCAACGACGTCAAAAACCGCATCCTCGAATTTCTCGCCGTGCGCAAACTCCGCAAGGACGGCAAGAGCCCGATCCTGTGCTTCCTGGGGCCTCCGGGCGTGGGCAAAACGTCGCTGGGCCGTTCGATCGCGCGCGCCGTCGGGCGCAATTTCGTACGTTTCAGTCTCGGCGGCGTCAAGGACGAGGCCGAAATTCGCGGTCATCGCCGCACGTACATCGGCGCACTGCCGGGCAAGATCGTCCAGGAACTCCGGCGCTGCCAGAGCAACAATCCGGTTTTCATGCTCGACGAGATCGACAAGATCGGCCAGGACTTTCGTGGCGATCCCGCATCGGCCCTGCTCGAAGTGCTCGATCCCGAACAGAACGTCAGCTTCAACGATCATTACATCGACATTCCGATCAACCTGTCGAACGTGATGTTCATCGCCACCGCCAACGACCTGTCACCGATTCCGCCCGCGCTAATGGATCGCATGGAAATCTTACGATTGCCGGGCTACATCGCGGAAGACAAGGTCGAGATTGCCAAACGGTACATCGTTCCGCGGCAGGTCCGTGAAAACGGACTGCGCGCCAAAGACATCGATTTCCCCGACGCGATCATCCATCGGATCGTGACGTCGTACACGTGGGAATCCGGCGTACGCAATCTCGAAAGAGAGATCGCCAACGTCTGCCGGAAAGTCGCACGCAAAAAAGCCGAAGGCGACCGGAAGCCGGTGCGGCTTTCGGAAAAAAACCTTGTCGAATATCTCGGCCCGCAGAAAATATTTCCGGAAATGGCGCGACGCGACGACGAGATCGGCATCGCGACGGGCCTCGCATGGACACAGGCCGGCGGAGAAATCCTTTTTATCGAAGCGCGCCTGATGAAAGGAAGCCGTAACTTGCAGTTGACCGGCCAGCTCGGCAACGTGATGAAGGAATCCGCGCAGGCGGCGTTGAGTTTCATTCGTTCCAAGGCCGCAACGCTCAAAATCGATCCGAAAGTGTTCGACACCGTCGACATTCACATTCACATTCCGTCCGGCGCCACGCCCAAAGACGGACCGTCCGCGGGCGTCACGATTGCGACGTGCCTGACGTCGCTTTTCACCGGACGGCCCGTGCGGAGCGACGTGGCCATGACGGGTGAAATCACGCTGCGCGGGAAGGTCATGCCCGTCGGCGGCATCCGCGAAAAAGTCGTCGCCGCCCGGCGGGCGGGAATCAAAACCGTGATCCTTCCCGCGCTCAATCGCAACGACCTCGAGGACGTCCCCGATTACATTAAAAAATCACTGCAATTCAAGTTTGTCGATCACATCGACGAAGTTTTACCGCTGGCCCTGCTTTCCACTCCCGTTCGTTCCAACGGGTTCACGCCGGCGAAATCAACCAAAAGAGCCCGCCGACGTGGATACGCATCCGCTAAAAACTGACGGCCCTCCAAAAATTCTCTGCGTCGACGACGAGCTCGGAATCCTCCGCGTCATGAAACGCGGCCTGGAAGACGATTTTCAAGTTTTTACCGCCAAAAGCGGCAAAGAAGGGCTGTCGGTCCTTGAATCGCACCACGACGTGGCCGTGATCATCACCGATCTGAAAATGGAGGGAATGAACGGGATCGAGTTTTTAACCGAGGCCCGCAACATCGTTCCGGACGCCATGCGCATTATGGTTACGGCGTATTCCAACATGGACGTCATGATGGACGCCATTAATAAAGGCTATATCTACCAGTTTCTACCCAAGCCGTTCGAAATGGAAGCGCTCGTCGTCAGCGTCAAACGGGCCGCGGAACATTACAATCATAAAAAAGCATACGAATCGACGTATAAGGAATGGCAGAAGACCCAGGAAAAACTGGTCCGTGCGGATAAACTTTCGATGCTCGGACAGTTGCTCTCGAGCGTGGCGCACGAGCTCGGCAATCCGATCGCCAACATCCATCAGGCGACGGTCCTAGCGCAGCACGAGTGGACGGGCCTGAAAGATATCTACGAACGGCTTCTGCATATCCAGACGTCGGCGGACGTGGTGGCCCTGCAGGGCGAGATGGACCGCCGGAATACGGCTTTTTCAGTCACGGAATTCGATAATATCCTGCGTACGCTGCAAAACGCTGCCGCATTGATCACGGACATCATTCAGGATTTGCGCGGATTCAGCCGCCTCGACGATGCGGAGTGGATCGACGTCGACGTACATCTTCAGATCGACCGGGCCATCAACCTGCTGAGGACGAAGTACAAATACGTCATTCGGTTCCACAAGGAATTCGGTCCACGGGCTTTGATCCACGGCCTTCCCGGGCCTTTGACCCAGGTGTTTTTGAACTTGCTCTACAATGCCGCCCAATCGATCGAATCCGAAGGCGACGTCTGGATCAAGACGTGGAACGAAAACGGCTCGCTGCGTATTTCGATCAAGGACAACGGACGCGGAATATCCGAGGAACACCTGCCGCGGATTTTCGAAAGCGGGTTTACGACAAAAGACGAAACCGAGGGAACCGGCCTCGGGCTGACGATCAGCAACGGCATCATTCAGAAACACGGCGGATCGATCGACGTGTGGAGCATCGTCGGCCAGGGAACGGAATTCATCATCACACTCCCCTGCAAGACGCCCGCCTCAAAAAATTTATAAGGGTTTTAATCCCACGGGCTAAAGCCCATCTTGTTTTTTTGCCGCTTCTATTCCACGACCTAAAGGTCGTGGCATTACCCGATAATCACTTCCTTTTTTGGATTGGCTATAACGGTATCCGTCGTTACGAAGTTCAGTCTCCAACCGACGGACGGCCGCCCACGGATCGTTGAAACCTGTTATGCTCCGTACGCTTCCGAAGCCCCGACGCGAAGTGGATGAGGCGGCAGGTTGATGATTTCCTCCGCAAAAAACGAAACGATGTAGTCCATCAGTCCACGTACCGACATGAAAGCAACCGGGACATTCCGGTCATCGACGATCGGGATATGCCGTACTTTGTGCTCGCGAAAGATCTTCACGGCACCGCGAATCGGATCGTTCAACCGGAGACTGTAGGGACGTGCGGTCATGAATTCGTCCACGAACAACCGTTCGATGCTCGTCATCCTGCCGGCGATTTTGTACAGAACATCTCTCTCCGTCAAAATTCCGATCAACGCCCTGCGCTTCACGATCATCACGCTGCCGAAATTGGCTTCGACCATATGTTCGACAGCCGACTTGAGCGCACTGCCGGATTCGAGACAGAGGGGTTCCGGCGGCTGAAGTACCTGAACCGGCTCATCAAAACATTCCGGCCGCAGCCCGTGTTTTTTTTCCGGCGGTTCTGCTTTTTCCATTAAGCGGCTTTCGTCCAGGTGATCAAGGATGTGTTCGACCGTGAGGATACCGCACGGAACGGACGTTTTGTCGACGACGGTAATATGGCGGCATTCGAGGACAGACATTTCATTGAGCGCGAAGGCCGCGGAATCGTCTTCGTACAGGACCTCCGGCCTCGTCGTCATGATGTCGGTCACGGGCATGTCCCCTTCCGCCAGTCGTTCGAATACAAACTTGCACAGGACGTCCCGCTCTGTAATGATGCCCATCAACCGGTGGCCGTCCACGACCAGCGCCGACGTACAATGATGCGACTGCATTTGCCGCACGGCCTCTGCGACCGTGGTCGATGTCGGGAGGCACAATGGCGGACAGGGCTTGAGCTCACTGACACTCGTCTGAGTAAATCTGGCATTCATGACAGCCTTCCTTTTTTAAGCGTTCAGCCGAATCCAGTCGGCACGTTCGACGGCGCCGTCCAGAATCCGGCGCGTACCGTCGTCATCGACAAAAAATAATCCCGTCGCCAGCGCATCGGCGTTGCGGCAGGCTTCCGTCATGATGGTAAGACTTCGAAAGCCTTCCGGACCCGGCTGTGCACGACGCGGATCGATCAGGTGATGATACAGATGACCGTTGAAGATGAAATATTGTTCGTAGGTTCCCGACGTCGCGACAGCCTGATTCTTCAATGACAGGACGCGTGTGATCTCCGACGGCCGTCCGGGATCGCGAATGCCGATCTTCCACGCGTCACCGTCTTTCGAACCGAGCGCGGCCACGTCACCGCCAAGATTGATCAGCGCCTGGTCGATCCCATTTTCCCGAAGCACGAATCGCGCGCGGTCCGCCGCGTAACCCTTCGCGATGCCTCCAAGATCGATCTTGACGTCTGAACTCAAAAACCGGACCCAGGCATGATCGGCGGAGAGATCGACGCGTATTTTTTTGTAAAACTCCCGTCCCGCTAGCCGCTTCCAGGAATATTCTTCAGGCGGTTCGGTACGGTGTTTGACGTCCCATACATCCGTGACTTTGCCGAGTCCGGGTTCGAAAAGACCGCCCGTCACCCAGGACCAGTGCAGCGCCTGTTGGACCAGCAATCCCGTTTCGTGTGAAATTTTTACCGGTTTGGCATAAGCCCCGCGATTGATCCGGCCGACGTCGCTGTCGGGTTTAAAAAAGCTCAATTGTTCCTCCAGACGCAATAGCTCTTCAAACGCCCGATCGATGGCCCGATAAGCCGTCGCCGCGTCGTCGTGAACGACCTGGATATCGCCGATGGTTCCCATGAGCGGCATCGTCTTTCGATAAATCTGCCGCCGGCGCGCAAGCAAAGGCCCGAGGCCTGTCCCCGCGCATACAACGAGAAATCCCGCACCGAGCTTCAAAAATTCACGTCGCTTCATATCGATCCTGTCTCTTTTGATGTTCACATTCGTGAAGGCAAGAACCTGCATCGTCGCACCCCCCACAGGGCGTCGGACGGTGATCCAACAGATTTTTCGTATTCATCTGGCGAGCGAGCAGTTGTACGCCGATCCATCCCGCCGCCAGGACGGCCGTTGCAAAAATCGGAAGTATATAAAGCAGTGCGTCCATATCAATTACTGCTGAACAATCCTGCAAAACCCATAAACGCCATCGACAGAATGCCCGCGATGATCAGGTTGAGCGCCGTCCCCTGGATGAGTTTCGGAATGTCGAGGATCCGCGTCTCTTCACGAATGCCGGCCATGATCACGAGCGCGAGCATCATGCCTCCGCCGGCTCCGATCGCGTACATAAGCCCCTGTCCAAGCCCGTACCCTTTGTTCGTCTGGAAAAGAGCCAGGCCGAGAATGGCACAGTTGGTCGTGATCAACGGTAAAAAGATCCCGAGCGCGCGAAACAGTTCGGGACTCAGTTTTTTAATGACCATTTCGACGAACTGCACGGTGCTGGCGATGACGACAATAAAACTGATCAAACGCAGGTACGGCGCATAAACGAGTACGAACGTATTGAGGGCCCACGCACAGAAGGCCGTAATCACCATGACGAAAATATTGGCCAGACCCAGCCGGAAGGCGGTATCGAGTCGGCCGGACACTCCGAGAAACGGACAAATGCCGAGGAAATACGTTAGCGTAAAATTATTGATCAACAATGCCGAAACGAATATCCAGAGCCATTCACCCATCGTTGGTCCTCATACGTTCGAGACCGGCTGCGGCCCTTTGCCATGTGAGGCACGCGCCGTTTTCACCCAGTTGAAAAACAAAAGCAGGAGTCCGAGAACGAAAAACCCGCCCGGCGGCAGGATCATAACAACCCACGGCTCATACGACTTTCCGAACAGAGAAAGTCCGAAAAGCGTTCCGGTGCCGAAGATTTCGCGTATTCCCCCGAGCAACACCAGCACAAAAACGAAACCCGCACTCATGCCGAGCGCGTCCGCCACGGAAAGCCCGACGGAATGTTTGGATGCAAACGCTTCCTGCCGCCCCAGAATGATACAATTGACGACAATCAGGGCAATGAAGGCGCCGAGTTCTTTATGAATTTTCGGAAACAGCGCTTCGAGCGTCAGGTCGACGGTCGATACGAACGTCGCGATGATGACGATGAACGTCGTGATCCGAACCTGTTTGGGAACCCACCGGCGAACGAGTGACACGAGAAAACTGGAACCGACGAGAACGAACAGCGTCGCAAGTCCCATTGCCAGCCCGTTGACCGCGCTATTGGTGACGGCCAGCGTTGGACACATGCCCAGGACGGCGACGAAGACCGGGTTTTCTTTCCACAATCCTTTGAGAAATTCTTCCGACGCTTTCAGGTTGTTTTCGAGTTCGTTCATGGCGTTCCTCCCGACGTGATCGCGCGATCCTGAACGTATTGCCGTATCGCCGGACGCCATTCGTCCAGCGATTTTTGCAGCGCGCGGATCACGGCTTTGGACGAGATCGTGGCGCCGGTAATGGTCTCCACCTGGTTGGCGCGGTTCTTCGTTCCCGGTTTCGCCGCTTCGATCGTCGGCTCGATGGCCAGCGCGGTAAAATTGGAAAGAAAACGTTCATCCTTGATGATCTTGTCGCCGAGGCCCGGCGTTTCTTTGCTGTCCAGCACTTCAAAACCGATGATGAGATTCTGCTGCGCTTCGAAACCGTAGATCAGGTTGATGACGTCCTGAAAACCCGATTCGCTCGCCGGAATGGCAAACCCTTTGACGGCGCCCGACGAATCGTATCCGAGAAATATTCTTTTGCCCGTTTTCGCTTCGGCTGTCGATTTATCACGTTTGATCAAACGTCCACCGTCCAGCGTCAGCACGTCATACGTGGCGCAACCCGGTATCACATGATAGATCGCCGCCTGCAGGGCCTCTTCTTTGTTTCTTTCGATGCGCGGTTTTGTAATGACGTAGGCGCTGACGAGGATCAGTCCGGATAAAAATCCGGCCACGCCAAGAGTCGAAATCAATCGGATGGATCCGGGTTCCGCTGTGTTTGGCGGCCATGTCGATTTCGTTTCGGTCATGATGATGTCCCGTAGACGCGTTGTCGTGTGACCCGGTTGATCAATGGCGTGACGGCATTCATCAACAGAATCGCATACATCACACCTTCCGGCAATCCGCCGAAGATGCGAATGAGGACGACAAGAATGCCAATGCCGGCGCCGAAAATCCAGCACCCCCTGTTGGTAAAGGGCGACGTGACGGGGTCCGTCGCCATAAAAACGGCCCCAAGAAGCAGGCCGCCGCTGAAGATCATGTGGAGGGGTGACGGATACAGGACCGGATCGACGAGAAAAAAAACGGCCGACAAAACCGTTGTCGCGGTAAGAATCGCAACGGGAATATGCCAGTTGAACAGTCGCCGCGATGCCATGTAGACGCCGGCGATCAAAATAATCAGGCCTGCCGTCTCGCCGAGCGAACCGCCGGTATTGCCCAGCATGAGGCTCATCAACTCCGTCGGCTCGTGTTGAAATTTCATGTTGGCCAGCGGCGTCGCGCTCGTTACCGCGTCGATCGATTCGCCCTGTAAAAACGGGAAGGCCAGGTTCGTTCCGCGCACGGCCATGTACCGCCCGTCGGGCGGAGACCACGTCGTGATGGCCGACGGAAATGCAGCCTGTAAAAATGCGCGGCCGACCAGCGCCGGATTGAACAGGTTCTGCCCGAGTCCGCCCCAGATGATCTTGCCGATGACGATACCGACGAATCCTCCGACAAACGCCATCCACAGCGGAAATCCCGGAGGCAGCGTCAATGCGAGCAATAACCCCGTGATCAAGGCGCTACCGTCGAACAACGTCCGGGAACGCGGGCGCGTCGGCGTAAACAGGCTTTCGGCCACGAAACACGCCAGGACCGTCGTCGCACACAGTAGAATCGCGCTTAATCCGAAAAAGAAGAACGCGGCTCCGATCACCGGCACGAGGGCCAGGACGACCTGAAACATGATCCACGGTGTCGTGTCGCGGTCATGTAAAAACGGCGACGTCGACAGTGTCAGTTTTTCAACGATGGATTCGCCTTTCGCTCACGTAACATGCTTTTCGCCACCCGAAAACTCTGGACCAGTGGAATGCCGGACGGACAGACAAACGAGCACGAGGCGCATTCAAAACAGTCCATCACGTGCAGCGTTTCCATCTCATCATACTGTCCCTTACGCGCGAGCAATCCCATCAGCGAGGGATTCAAAAACATCGGACAGACGTCGATGCATCGGCCGCAGCGGATACACTTGTACGTTTCCAGGTCCTGCACTTCTCCGTCCGTCAGTACCAGCACGCCGGAAATTCCTTTGGTGACCGGCGCATCGAGACTTTTCTGGGCAATCCCCATCATCGGGCCGCCGAGCAAAATGCGAACGGCCTCGTCCGTTACACCGCCGCACCAGTCGAGCACGTCGCGGATCGGCGTGCCGACGGGAACCATGAGGTTGGCGGGCCGACGGACGGCGGTCCCCGTCACCGTGACGACCCGTTCGATCAGCGGCATGCCTTGTTCAAAATACTGTGCGAGAGCCACGAGCGTACCGACATTGGATACGAGCGTCTCGACGTCGATCGGCAACTTCCCGGACGGCACTTCCATTTTCAAAACGGCTTTGATCAACATTTTTTCGGCGCCCTGCGGATATTTGACTTTCAACGGAACGACCTCGACGTCGAGACCGCGCGCCCGGATCTCCCGATTGAGGATCTCCATCGCATCCGGTTTGTTCGCCTCGATCCCGATAAAAGCTTTTTCCGCCGGAACGAAATGCCGCAGGATGGTCAATCCGTCGATCAATTCTCTGGCGTACTCGACCATGATGCGATGATCGGCGGTCAGAAAGGGCTCACACTCGCATCCGTTGGCGATCAGATACCGACAGGCCTTACCTTGCGGAATGGCAAACTTGACATGGGCGGGAAACGCGGCGCCGCCGAGCCCGACGAGTCCGGCGGATTGCACGGCCGCCAAAAATTCTTTCACGTCCATGTCGCGCCATGCAATCGGTCCGGCGCCGTTCATCGTTTGCGTGGAAAACGGATCGGCCTTGATCCGAATGGACTCGACCAGTTGCCCGTTCGGATGGTCGGCCAACTCGATGGATGTGACGGTGCCCGTGACCGGCGCATGCTGCGCGACGGAGACAAAGCCGCCCGGCCTGGCGATCATCTCTCCGCGTTTGACTCTCTGCCCTTTTTGTACCGTCGGAATCGACGGCGCTCCCGAGTGCTGGGACAGCGGCACCACGTATTCCTCCACGAACGCCATCCGCTCGACCGGGAGGTTTGCCGTTCGCTCCTTGAATTCATCGGGATGCACACCGTGACGAAACGTCAATCGCCCTGTGAGGATATCCGACGTCATTTCGTGTACCCCGCCAGTTGCATCAGTTTCTCACGGATTTTTTCTTTCATGACGTTGACTTGCGTCTGTTCCTGCTCGCGCAATTTCCGCTCATACTCGTCCCGGGCTTTTTCGAGCGCGGCCGCCTGCTTTTTCGTCCACTCCTCCTCAATCGATGCCTTCAGTCGAACCGGATGCGGCGAGAGGAGACCAGCCATTTCACGCACCAGGCGCCACTGACTCCGCACGGTTTCGCAGGCTTCGATGATTTCGTCCGGCACCTCGAAAACGTCCCGCCCGACGGTGATCACGGGAACTTTCTGACTCCGTGCTTCCGGATCGAGTTCCAGAAAATTCGATACGGTGCATACGGACGTTGACGAATCGACTTTTTGAAATTTCGATTTCCACCGTGGCGATGAATAGGCCCAGTCGGCGTACGTCACGACCGCCGGGTCGTTCGACAACGACGAAAAATCCTGTTCGATATTTGGATTGCCGTCGAGATCGAGATTCAGGGCCAAATGTTTTTGGCCCGGTTGAAACCGGATGAACGGGAATGCCCGCGAGTGGTATGACAGTTTCCACCGCGTGATCCAGTCATCCGAAGGGCCCGCCGGCGCGGCCAGGTGCAAAACGGCCGGATGCGGATGGCGCATGGCATCCGCGATTCCGTTGAACAGGTGTTGAGAATCCGCCGGCGATGATTGAACAAAACCGATCCGGCCGGATGCCATGAGGCTCCATAACGTCGTCGATTGTGCGAGCATTTCCTCGCGCGATCCATCGGCAGGATTCAGGATGATCACTTTCACCGGCAGATCGGACGATACGACGCTGAAAAACGAAGTGAGCCGGCTCTCACTCAAGATGTCGGGCCCCGTGATCCATAGGACCGGAGGAATCCACGATTTTTCTTCTTCCGTCAAATCGGTCCACGTGAGTCGGGAAAGGAGGTCATCGTGAATGATCGGATCGTACTGATCTTTCGTTTCGAGCTCCGCACGCCGTACGAGACGAACGTTGTCCATCACCTGCCGTACATGTCCGCGGCAGACTCCCAGAACAAAGTCGGAGGACTCGCCGTCGTCCCAGACGACCGCGGAATGCGTCATCGGGTTGTGAGGAAATGTTTTGGCCCAGTCCATTGTTTTCCCGATGATCGCCGTCAAACGCGACCGACCGACTCCCGTCGGGCCTTCTCGCAGCATCCCGAGTAGATTGCGAAGTTCCGTAATCAAACCCGCCGTACGTTCGACCCATACCGTGTCGATCATCGGCTTGTTGGTATCGATTTCTGAGATCAACTCGTCCAGTGCCATCCGCGTTTTGTCCTTCCCCGCCAGACCCGCGGCCAATTTTTCAAGATGTTGAAATGGAATGGCGCCCGCCAGTTTGCCCTGCAGTTTTGCCGACAGATCGGCGATCAAACGCTCGATCGACGCCGTCCATTTGAGGACATGCGACTGGGCCATAGATTCCGTGACGGCGGTTACGAGATGAATGACCACGCGCTCCGATTCGGAATCGCTCGCTCCTCCGCCCGACAGGGTTTGATAATAATTACGGCTTAACAGAAGTGCGGCGAAAGGATCCGTTCCGTCGTCCTGAATCCATTTCTGGATCGCGTCACCGGGCGTGTCGGGCAACGATTCCCACAGGCGGAAAACGGATGGAATCGATTCATCGGACTCGGTCATCAAGATGGCATGGTCGGCACACACGCGGGCGCAAATTCCACAGCCCGTGCATGCCTGTGGATTGATCGCCAGTGAGAACAACATGCCCGATCCTTTTTGGTGCCGCTCGGCGTCGCGCCAGAATTTTTGGGTGACCGCCGTCGGTAATTCCTGTACGACGGATTTGACCTGAGCAATCTCGTTGCGCAGCGACGCCTCCGCATCGGATGATAATTGGAGCGCCGGAACGGTCTTCTCAACGGCGGTTTCCATCGCACACCCGAACGTTGCCGGCGCCGGATCCGAGTTGAAGGCCTGTTGAACCGCACGTGACAGGGATTTCAGAACGGGCGGCGTGAATTGCCGCACGGTACTGCCGCGAGATGCCAGTCGATCGACCGCCGATTTCAGGACCGCTTCGACGGAGATGAGAAGCGGTGGAATGGCCGAGTGCGGACAGTGAACGTAACAGGCGCCGCATCCCGTACAGGAAGCCGGTGAAAACGACGGTATGGTCGCCGTTTTCGGTGGGCCGATGACGTTGGACGTGGAGAGCGGAAGAACCGGGATCGAATAAAACGGATCGGCCGTGATTTCTTCATGTTGCCCGGCGCGATAAAAGAAACCGGCGCGATCGTAAAACTGTGAAACGCGTGAATACGACGGTCCATGATCGGCATACCGGCGAACCGCCATCGGCAATTCGTCCGCGGAGTGCGCCGACCCCGGGACGACGTCCGCGATCGCAAAATCGGTCAGTGATCGTCGAAGGACGTCCCGTTGGGTCTCATCCAGATCGTAATTCCATTCGTCACGGGCATAGTTGACGATCGCGGCCATTTCACGCTCGACGTCCAGAGGATCGCCGTACCGTTCGGCACACAATCGTGAGACGAGGCCCATGAAAGGAAAAAGCACGTCTGTCGAATCGAGAGTTTCTAATCGAATCTGTTTTTCACGCAACATTCGCAACGAAGGCGCACGGGACGTGTTGGAGCCGCCGAATAAAATGACACGTCCGCCTTTTCGTACGAATCGGAGCGATCCTGCCGGCAAGTCGTCGACAAGGAAAACGTCGCACGAATCGGGCTGCAGTGTTCCGGGCGAACGGCTGAACTCAAGCCATCCGCTTTGAGCAACCGCCTTGCCTTTGACGTGCACGTTCCACCGGCGTTTGGCCCATGTTGCCAGCTTTTCAAATTCCGACATATCCGTGCCCCGGTGACCAAACGCCCATCTCACCGTCAACGTCGCTTCGCCGGTGGAATGGGTATCCGTCCGTTGACGGGCAGTTTTTTGAACGGTGTCCGCATAATCCTGACGAATCGTCTGGAACAACACCTGCTGTTTGGGGTAACGTGACGACGAATGGGCGACGGCGACGCCGACGATAAGATCGCGGCGGCCGCCCGATCGAATATTGTCGAATATCCCGAGGACGTCGGCCGTTGTCAGGGTTCCCGCGTGCTGGACGCGATAAACCATCGGTCGCCGCTTTATCGCCGGCAATTCCGGATACGGAGGAGTTTTTTTCTCAACCGAATTCTGAACGGCTTTGTTCAGCACAGCCGATACACGTCCGTACAATTCCCCTGACGACGAGTTCGGTTCCACGATCGTTACCGATTTTTTTTCCGAAAGCCATTGGCATAAAACCGCATCCGGAAATGGCCGGCGCAGACCGACGTCCATGACGCCGATCCGTACGCCCTTTTTTCGAACGGCATCGGCGCCGTTGGCCAGACGCTCGAATGCGGCGCCCCATGTAACGATCACGGCATCGGCATTTTCCCATCCGGACGTTCGAACGCTTGCAACGGGCCAGCCTGTTAATTTTGCATAGTCGTTGAACGCTGCAGTGATGATATCGAAAAGATGGGACTGGACGAATTCTTCATGCGCCAGGATTTCGAAATCACGCGTCCTCCCGTCATGAATCACGCCATGGAGAACGGGCACATCGGGATGGATCCAGTTCGGTACCCGGCGGCGGTATTTGCCAAACGTCAAACGCTGGGACGGAGTGGATGCATCGATGCGGTCGTCGGATGGTCCGAGGTAGGATTGCAGTACCGGAACGGCCGGAATGGAAACATTTTCGATGCCATCGAGGGTATCTCCGGCAACGATGATCGTCGGTACGAGCGACGACTCGGCAACGTGGTGCCCGATGACGGTCAGATCGATGAGAGCCTGGACGGACGACGCCACGAGCACGACGCATCCCGTGGTTTCAGCGGCCCGACAAACAAGTTCGATTCGAGCTTCATCCGACGATGTGAGATGTATGACCAGTGGTAATCGACGCCGGACGGATTCCTGAATGGTTGTGATCGATTCGATCGCGTCTCCCGCATCGAGGGTCACACTGGTTCGGCATCCGGCGGTCACCAGGCCGACGGCAGAGGCCAGTTCATCGCTGCATTCGACCAGCGAGCGGCCAAACATATTTTGATGTACGGGAGATCCTGGCCGCACCGTATCGCCGACCGCGTTTTCGACGAGATCGAGGGCGGTACGCCCCCTCATCACGGACGCTTTTCCAAACCTATTGCGATCGACCGTCATACCTCGTCTCCTGAAACGACTTCGACGCGTCCGACCGGATGCGATACGGTTTTGAGTTTCGAGAACTGCTGTCCTTCCACCCACACGATGGCCCCCGTCGGACAACGGGCGGTTGCTTTCGGCGACGCCCGTTCGTTTTGGCTGTAATCGATAACGGGCAGATTATTCTTCATCGTGATCAGTCCCGGCGCCGCGTCCGCAACGCAGCGCGCGCAGGCATTGCAGGCGACGGAGCAGCGTGCAAGCGCCGCATCACCCTCGAGAAGGGAACGGCACTGGACGATCAGCTTGTAGCTGACCGGCATGATAGTAAACAACCCTTTCGGGCAAACTTCGACGCAATCGTTACATGCGGTGCAACAATCCGGACGCACCACGGGCAGCCCGTCGGCATTCATCGTAATGGCCGCGAAGTCACAAACCCGTCCACAATCGCCGAGGCCGAGACAGCCCCACACGCAATCTTTATTGCCGCCGGTGACCATGGCCACGCTGCGGCAGGTTTTTTGTCCGTAATAATCGGCAAGATTGTGGCTCTCCTGTCGTCCCCCGGCGCAAAGGAGGCGGGCCACCCGTTTTTCTTCAAAACCGGCGTTGACGCCGAGATAGCCGGCGATTTTTTCGATGGCGGACGGTGAACTGACCGTACATTTACCGGGCGCACTTTCGTTTTGAACGAGACTTTCCGCAAAGGCGCGGCATCCCGGCTTCCCGCACGCGCCGCAATTGGAGCCGGGCAGCATCCCTTCGACGTCGTCAATGCGCGGGTCTTCAACCACGCGGAGTTTTTTGGTTGCAACCGCAAGCAACGTTGAAAAAAACAGGCCCAGCCCGACCATGATCGCAACGGCGGTGAAAATTTCCGTCATGGCGCACCTCCGTAAAACAAATTGCCGAAAAAGCCGTCCCGATTGGCGATATCGACCATCTCCTTTTATCCAAACGCCGCGGCCCGTTTGACGAGATCGTCGAGGCCGGGCTCGTTGGGATTGAGCGGTGCGCCGGGATGGATGCATTTGGCCGGACACTTTTCCGCTGCCGCAACGATCTGTGCAAACGTCGCGGCCGTCGCGTCGGCGATCACCGCCTGTTTATTGCCGTCGTACTTGAAACAATTCGGATTGATATTGATGCATTCGTTGCAGCTCGTACATCGGAAAGTCTCGATCCAGGGTTCGACCGACACGGTCTCTTCCACGGCAACGGGTTCAGCAACGGCGGCTGGCGCCGGCGTTTCATCTTTCACTTCGGCGGTCCTGACCTGTGCCGGCCGGGATACCGGAAGCGCAGCGATAGAGTCGAGATCGAGAAGGATCGCCGACAGTTTTTCCATCGCTTCTCGTGCGGTCGTTTCTCGCACCCGCTGCGTTTCTTCGTCGTGCGTTCGTTTCAATGCGGACATTTCTCCGGCTTTGGCTTTTTCGAATTCCTCCCGGACCCGGCCGATCGCACGGGCAACGTGATAATTATTGATGCCGCCGATTTCCTGGATGAAATGCCAGAAGTCAAGCCTCTCCTGACCGTACCATACGAGCAAGTGACTCACGGCGACTTTCTGGAGCCATCCTTCGGCATCCACCATCCAGATAAAAGGCATCTTACGGTAAGCGTCCGGTGGCGATAATTTCAAAAAATCGGCATACGGCACGAGATCATCGGTCCAACAGTCGGGAGGGACCGGTAGAAAATGCCGGCTGAATTCCGGCTCCAGCGCGGCGAAGTCGGCAAACGTAAATGCAACGTTCATCAAGGCCGTTTTCCCGCTATCGTCGTATTCCAGTTCGTACACGGGCCAATCGCAATCCACCTGAGGGTTCCGTTCGACGTCGAAGCGGCTGCCGAATTGTGAGCCGCGCGTACGGTCATATACAAATTCCGGAAACGCCCGCCCCTCCCATGCGGCACCCGCCCGTACGTAAGATAAATCGGCCTCCGGCGTGAGAAAATAAAACAATGCGGGAACCGCGCCGGTCAAGCCGCTCTGGATGTCTTCCACCAACGATACGGGATGTAAAGGTGTCGCTTGCAGGACGTAGGTATGACGATGAGAAACCGCGAGTGCGCCGAGTTCCTGGCGATATTCAAAATTTCCTTCCGGTTTCGATCGGCCTTCGGGATGAAAACCCATCTGCAAAACGAATGTCTTGATCGGTTTTATCGATGCGAGGAGGCGGGAGTAACGCGCAAGTTCTTCCCCCATGAGCTCATCCGATCGGACCAGCAGGATCACCGGCGGACATGCGGCTATTTCTTCATCGGTCAGCGCGCGCCAGTCGAATGTTTCGAAATATCGGTCGTGAACGTCCGCATCGTAATGCCCGGCCAGTTCCAGTTCGGCCATACGGATCGCTTTCATGACGCGGGCCATGTGGACCATGTGGGCGTCGAAAACTTTTTCCACGGAAACACAAACCGAAGGATCTCCGGCGGATTGGAGCGAGCATGACTCCAGACGGTCCGATACCAAACTCACCGTGGAAGGAGTCGACACGATCAGCGCGTCGGGTTTGAACGCCTCATCGAGATCGTTGAGTATACCGATGACGTCTTCGATTCGCCGGCAGCGGTCCGCAGGCAGTACCTCCGATGCCGCATCGGGCATGACGGACGAGAACCGCTTGAAATCGATAAACGAACCGCCGTATCCGTACGAGTCTTTGAGTTTTTCCGGTGCATGTGACGTCGGACGTTTCTGTTCATCCACGCGCAGCATTTCCTGCAAACGCTCTTTCAACCGACCGGCGTTGATCAAAAATTCCGACCGAATCGCGCGCTGTTTGCGAAGCGATACGTCCAGCAACACCGGGACCATGCGATCGCCGTATGAAATCAACGAACCGTCTTTCGGCAATTCTTCAACCAGCCGTCGGCGGTCGGCGGAAAATGTCTTCGCGTCGTCGCCTTTGAGATGAAGACGACGTTCGAGTTCGTCCAGAGCCGCCGTTATGACGCGCTCCCACTTTTCTTCGATCTCCTTCAGCGATTCACGGATAATCAGTTCGAGCCGCAGCACATTATCTTTCAAAATTCGCGCGGCATCGGCTGCCGGCGCCGACCGCTCCACCGACGACGACAACAGGTCGGTCAATCGCTCGATGCGGGTACCGTCCGACGAGATCCAGATCGGATAATCGTACCGCACACGACGCCAGTCCCCGTACCGCGACAAAAGCGCCGGACGCCCGTGGGCGGCAACGGGCATATCGTTGCCACAGCCGTCGCGATAAAAGACGCGCAGCTTTTTCCAGAACGATTCGCGTTCGGCGTCGACGGCAGGCGTAACGCGTGGGATCGCGGGACGCCTTATCTTCGGAAGGTCTTCCTCACGGTGACTGTGATTGTCGCGTTCCGAGGATAACACGGCGTGGAGTTCCCAGGATTGTTGTCCCGCTGTTTTTTTTTCGCCGATCATGCTCACCACCTTACACCGCAAACTTATCGAGTTCCCGATTGATCGCGTTTTCTTTTTCCTGCGGCGTGATGCCTAAATTATGGGCACCGTAAAGATCGTACCGTTCTTTCGTTTTATCCTGATACAGCAGGCCGATCACGATGCGGCCGGTATCGTCCGCAATCTCACGCGCCCGATGAATATCGGACGGATCGTGGTCGATCACATTTTTGTACATCTTAGCCACGGCCTCGTCGATCGGAATGCCGTTCGGATGTTTGAGCAGCGTCACCTGCGACACATCGGTCACTTCGTGTTCATGCCGGTCTTTCTGATACACCGGGCAGCGTTGAATGATGCGGATGAATGACAGGCCGGGATGTTCGAATCCCGCTTCGACCGTCGCGTAGACGTGCGCCGGGTTCCAGTCCACCGTCTGCGCCACGAAGGATACATTGGAGACACCGAGCGTCGTCTGCAGCGGATTCAACGGCGGAAGGACGGAGCCGCGGGGGCTCGTGTTGGAAATCGTACCTTTGATCGACGTCGGCGACATCTGGCCCTTGGTCAGACCGTAAATCTCGTTGTCGAACATCAAGACCGTCATGTTCATGTTGTACCGCAGCGCATGGATCCAGTGCGCGGTTCCGATGGAACAGCAATCGCCGTCGCCCGTGACGACAAAAACGTTCAGGTCCGGGCGTCGGAATTTGACCCCGCAGGCGACCGGCAACGCACGCCCGTGAAGGCCGTGGAAGCCATAGGTGTGCATGTAGTGAGGAAAACGGCTGGAGCAGCCGATGCCGGAGACAAAGACGGTCTTTTCGGGGGGCAACTGTTTCTCGCGGCACAGCCGTTGGACGGCGGTGAGAATACCGTGATCGCCGCAACCGGGGCACCAGCGCGCGATGGCGCTTTCATAATCGGCCAGCGTGTAATACTCCTCGGGAATATCGAGGATGCAGTCGGATTTTAGTCCAAACACTTTACATCTCCTTACGCATTGGGATCGAACGCCTCATGCGGTTTGCATTTCTTTTTCCTCGACGAGGTCGAGTTCTTTTTTGATCTTCTCGAAGATCATTCCCGGGCGAATCGGCTGCCCGTAAACGTTGCTGAAGCAATCGACGTCGGTCAGCGTATGGGCGCGCAGGAGCCAGGCCAGTTGCGACAGACGGCGATTGTCCGGTGTGATCAACGGATCATTGAGATCGTCGCTATAGTTGATCTCCACGGTCATGATTTTTTTGAAGCCTTTGAAAATTTCTTTCAGACCCGGCTCCAGCGGCGACAGGAAGCGCAGGTGGACCGAACTGACGCGGCCGCCGAGTTCACGGGCCCTGTCTACCGCTTCTTCGATCGCGCCTAACGTCGACCCCCAACCCATGATGAGCAAATCGCCCTCTCGATCGCCGTGGACCTCCGGCGGTTTCAACGACTGTACGAACGCGGCGAGTTTACGGCTTCGCCGGTTGCATCCCGTTTGATTGATCGACGCCTCATACGCGACGTGGCTTTCCTGATCGTGCGCCAGTCCGGTCAGCGTATACATACCGCCTTTTTGCCCGGGGATTGGGCGAGGACTCAAACCGGTTTCTTCGTCCCAGTCGTACGGCGGGACATCCGACTTCCACGGACTTTGATCGACGGGCGGAGCAAACCATTCGCGGTCGATCTTTGGACGAGGGAAAGGTTGTACGCCCGTGGCAAGATTGGCGTCGGTCAAAAGAATGACGGGCATGCGGAACGCCTCCGCCAATCGTCGGGCCAGAATAACAAAGTGAAAGCATTCCTCGATTGTGGCCGCTGCCAGTACGATTTTGGGCGTGTCCCCCGGTTGACCGTAAATCGAATATAACAGATCGCCCTGTTCGACTTTGGTCGGTAAACCGGTCGAGGGCCCGCCGCGCTGCACGTCGACGATCACGAGTGGAACTTCGGCCATTACAGCAAGTCCGATAAATTCCGTCTTCAACGCCATGCCGGGGCCGGACGTGATCGTGATTGCTGTTTTTCCCGCGTACGAGGCGCCGATGGCAAACCCGATCGCGGCGATTTCATCTTCCGCCTGGTGGATCAGACCGCCTGCCGATTCGAAACATTCCGCCAGATGATGCGACGCCGACGTCGCCGGCGTGATCGGATACATCGCACACACCTCAATG
>CAYZJB010000001.1:163442-171451 GCA_964478735.1 uncultured Bacteroidota bacterium | reverse complement strand
GACAATTCCTCTATTGACGCCCACGGCATTTTGTCTTATGTTGCCCTGCACACACAACACGTCTTATGCCACATCACACCGTTCGAACCGAACGGCCGGCGGATTTTCTTCATCGCACGATTACAGAGTCCCTCCGATATCCGGGGCTCTCGGCAGAGGATCGCCTGCTGGTATGGATTTCATCCGCCGCATCGACCGTTCAACCGGAGGTACTCGACACGGCCCTGCGTCTTGCATTGACGGGAGGGATCAGCGTCCTTCAGGCCAAGGAAGTCATTTTGCAGAATTATCTTTTCTGCGGCTTTCCGGCGGCCATAGAAGGACTGATCGTTTTATCCGACGTACGGACCACGCTGTCCCTTGAGGATATGAATTATGAAGAACCGCGCGACGACGCGGCGCAGGAGCGGGATGGAACACAGCTTTGCCGCCGGGTGTACGGCGATCATTTCGACCGTCTGATGGACAATATGACCGGCTTGAGCCGTGACTTGCAAACATGGATGATCCGGGAAGGATACGGCAAAGTATTGAGCCGACCGGTGTTGCCGATCGTCACGCGCGAGTTGTGCATCGTCGCCGCCCTCGCCACGACCGGCCGCACTCGCCAGCTCCACTCCCATCTGCGCGGCGCACTTCATGTCGGAGCGTCGATCAGTCAACTCCGTACCGTCATCGATACGATCCGCCCGCTCATTCCGGACGGCCACGCCGCCGACGCGGATACGCTGCTGGAGAAATATTCATGATCCCGCTCTCCACGGAACGCCGAATGATGCTCAAGAGCTGCCGCGTGCTCATCGTCGACGACGATATCGGCATCGCGGAGTCCTCGCGTATCATGTTGTCCTCCCTCGGCGCCGAATGCTTCACCGCACCGGACGGAAAACTCGCGCTTGAACAGCTGAAGGCGTTTCGTCCCGATCTCATTCTGCTCGACTACATGATGCCGGGCATGGACGGAGCCACCGTGTACCGCCACATCCGCGAATCGGAAGAATTTTCCAACGTTCCCGTCATCATGTTGACCGCCAAGGCCGATAATTACGAAGAACAGGAGTCGCTGCTTCGGCTCGGGCTCAGCGCCTATTTGCTCAAGCCGTTCGGCTTCAAAGAACTGGTCAACGTCATCCGCAACGTCCTGACGCTGCACGACGTCAAAATGGAAAACATCCGTCTTCAGGCGGAACTCGAGCAAACGAAAAATTTTCTGCAATCGTTGTTCGACGGTATTACCGACATCATCAGCGTCCAGGACGAGGAACGAATCATCCGCCACGGCAACGCCGCCATGGAAAATGTCAACCCGTCGGCCGCGGCGCCGGGACAGCCCTGCCACGCGTATTATTTCGGCCGCGACACGATGTGCGACAACTGCCCCGCCGTCACGACGCTGGCAACGGGCGTTCCGGGAATGATGGAAATGTCGTACGGCGATCGCCGGTATCAAATTTCCACGTATCCGCTCAAATCACCCGACGGAGGCGGCGGCGGTTTTATCGAGCACATCAAGGATATTTCCACCCAGTATAAACTTCAGAGCCAGTTGGCGGAATCCGAACGTCTTGCGGGACTCGGTACTCTCGCGGCCGGAATCGCTCATGAGATCAACAACCCGTTGTGCATCATCCTCGGGTTTGCACAGACGTTGTTGAAGGAAACACCGGCCGATCACCCGATGCGCAAGGATTTGCAGACGATCGCCGACGAATCGGCGCGCTGCGGGGTCGTCTTGCAGGAATTGCTCAACTACGCGCGGCCCGGTCAGTCCCGGAAAATCAAAACGTCCGTCCGCGAGATCGTCGAATCCAGCCTGGCGCTTGTCCGTCACCGGGTGCGAAAGGGCCAGATCGCGCTCGAAGAATCGTTTCCGGACGTTCCGACGGACGTCACCGCCGACCCGAAAAAACTCCAGCAGGTTTTCGTCAATCTGCTGCTCAACAGCCTTCAATCGATGTCCCCGGGCGGGCGACTGCACGTCGCGGTGGAGGCCGATCCCGACGCCGTGGTCGTACGGTTTCGGGACTCGGGCGAAGGAATCGCGCCGGAAAATTTAGCCCGCATCTTCGATCCCTTTTTCACGACGCGCGACGGCACCGGGTCCGGACTCGGCCTGGCCATCTGCCGTTCGATCATCACCGACCATCACGGACACATCCGCGTGCTGAGCGAGCCGGGGCACGGCACGACGTTCACCGTTCAACTACCAAAAACGTCATGAAGATGGACATCCTCGTCGTCGACGACGAAAAAAGCATCCTGGCGTTATTCAAACGCATTCTCACCCAGGACGACATCTTCGGGGCCAAACCGGGCGAAGAAAAATGCGCAACGCGCGTCGTCGAGGCATTGTCCGGCGAGGCGGCGTTGAAACTGGTCCATGAACGGCGCTTCGACCTGATCATTTCCGATCTGGCCATGGGCCGGATGGACGGACTTAATCTGCTTCAGGAAGTCAAAACGCTTCAACCCGACACGCCGTTCATCATGCTGACCGGGGTCGGGACCGTGGAAGACGCCGTCAAAGCGATGAAACACGGCGCGTTTGACTATCTGACGAAACCGTTTCAGCACGATGAATTGATGCTGACGATCCGCAAGGCGCTGGAGTATCATCGGCTGCACGACGAAGTGCGGGCGCTTCGTGCCCGACTGGCCGAACGCGAAACCGGCAGCTTCAGCAACATCATCGGCCAGAGCAAACCGATGCAGAAAATTTTCGACATGATCAAGACGATCGCCAAAAGCGATACCACGATCCTGATCGAAGGCGAAAGCGGGACCGGCAAGGAACTCATCGCCCGTTCGATCCACCAGGAAAGCGAACGGCGTTCCCGTCCGTTCGTCGCCATCAATTGCGGCGCAATTCCCGAAACGCTGTTGGAAAGCGAACTGTTCGGCCACGTCAAGGGATCGTTTACCGGCGCGATCGCGGACAAACGCGGATTGTTCCAGGAAGCCCACGGCGGTACGCTGTTTCTGGATGAGATTGCGACCATCAGCCTTCCGGTACAGGCCAAGCTGCTGCGCGCCATTCAGGAACGCGAAATCCGGCCCGTCGGCGGCGCGCACGGGCTGAAAATCGACGCGCGCATCATTGCCGCGACCAATCGCCCCCTGCTCAGCATGATCCGGGAAAAATCTTTTCGTGAAGATCTGTACTATCGGCTGGCCGTGATCGCCCTTACCGTCCCGCCCTTGCGCGACCGCAAAGAAGACATCCCGCTTCTCGCCACGTTTTTTCTGGACAAATTTTGCAGAAAAAACGGAAAGAATATCCGGCATATTTCTGAACCGTCGATGCGCAAGATGCTCGATTACTTCTGGCCGGGCAATATCCGCGAGCTGGAAAACATCATCGAGCGTGCCGTCGTGATTTCCCCGGACGACGCGACCGACATCAATCTGTCCGTCCTTCCCCCCGCGCTCAATCCGTTGGAACGCCCGCCGATGCGGATCGCGGACGACCCGATCAGCCAGGAGGCGGAGAATTTCGTTTCACGTCTGCTGCAGGAAAATCACGACCTCAAATCCATCCTCGATATCGCAACAAGTGAAATCGAGAAAACGGCCATTCTTCACATGTTGAAGGACGTCGACGGCAACCGCAGCGAAGCGGCCAAACGACTGGGCATCAGCCGTCCGGCCCTGTACACCAAGCTTCGCGAGTATAACATCGACTGACCATGATCCTCGGCATCGGCATCGACATTGTGGAAATCGTGCGGTTGAAAAAAACCTGCCTGGATTACGGCGACCGGTTCCTGCGGAGAATTTTTACCGTCGCGGAGCGTGAATACGCGATGAAAAAATCCGATCCTTACGCGTCCCTTGCCGTGCGGTTTGCGGCCAAGGAAGCCCTCGTCAAAGCCACACGGGAAGGAAAGGTCCATTCCTTCGACTGGCTGGACGCGGAAGTCGTCGTCTCACCGTCGGGAATTCCTTTTTTCCAATTAAAGCGTGAATTGCAAAAGACACTGTCCGGACGAAACGTCCATTTGAGCCTGTCCCATGCCGACCTTTACGCGACGGCCGTCGTCATCATTGAATAACGTCTGTCTGATAAAAAACGCCGTTACAAACGGATCGACACGCTGAGTCCGTCGCGGATGGGAACGATGTGGGTGTAGAGCGAGGGATGGGAAAAAATCATTTTCGTAAATTTCCGTACGCCTGCCGTGTGGGGATCGCGCGATGGAGCGAGAACCCGCCCCGACCATAATACATTGTCGGTCACGAGCAACCCGCCCTTTTTGAGTTTCTGTACGATGATCGGTACGGCATCGGGGTATCGTGCCTTGTCGATATCCATAAAGACCAGGTCGACGCTCGCGCGTTTGACGGTGCGAAGATGGTCGATGCCGTCGATCCGGAAGTAGCGGATCTTTTTCCATGCGGGCGTTCGTCCAAGATATTTTCGCGCCCGTTGGATATTGTCGGGATCGAGATCCGTACAATCGATCCGTAGGTCCGCCGGACCTGAACGGGCCATCCAGTACGCCGAGTAGCCGTAACCGGATCCAAGCTCCACGACGCGACGCGCACCGGTAAGCATCACCAGCTGCGCCAGAAATCGTCCGGCCTGTGGCCCGACGATGGGAAAATCATGGTCCGACGCCCAGCGCTCCATGCGGCGCGTCACGGCGTCGCGCGGACACAGGGCATCGAGATACGCGGTGATTTTGGGATGGGTGATCGTCATGTTCATCGCACAAGCAGTATCGTCGCGATGCCGAGGTAAATCAAAATACCGAGCGTATCGTTGGTCATCGTGACAAAAGGTCCGGCCGCCAGGGCAGGATCGACGTTCATCCGTTTGAGCACGAGCGGAAACATCGTACCATTGAACGCGGCAAAAAAGATCACGCACACGAGCGCCACGCCGACGACGCCCGCAATGTGCAAGTCCCCGATCCACAGCGACACGACGCCCGCCAGCAGCACGCCGAGTACGACGCCGTTGATCCCCGCCACGCGAACTTCCTTGAGCAACTGGCGCTGGAGGTCGAGCAATCCGATTTCCCCGGTCGCCAGCCCGCGGATGACGATCGACGAACACTGAATGGCGATATTACCGCCCATCGCCATAATGATCGGGACAAAAAACGCCAGCGCCAGGATCGACTGCAACGACTGTTCGAACCGGCTGAGAACGAACGCGGCCACCAGTTCTCCCACCAGCGCCGTGACCAGCCACGGCAGCCGGGAACGGGAAATGCGAAACGTCGACGTTTCCGTCACGTCTTCGTCGACCGAACCCGCCATTTTGGAAACGTCTTCGGACGCCTCCTGCTCGATGACGTCGACGATATCGTCGATCGTGATCCGGCCGACCAGCGTGCCTTCGCTCGTAACGACGGGAAGCGTCACGAGATCGTATTTTTTGAAAATCATCGCGACTTCTTCCTGGTCGACGCCCGTCTTGACCGCGACGACGTCGGGATTCATCACGTCGGAGACTTTTTTGTCGCCCGCCACGACGAGCAGCGTCTCCGCCGACAGGACTCCGACCAGTTTTCCGCTCCGATCGATGACGTAAATATCGTAAACCTTCTCGACTTCGGCCGCTTTGACCCGCACTTCCTGAATGGCCTCTTCGACGGATTCCGTATCGAAAATATCCACGTACTCGACCTGCATGAGACCGCCGGCCGTGTCTTCTTCGTATTGAAGAAGCTCCTTGACCTCCTGCGAGTCCTGGTAGTCGAGCTGGCTGAGAACGATCTTTTGCGTGGCATCGTCGAGTTCCTGCACGATGTTGGCCGCATCGTCGGAATGCATCTCGTCGATGATGTCCGTGAGTTGCGACTCGTCCAGCGTTTCAAGGATGTCACTGCGTGTCGTCGTATCGAGTTCGAGGATGACTTCGGACGCTTTTTCGGTATCGAGAATCTGGAAGATGTACTCGCGTTCGGACTCTTCGAGGTGGTCGAGAATTTCCGCGATGTCGGCGGGATGCAGGTCTTCGAGGATATTGCGGAGCAGAAATTCCGCCCGGCTTTCGATCAGGTCGCGGATGTCGCTGACAAACTCCTGATCGATTTCGATTTCGGCTTTGGGTCTCATGCATTCATGCGTTTCGGATCGACGGCGTCGCTCAGATCGATAAAGTCGTCGACGGTCAGTGCTTCCGGCCGCCGCGTCAGGTCGAAATTCACGAACGCGTCGATCCAGGATCCGATCGTATTTCTCAACATTTTTCTCCGCTGTCCGAAGCTGCGCCGGACGACGGAACGAAACGTGTCGACGTTTTTCGGCTGTCGCGGATACGGCCGGAATTCCATGCGTACGACGGCGGAATCGACCTTGGGTCGCGGGAAAAAGGCGCCGGCGGGAACAATAAAACAACGCCGGCACGCCGCGTAAAACTGACAAACCACCGAGAGAATGCCATATTCTTTTGAACCCGGTACTGCCACGACGCGGTCAGCGACTTCTTTTTGAATCATGACCGTTACGCTTCGGACGTCGCCGGCCTGGTCCATCATCCAGAACAGGATCGGACTCGTGATGTGGTACGGCAGATTGCCCACAACGTGTGCTCCGTCGGGACAAAGATCCCGTATGGTAAAGCGCAGGACGTCGCCTTCGTGCAGGGTGAACCCCGGATGGTGTGAAAATTTGACCTGAAGGTCGGGAATCAGGGAGCGGTCAAATTCGATTCCGTGCAATGTGATGGGACGTTCGAGCAGCGGTTCGGTCAGGGCGCCGCGGCCGCACCCGATTTCAATGACGCAGTGCCCTTCCGGCAGCGACGCGGCTTCCACGATCCGTCGTGCTGTATTTCGGTCCGTGAGAAAATTCTGGCTGAACCGCTTTTTGGGCCGATTCGGCGATGCTAGGGTGTGCGTCATTCATCATACGGTTTGGGTCGTGTGTGAAGGTAATTGGACAACCGCGATTATTCAAGACGATTCTCAAACCTGTTGCAGAAAAAAATCGGCCGAACACCGATCTTATCATTGTCGGCCGGATTTTGCGATACTCAACAGAAATTTTTGGACATGATTTACATCGAAATCTGCACATTGAATAGTAACTGATTATGCCTCAACCCACCTCGCTTCGTTGGAATGGCGTAATTCACCTGCAGTTTCGTCACGGACGTCGGCCATATGTTGAGACCGACGACCAAAAAATCGGCGTCGTTGATCAAACCGTCGCCGTGGAAACTGTCCCACCGCACGAGGCCCTGCATTTTTGGAGACAACCGATAGCACCGGTCAGGTGATACCCGTACGGTTTCGACGCCGGCGCGGGTCCAGACGGATCGAGACGCGATCCGACGACTTCTCCGCCGATTTGCCATTCGCTTAGCGTTAAACGCGCATCCGCACCGTACAGATCGCGGTTGCCCGCGAATCCGGGCACGGCGCCGCCGACCAGGTCCGCGTTGTCATCATGACTCAGTGCGGCATGAACGCCGACCTCGAGCCGTCGCGACCCCTCCGAGATCGGCAACACGCTGAACCGTCCGGCGTACATCAGGTTGTCGTTATCGTTGCCGGCGGGAACGATGCCGTTGCCATTAAATGCGCCGACGGCGTATCCAAACCTGTCGCTTGCCAGCCGGCCGCGCACTTGAATGCCGATCTGTCGGCCCGGCGCGAGCAGCGCCACTGCCTGGGAGCGATTGACAAAATCGATGTCGGTAACATACGTGAGAAATTCCGATAAAAACGGCGTCTTCATCAGTCCGGCGTCGATCGTGACGGCGGTTGCCGCCGCATAGCTTGCCCTCGCATCGAGTACCGTCGGGACGACGTCGAATTTTGCCTGAACGACATAAGCAAAACTCCGGTCGAGTTCTCCATCGACCCGCAGCCGTGCGTTGGCCACGGAAAATCCGTTATTGCCCTGTAGGTTACGTTCGATCTGAAAATCACCGACCGCCTGGATCAGAATGCCGAGATTGAATGCGCGCTTTTTGAAATGGCCGCGGAACTCATCGACCAGAGTTTCCGTCGTGTCCTGTGCTGCCGCCGAAAGCGCTACGGCAGCGATCAAAA
>CAYZJB010000001.1:147923-163342 GCA_964478735.1 uncultured Bacteroidota bacterium | reverse complement strand
GAAGCCCGCTCCGAGACCGACCGGTACCAGGGGAAGCTCCGCGACATTCTCGAGCAGGCGGCGGAACTTTTCGCCCGCCAGGGCTATCACAACACGTCCATGCGCGATCTTTCGCGCGAGCTCGATACGAGTCTTGCCGGACTTTATTATTACTTTGAAACCAAAGAAGAACTCCTCTATTTGATTTCAAAATACTCGTTCGACACCGTCCGGCAGTCGATCGAAGCCAGGCTGACGCCCGGCATGCCCGCGACGGAAAAACTACGTTTGTTTGTGCACAATCACCTTCAGTACTTCGTCACGCATCTGAGCGCCATGAAAGTTCTGGCTCACGAATCCGACTCCCTCACGGACAGGTATTTCGACGACGTTAACCGGAAAAAACGCCAGTACTTGAATTTGCTGGAGTCGATTCTTCTCGAACTGCGGCGTGAAACGCGCGGGTCGGCTGCGATCGACGGCACGATCAAGGTCGCGGCGCTGTCTCTTTTCGGGATGATGAACTGGACGCACACGTGGTACAATCCGCGGAAGACGGACAACCGCGTCACGAACATCACGACCATTGCCGACACCATGGTGTCGATTTTTTTGCAAGGCTTTCATAACACCCAACCGGCCACCAAGTAAAGGACCGCCGTCATGCTGCGAGCACAAATCTCCACGTTCAACGACTGGATCGACCTTTTCCAGGAATGGAAAAAGGACATCGGGTACGATGAAAAAACGTTCAAACGTTTCCTCCCGGACTACGTACTGGAGCCGAAATACGCCCCGACGAAGACCAACGAAATCGAATTCGGCGATTTTTCCGGGGAACGGAAGTGGGAGCGCGTGCTCGATATTCCCAGCCAGAACATCCGCGACGCATTGCAGCAACTGATCGTCGTGCAGGGCGACACCGAGTTTGCCTCCGTCGAGCAGCAGCGGTATCTGGTGGACCGGGCGCCGAGCGACTACGATCTCTACGCGCTGATGCGGATCAATGCGGAAGAAATGCGCCACGGCTGGCAGATGAGTCACATCCTCGTCACGCATTTCGGCGACGGCGGCCGCAAGGAGGCGATGAAACTGCTCGAACGCCGCGCGTACGAACAAAAACGGCTACTGGGCTCGTTCAACGAGGTCATGGAAAACTGGCTCGACATGTACACGTACACGCAATTCATCGATCGCGACGGAAAATTCCAGCTCAAGATGCTCAGCCATTCAGGGTTCGCCCCGCTCGCCATGTCGATGGGCCCGATGCTGAAGGAAGAATCCTTCCATCTCGGCACCGGCAATAACGGCCTCAAACGCATCGTCAAGGCCGGCAAGATTCCCACGGAAATCGTTCAGAAATATTTCAACCGGTGGATTCCGACCGCGTACGATCTTTTCGGGACCGACCACTCGTCCAGCGCTCACTGGGCCTACGTCTGGGGACTCAAGGGCCGGTTCAACGAGGGCGAGACGGATGAACAGGCGGACAAGGACGCTCTCAATCAGCAGGCGCGCGCGCTGTACATTCAGGAAATTTCCAACCTGATTGCGGACATCAATACCCTTGTGCCTGAAGACCAGCCGAAACTCTTCATCCCGAGCGACAAATTCAATCGTCGCATCGGTGATTTTGCAGGAAAGTGCTACAGTGTCGACGGACGTGAACTGACCGAAGAACAATACAAAAAACATCTCTCGGAAGTTTTGCCCGGCGATCGTGACCGCGAGATTTTCAACGATGCGGCCAAGGAAGGCGACTGGCTGGAATTTAAACCGCTCAAACAATAACGCCTTCGCAAAAAAAGGGCTGTCTAAAGTTTTTTCCTGCAGTCATCCAGAGCGAGGCATTCATTATTTTAATAAAAACAATAAGATTTCAATTATCGCTTCACCCTTGGATGACTATAGTGACTCGTGCTAGCTCCCCGCATAAGTAATAAATATGCCATCTTCCTAACTGCCCGTTTTTTCGCTTGCCGAGCGTGATGTACCGCCCTATATTGACATAGTTGTCACTGATACACAACACGTCTCCCCTACTTTGTTTTTGCTAAATTTAGGTGTGTGGATGTAACTTTGTTACGATCTATATCGACATTTTGTCTCATGGCGCTGATTTCCCCCACTGTTCAGGCGCAGCTGGCCGTTGAATTGAACTTCGGGGACAACGACAACGCCGTGTATTATCAGGCGGACCCGACAACGGTCAAAGCATCTCCGATCAAAAAATCTTTTTTCCGAACGGTTCAGATTTCACGCCTGGGAAAAACGAGTCCTCAGGGTGGACCGTTCCTCCGTCTCGACGGTAACTCAAATTTTTTGAAGCTTCCCGCATCCCCGGGATTGAAAATGGACGGGGACGTCGCGCTGACGATTTCTTTCTGGATCTACGTGGAATCTTCGTTCACCAGCGGCGAGATCATCAATTCCGACAACGGCCTCATTTCCGGATATCGGCTATATTTGGACAACAATGTCCCGACGCTCGAACTGCGCGAAGGGAAAAAAGAATTTTTTTCATCGGATCAGCCGCTCGACGTCATGCGCTGGACACACGTCGGTGTCGTGTGCGACGGGATGCGGGACTCGGTGCGGTTCGTTGTCGACGGCACACCGGTGAAAACCCTTCCATTTACAAAGGTCACGCAGTTCCACAGCGGAACCACCACGTTTGTCGGAGCGCTTGCGACGAGTGAGACGCCTAATTATCTCCGGGCGAATCTCGACGGATTGCGGATCTTTGTCGGCGAAGACACGGTTTTCAAGGATATCGTTCCCGCGTACGACCGGAATCGGAATTTATTCCTGGATAAACAAAAAGACGAGCGCCCCTCGGCATTCACGCTCTGGCACAATTATCCGAATCCGTTCAATCTGAGCACGACGATCGAATTTGAATTACGCGAACAGGGCGACGTCATCCTGACGATCTACGACCTGCTCGGCAATGCCGTGCGTAACCTTCATTCCGGGACGCTCGAGGCCGGTATTTACCAGTACTCGTGGGAAGGCGCCGACAATGACGGAAGGATTGTCCCCAGCGGCATTTACTTCGTCCGTCTCTCCTTCAACGGCCTCATCCAGACTAAAAAAATGGTCCTGGTGAAGTAACCCCTTCAGCCGCTTTTTCCTTTCAACAACACCACGACTTCCAGATGTTCCGTCGCGGGAAACATGTCGACGGGTACGGCCTCTTGAATTGCATACCCCCGATGGTTCCATAACGCGAGCTCGTCCGGCATCGTTTCGACGTTGCAAAAGACGTGAACGACAGATTTCGGCTTTTTCATCGCCAGATATTCGATCACGCCCGGCGCGGTTCCGGCGCGAGGCGGATCGAGAATGACCTTGTCCGCCGGACCGACACGGTTAAAAAATTCGTTGAGGGAAACCGGCGTGACAGAGTTTTTGACAAACCGGACACGGCTCCGACGTTGCCCACGTGCCGTCAACCGGGCCGATTCGATGGACGGCGCCGATACGTCCATCCCGGCCACCGATGCGACTGCCGAAGCCAGTGAGAGTCCAAGTAATCCCCAGCCACAATACAGGTCCCATATCCGGTCCGATGGCTGCGGATCGATCAACCGCGCGATCTCGGCGACGAACGCCGGCAACACGGAATGATTGGTCTGTGAAAACGATAACGGCGAATGCCGAAACGTCAACGCTCCAATCGTCGTCTCGATGTCTTTGCGTCCGTACAGTCGTGTAAGCCGTTCCGCTTTGTCGGAAAGATAATACGACGTGGCCTCGTCCTGTACGGCAAAGACCGACCGTATCATGGGAAATTTCCGCGTCAGTTCTTTGGACATGAGATTACACGCGGCGCGAACGCGTGAATCGTTACGGTGTACGCTGAGGATCACCGTCAGATCGTCGTAACTTCCTTTGACGACGACGTAATTCAACGCGGACACCAGTGCTCGCGAGCGGAACAAAATGCCCTGCGCTGTGCGGTAAATGTCATTATGTTCCTCCGGCTCGATCGGACAGTCCTGTACGTTCAACGGCTGCATCCGGCGCGTACCGGTAAAATCCGTCAGACCCAGGAGCGCCTGTCCGCGCTCGAAAACGCGCCGCTTGCTGACCGTCCGGTACCGCCTCGGCTTCGACGAAGCCACGATCGGACGTACCTCGCCGCTCAAACGGCGCCCCTTCCAAAATTCACGAAAGGCATCATTTTTCGCGGATAGTTCCGCATGATAGTCGGCCGCGATGGCCGGGCACAACGAACATCGCTTACCCTGCGGCGTATGGCATTGCGGAGGATTGACGGGCGGTAACGATTTCAGCCGTTGTCGAAAGAGCGATGCAAAGGGCTCACTCCCACTCGATCGTGGCCGGGGGTTTGGAGCTGATGTCATAGACGACGCGATTGATGCCGCGTACCTCGTTGATGATGCGGTTGGAGACGCGGGCCAGAAAATCGTACGGAAGATGGGCCCAGTCGGCGGTCATTCCGTCCTGGCTCGTCACGGCGCGCAGCGCGACCGCGTTCTGATACGTACGTGCATCGCCCATCACGCCGACGGACTTGACGGGCAGCAGTACGGCAAATGCTTGCCAGACGTTTCGGTATTCGCCCGACGATTTGAGTTCGTCGATGAAGATCGCGTCCGCTTCCCGCAGCACGTCGCATCGGTCGCGCGTAATTTCTCCCAGAACCCGCACGGCCAGGCCCGGGCCGGGAAAGGGATGGCGCATGAGCAGATCCTCCGGTAAACCCAGTTCCCGGCCCACCGCACGGACTTCGTCTTTGAACAACTCCCGCAACGGTTCGATGAGTTTGAGCCGCATTTTTTCCGGCAGCCCGCCGACGTTGTGGTGCGTCTTGATAGTCGACGACGGTCCCTTGACCGACACGCTTTCGATGACGTCCGGGTACAGCGTTCCCTGGGCGAGAAAATCGACGTGCCCGACTTTTGTTTTCAACCCGGCCACTTCTTTTTCGAAAACGTCGATGAACGTATTGCCGATGATCTTCCGCTTTTGTTCCGGGTCCTCCACGCCTTTCAAGCGGCCGAGGAAAAGATCGGACGCATCGGCGACGATGAGGTGCCGTTCAAACGTCGACCGGAACGCCGCCTCGACCTGCGCGCGCTCGTTTTTACGCAACAGTCCGTTGTCGACAAAAATGGCGGTGAACTGCTCCGGGATCGCTTCGTGTAGAAGCATCGCGACGACCGAGGAATCGACGCCGCCCGACAGCGCGCAGATGACGTGACCGTCACCGACGGCTTTCCGGACGTCGGCCACGGAATCGCGAACAAACGATGATGCGGTCCATGAACCGGTACACCCGCAGATGTCGATGACAAAATTCTTCAGCAGGTTTTTTCCGAGCGGCGTGTGCGCGACTTCGGGATGGAACTGGACGCCCCACAACCGCCGTTCCCGGTTGCGCATGGCGGTGATCGGCGCGTTGGAGGTGGACGCGATGATTTCGAACCCTTCCGGAATTTTCTCCAGTCGATCCCCGTGGCTCTGCCAGACCATCGTCGATTTCGGAAACTTTTTGAAAAGATCGTCAAACGACTTCACGTCGACCTCCGCACGGCCGTATTCGCGATGGGCGGCCCGGTCGACGGCTCCCCCGAGGTGATACGCCATCAATTGTAACCCGTAGCACACACCCAGAACGGGCAAGTGTAGGTCGAACACCGCTTTGTCCGATATCGGAGCTTGCGGATCGTACACGCTGCTGGGTCCCCCGGACAAAACGATGCCTCGCGGGTTCAGGCTTTGAAGTTTTTCGACGGAGATCGAGAACGGATGGATTTCACAATAAACGTTCAATTCACGGATGCGCCGCGCGATGAGCTGGGTAAACTGCGAGCCAAAATCGAGAATAACGATGGTTTCCGAATGGGTCATGTTTTTATCCTAAAAGAGTCGCGAATAAACACGCCAGGCTTTTTCAAAATCCGAAAGTTTGAAAGCGGGCTCCCGTTCTCCCAGCGGAGGATTTCCTTTTCTCAATTCGTCGAGCGTCGACCACCGAAAGTCCACATGTTCGTCGGACAAGCGTACGTGGCGCGAATCCGTCGTCGCGAGGTAATCGATCGAGACATAGAGCCCCCGGCCGAAATCGCCGTGCCAGATATCGAAAGGGCCGAGCAGTTGCACCGTCAGACCCGTTTCTTCCATGATTTCACGAACGATGCCCGCGTCCGGGTGTTCGTCTTCGTTTAACCGTCCCGCCGGCGGCGCCCACAGATACGGCGGATGCTGCCGTTTGAGCAATAAAAAATGTTCACCGCAAATGACAAACGCACTGACGGCGAGCCGATGCGTGCGGTTCACTTGGCGGTCTCTCTGTATTTTCCATGCGCGGTTTGAATCGCTGCCCTGGCAAACTCCGCCGGTTCCCATCCGAAACTACGAACGTCTTTGCCTTCCAGGTGTTTGTAGGTCGTAAAAAAATGTTCGATCTCCGTCAATAGATGATGCGGCAGTTGGTCGACGTTTCGTACGTCCCGGTAATGCTCGTCGTGAACCGCCACCGACAGGATTTTGTCGTCGGCGCCTTTGTCGTCCTTCATGCGCAACAGGCCGACCGGCCGCGATTCCACCACAATACCGATGTGCAGGGGTTGGCTGACAAGGACCATGATGTCGAGCGGATCGCCGTCGTCGTACAATGTACTGGGAATAAATCCGTAGGCCGTCGGATAATGCACGGCGGAGTATAGGACGCGATCAAGACGGAAAACATGTAAATCCGGATCGTACTCGTACTTGTTTCGGCTGCCCCCCGGAATTTCAATCACGGCATACACGACGCTGGGAAAGTCGGATCCGATCGGGAGTCGTTTGAGGTCCATGCGCGCGCAAAATGAGAAAAAGGCATCTAAATTCCAAGTTTCAATCGTTAAAAATATTTTTTTCGCGAATCGCGAAAACGGCGGGATCAATCGCTTCGAGGGCGGCGCGCCGCGAGCGTGATCGGGTCCCACATGGGCGCGAACGGAGGCGTATACATCAGATCGAGGCGATCGAAGTCGTCCAGCGTCAACCGGCCGACCAGCGCGGCGGCGATGGTATTGATTCGAAGCGCGGCCCCTTCTTCACCCGCCAGGTGTCCGCCGAGTAAACGTCGCGTGCGATGGTCGTAAATCAGTTTGGCAAAAATCGGCTTCGCCCCGGGATAGTGACGTCCGCGCGACCGGGTCGTTACGACATGCGCCGAAGCGTCGAATCCCGCTTCGCGGGCCTGGGCCAACGTACAACCGGCCGACGCAATTTCGAGATCGAATACTTTGACGGCCGATGCAGCAACGATACCCGGAAACTCCGCCATCCCGCCGGCCATATTGATCGCTGCGACTCGCCCCATTTGATTGGACGTCTGGGCCAGCGGGTGAAAGACATATCGGTTGGAAATCAGGTGTTTGATTTCCGTGCAGGCGCCGGCCGCAAAAATATGTTCTACGTTTGTCCGCATCCGTGCGTCGACGAGAATGCCGCCGCGTGAACCGCACCGGATTTTTGCCGCACGGGCCAGGGACGTGTTGGGTTCAAATCCGGTCGCCACAAGCGCCAAGTCGCAGTCGAACCGACCTTTCGACGTGGCCACCGCCGTCACGCAATCGTTTTCTGTTTCCAGCTTTTCAATGTTGGCGCCGCCGATAAACCGTACGCCGTGGCGACCGATTTCGTCCAAGACGATCGTTTGAATCTCCGACTCGAGGTTGTTGACCGGCAAATCGGCACGATGCACGACGGTAACATCCAGACCCTTTGCCTTCATCGCTTCCGACAACTCCATGCCGATGAACCCGCCGCCGATGATCACGACCCGGTGTGGAGACCGGTCGGACACGAACGCATCGATCGATTTTGCGTCACTCAGGGATTTTAGGGAAAACACGTTACGGTGTTGCAGCCACGTCGGATCCGGAAGAGCCACCGACGCGCCCGTCGCCATCAGCAGCCGGTCATAGCGAAATTCTTTTTCTTCGCCGTTGGTCAGGTCGGTGACGCGGATACGTCGGCGGAGCGGAACGATTTCCGTGACGCGATGGCGAGTCAGTACACGACACCCTTTGTCTTTTTCGAACGCCTCCGGGGTATAGACCACGAGGTCGTCCGCATGAGCGATCGAGCCGCCGAGATAATACGGCATGGAACAGGTGCCATAGGAAATGTGCTCTCCCTGTTCGAATAGCGTCACGTCGCTGTCGGGCAACAGGCGTTTCAGTTTGGCCGCGGCCGCCGGACCGGCCGCCACGCCGCCGACGATGAGAAAAACCGGATTCTTCAATGCGTCAGGTTTTTTGCGGACGTTTTTTCGCCGCCGGGAATAGAATGTTGTTCAAAATCAGGCGATAGCCGGGAGAATTTTTATGCAGGGACAGATCCGTCGGCTGTTCCCCCACTTGATGCGCGTAGTCTTCGGGATCGTGTCCGCCGTAAAACGTGAACGTGCCCTTGCCGAAATTGCCGTGAATGTACTTGGCCGTTCCCATCGACGCATCTTCCGCCAGGATGATCACGTTGTCCTTGATCAATGTTTTTCGGAAGCCGGTCGTCTGGCCCATGAATCCTTTGACCAGCGACACGTGATTTTGCGTCAACATGGTCGGTACGGGATCGTATTTGGCGGAAAATTCGAACAGCGCAAAGTAATCTTCCTCCGGGGATCGCAATAACGGATTGTTGCTCGGCGGATAATCGATGTCGGAGAACTCATACACGTAGGGATTCATCTCGATGCGAAAACCGGTAAAGGCGAGGGTGGAGGCGTAATCGAGTTTGGCATTCGCCTTCGGGTCGGCCGCATCGCCGTCGTACATGACGTCGCAGATATCCGTGTTCTGGGCCGCCACGGCAAGATCGAAGCTGTCCGTGGCGCCGCACATGGCAAAAAGAAAACCGCCCTTGGCGATGTACTCGCGCATCCGTCGGACGACGGCCAGTTTTTCCGTCGACACTTTCGAATAGCCCATCTGTCTGGCAAAAGCCTCGTACTCCATCTGCTGCTGGATGTACCACGCCGCGCGTCCGTAGTTTCCATAAAATTTACCATACTGTCCGGTAAAATCTTCGTGATGCAGGTGCAGCCAGTCGTATTCGTCGAGTTTCCCCTGCAGCACTTCGAGATCGAAGACCTTGTCGTACGGAACCTCCGCATATTCCAGCGCCATCGTCACGGCATCGTCCCATGGCTTTTTGTCGGGCGGAGTGTAGACGGCGACTTTGGGCGCTTTCTCCAGCAACATGGATTCCATGTTGTTCTCTTCGATCGCCTGATAAATGGCCGCCACCTGGCCGGCCGCCGCCATTTCCAACGTGACGCCGCGCACCAGGCACAACGAACGCATTTCCTCCGACGGCGCCATCATAAACGAACCGCCGCGATAGTTGAGCAGCCACTCGACGTTGATCCCCAGCGTCAGGGCGTGATAGGCGATCCCGTACGCTTTGAGGTGATCGGTCTGTTTCAGGTCCATCGGGATCAGAAACTTCTCACCCGCAGCATGTACGGATCCGATGCAAACGAGCGCGAGCAGAATACGGCGCACTATAATTCCTTTGTCGTAAAGATGTTCAAGACGGTTTCCGCCGTTTCCGCTTTCATCAATTGTTCGCGGATCGGCGCTTTTCGCAAATGTTTGGCGATGTCGGCCAGCGCCTTGACGTGCGGACCCGACACGGTGACGGGCGACAGGATCAGAAAAAAAAGACTACACGGTTTGCCGTCCGCGGCGTCAAACCACACGCCCTCGCGGTGAATGCCGAAGGCGCCGACGAGCCGTTCCACACCGGTCGTCTTTCCGTGCGGAACGGCGATGCCCCGGCCGAGGCCCGTACTGAGCTTTTTTTCTCGTTCAATAACGGCACGACGCGCGGCCGCCAGATCGTGAATCTGTCCCGCCCGGTCGAGCAGGCCGAGCAATTCGTCGATCGTCTCCTGTTTGGTCTTCCCTCTCAATGAGAGAGACACCGTCGCCGTCGTCAACAGATCGGCAAGATTGGAAGATGTCGTCAATGGCACTTGAAATTCCTCGATTGCGGATAACATACTGAACTTTCACCTGCTTTTCAATTGCGGCGGTCGTACGCGATTCACCGCATACGATAAAAACGGTTCCGCGGTTTCCTTATTCCGATCCGTCGGATGGATCGGCGGCAAGCGGGGCGGGTTCCATGGGATCGACGACGAGAACGTCTTCCCTGTCGACGATCACCTGCCCCGGCCGCAGTCCTTTTCTTTTTCTGACGTACTTGCGCTCCGTCATGATCACGGGAACCATCGAGCCGGTCCGCGATTTGGAATAGAAAGCGGCGATGGCGGCGGCTTCTTCGAGGGCGCGTTTCGACGGATTGTCTTTACGGCCATCACGTTTCAGGAGGACGTGAGAACCCGGTACGCCGCGAGCGTGGAACCAGAGATCGTTTTTGTGGGCAAATTGAAACGTCAGCTGATCGTTTTTTTCATCGTTTTGTCCGACAAAGACGCGCCAGTTACCGTTGACGCGAAATTCACGGAACGGCGGCCTGGAGGACGGCTTGTCGTCCTTCGCTTCTGCTTGCAGCCATCCGAGTTTTTGAAACTCTTCGTACCGCCGGTCCACTTCTTTCCAATCTGTCGATCCGGTGTCCGACAGCGTCAACTCGATTTTTTGAAGCCGCTCCGTATCGGCGGCAACCTGGCCCATGCGCTTTTGCAGGTTGGCAACCGCATTTTTCATTTTCCGTGCCCGTGTATAGAGACGCGCCGCGTTTTCCTTCGGCGACAGAGACGGATCGAGGGCCACGCGAATACGCTTGCCGTCATGATAAACGTCCGCCAGTTCAATTTCCGTCATTCCACGCATGATCGCGCCGAAATTCATCGTCAGAAGGCTCGCTTTCCGTTCTTCCTCTTCGTACCGAAGGCTGTCGGTCAATTCGGACTGGAGCCGTTTGAGCAAATTCCGCTGCTTTCGGGCACGATGGCGGCAGGATCGTACCACGTCGCGGCGGCGACGGTCCCGAATCTCAAAGTCGTTCCGGGCGGCAACATAGGCGAGCACCGTTTCATTGGCGTCTTCCCGTACTTCTTCGCGAATGCCGTCGTACTTCACCGAAAGGTGCGACAATGCCGCCGGCGACAGCAGCAACGGTTCGTCGTGCCGGTAATAAATCCGGAGGTCCGAGGATTCCAGCTCGCCAATGAACGCACGCAGGGAACGATAAGCGCGGACGGGTTCGTACACCTCGTCTTTCATGCGCCAGGCCAGTTCCGACGATAAGGTACGATTGAATCCCGCCAGGCCTTCGTGAAGGGCCGTTTCGAATGCCGACGACGTCGGAAATCGTCTGACGAATGATGCCTCCTCATCCCATGACAGGTCACGCGGAGACGACTCGAGTACCGAATCGGTCAGGCGTTTAGACTCTTTGAAGGCATCTTTAATCTGTTCGCCCGGAGCAACTAAAAAGACATTCATCGTACCGTAGAGTCTTAGATACAGCGTTTCCTGGGAGTCCAGTCGCATGACGATTTGGCGGTCGAAACCGCCGATGTTGAATCCCGTGATGCGCTGTCCGATCAGTCCGGGGAACAGATCGACGGAATTCCGGCCCTTTCGGGACTGCTGTGTCCGGAGCGCCACATACGGCCGATGCGCTTCAAGACACACCTCCAGATAAAACGATTGACGTGCCGGTGTGACGAAACCGACGTGTAACATGTCCTTGACCTGAGAAAACGCCTCGATGATTTTGGCGCCGGACAACAGGCTCCGCCATCGATCGGTGAGACGTAACAGCGTGTAGTAATTCAGCAACATGGGTTTAGGACCCGTTCATGTAACGCGATGTCGGGTTAAGATAGAATAAAACGTGATACCTTAAAAACTGAATCCCCGCAACACAAAAAAATTTTAAAAAAAGGAAAAATATATTGTGTAACCAATCGGTTTCACATATATTCATGTAACCTATCAGTTACATATCTAATCTATGCAAAAACGTTCCGGCCCTAAGACCATCGATGAGTACATTGAACAGTTTCCCATTCCTGTACGGAAGACATTGAAAAAAATAAAGATGACGATCAAAAAAGCCGCACCGAAAGCCGGGGAAACGATCAAGTACCGGATCCCGACTTTTACGTTGAACGGCAACCTCATCTTCTTTGCTGCCTTTACGAATCACATCAGCCTGTATCCGGCGCCGCGCGGGGCCGAGCAATTCATAAAAGAACTGTCAGGGTATAAAGGCGGCAAAGGCACCGTTCAATTTCCCCTCGACGGACCGATCCCGTACGGTTTGATCACCCGCATCGTGAAGTTCCGGGTGCGTCAAAACCTGAACCGATCGAAAGGAAAGAAAAAATGAGTAAACTGGTGATGTGGAACCTGATGACGCTGGACGGGTCGATGGCGCAACTCCGTGGGACCTCGACGGGCACAACCCCGTCGTGGATCAGGAATTCAATCGCCTTGCAATCGACCTGCTGCATTCTGCGGATTCCTGTTGTTCGGCCGTGTGACCCTTGTCGGGTCCGGCCTGCCCCGGCATTCGCTGAAATTAATCGACGTCCGAACCATGACCTCGGGCCAATTTCTTCTTCGATACAAACCCGTTCGAAACGATTAACTTATTTCAAATGACACCCGAATAACCTATGCGACGCGACGTTTTTCATGCTATCGCCGATCCCAATCGGCGGGCGATCCTCGGACTGCTGGCCCAGCAACAATTGACCCTCAACGGAGTGGCGGAACATTTTGACATCAGCCGGCCGGCCGTGTCCAAACACATGAAGATCCTGGCCGAATGCGGACTCGTCTCGATCCGAAAGGAGGGCCGCGAACGATACTGCGAGGCCCGATTCGACCGGCTTCACGAAGTCACCGACTGGGTCGAACATTACCGCAAAATCTGGGCGCAGCGTTTCGATGCCCTCGAGGCGTATCTGGACCAGTTGCAGGCCGGACAAAAACGCGCACGATTGAAAAAATAACGAGACGACCGATGAAAAAGAAAGCCATTCCCGATTTGTCAAAAGCGATCACGGCGGACCGGTTCGTAAAAAAACTCAAAACGTTCCGATCCGACGCCGAGCTCAAAAAAATCCGTCGTTATTTCAAATCGGGTGAGGGAGAATACGGAGAGGGCGACGTTTTTATGGGCGTACGCATGGGGCAGGTGTTCACTCTCGCAAAAGAATTCATCACCATGCCGCCCGATGAAATAGAAAAACTGATGGAAAGTCCGGTACATGAAATCCGCGCCGGCGCCATGAGCATCATGGATAAACAGGGCCGCGACCGGAAAACTCCGGAAAGCAGGAGAAAAGAACTGTTCGACCTATATCTCAACCGCCACGACCGGATCAACAACTGGGACCTCGTCGACCTGGGTGCGCCTTTTGTGATCGGGCGGTATCTTTTCGATAAGCCGAGGGACGTTTTATACAAACTCGCGAAGTCGAAAAATATCTGGGAACGGCGCACGGCCATCGTCAGTACGGCCTATTTCATCCGCCAGGGCGAGATCGACGACACGTTTAAAATCGCGGAATGGCTTGTCCACGACAAGCACGACCTGATCCACAAGGCAGCCGGCGGTTGGCTGCGCGAGGCGGGCAAACAGGACCCGAAAAGGCTGCTGAAATTTCTCGACCGCCATGCGGCGGTTTTACCCCCGAACATTTTTACGCTATGCGATCGAGCGCCTGCCGCAAAAAGAACGTAAACGGTACCTCGATCAGAGAAAGCCCGACGATCAATAGTTGAACATTCTGTATTTAAAAAAAACCAAACCCATCACCAACCCCTCATCATTATGAAAACCATCCTGAAAAGCATCGGCTCGGTTCTCGCCGGGTTGATATTTATCTTCATCACGCATACCGGAACCGACGTCGTGCTTGAAAGCACCGGCGTCCTTCCGAAAGGCCATCTGTTCGTCGGTACCGGACTCATCCTGCTCGTCCTCGGCTATCGTGCCGTGTTCAGCCTGCTGGGTTGTTACCTCACAGCACGGCTTGCGCCACGGAATCCTTTGAAACACGCGCTCATCCTGGGCGTCATCGGCCTGCTCCTGAGCGCCGTCGGAGCGATCGTCAATATGAAGATGAAGCTGGGACCCGACTGGTACGCGTGGACGCTCGTCGTCATCTCCCTGCCCGTCGCGTGGCTGGGCGGCAAATGGTATGAGGCAAAAGCCCATCACACGGAACCCTCGTGATTGCAACGGCGCCGCGACGTTTCACGCTGAACCATGGGTCATATTTTCATGAGGCAGAGCAATGAGAAAATTACGGAAGAACGCCTTGACAAAAAAAGACGAAGTCGTCATTACTCGAATTTTCGACGCGCCCGTCGAACTGGTCTGGAAGGCCTGGACCGATCCGAACCCTCTGATGCGATGGTGGGGGCCCAAAGACTTCACCTCGCCGTCGTGTGAGACCGATTTTCGCGTGGGCGGAAAGTACCTGTTCTGCATGCGTTCGGATATCGGACCTGAAATCTGGCAAAAGGGGCTCTACAGTACGGGAGTCTATAAGGAAATCATATCGATGAAGAAAATCGTCTGTACGGATTGTTTTTCCGACGAACAAGGCAATGTCGTTCCCGCTTCGTATTACGGCATGGATGGCGAATTCCCCCTCGAAATGATGGTGACGATCACGTTTGAAGTCGTGCAGGGCAATAAGACCCGGATGACGCTTGTTCACGAGGGATTGCCGGCCGGCGAACACACGAAGGGCGCAACGCAGGGTTGGAACGAATCCTTTGACAAACTTGCAGCCACTCTACAATCGTAATTAAAGGAAAGGAAATCTCATGGGACGCTATCGTACGCAAATCACGGCCGAGCCCGGTCAACAGCAAATCCTGATCGGCCGAATGTTCGATGCCCCGCGCGAACTTGTTTTTGAAGCGTTCACCGACTCCAAACATCTCGTCCAATGGCTGGGCCCAAGAGATCTCATCATGACGGTGGAAGTTTTCGAACCACGTAGCGGCGGTTCCTGGCGGTACATTCACAAGGACAAAAACGGGAATGCCTATGCCTTCCACGGCGTTTTCCATGAAGTCCAATCACCGGAAAGAATCATCCAGACGTTCGAATTCGAAGGCCTACCTGAAAAAGGACACGTCACACTGGAGACTGCTAAATTTGAGGCCCTGTCGGACGGCAAAACCCGCGTACTTATGCAGTCCGTGTTCCAATCGGTCGCCGATCGCGACGCCATGTTGCAATCGGGCATGGAAAGAGGCGTCGTCGAAGGTCACGAACGACTGGACGAGCTGTTCGAAAGGCTATTGAAGTAACCTTATGAGTTTGAAAAGCGCCGACATCTTCAGAAGTCCGGATCTCCTCATCCGACACGTCACGTGTTGCCCGGGCCATCACGAACTCAGTGGCATCGAGCGTTGTCGAAACAAAACAAAATCTTTTATTCCTGTCGTGGGATTGATGGACATCGGTAC
>CAYZJB010000001.1:71736-147823 GCA_964478735.1 uncultured Bacteroidota bacterium | reverse complement strand
CCTCGCAACGCACGGTCGCCGACTCCATGCTGTTCCGGGATCTGATCGGCTCCTGGCAATGGACCGGATTCGATTATACGGAAAAGGGCCGCGTACCGACCCGGGGGAAATGGATTTTTGAGATCGTGTTGAACGGAAACGCCGTTCAGGACGTATTTATTTTTGAAAACCCCTCCGGCGGCTTTCTCGAATACGGGACGACGATCCGATTTCCGAATGCGGACGGTAAGAAGTGGACCGCCGTCTGGATAAGCCTGTTGAACAAAACGGTACGAATCTTCACGGCGACACTTGAGAACGATGACATCGTGATGGAAGGGACAAACAACAACCATCAGCCGATCCGTTGGATATTTTCCAATCTCCAGACGGACAGTTTTCACTGGCGCGGTGAAGTCCACGACGGACGCCGGTGGGTGCTGTACGAGGAACTGGACGCACGCAGGATCGATTTGAATTGACGGTCCTGATGCACGCGTAAGCGATTTTCATAACATCAAATCACAAACAAGGATCCGACCATGCAAAAGATCACGCCGTTTCTCTGGTTCGATCATCAGGCGGAAGAGGCCGCGAAGTTCTACACTTCGATTTTTAAAAACTCCAAACTCGGAACCGCCAGCCGTTACGAAGACGACGAATCGTCACAACGAACGGGACGTCCCAAAGGATCGGTCATGGTCATTGAATTCACGATCGATGGACAGGACTTCATTGCGCTCAACGGCGGGCCGATGTTCAAGTTCAACGAATCCGTTTCGTTCGTCATCAACTGTACGAATCAGGAAGACGTCGATTATTACTGGAACAAATTGACGGCCGACGGCGGACAGGAAAGCATGTGCGGCTGGCTGAAAGACAAATTCGGCCTGTCATGGCAGGTCGTCCCCCGCGCCGTCACCGAAATGCTGCAGGACAAAAATCGGGAAAAAGCAAACCGCGTCATGCAGGAACTGCTGACCATGAAAAAAATCGACATCGCAAAACTGAAAAAGGCTTACGACAGGAAATAAATTTTGGCAAGCTCCAGAAAAACGATCTAACATTGTTTGACGCTAATACACGTTCTTCAGCGGCCGCCGATGCTTGCCGACGCCATTTGTTACATCCATCGAAATCCCGTCCACCATGGCTTTACCGACATCTTCACCGATTACCGGTGGACGTCGTATGCGGCCATCCTGTCGGACGAACCGTCCGTCGTTTGCAGAGAAACCGTATTGCAGGCGTTTGGCGGCAGGCGGAAATTTATCGATTTTCATCGGCGAGCGGCTAACCTTCCTGATTTATCAAACCTGGAAGATTTCTAGCGCCGCCCGCTCCGGGAACGCGAACGTTTGTTTATGGTCCGGCCGTCTTGCATTTTTTTCGGTGCGATCATCGCCCATGCTTCCTCGATCAGCGCCTCCAGTTCCTCATCATCGACTTCGTTGAGTTCGACCCCGACCCATCCTCGTACGCCGACGTACGCCGGGCGATAAAATTTTTTCGGAGCCGCTTCGATCAGCATCTCCTGCTTGCCGGGCGGTGCTGGCAAAAGCACGGCGACGTGTCCATCCTGATGGTGGTTGTTGGAAAACATGGCGAAAACGCGCTTACCGGCAAAAAACGTCGGCTCCCCGTGCGACAGTTTTTCCCATGCGTCCGGTAATTTCAGGCAAATGTTTCGAACGCGTCGAATTTGACTCACGCTGTCCTCCGGTTGAAAATCAGGTAATGGCCAGAACTACAAAACATCTCGCAAAGTTTGCAAAGCTAAGTTTTTATTGAATTCAGTACCTTTGCGTTCTTTGCGAGATATTGTTTTTTGAGAACGGTTCTACACACAGGTCGATCCGTACAAGACCGCAGGATTCGAACCCCGGAAGATCGCAAGGACCTTCGGCCGATTTTAAGTTCGCTGTTCTATGCCACTCAACCACCCGAATAGCCCACGAAGTGTGCTGGTCGGAATTGCTCGAAACACTTAAGCCCAGAATGGCTCATAACAACTCGCAACACTCGCGTTTAACACGCCATTCAAGCTTACTGAATGCCCTTTTGCAAGGCAAGAAAATCAGCTTAACGATTTTTGCGGATTCTGAAACCATGTCTACCCGATGCGCGCCCGTATCCACCTCGCTGCAGTATTTCTTTTGTCTTTCGCGGCGGACTTGCTAAATTTCGCGGAATTTTAGCGGATGAGTTGAAATGGACTTTCTCGCCCGGCGCGGTACGCTGATCACCCTGGTCCTAGGAATTGGTCTCGTCTGGATTTTTTACGAACTGCACCGGATCGAAGAACCGGCTCTTCATGTCGATGCCACGTGGCCGTGGATGGCGGGCGCTTTCGCCGTGTACTTTCTCGTGCTCCTTTACGTCGGCCGTTTCTGGGGACGAAGCTTCGTTTCCATCGAAATTCTCGTTGGGTTCGCCGTCGTCTTTCGCGTCATCATGCTGTTTTCAGACCCGCATCTGTCGGACGACCTCTACCGCTACATCTGGGACGGCAAAGTCAGCAATCACGGTATCAATCCGTATCGGTACGAGCCGCAATCCGATCTCCTCACCGGTCTCCGCGACGATGCGATCTATCCATCCATCAATCATAAAGACATCCCGACGATCTATCCGCCCGTCGCCCAGTGGATATTTCGCGGCGTGACGTGGATTTCGCTCCACCCGATCGCCATGAAAACGGCGATGGTGATTTTTGACATCGGAATTATTTTCATCCTGATTGCCATGCTGCGGCAGATCGACCGCGCCTTGAGCTGGGTCGTTGCCTATGCGTGGAATCCGCTGGTCGTGATTGAATTTTCCGGAAGCGGACACATGGACAGCATCGGAATTTTTTTCATGATGGCCGCCATCCTTATCGTCCTGAAAGCGCGTAGCATCTGGGCGTCCGGCGTGATGGGACTTGCCTTCGCGGCTAAAATGGCCGGGGCGCCGCTGCTTCTTTTTTTCGAAGACGTCCGACACCGGTGGAAAACGTTCCTGTTCGTCCTCGCGACGTTCGTGGCCGTGGTCGTCCTGGCGTACTGGCCGTTTCTCGATGCCTCGGACCGGCTTTTTACGGCGCTGGTCGAATATTCGACGCGATGGGAATTCAACGGGTTTTTGTACAGCTACGTCAAATCCGCTTTGACCAAACTTTTTGAAAACGACATTCACCCGACGGAATTCCTGGGTATAGTTACGGAAAACAAGCCGCGTCTTTTGACCAAGCTCATTCTCGGGACCGGGTTCGTCTCGTTTCTGGCCATCCTGCTCGTACGTCACTATCGTAAAAATTTCGAAAACCAAAAATTGAACGTCCTGCGCGCGGCTTACCTGCTGACGGCCGTGCTGCTCCTGGTCAGCCCGACCCTGCACCCGTGGTACGTGATATGGGTCGTTCCGTTTCTATGCTTTTATCCGAACCCCGGCTGGTTTATTTTTTCGGGTCTCGTAATGCTGGCGTATTCCAATTTGCCCGGTTATCGTTCCACCGGGGTCTGGCGTGAAGACGACATGATTCTCCTGGTCCAGTACGTTCCTTTTTATACGATTTTTCTTTTCTTCGTCGCCCGATCGCTCTGGCGAAAAAGAAAGGCCCATCCCTCAGAAAAGGCGGAATAGTGAAACAACTGACCCGGCGCGATGGGATTTTTATTATCTGCGGCATGGCCGCCCTGGCGTTATTTATCGTGACCTATCCGCAGGTATACTGGGATGCCGCGCTGCAGGATACAATGTCACGCGACGAAACCCTTCGCGCCGCGCATTCGCTCGTCGACGAGTTTGCCATTCCGGACAGCATTCGCGAGATCGAACCCGACGTCGTCTTTCATGCCGACCGGGAACTGATCCAGTTTCTCCAGGAACGACTCGGATTATCCGAAGCCAACCGCCGGGTCGCCTCGTCGTCCGCTTTGCGATGGCGATTAACCTGGAAACGCCGCGACGATGTCAACGTCATGATCGGCCGGGGAAGTTCCTCCAAAGAAATCGAAAAAGCCCCGCTCCGTATGGACCTCGACAACCGGGGCAAACTGCAATTTTATGAATTCACGCCTCCCGTGGCCTCCGCCATGGGAGCCGAGGAACGTCGGGAATGGATCGTTCCGCTGCCGCCGGATTCCGCTCGTGCAATGGCCGCGATTTTTTTGAAAACCCATGTGGAATCGCCGGATCGTCTGCGCGAAAAGGGCATCCGTCACATCCAGGACGGCAACGCCTCGGGGTTCGAAATCGCACTGGACGAATCGCCCGATCCCGAAGGCCTGCTCCGGAAAGTGAAAATCACGGTGATGGGAAACCGCATCGTTCGTTTCGAGCGGTTGCATGATTTCCCGGCGGACTGGACGCTGCCCCGGGACCGTCCGTTCGAAGAATTTCAGTCGATGAAGGGGCTGATCACGATGATCCTTCTCATCATCGTCGTGCTTGTGTTTTTCCTGCGTCAGATGTCCCGCGGCCTTCTCGACCGGCGCATGGCAATTTTTGCCGGCGTGTTGTCCCTGGTCACGTTCGGAGTGTCCATGTCGGCGGCCGCCGCCGAAGGTCCGTGGTGGACGGCGCTGATCATCGTCTTTTTCGGAGGCGGATTCTGGGCGTTGATCAATGCCGTCGTTGTCTCGACCGGCGCCGGCATCGCGCATCAGACGTGGCCGGACAAGTACAAAAGTTTCGAGGGACTGCGGCTTGGTAAATTTCTGAACCAGCGGGTCGCGGCGGGCGTATTGCGCGGCCTGGTCTTCGGCGTGATCGCCCTCGGGTTGTCGTCGCTCGTCATCCGATGGTGGCCCGGCGCGTCGTTTTTAAGCGAACCCGAGATCGTGGAGCGGCTGAATCCGCTGGGCGCGCTCGGGCTGGTCAGCGGAGCGATCGGCTTCAGCCTGTTCCACGTTCACGCCGTCTATCTGATCATCCTGTCGTCGCTCGCGCAGCGGCGCTGGCGGATGCTGTTGTACGTCTTTGGCGCTCTGCTCGGCGCCGCGACGGGTTTTATGTTTCAGCATCTGTCTCCGTGGCCGCTCAATCTCGTCGTGCTGATCGGGTTCGGCCTGCTCATGACGCACCTGATCGTCCGGTATGACGTCGTGACCGCGTGGGCCGCGCTGCTGTTCATGCAGACGCTGCAGAACGGGTACGCGCTTTTCCTGCACGGCGACGTCACGTCGTCGTCCGTTTTTGGCGCATGGTTCATCCTCATCGCGGGCGTCCTGATCATGGGGTTGACGAGCAAAGACACGGGCGAGCAGCTCGAGGATTACGAACCGGAATATCTGCGCGAGTTGCGGGACCAGGAACGGATGGAGCGCGAATTCGAGATTGCCCGTCACATCCAGACGACGATGTTGTGCTGCCGAACGCCGCAGCATCCGTTCGTGGACATCGCGTCGATCTGCGATCCCGCGCACGAAGTCGGCGGCGATTATTACGACTTCGTCCGGTTCGGAGACGACGACCGGAAATTTGCCATTGCCATCGGCGACGTCAGCGGCAAGGGCGTGTCCGCCGCGTTTTACATGACGCTCGTCAAGGGCATCCTGCAGACGCAGGCCCAGATCACGCCGGACTCGCCGCGGGACACCCTGGTCCGCGTCAACGATGTTTTTTGTATGCACGCCGAGAAAACGAAATTCATTAGCATGTTGTACGCGGTGTTCGATCTCGAACGGCGGACCATCCGGATGGCGCGGGCCGGCCACAATCCGCTGCTCGTACGCAAATCGCACCTCGACGACATCCAGACGGTATCGCCGCCCGGGATTGCGATCGGGCTGTCGCGCGGAGAGGTTTTCTCCCGCTCGATCGAGGAAACCGAAGTGCCGTTCCAGTCCGGTGATATTTTCGTGTTCTACACCGACGGTTTTACGGAAGCGATGAACAAACGCGGCGAAGAATTCGGCGAGGCCCGCATGATGGAACTGATCCACCGCACGTCTCACGACAAGCCGGACGAGATGATCGCGGCCATCCGGCGCGAGATCAACGCCTTTGCCGGGACCGCCCCACAGCACGACGATATGACCATGATCGTCGTCAAAATTCAATGAGCCACACCGCGCCCGTTGTTCTCTTTTTTTCCATCGTATGCTACACGATCTTTTCCGCCCTCAGCGTCTCCATCGTTATGCCGTTTGTCAATCTCCTGTTCGGCGCGCTCCCGGTACCATGGGACCTCCCCTATTCTTCTTACCAACTGCTGCTTGGTGTGACCGCGGCAACGTGGATCTGTTTTCTTTTAAAAAATATTTTTCACGGAACGGCTTTCACGGCGGCCGCGCGATGGCAAAACGACCTCGCGGCAAAACTGCGGCGCGACGCGATCGGGCGCTGCCTCGGACTTTCGCTCAACGATTACCATCAATTGAGTTCCGGCCTGCTCATCACACGGCTGACGCATACCATCGTGCGCTACGCGGAACGCGCCGTACTGTCGCGAACAAAAGGATGGAGGAGCCTGTTGTTGATCGCCGTCTATGTCGTCGTTCTGCTCCTGATCAGCTGGCAGGTCGTTTTACTCGCGGTCGTCCTGGTCCCGCCGGTCGCGGCAGCCGGGCATCTGGCACGGCGGCGACTGGAACGGTTGTGGAACGCACGAGAAACGGCGTGGACGGCATGGATGCAGCACGTGATCACGGTACTGCGTGCCTTTCGTTTGATCCGCGTTTTCGATTCTCAACGATACGAGGCCGACCGGCTGACGGCCCTGGGTGCGGAATTTGACCGCCGTGACCGCTTTCGACGCCGGGCGGAAGCGTGGAGTTTGTCGATCACGGAGATGATCGGCGTATCGGCGGGACTGGTCCTGCTGTATTCCCTGGGCCGCCAGCAACTCGACGGGGTCTTCGCCGGCGGTCCCGGTGGGTTCGTACTGTTCATCGCCGCGGCATTTTCTCTGATCGATCCGCTCAAGGAACTTTTCGAAGCGTGGCAATTCCGTAAAGAAGCGGCCCAACTCCATGCGGACGTTACGCGATGGCCGGGTTCGGAGCACGTTTTGCCGTCCGAACCGCTGCTTCAAAAGATCGAAACGATTACCGTCGAGCAAATGACGTTCGCTTATCCTCATCGCGAACCGCTGTTCCGCGACGTGTCCTTTCAGATTACACGTGGTAAAAAAATTGTCGTCCGCGGCGCCAGCGGCTGCGGCAAAAGTACGTTGATCGATCTCCTCGTCGGATTGCAGCACCCCGTGCACGGATCCGTGCGGATCAACGATATCCCCGTGCACACGATCCGGCGCTCGGACCTTGCGCGGCATATCGGCGTCCTGAGCCAGACCCCGTTTATTTTCCAGGATTCACTGGCGCACAACCTGCGCTACGACCGTGACGATATTTCCGATGAACGATGTCTCGCCGCACTCCACGACGTTCAGCTCGGCCGATGGCTGGCACAACTCCCCCGTGGACTCGATACGCCGCTGCATGAAGCAGCCCTGTCGGGCGGGGAACGGCAGCGCCTCACGCTCGCCCGGGTGCTGTTGCGTCAGCCGGACGTTTTGATTCTCGATGAAGCGACGTCGGCTCTCGATGCGGAAACTGAAAAAACATTGTTGGATCTCGTTTGTTCATTGTTCAAAGCACAGACCGTCATTTTTGTTTCTCATCGCGATGCGGTATGGTCTTATGCGGATGAGATTTTGACAATCGCCGACGGCCGAATGGACATGGCGCCGGCGAGTCCGACGCCGGAACAACGATAGGATAGGAGATTGTCTTGCACGAAGCGTTACCGTTCACTATGTTGACCCGATTACAGGCCTTGTTCAATCATGCATCGCCTCGACGATCTACAACGGCAAATCGCGATTGCCGCATTTATATTCGAACACGCAGACCGTTATTCTGAGTCCGATCTCGCCCGGCACTTTCACCTCACCGAGGCGACCTTGCGGCGTGACGTTCGGGCGCTTCGGGACATGGGCATCGACGTCCGTTCTCGTAAAATGCGCTACCGGGTCGACCTCTCGCTCGAGCAGATGAATTTCCTCATCACGACCGCTTTCGCTTACGGCAATCAGGAATCGGTAAAAAATCTTCCTCTGGTATACGACAAGCTCGGCTCACGCACCGTGGCTTTTTTTGTCGACTGCATGCAGGCGATCCGTCACCGCCAGACGGTCGAGATCGCTTACCGGTCCGCGCGCAGTCAAAATCCCCAGTGGCGTACCGTCACGCCCGTTGCTTTTTATAACTCGGGAAAGAGCTGCTATCTCATCGCCATCCACGGCGATACGACCAAAATCTATACGCCGGAACGAATCAGCGATTACCGCTTTATGCGGCAACCTTCGCCCGTCAAAACGCTGCCCACACTCGGCGAGCTGTTTCGTTATTCGTGGGGATCTTTTACCGGCGGCCGGCTGTCAAACGTTCGACTACGGTTCAAAGACGACCTGGAGGATTATCTGTCGGAAAAATTCTGGGTGGAGGAACTTCAAATGAAACACAGCGACGACGGTTTGGAAGTTTCCATGCGTGTCAAGCTGTCGAATGAATTCATTGCATGGCTGCTCGGCTGGGGAGACGCCGTTACGGTGCTGGAGCCGGAGGAATTGAAAGACACCGTCTTACACAAGGCCCGGTCCGTATTGCGCGTGTACGAGCGACCTTAGCATCATTTTTCTCTATTCATATAAACGACAGCGCCCCTGAGGGACATCGGCTGACCTGTTGGGCGATCGCATCGGTTGGCGCTTCATGGACATTGATCCAGGGGCGTTCTTTGGGCTTAAATACACTCGGCAAACCCTTCACACAGTTACCACTGTGATTGCACAGGCCCGGTTGCCACACGACTGTAATTTCGCCGTTGGAATACTCGAGTTTGACGTCTGTTTCCATTGGATTCTCCTTGGTAGCTCATCGATTGACGATGTCAACATACGCCCGCGATTCGTAACCATATTCCGTCACCTCCACGCAAACTGCCGCAACAGTCCTTTCATACCGACCCACAGGGTGTACGGCGTTTGCAAAACAAACCAGATCAAAAACAGCGGTAAGGAAAATTCAAGCCCGAACTTGCGTGAACCGAGCCAGCCGGCCAACCCGTCGATCAGTAATTTATTGACAACAGCGGTCAGTGTCACGAATGCGATCAATGGAGAAAAAGCCGAAAGAGCCAGGCCGGCGACGAGGGACAGATGAAAACAATAAACGCTCAGCAGATAAATAAAAAAAACAGGGTTCAGCCGGATCATCATGTCCGCGTTGGATGCCCATCGCGTACGCTGCTGTAAAAAACCGGCGAGCGTCGCCTCCGCCCGCGTCGTAACGTGGGCCGCAGCATTTGACGCGAAGACAATCCGATAAGCCGTCTTCCGCCGGATCAAGTGCATCATCAGGACGTCGTCGCCGGAAATGCGTTCTATCACGCTGTCCAATCCTCCGGCCGCATCGTAGGCGTTCCGCCGGTAGGCAAGATTCTGCCCGCTCGCGGCCATCGGCATGCCCCAGTTCGCCGAACCGCACGCCGCCGTCATCAAGACTCCGAAATCGTACCGCTGAAGACGTTCAAACGGTGTTTTCGCCCGAACGGCGGAAAACCCGATTACAAATCCGGCATCGTCCGTCATCGTGCCGACCATCGACGACACCCATTGCGGACCGACCCGGCAGTCGGCATCCGTGAAGAGCAGCAGTTCCCCGCGCGATGCCCGGATCCCTTCGCGCAGTGCGAATTTCTTTCCGGAAAAGCTCTCCGGCTTATCGGTCACACGAACCAATCGCAGCCGCCGGTCGTTTGGTACCATCGTCTCGACAATCCTGGCCGTCTCGTCGTTCGAACGGTCGTCCACGACGATGACTTCCAGGGATTCCGGCGGATAATCTTGATTCAAAACGGACCGCAGGCATTCGCCGATCTCCGCCGCTTCGTTTCGAGCGGCAATGATGACGGAGACAAAAGGTTTCCGCGACGATGTTCGGCGATGGGGTACGAACAGGCCTGTTATGAAAAATACCCCCATCAGAATGTAGACGGCCGACAGAATGGATATGGAAATGGCAAAAACCGTCATCGCTTCCGGACCTCGACGTGTCGCGCGTGTTCCTGGTCCTTCCATTCGAATTTACCGAATTGTCCCCATGCGCCGAAGACGACGATGTACAGCGGATGGAGCAGACCGATCAGCGGATAGGCGAGTAAAAAACGCAGGCGGCGGAACCGGATTCCCCCGGTCAGCAACAACCCGAGGTCGGCAATCAGTTTGATCAGCAGCGGCATGGCCGCCAGCGGCTCTCCGTGCCACCACCCCCATGGCGCCCACAAAACAAGTGAAAGATTGAAAAAATAAATCAATACGAGGGTCGCAATGGTTCCGGGCGTATAGTGCCGGCCCTTGGATGCCTGACGAATTTTCTGATGCATGAATTGGCGGTATCCCGATGGAGGATCGGTCGGCACGAGCGATTCCGTGCAGTACGCCACCGACCAGTGCGTCTTGCGAACGAGCTGGAGCAACAGGTCGTCGTCGCCGGAGATGAACCGGCCGATCGACCGGAAACCGCCGACCTCGTCGAAAACCTCACGGCGGTACGCCAAACTGCGCCCCGTTGCGGTCACCGGTTTTTTCCACAGCGCGCTCGCGCAGGCCAGCGACGCAAGCGCCAGCGAGTCCAGCGCGACAAACGGCTGCAATACGGAAAGTTTTCGGTTCGGATCGATCGGTGAATAGCCGATGACCATGCCTACGGATTCGGTAAAACAGGCGGTCATCGATTCGATCCATTTCGATTCCGGACGGCAGTCGGCATCGGTGCATAAAATTATTCTGCCTCGGGCGGCTTGAATTCCCGTCTGGATGGCAAATTTTTTAGGGGCCATGTCGGGATCGGGCGCGTCGATCCGAAGAACGGTCAATGCCGGCAGGCGCCGTTCAAAACGCCGAACGACGGACGCCGTGTCGTCGTCCGAACGATCGTCCACGACGATGACTTCGTACCGGTCACGCGGATACGATTGCCGCACGAGGGCTTCCAGACACGTCCCGATCCGTTCCGCTTCGTTGCGCGCGGAAATCACAACGGATACGAACGGTTGCGCCGACGATCGCGGTGAACGGTACAGGACCAGTGCAATGGTGCAGACGAGAAGAACGGCGCCGTATAAGAGGGAAACCCCGATCAGGAATGTCGTCATCCCTCAATCCAGAATGGGCATGCGGCCGACGTCGTATCCCGATTTTTCAAGGCGTTCGGCATGCCGTTTGACAAAAGCCGAAATCAATTCCGTCGAAACGACGTGGGTAATGCCGTACCGGATATCGGATTTGAGCCCGACGAAAATCTCTCCTTCGTACGGCGCGCCCGGATTAAGGCGGCTCGCGTCGATGTCCTTGGACGGCGTCAGGATGTATTCGTAATTCGCCGCCACCGATCGGGCGACGCCGACCCATTCAAAATTGGGCACGCCGTCGCGGATGGCCAGCACGAGTCCGCCGCTGAAGCCACGGTTGAATGGCGCATCCGTAAGAAACGAGCCTTTTTTATCACGGTCGGGGCTGCTGACCGTACCTTTCGTGATCATCTTGTGCCCCATCGGATATCCGATGAGGTAGACGAACGAGCCCCATTTGAGTTCTTTGGAACGGCCCATCGGATACCGGAAGACCGGTGCGGGTTCGGTGGGCGGCGTGACGAAGCGTTTGCCGATCACCGCAATGTCCATGGCCTCGTCGGCCGCGAGAATCTCGATGTCCTCGGCCTCCGGAATGTCGCGAATAAAGTTGGACTGTTTTTCTTTGATCGCGACCGATTTGATAAAGGCCTCGGCGCCGCCGTAAAACGCGCGGATCGTGTCGTCAAAATCCACGACGTGCGCACAGGTCAGCAGCATGATCGTCCGGGTATCCGACTGGATCACGGTCGCCGTACCGAGCGTCGAATTGTGGGTAAACTGGACTTTCGCGGCTTTCAGGTACGTTCCGGCAAACGCAAGATCGGATTCGCGCACGCGGCTCGCTTCATCGAAAAGGAACGTTTTGTAATACGCGGTTGCGTAAATGATTTTGATCGAGCGGCCGATTTCTTCGAGCTGGGCCGAACAGTCGCGGTACGGAAACTCGCTGTCGTACTGCCCGTCTTTGAGCGTCGGATACGCCACGTCGTAAATGCGGGACGAACACCCGGCGAACAGAATAAACACGGCTCCCGCCCATCGTTTCACGGGTTCACCTCGCGCGCCAGACGTTCTTTCAACCGGTCTATCGGCCACGATTCTTCCTGCAGCGTTTCGATTCGCCCGTGTACCCGGTTTTCCTCCACCTTCAGCCAGTATTCCCCACAAACGGAAATTCGATAATCCGATTCGTGCGGTTGCAGAGCGAGAATCCACGTCGAGCGCAGTGGAAATTGCGTGACGTACGGCCGGCACGACTTCCCGTCGTCGCCCCAGACGCGGATCGTTTTGTGGGATTCTTTTCCCGACAGCACGGACAGGACGCGAACGTCCATCGCCTGTTCGAGTCCGTCGACTTTCCGGTATTTTTTCACCTCGGCGAGCACGATGAGATCGCAGGACGGCGCGACGTCCATAAACGGATGATCCGTATTGCACTTGCACGCGCGTGCACCGTTCCCGTAAGCGGCGATGAAGAGAAAAAGAATCGTCATGTCATTTTCCGCACGCCGCCCGAAGCGTCGCCGGCGTTTGCGGACTACTCAGGATTTTGGTAAACAGCGTCCATACCGCGTCGCGCGACGGCGATCCCCCCGCACAACGTTCGACATATTCGCGGACCATGTCCTCACCATAGTTGTAATTGATCACATACGCTCCGTAACGCTCGATGAAGCGAATCCTCTTTTCCGCGGATGCCTGGGTATGCAGCCCGTATTTGACCATCCACTCAACCGCTTTCGTTTTATCCCAGACACCGTTGAGATAATTCCGTGCGGCTTCATTGCCGGCGTAGTTCAACCGCGATTTCAAGTCTTCCACGCGTTCGTATTTATCCACCGTCTTCGGATCGAGCCCCGCCAGCGGGTACAACACGTCCCGCTCGAACGCCAGCCGTTCGTCTTTTGTCATCACGACCCGTTTACCGTAATTGGCGCTGCCTTCGGCGATCAACGATTGCGGGCTGAACAGGGGATAAACCATAAACTCGATCCAGCCGCGATCTTTCGACAGATGCTTTTCAAGCAGGACGTTGTACACGTGATGTCCCGGATAGCCTTCGTGCGCCGCAAGATCGATGGCCCGGTCGATGTGGATCGGCAGATCGACGTTGACCTGGATCAGGCTGAACGCATTGCCTTTATACCAGTTGTATCCGCTCCACGGCTGGCCCGTGATGTATTCAACCGTGAAATTTTCATTTTCCGGCAGCTGAACGTATTGTAACGTCCGCTTCCGGCATTCCGCGATGGCGGCTTTGAAGACGGTGTCGATCTTGTCGGCCGGAATGACGAAGCCATTCTGGAACGCTTCCAGCCGCGGTTGAATCGGGCCTGAACCGGGAAGCTCTCTGTCCAGTTGTGCGACCAGTTCGGCAAAATGCGTTTCGTCATACGTCGGCGGAGCGCCCTGGTATAATTCCTCCGCCTGTTGTTCGAATGAGACTTTTTGCCCCCGCAGGATTTGCACGCGGCATTTGAGCGCCGTCAATTGCCCGATCAGGTACTGTTGCCGAAGCTCCGCCATCTCGTCGGCCGCCTTCGGAAGAGCGCCGAGTTCGGCAAGCAACCGGGTCGCCGTTGTTTCTAGTTGTTCCAGAAATGCGGCCGTGTCGTTCGGCAACGCCGAGGGACGAAGGGAGTCCGGTCCGTAATAAGCGTCGACGTAATCCGCATCGACCTGACCGACTTGCAGCGCCAGACGTACGTAATCTTTTGCAAGATCATCCATCGATCGATTTTTCGCGCATCCCGTCATCAAAAGCACCAGCCCCATCGCATAAGGTTTCACGCGTCACACTCCGTATTTAGTCGGCCAAACGTTCATCCAGCCAGGTCAATGTTTTTTTCAATTCATAGTAGAATCGATCGTCGAACTCGATCGAGTACGGGTCGACAGCGCCCAGCGATGTAGTCCCCCATTCATGCCTGGAATCCAGCCATCTCCATTCGCCGGCCGCCATACGAAATCGAACGGGCAGCCTGAACTCCGGAACGTCGCTCACCCATCGGTGCTGCAGCATCACGGATTTTCCCTTCGTGATGACCTTGACGTCCAGCAGCGGCAAGTTGGGATGTTTCAAATATTGATCGAAAAATCCGGTCCAGTTTTGCCCCGATTTTCGATTGACATACGCCGTGATCGAGTCGGCATGGATCGTCTGAAGGCCGTAGTCCTTCTGAATGCCCTTTAAAATGGCAAACCACAGGGAATCGTTGTTCAGCGCGTGCCTCAGGGTATTCAGCATGAGGGCGCCTTTGGGATACATGTCCGGTGAACCCGACTGATTGACACCGTACACTCCGATGATGGGCCGCGTGTTGTTCACCTGCTGTTTTTTGCCGTTCATGTACCGCATCGCCGCGTCATAGCCCCATATGCCTTCGACGTACAAGGCCTCCGCGTACGCGCAGAAACTCTCATGGATCCACATATCGGCATTGTCCTGGCTCGAAACATTATTTCCCCACCACTCGTGCCCCGATTCATGAATGATGATAAAATCGAACAGGACTCCTTCCGGCGACGAGGAGGCTCCTTTGTAACCGTTGACGTATTTGTTTCCGTACGCGATGGCGCTCTGGTGCTCCATGCCGAGGTGCGGCGATTCGACCAGTTTGAATCCGTCGCGGCGAAAGGGATACGGACCCATGTATTTTTCGAACGCTTCGATCATCGGTTTCGTCTGCTTGAATTGTTCTTTCGCCTTATCGAGGTTTTCCCGAAGCACGTAGTAATCCAGCGTCAACGGATTGTTGCCTCCCAAAACGTCGCCGAAGTGGACGAATTTCCCGACGTTGATCGTGACATTATAATTATTGATCGGGTACGTCACGGCGTAATCGAAGCGATTCCATCCGTTTTTCACCGTCGATTGTTTCCGCAGTCGTCCATTGGACACGTTCATCAGGCCGGGCGGGACGGTAACGCTGATCATCATGCTATCGGGTTCGTCGGCGGGATGATCTTTCGTCGGCCACCAGAGGCTCGCGCCTTTGCCCTGACAGGCGACCGCCACCCACGGATCGCCCTGCGCGTCTTTCGTCCAGATCAATCCCCCATCCCACGGTGGGTTCGATCCTACAACGGGCTTGCCCCGGTACGAGACGACCAGTTTATGCACCGACCCGATTTTCAACGCCGGCAGATCGACAAACACCGCGTTTGCTTCGCGAACAAAATTCGCCGGTTTTTTGTCCAGCGTGACGTCCGTGATTGCCATATTGCTGAACAGATCCACCTGGAGTCTCGGCGACGCCGACAGCGTTTTGAACGTGATGGTGTTCGATCCTTGAATGGCCTGTGAGTCAGGATCGACGGTTACGTCCAGATGATAGTGAATGACGTCGTAGCACGTACGCTCGAGGCGTAGACCTCCGCGCAGAGAGTCCGCACGCGTGTACTTGCGCAGTTCTCCTTTGTACTGCGCCGATACGGACGAAACGAGCAGGATCGTCAGGATCACAAGACGCATGGTGGGTCCTTTCCGAAGGAGTCAGTGAATGTTGAAATACTTCGCGTCGGGATGATGAACGACGATGGCGCTGGTCGATTGTTCGGGTATCAAATGAAATTCTTCCGTGAGACTGACGCCGATGCGCTCCGGTTCCAGCAGTTCGAACAGCTTCACCTGGTCCTCGAGGTTGGGACAGGCGGGATAGCCGAAACTGTAGCGCGATCCACGGTACGCCTGTTGAAACAGTTTGCGTACGTCGGCGGGGTCACCTTTGTCGAGCGACAGTTCTCGCCGCATTTCTTTGTGCCAGTATTCGGCCAGCGCCTCCGCCGATTCGACGCTCAGCCCGTGAAAGTACAGATAGTCGGCGTAATCGTTGGATGCGAACAGCTCCGCGGCAAAATCCGACGCCTGGGTACCCACCGTGACCAGCATGCACCCGAGGACGTCGATCCGCCCCGATTTGCGATCGACAAAAAAATCCGAAATGCAGTAATGCGGCGTTTTCGGCTGCCGTGGAAAGGTAAATCGCGTCCGCTCCGTTTTCATGTCCTCATGGTACACGATCAGGTCGTTGCCGTCGGACTGGCACGGATAATAGCCGTAGACGACTTTGGGAATCAGCCGTTGCTCGTCCGCCGCCCGTTTTTTCCAGGCCTCAAAAATCGGCCGCACCGTTTGTTCGACAAACGTTTCGTATTCCTGGGGCGACCGTTTACCGCGGTTGAACTGCCACTGTCCGCGGAACAGGGCAATTTCATTGATATACGGATAGACGTCCTCGAGCGTGACGGTGTCGACCTGACGCGCTCCCCAGAACGGGGGCTTCGGAATATCGGGACACGGCCGGACGTCCGACCGCACGGAGGCGGCGGCGCTGATCGTACGGGTTTGGAAATGCTGAATCCATTTTTGAATTTTTTTCAAATGTTCATACTCGTGCGCATACGTCAATTCGGCGATCAATTCGGCGAGGGAACCGTCGGGCGTTGCTAGGAACAGGTCCGTGTTCTTCAATCCACTTAAAACCGTGATGGCTTTTTCCGATGCTTCGGACCACGCCTCGATCAATGTTTCCCGCGACAGCAAACGCCGCTCCGCGACGAACGCGTCGTTCATCGCATCCACCTCGTCGTCGGAATAAACCGGTACCGCTTCCTTCGCCACGACCCGCCCGATCCGGTCGGCGCCATCGAGATTCCATCCGATCAGATGGGCGATCAGATCGTGCAACGACCATTTTCCAAACTGCTCGCCGCGGACAAAGTCGTCATCCGATACGTATTCCAGCGCCTTGTTCCACTGATGCCGGACAATCTTGATCCGTTTGACGATTTCTTTGACGGAGTCGGCGGGACTTCCCAACGGATCGGTAGAGACCGCCGGTCCCTGACCGGACAAAACGGCGCCCATCGCGTGCAAACCGGCGAACGCGTCTTCGCAGTAAAACAGCGGCGGCGAATACACGGACCGCAGATCTTCTTCGACGTAGCGCTTCGTCAACGCCGCGCCGCCGAGCAGCACCGGCAATTGAATCCCGCGCTCCATCATCACTTCAAGGTTCTCCTTCATGATCAGGGTCGACTTGACGAGCAGACCGCTCATGCCCAACGCGTGGGCCCGGTGCTCATCGACGGCTTTCAACATCGTATCGATCGGGCATTTGATGCCGAGATTGACGACCCTGTACCCGTTGTTCGTCAAAATGATGTCGACGAGATTTTTGCCGATATCGTGAACGTCGCCTTTGACCGTCGCCAGGACGATGGTGCCCTTTTGCGAGTCGGCGGTCTTTTCCATGAACGGCTCGAGGTGCGCGACGGCGGCTTTCATGACTTCCGCCGACTGGAGGACGAACGGCAATTGCATTTCGCCTTTACCGAAGAGATCGCCGACGACTTTCATCCCTTCAAGCAGGATATTGTTGATAATATCCAGCGGCGGATACGTCTTCATCGCTTCCGTGAGGTCGGTGTCGAGACCTTTTTTCTCGCCGTCGATAATCCGGTTCTTCAGCCGTTCTTCGACGGAAAGATGGTCCATGGGACGGGTGTCCTTCGCCGATTTTTTTCTGGACGAGTAGAATTGGATGATCTCGACGAGAGGATCGTAGACTACTTTTTTTGTCTCTTTATTTATGGTTTCTTTATTGTCCATGAATCCGCTGCCACAGTACTTTAAATGCCTGTAAGGCCATGATAGCCTCACGTCCGCTCAGATATTCACCGGCGCCAAAATAATCGCTTCGAAAAGGCAAAACAAGGTTTTTAACCGAAACCCAGTGAATCGGTACGGCCAGCCAGTCGCCGGACGGTACATCGCTCCACGCCCCGGTGACGGCAATCGTGTCCGAGCCGCCCATTCGCCAGAGATAATACGCGGCATTTCGCCGCTTCACGACATAATCGGCGTAGAACCGGCCGTCGGGCAGACGTTCGAGATATCCCTGCTCGACGGCGGCACGGGCATACGGCGCCAGCGGGTACGACGCATCGATATCGCGAAAAGTCACCGATGAGGACGGATGGATCGGAATGTCCAGGACCCGGAAAATCAGGAAGGCCCATTCGATCCGGCGAACCGAGTCGGACCGTTGAATCGATGTCCAAACGCTGTCTTCAAAACGTCTTCCGAGACGCTGCCGTTTGATATCCGCGCGCGTTTTCCATAATCCGGACGATTCCGGAACGTCGTCGAACGAACGGATTGCCTGTCGCGTGTTTCCCATCGCAAGATAAGTCTGGCCCAGATAATAGCGGCTCGCGGCATACTGGCTGTCCGACACCGCGACGCGTTCGAGCGCTGCCACCGCATCGTTCCATCGTTCGAGATGAAAAAACGCAACGCCGGATTCGTACGGGAAATCGGTCCCTGCGGTAATCGCATCGGCGTATTGCTCGTCCGCGATCAGCCACTGCACAAGTTTTTCACGCGCCTGACGGTGGGACGAATCCGATGCTATGGCACGACGGATGAGCTGGATCGCATTCGTTATGTGTCCTCGCCGGTATTCGTTTATCGCTTTTTCAGTCCATCGAATACAATCGGCGCGCCGTTGCGCGGGTGTACGGGTCGAACTGCAGGCTGAACCCCAAAGCAAAATCAAGATCGAAAGGATGGTCCACCAGGAATGGAAGGAGAGCGAGAGACGGGACTCGAACCCGCGACGTCCAGCTTGGGAAGCTGGCATTCTACCAACTGAATTACTCTCGCTTATAAATGCTGTCCCCGCTTTTAACGAACTGGATGCAATCTATCGAAGCGGCCCGCCAAAGTCAATGCATGCGGGGGCGAAAAAACGATGCCGCAGAGGCCTCGTAACCGTTTGATTAATTTTTTTCCGACGTGGATTGTGATGCAGTCGATTCGGCGAAGTGGAGGTCGCGCCCGTACGTTTCACCCATGACATGCAGCGAAAGGAACGCGAGTGCAAAAACGACCCCTCCGATAATGACCGTGGTATCGATCAAACCCCAGGAGTGGCGAAATGCATTCAGTATGACGGTCATCGGAACGACCATCGCCCGTACAAAATTGGGCACCGAGGTGGCGACCGTCGCTCGAATGTCGGTCCCGAATTGCTCGGCGGCCATCGTGATGAACACCGTCCAGTATCCCTGACCCAGCCCGATGATGAAGATCACTACCAGAAACGCTCGGGTCTGCATTCCTTTGGTCAAAAGAAGAATGACGGTCAAAACCAACATGAGAACAAAGCAACCCCAGACGACTTTTTTGCGGTTCTTGATCAATTCACTGATAATTCCCGTCGCCGCGCTGCCAATGGCAAGGCCGACGGATTGCCACCGCAACGTTTCGGCCGCACTGACAATTTCGTTCAAAGAAAGCGCCTGACTGAATTCCGGGGAGAACGTGACGATAATTCCCGAAATGAACCAGATCGGGATTCCAACAGCGACCACTGCCAAATATTTGAGTAACGTTTTAGGTACACCCAGAATGATCATAACGTCGCCGCGTCGCCGATGACTGGCCGTTTGATAAATATCGGATTCCTGAAGGCCGATGATCCGTCCGATCAGGACGAGCAACCCCATTCCGCCGCCTATAAAATAGGCGGTTCGCCAGTCAAACCATCCGGCGACGTAGGACGCCGTAAGTGCTCCCAGAAGCCCTAAAAAAGATATCACCGTGGTTCCGTAGCCGCGATACTGACGCGGCATGAGTTCCGACACGAGTGTCACACCGGTCCCCAACTCTCCCGCCAGTCCGATCCCGGCAATGAACCTCAATGCGGCATACGTTCCAACGTCCTGGACAAAACCGTTGGCGATATTGGCCAGGGAATACATGGCAATCGTCGCCAGGAGTGCAAACCGTCGCCCGATTTTATCCCCAATCACTCCCCAGACGACACCGCCGATCAGCATCCCTATCATCTGGAGATTGAGCAGCAGGATTCCCTGCGACGTCAATTCGTCGCCGGTAATGCCGATGTCTGTCAGCGACGCGATCCGGACGACACCAAATAAAACGATGTCGTACAGATCGACAAAATATCCCAGTGCCGCTACGGTAACGGAAACAACGAGTCCTTTGCGATTTTCCATACCGTACGATTACTTCGACTGCAGAAATTCGATGACTGCCGAATTGAACAAGACGGGTTGCTCGATCATCAGGAGATGGCCGGCCTTAGGTATCATCGTCATACGGGCGTCCGGTATTTCACGGCCTGCCGCTTCCGCGATATCCGTTGTTGTCCCTTTGTGGAGAAAGCGATTGGGAATGAGGCGATCGTCTTCCCCGAACAGAATCAACGTCGGTACGTTGATTTCTCCCAGCCGGGACCGGACCGGCCCGTCTAACATGCCGGCAATACCTCTCGACACGCTTCCGCACCATTGTTCAAAATCCGATGCCAACCGGATGTCGGTCCGATGTTGAACGATCCATTCGAAACGAGTGTCCCACGATGAAAAATTATTGACGACGTTTTGACGAATGACGTTTGCATCGGCGGCTTTGACGTTGGCCACGGAGTAAAAATTTTTCAATAACGCGCTCTCCGTCGAATCGAATGTCTCGACTCCCGCCGGCGCAGCAAGAACCAGACGGTGCAGCCTCTCCGGATACGTAAGGGCAAACGTGATGGCAATTTGTCCGCCCATGGATTGACCAATCATATTGACCTTCTTCAAACGCAACGCGTCCAGAAAGCGATTCAAAAAATCAGCATAAAAGGCCATTGTACACGGAACCGAGTTTTTATTCGACTTGCCGTATCCGGGTAGATCAACGGCAATGACTCGATATTTTTCGCTCAATGCGGAAATGTTTTCTCTCCAGAAACTGAGATTGCTCGACAGGCCGTGGATCAATACAACGGTCTCGTCTCCTTTTCGGGAATCGAAGTATGCGATGGTCATCGATTCGACGGTCATTTTTTGAACCGGCACGGGATACACGATGTCATCAAATTCGACTGGCATGATTTTCTCCTGTGCAACGATCGACTCCGCGCCGCCGGCGGTAATCCAACCGGTCAGGATAACTATAATTATTCTCATGATAAATCTCCGTTCGTCTCTAACCATGTGCGGACCAGATATCCAGAAGCGCCCGTTTTAGAATTTTGCCGCTGTCTCCTTTGGGCAGTTCATCCAGAAAAGTAACCGATTTGGGTATCTTGAATCGGGCCAGCTTACCGTTGCACCATTCCATGACGTCCTTCTCGGTCAAGTTTACGCCGGGCTTGCGCACTACAAAGGCCGCCCCGACTTCGCCCCATTTTGGATCCGGAACGCCAATCACGGCGACTTCCGCAATGCCCGGCATCGTATACAAAAGCCGCTCGACCTCCGCCGGATAAACGTTTTCTCCTCCGCTGATAAACATGTTTTTCTTTCGATCCACGACGTAATAGTAACCGTCCTCGTCCCGTCGCAGGATATCGCCCGTATGAAACCAATCGCCCGTAAACGCTTCGGCCGTCGCCTCGGGATTATTCCAGTACCCCGGCGTCACGACCGGACCCCGGAACCATAACTCCCCGGGTTCGTTAACGCCGACGTCGTGACCGGCATCGTCCACCAACCTTACATCGACATAGAAATTCGGAAATCCGATCGATCCGATTTTTCGAACGGCATCGGTTTCCGAGAGTGAAAAACAATTCGGTCCCACTTCGGTCATGCCGAAGCCCTGACGGATCAATACTCCTTTGCGATGCCAGTTCTCGATGAGGGGTACGGGCATGGCCTCTCCACCGACGATGGCATATCGCATGCTGGATAAATCCGTTTGAGCGAATCGCCCACTGCCGGCCATCATCTTCAACATCGTCGGCAGCCCGAACATCAGTGTGACCTTTTCCGCCTCGCAAACGTGGAGTACTTTATCGGCGTCGAAATGACGCAGAAAAACGATCCGGGCTCCGTGATGAAGGAACGGCGTCGTCAGCACGTTCCAGCCGCCCGTGTGAAAGAGCGGCGCGACATTGAACGTCACGTCGTCCGAGGTAATTTTCAGGCGAAGCGCCGTATTGACTGAGTTCCAGAATAACATGCCGTGCGTGATGATCGCTCCCTTCGGAAGGCCAGTGGTCCCGGACGTGAAAAGAATCATACACGGATGGTTCGGCTCGATATCGACGCTATCCGGAGACGATTCATGACCGTCGTTTTTCACCATTTCCATCAAATGGTTTTCTCCGGCGTCCACGGATACTTTATGAACCGTCGGTGCGGCGACCATCAACGTATCGACGGTCGGTGCAAATTCTTCATCGTAAAAAAATAAGCGAGGACCGCTGATCCGTACGAGTTCCGTCATTTCACGTACGGTCAGGCGATGATTGATCGGTACGAGGATAAAACCCGCCCGTTGAACGGCAAAAAAAAGGAAAACGTAGGCCAGCGAATTCTGCGAAACGACGGCAATGCGGTCGCCTTTTTTTAGATCAAAGTCCGTACGTAATCGACTGACAAGTCTCGACGCAATGACGTCACATTGGCGGTACGTAAATGCTTCTCCCGTCGGTTCCCATTTGACCGCGATCGCGTCCGGCGTGTATTGTGCCCACTTAGCAATCCAGTCCGTACTTATCATGACAGAAAATCCACTGTGCGTTATCCGCGTCGATAGGTCGGAATACAGACGACATGATCACCAAAAAGGGTGCCGTGTAGTCACTGCACCCTTTCGATGGTTAAAACGTGTATTTCAATTCGGTCGAAATCAAACGCCCGATGGCCGGCGACGCGACGAATTCTCGTACTTCGCTGTCAAACAAGTTGACCACTGTCGCCGAAATCGTCAGTTGCTGGGTGATATGGTACCCCAGACTGAGATCGATGTTGACGAATCCACCGAGCGGACCTTCGTTGAAATCCCTACCAACTCGGGCATCTTCCAGAACCGGACTGCCGCCGTAGGTCACACTGGAATGCTCCTTCGATGCGACATTGATTCCGGAAAAGAAATCGTATTCATCGACCCAACGCAGGAAAAGTGAACCGAAGAACTTGTCGCGGCGGGCATTCACGCCCAGTCCGATTTTGTGTTTCGGCGCATTCAACGAAATATCGGCCTGATCGATGCGATTATCCTTGTTGCCGTCGTTTCGAAGCGTGTCTTTCTTGTCGAAATCAAAATCGAAGAACGAATAATTCAACGTCACGTTGATGTCTTTGCTGACATAGTAGTTGAGGCCGATGTCCGCACCGAATGTATTCACTTCGCCGTAATTCAGATAGGTCAGAAGAAACGTCGAACCCGACGCCGGGGTTCCCGGTACGACCTGGCTCATTGGAGTGCCGCCGCGATGCGTGATCGGATTGGACGCGCTGGCGATGTTGACCAATGGACTGATGAAGTTTTCCGACATGTTATAATAGCCGTTGACGTCGACAAAGAGTTTTTGATGGAAAACTCCCTTGTAGCCGACTTCGAACGTTTGGATCGTCTCCACTTCCAGTTTTTTTACCTTGCTCCCGTCGCCGCGCGTGAATCCTTCGCCATTTCCGAGAATCAGGCCGCCGAACAGATTTCCGTTGAGATTTAAAATCGTCGGCGCCGCAATGCCTTTTCCATAGGTCACGCGGAAGGTGCCCACTGGATTACTGTAGGTCAACGCGGCTTTGGGAATGAAGTTGAACCCGTACAGTTCATGATGATCGCCTCGCGCGGCCACGATAACTCTCATGCCGGTCTCTGCGATCGGATGCTCAAGTTGGGCATACCCGCCGAATTGTTCCAGGTAAATTCCGGGCGCATCGAGAAGATACGTGCCCTTGCTGTCCGCAATATCTTTCTGGTACTGAGCGCCGACGATATAATGGAGCTGATTTAACGTATTGTTATACTGAACCTCGGCATTCCAGCGGGCAGAATTATCTTTGAATATCGCACCACGAGGCAGCACGAACGCACCGGCCTTCTGATAGCTGAACGAACTGTCGCGCGCGCCCTGTTCGGTGTACCCGTTGAGGAGCAGATTCTGATAATTCTGGGTTCTCTGATTAATAGCGTAAGTCTTATCCGTTTTGCTCCAGGTATGGTAGAGTTGGGCAAAGAGGTGTGGCGACACGTACCGCCCCTGGAGAAAATAGATCTGCCAGTCTTTGATCTGGTTTCGCCCCGCGTTCGTCACCGAAAGATAATTGCTGTTGCTGCCGCCGAACGTGACGATCATGTCGTGGTCCGGCAGGATCGTGTAGTAAGCCGACGCTTCTCCACGCAGCGCGTCAAAATCCCGGTCCAGTTCCAACTCCGGATATGCCACACCGCTGATGTACACCGAGTCCATGTACTTAATATCGGTGCCACGGGTAAATTCACCCGTCGCTTTGAATGCGACCTTATCGTTGAGCACGTGCGCCGTCCGAAAACGCCCCGTCTGGACGCTCTGCGAGCCCCCACCGATGACGAAGGTTGTCCCGGGAAACTGACGGGGATCTTTGGAAATGGTGTTCACAAGGCCGTTGTGGGCATTGGGACCGTAAAGGGCCGCGGCCGGTCCCAGAACGACTTCCATGCGCTCGATGTCCTCTTTGACGGTCGTTGCCAGCGGACCCATCGGCAACCCGGTCGCAATCAACGTCGAGAGCCGGGTATCGTTCATCTGCAGATTTTTTGGATTAAAGGCGCTGTTGAATCCGCGTACGTTGATGCCGGTACCGAGGACTCCGCTGCGGATATAGTCGACTCCTTTGGTACGCGCCAGCAGTTCACCGGGATTGCCGGTGTACTGGTCGACACTCTGCGAATTGACAACGTTGATCGTCGCAGGCGCATCGGTAATTTTTTCGACTTTGCGCGACGCCGTAAACACCAGTTCCTCCCCGGCAATACTGCCTTCGTTGAGAGCGAAGTCGACGGTCACGTCTTCGTCGTTTACCAACACATCCACCGTCATCGACTCATACCCGATGTGCGTGGCCGTGATCTTATACTTGCCGGCAGGAACGTTTCGGATTTCAAACCGGCCTCCAGCACGTGAAGAGGCACCCAGAGTGCTCCCTTCGATTCTGATGTTGACGCCGGCCAATCCGTTGCCGGTTTCTCCATCCGTTACCTTACCGCTGATCGTACTCTGTCCGACAATGACAGAATGCGTGACTGCGGTGCAGAGAATGAAAAAAGCGAATCGTATCATAACCATTCCTCCATGGTTAGTAATGGACAGGTTGAATACAAACAAAAAAGTCGATCGGACAGGACGCCTACAGACGAAAGGCCGCGCAGGCAAATGACAGTCCGCCGCCGGAACCCATAAACGCCACGAGGTCGCCGGGTTGTACCCGGCCTTTTTTCATCGCGTCGTCGAACGCCATCGGAATGCACGCGGAACCGGTGTAGCCGAAACGGTCCATGATGTTGTGCGCACGGTCGTGCGGCACGCCGAGGCGATCCAGCGTTTGTCGGATGCTGTTGATATTGATCTGCGTAAAGAAATAGCATTGCACGTCGATCGGCCGGACGTTCAAGTGATGGGTCAACTCCGTCAGCATCCGGCTCCAGGTCTCGACATTCAGTTCTTTCGGAAATTTTCTGGTAAATTTGATCACGTGATTTTTTTTGTTCAGCACGTCTTCGGACAGCGGCTGGTGCGTCCCGCCGGCATAGATGCCCATCCAATCGTGATATTGACCGTCGGTGTGAAGACGGCTGGCGAGAAATCCGCGGCCGTCCTCGGCGACGGACGAGAGCAGCACGGCACCGGCCCCGTCGGCAAAAAGCGTGACGGTTTTTTTATCGGTGAGATCGAGGTATTTGCTCATGGCGTACGCGCCGATGACCAAGACGTACCGGTACCGCTCATCCGATTTGATAAATTTGGATCCCGTATCCAGCGCCGTCACGAAGCCCGCGCAGGCGGAGTTCAGATCGAACGTTGCCGCGTTCACGGCCTGCAGACGGTGCTGTACCACGGATGCGGTCGAAGGCGAAATATATTCCGGAGTATCCGTGGCCACGATGATCAAATCCAATCGGTCCGCCGTCAATCCCGCGCTGTCCAGTGCGCGGCGGGCCGCGGCCGCACACAGATCGGCCGTCGATTCGTTTTCTGCACACCAGCGCCGTTCACGAATGGTGAGGTTTTCACTCAACCATGTACCGACGTCTTCTCCCAGCAGTTGATCGAAATAGGCATTCGTCAAGACGCGATCCGGCACGTACGATCCGGTCGATGCGATGATGGCGTTACGTGGAGACAACCGGCTCATCCCACGAACCCTCCGTCGACGCTAAGCACGGCTCCGTTGATGAACGAGGCCTCTTCCGAAGCGAGGAACAAGTAAGCCATGGCGATGTCCCGGGGCGTCCCAAGTCTGCCGACCGGCGTTTTTTCACGAATCGAAGCGAGCATTTTTTCAGGTATTGTTTTAACCATCTCCGTCGCGATGAATCCCGGCGCCACGGCATTGACCGTAATGCCTTTCCGGCCCAGTTCACGCGCCCAGACTTTGGTCAAACCGATCACACCGCTTTTGGTCGCGACGTAATTCGATTGACCGAAATTTCCGTACAGTCCAACGACCGACGACGCGTTGACGATGCGGCCGTAGTTCTTTTCGGCCATATAGGTCGCCGCAACTTTCGTACAGTGAAATACCCCACTCAGGTTGACATCGAGGACCTGCCGCCACGTGTCGGGGGTCATTTTCAACAGGGTTGCATCGCGCGTGATGCCGGCGTTATTGATCAAAACGTCCCAACGAGAAAATTTCCGTATCATCGCGTCCGCGGCATTTGATACCGACTCGAAATCGGCCACGTTGACGTGCTGAAACCCGACCTTCAGTCCCTGTTTCTGAAAGTCATTTTCAACGCGTTGACCGATCTCTTTGTTGGCGTCCCATATCTGGACGTCAGCCCCTGCCCGGGCGAATGCGTCCACCGTGACAAGACCGATACCTTGAGCGCCGCCCGTCACGACGACGACCCTGTTTTCAAAATAAAAGCTGTTCATATCTTTTCAAAACTTTCAAACGATAAATCTATAAAAAATAACGTCGAATGTCTTCGGATAGATCTATACACGTGAAAGCTTGTTTTTTTCTTTTTCCCACTCATCGATAAACGCCTGATAATGTTTTTCCATGAGTTCATAAAACCGCTCCATTTCAATCAAACGGGAATGAAGGGCTTTGAACTTTGCGTCTTTGGTATGGTTGACCTCGTCTTTGATCTGTTTCGATATCTTGGTGTTGTTGCGGATCAGCCGAAAATTGTGGCGAAAGGCATTGCTGAAGGCGTCGGGATGCAGCTCGTAATAATCTTTACGGCTGCCGGGAACCCATACGCGTTTGAGTAGGTTATGATCGGCCAGGCGCCGTGCGATTTGACTGACCGGACCTTTACTCTTTCTCAATTCTTTGCAAATCTGATCGAGCGACAGGGGTTCCGGTGCGATCATGAGCGTTGCGACGACGTGTCCCAGCAAGCGGTTTAAACCGAACGCATGATAGGCGTCGCCAAAAATCTGGACCATGTTCCGCTTGATACTGGCGGTTTTATCCATGACAGGTAAGCAATACTTTTGAAACAATTCAAATGTTGGGTACGATCTTAACATTGTCAAGCTTTTTTTTTCGAACGCAAATAAGCCGACTTGACGTCAACTCACTCGATGATGAAATCGTGTTGACTGTCTGTTGCGCGGCGTCTATTTTGCCAGGAACAAAGGAGTTCGATGAAAATCCCCGTTACGATTTTAGGCGCCACCGGTACGGTCGGCCAGCGACTGATCCAGGTGCTGCACAACCACCCGTTTTTCAAAATCGAGTCCCTCGCCGCGTCGGAGAAGTCGGCCGATAAACGGTACGGCGACGCCGTGCAATGGAAATTGGACACATCCCTTCCCGACGACATCGCGTCGATGATCGTGCGACCGTGCATACCGGATGACGAAGCGCGCGTCGCCTTTTCAGGGCTCGATTCGTCCGTCGCAGGTGAGATCGAACTTGCTTATGCCAGAGCCGGATACGCCGTACTCAGCAACGCAAAAAACCATCGGATGATCGACGACGTACCGCTCATTTATCCGGAAATCAACGCGGACCATCTCCGGCTGCTCGCCGTTCAAAAAAAGCGCCGTGAGTGGACGGACGGATGTATCGTGACCAACTCCAATTGTTCCATCATGTCGTTTTTGCCCGTCCTGCATGTCCTCGACCGTCATTACGGCGTCATCCAATGCTCCGTAGTCACGATGCAGGCCATTTCCGGCGCCGGTTATCCGGGCGTACCGTCGCTGGACATCCTGGGCAACATCGTTCCGTTTATCAAGGACGAGGAAGAAAAAATCCAGACGGAACCGCTGAAAATCTTGGGCCGTTTCGAAAACGACCGGATCATTCATTCCTCCATTCGCATTTCAGCCTCGGTCAATCGCGTACCGGTACTCGACGGTCACCTCGCGAGCCTGTCCGTCACGCTGCGGGACCGGCCCCCGATCGAAGACATACTCCGACAGTTTGAAATTTTTCGCGGCGTGCCGCAAGAACTCGACTTACCGCTCGCCCCGCAACGTCCGATCATTGTCCATCGAGATCCGGCCCGACCGCAGCCGCGGCTCGATGCCAACGCAGACAAAGGAATGGCCGTGTCCGTGGGACGCGTCCGTCCATGTGACGTCTTCGGTTATAAAATGACCTGCCTTGTTCACAATACCCTGCGCGGCGCTTCCGGAGCGGCCGTACTCAATGCCGAACTCCTTTACGCGCAGTCCTATTTGAAACGGTAGTTTTTTTTTACTATCGTCCTGTACCCATGATCGTGATGAAATTCGGCGGGACGTCCGTGCAGGATGCCGCCGCCATGCGCGCCGTCATTCAGATCGTCCGAGAAAAGCTCGAACGACAGCCCCTGATCGTCGTGTCCGCGATGGGCGGCGTGACCAATCATCTTCTGGAATCGGCGTCCCTGGCCGTCGCCGGACAGCGGGCCAATGCCGACGCCGTGATCGAGCGCCTGATCGAACGTCACGTTCAGACGGCACGGGAACTGTTGACGTCGACCGAGACGCTTGTTTCATGCGAGGCGTTCATCGAAGACACCCGCACGCAATTGAAACGCATGATTGAAGGGATATCGCTGCTCGGAGAGCTGACGCCGCGGTCCATGGACCATTTTGCATCGCAGGGAGAACTTCTTTCCTCGAAAATTCTTGCACCGGCAATGGCGGCCGCCGGCATCCCCTCGGTTTGGTTTGACGCCCGCGACGTGGTGGCCACCGACGACCGATACACCTCGGCAACACCGCAATTACCTACCATCCAGTCGCTGGCAAAAACGCTCCTCGATCCGCTGGTCGAACGCCATCAAATCGTCGTGACCCAGGGATTCATCGGGCGTTCGAAAACGGGATCGTCGACCACGCTGGGCCGTGGAGGGTCCGACTACACGGCCGCCCTCCTGGGCGCCGTCATGAATGCAAAAGACATCGAAATCTGGACCGACGTCGACGGCGTCCTGACCGCCGATCCCAAGATGGTCCATGGCGCCAGACGCGTGAAAGAAATGACGTTCCAGGAGGCGGCGGAACTCGCGTACTTCGGCGCCAAGGTCCTGCATCCCGCGACGATCGTGCCCGCGATCGAAAAAAACATTCCGGTCCACGTTTTTAACACTCACAACCCTCATTCCAGTGGAACGTTGATCACGGCCAAAGACCGGAGCGAATCGCGTCACCCGTCATGCATGATCAAATCGATCGCTTACAAAAAAAACGTGACGATCCTTAATATCGTCTCGAGCCGGATGCTCCTTGCGCACGGCTTTCTGGCGGGGATCTTCGACGTATTCAAACGCAACCGAACGTCGGTCGACGTCGTATCGACGACGGAAGTCAGCGTCTCGCTAAGCGTCGACCAAACCGATTTTTTGGACGCCATTCTGGAGGAGCTGCGGGAATTTTCACAGGTCACGACGGAAGGCCAGCGTGCGATCGTCTGCCTCGTCGGGGAGCAAATGCGGTACACGCCCGGCATCGCCGCCCGTACGTTCAACGCCATCCGCGACGTTAATATCAACATGATTTCCCAGGGCGCCTCCGAAATCAATCTGACCTTCGTGATCGATCAGGAGGACCTGGAAAGCGTGGTTCGTCGTCTGCACGATGAATTTTTCTCCGGCGTTCTGCCGTCCGATCTTTTCGAATAAAACCTCCCGGAGTTGAATATGAACATCGCACTCCTCGGTTACGGTAAAATGGGCCGGGAAATCGAGCGGATGGCCGTCGAGCGCGGACTTCGTGTGATCGCACGGAAATCGCGTTCCGTCAACGACACGGCGGAATTTCACAGGGCCGACGTCCTCATCGATTTTTCTTCGGCCGACGTGGTGACGGACCACATCCAACTTGCCATTGAATTGCAAAAACCGATCGTGGTCGGAACGACGGGATGGTTGACCGATGAAGCGTCGATCCGCCGCGCCGTCGAACGGGGAGGCATTGGCGTCGTTTATGCCAGTAATTTCTCCATCGGCGTGCAGCTTTTTTTTCGCCTCGTCCAGGCCGCCGGTGAACTCTTCGACCGATTTGACGAGTACGATGCGTACCTTCACGAAACTCACCATCGCCAGAAGATCGACAGCCCAAGCGGTACGGCGATCACGTTGAGCGAAATTCTGTTGAGGGCCCTGACGCGAAAAAAACATGCGGTCACCCAGAAAGCCGACGGCTGTATGGCTCACGAGGCCCTGCACGTCACTTCGACGCGCGCCGGATATGTTCCCGGGACCCATATCGTCGCGTTCGATTCTGAATCGGATACGATCGAACTGACCCATACGGCTCGAAACCGCAGCGGCTTTGCGGCCGGCGCTCTGGCTGCCGCGCACTGGATCCGAGACCGAAAAGGCCTCTACTCGATCCACGACATAATGAACGATAGGATAACGAGGTCCATATGATGAACAAAAAACTGCGCGGCGTCGGGACAGCCATCGTCACGCCTTTCGATGCCGATGGAAAGATCGATGAACGTGCGCTTCGCGGACTCGTCGACTTCCAGATCGACGGCAGTGTCGATTTTCTCGTTCCCTGCGGTACGACCGGGGAATCGGCCACGATGAACGCGGACGAACGCGACCGGGTCGTACGCATCGTGGTCGAACAGACAAATGGCCGGGTTCCTGTTATCGCCGGTACGGGCACCAACGACACGGCACAGAGTATCGAATATTCGAAACGTGCCAGAGCAGCTGGAGTGGACGGACTGCTCCTCGTCGGTCCGTATTACAACAAACCGACGCCGGCGGGATACATCGCGCACTTTTCAGCAATCGCTGATTCCGTACAACTGCCTTGCGTGTTGTACAATGTTCCCGGCCGGACCGCGTCCAACATCGACTCCAAAACGATACTCAAACTGGCCGAACATCCGCATATCGTCGCCGTCAAAGAAGCGTCCGCCAATTTCAACCAGTTCATGGAAATCTTGCAACAGCGGCCCGACGGATTTCTTGTCCTGTCGGGCGACGACGCCTACACGCTGCCGATGATCGCACTAGGCGCCGACGGCGTCATTTCGGTCGCGTCCAATCAGATCCCCGGACCGATGACGGAGATGGTTCACGCCGCACTCGACGGTAACTTTCAGAAAGCCCGGGAACTTCACTACCGTTATCTGCGGTTGATGAACATTAATTTCATCGAATCGAACCCGATTCCGGTCAAGGCGGCGTTGGCCATGATGGGCCGTATTCAGGAATTTTACCGTCTTCCCCTTGTGCCCTTACAGCCGGAGAACCGAGAGAAACTGCGCGGCCTGTTGAGCGAACTTGGACTCTTGTAAGTGTGAATTTCTATGTCTATTATTTTTTCAAATCGACGTTACCTTCGGAGGCCTATATGAAATGGATCATCGGCTTGCTCGCCCTGGGAATGATGGAGCTTTACGCACAGGACGTCCGCCTAGATAAAAATACGGCAACCGCCACGCTCGCCAAAGTTTCGCAGGATCGCGATGCGAAGCTTCAGCAGGAACATGCCGCGCGTTTAGCCGAACTCGAAAAAACGGGCGTCCAGGTGATCAAAAGCGACGTGACGTTGACCGTGACGGCGCCAACCAAAATCGCATTCGGATGGGTTGTGGCCGCCGGACAGGGATCGGACCGTATGCGAACGGCCAGAAGTCCCCACGTCATCACGTTGTATCCGGCGAAAGACGGAACGGGCAAAGATGCGGCGCAGAAGTGGGTGATCAGTTACACGACGGGAACCGTCCGCGCTCTCGCACAGTAAGTTTTTCTCCAACACACACAAAGGCCGCAGGGACTCGATCCTTGCGGCCTTTTTTATGAAACGATATTTATGAAAAACTCGGGAGTGAAATTCCAACGCCTTCTAAGGTATCTATTTCCGCCCGAACCTGAACAGAACTTGACGAGCGACGTCCTTAGCGTCATTCACGGCTCTGTTTCGCGGCGTGGGAACGCCGCGCTACATGACGTCACTTCCACATGCCAAGTGGCGCGGGCTTCCAGGCCCGTGCTGGCGGATTCATTGCGGTTACCCTATGAACGTCGAACCCTTTCCGAGCCGACCTTCGCCCGACATTCGTCCTCCGTGCCGTTCGACCTTTACGCCTACCGGTCCCGAAGAACGGCTTTTCGAATTTTGTTTTTTTCTTCGATGGACAAATTCCAGTTATAGTCAAACAGTGCGCCCTCCCAGTCCCCATACCCGGGATTGGGCAGAACGATAAATTTGGAACCCCAGGCGTCACGCCATCTGTCGGTTTCCGCAAAACGATCGTCCACGTTCTTTTTCTCGAAAACGTCTGCGAAGTCGTTGAGATTATCGCCGATCAGTACGGCTACGTGATGATTCGTCATGACCTGCTGACGGCGCGGCTCTTTGCCCGAACGTTCCGTCTTCAAAAGAACGTGATCTTTCTGGTTCTGAGGAAATCCAAAAGCTGCAAGGTTTTTCATCGTCGCATCCAGTTGCCGATGATCGCGATTGCTGACGTAGAAGATTCTGATGCCGTTGGAGTCCGCCCATTTCAAAAATTCCAGTGCGCCCGGGACGGGAATCGCTTTCGCTTCGTCAACCCACACCGACCATCCTTTGGGATACGCTCCGCCCTGTCGGATGAGACGGACGGCGAAAGGCGAATTATCCAGAACGGTTTCATCGATATCCAGAATGACCGCGCGCGGTTTATCCGTCCGGATTGCCGCCATGTCTCGTTCGATTTGCAGACGGGCAACATTGTACGCCTGATAACAAAGCGCACGGTATTCCGCCGCTTTTTGTTGAAATGCAATGGCCATGACAAACTGATCGTTCTCCGTGACCTGGGCCGTCGCGCAAGCGCACGACATGAACGTCACGGCTATCCACTGGAGTCTCATCGCGTCAATACCTCGGGTTTGGTTTCATGAGGTAACTTAGAATCGCGCCGCCTGGGACGCAAGAAAGGACTTCGCTACAGATGAAATCGTGTTTTCAAAACCGGAGCCCGGCTTCGACTGACGATGAGTTCGCCGGCCTCGTGGCCTTTCAGTTTGATTTTGAGCTGACCGTTGAACCAGGACATGATTTCCGAGATGGCGGACAGATTCACGATCGACGAACGGTGAATGCGCAAAAATACGCGGCCGTCCAGCCGTGTTTCGAGTTCATCCAATGTGTACTTCACGTCGTGTTTTTCCCTGCCGATATGCGCAAACGTAATGCTGTGCTCGCTATCAAACCACGCGACGTCGGCGATCGGCAGAAGCTTGATGCGCGCGCCGATACGAACGGGCAGACGATCCAGAATCGACATCTTGGCGTGATCTTTCAACGCGGACTCGATCGCATGTCGGATCTGCCGGTCGAGGGGTTTGTTTTGAAGGGACCGAACTTTATCGATTGCCTGTTTCAAACGATCGGCGTCGTAGGGTTTGAGCAAGTAATCGACGGCATTGACGTCAAATGCCCGAATCGCGTATTGATCGAAGGCCGTTGAAAAAATAACGGACGGCACATGCTGGAGATGACGGATCACGTCAAAACCGTTCATTCCCGGCATTTGAATATCCAGAATCACAAAGTCCGGTTGATGTCTCTCGATCTGTTCGATTGCCGACGGGCCGTCGGCCGCTTCTGCCACAACGCCAACTTCGTTCTCTCCGAGCAATCGCTTCAATTTATCGCGTGCGAGCCGCTCATCGTCAACAATGACGCATTTAAGCATCCACGTCCCTCCGAATCGGAATGCTCAACTCAACGTGCGTACCGCCTGAAGGCTGCGGCGAAAAACGGACAACGGCAGAAGGTCCGTACGTTTTGTACAGTCTTTCCTGTACGTTTCGCAATCCTACACCAAGCCCTTGAGGTATTCCGGAAATGTTTGCCCCGGAATCGACGATGTGAATGGCCAGATGTCCGTTCTGCCACGCGGCCGTGATGTCAATCGAACTTCCGCTCGTATCGTTCGATACGCCGTGTTTGATCGCGTTTTCTACGATCGGCTGCAGAATGAGGCTTGGAACCGGAACCGATTCGGTACCGGTTTCGGATCGTATCGAGATCTTCAATCGATCGTCGAATCGGATTTTTTCGATTTCCAAGCAATTTCGCACGAACTCCAGCTCTTCCGCAAGCGTCACAGTTTCCTTATCCGATGCAATCAACACGTATCGGAATATGTCCGCCAGCTTTTGCACCACCCGGTCGGCCAGTTTGGGATCGATGGCAATCAGCGCGCTGATGCTGTTGAGCGTGTTAAACAGAAAGTGCGGATTGACCTGGGCCCGCAGCGCGCGCAGTTCCGCCACCAGTGCGGCCTTTCGCGCTTCTTCGGCTTCGCGCGTCCGGATCAACAATTCCCGGTACGCCATCACGCCGTAAACCGTGACCGCGACCAGTAAGGTCATGATGAGACCGATGAAAAATTGGATGTAAACGGCTTTCCAGCTCTGGAAAAAATCAAAATTGAAGATCCATCCGGAGAGCATTAACGCCAGATAGGTCCCGGTCAATCCCGACAAAGCATACACGCCCGCCATGATCACCACGGTTTTGGCGGAACGCGGCATCCTGGATGGAACGAGCCGACCGATCAACCACGGCGCCAACTGACCGGGAAGCAATCGCATGACGATGCCGAAGACCAGCGCGATCACCAACGCCGTGCGGTAGGCGCTCCACGTCCACTCGCGAACGTAAAATGAACCGAAAACAAACGCGGAAACGACCGTAATGATCGTCATCACCGCGATTTCGCGCGTCCAGCGCTCCCAAACGGGACGGCCCGGATTACAAAGGTTTATGTCCGTTTTCATAAACTGAGACTGAATCCGGCAACGACGGTACGATTCCCAAAATAACTTATGATGCGCTGCCTTTCCGTAAAATCGGCCGAATAACTGTAGTCCAGCACGTTATGATGATTCAATACATTAATCGCTTCAATATACAAGACCAGATATTTGGCGTCACTGAAAAAGAAAAATCGCGACAACCGAGCGTCGAGCCGGACAAAATCCGGGAGGCGGTCGCCGAACCGGGAACCATACTCAGGGATCCACGATCCATCCTGTGCAGGCGTCGCACCGACGATATCCGTAACCGGCCGTCCCGTCGCATAACGGAATGTCGACGATATTTCGTAGCCTTTCCCCAACGACGTCTTCTGTACCAGCTTAAGATTATGCGTGATATCATAAGCCGTCGGACGCACCGTTAGTACGTCAAATTCACGGCGGCGTGTGCGAATAAAGCTGTAGGACAGCCAACCGTTGATCCACTTCCATCGCCCTTTGAGAAAGGCGTCGACGCCAACCGCGTAACCGTTACCGTTGCTTGTCAGCAACCCCTCCGTGTTTTCGAGCGGCAAAAATCGGTACCATTTGGAATACGCTTCGAGCCTCACCTCTGTCGATCCGCGGCGTTCTTCAAAACCGATCACGACGTGCTTCGCCTGCATCGGTTTCAACGACGACGCGCTGTAAAAGCGTTCGTACAAAAGCGCGTCCGGAAATTGATGAAACGTACCCACGCCCAGTCTGACAAACCGTGCGTCGCCTAGTTCGTGGACGACTCCACCACGAACATCCGCACTCGACCGGTTTGCCAGCCCGTGATGGTCCATACGAATTCCCGCAACGGCCGTCGTCTTTCTAAAAACCCGTTTTTTGAGTTCCGTATATCCGCCGAACGTAATAAACCGGCGCCGGCGGTCCAGCCGGACGCTGTCCGCACCGGAATAAAACTCACCGCGTCGCCGCGGAAGTAGGTGATGGTAAGTAAACGCGTCCCGGCTGAAGTCGAACCCTCCGCTGAGGGACGCTCCGCTGTTGACGTCCCATTGAACGTCACTGCGGGCCTTCACGTTAACGTCGAAATTGTTCCTCGACCATGACGTAAATGTCCAATCGTTTTCGTACGACGCTGTCGAAATCGAATGGCGCATGAAAACTTTTTGACCTAGAATATCCGACCCGTTAAGCGACACTACGCGATGGTGCGTATTCAGACGATAGCTTCCGCGACTGGCCGAAATGGGAATTTCAAACGTTTGGTCATCGGAGCTTTCAAGCACCAGAAGTTGCACGAGGCCGGATCGGGAATAGGTATAGTTTAAAACCCCGGTAACCGCCGTTGCGCGAGGATGCTCGATAATGTCGATGGCGGGTTCATTGAGCCGGTACAGCAATCCGGTCGACGTATGTTTGGCATACACCTGGAGATTGACTCTGTCGTCTACCAGAATGCGCCTTAGCCCAAGACCGGCGGAAACAAGATTGGCGTCGAGTTGGATCCGATTGCCCGAAAGACGAGATTCGGTGTCGATGTCAAGAACGCCCGACAGTGTATTTCCGTACTTTACGGAAAAGCCGCCGCTCGAAAAGTACAGCTTTTTCATCACGGCCGTTTCCACGACGGAAAACAGACCCGTTCCCCCGACATTCTCCGCACGGAAAGGATGCCGAAGCGTCGCGTGATTGAGCAGGACGGCCGTCTCCGACGGATGACCGCCGCGGACGGGCAGACCGGCCGTTTCGTCGGACTGCGTGATCCCCGGCAGCGCTTTGATACTCTGAAACACGTCTGCGGCCCCGCCGGGTGTCGTGTATACGTCGATTTTGTTTAACGTCACTTTGCCTTCGCCGCCGGTGTACGCACTGGCTTCCACCTGGATTTCCTTTAAGGCAATCGGCTTTTCCATCAGAGTGATGTGCAGCGTATCCTCCGTCGGAACCCGAACGGCCCGCTCCCACATTTCATATCCCATCATTGATGCGACCAGAACGCGTTCGCCGTTGCCCGCCGTTCGGATCTCGAAGTCGCCTTGTTCACCGCTGACGTCGCCCGCGTAGTCCCCGTCTTTGAAAAAAACGTTGACGAAGGGTAACCGGCGGCCGCGTTCATCCGTGATTTGCCCTCGAACCATCGACCGGTCTTGCGCCGCGATGGAACCGATGAAGACAATTCCCATCATTACCGTTTTCATTTACTTCACCTGTTCGGATTCGATTTTCGCCAGCCCGTTTTTGGCCAGTCGCGCGTTGGGGTTGATCGCCAGCGCTTTTTCAAACGACTGCTTGGCGTTGTCGTAGTCTTTGAGCTTGAGGTACGCGTTGCCCAGGAACGCACAACATTCGGCATAACCCCAGCGGGGGACCACGACGGAGGTCTCGGTCGTCGCCGATTCTTTTTCGTACCATTCGATCGCTTTGATAAACAACGGAATCGCTTTATCCGCGCCGCCGCCGAACATTTCCGGGGTATTCATTTTTCCGATGCCCTGCAGATAATACGCCCGCGGATTTTCAGGATTGCGTTTGATCGCATCGGCATATTGTCCGTTGGATTTCGGCCCTTTCCACATACCGGAAATGGGATTGAACTGGATGGACAATCCCGTCAGGGACCCGAGCAGGGCGAGGGATTCACTCGTCGGCCGTATGTCGTTCGCCTTTTCAAGATATTCAATTCCCTGATCGACAAGTTTCTCCGCTTTTTCTTCGTCAACCTCCTGTTTGTTGTAAAACGCCTTGATCGCAAGGCGATAGTTTGCAAACGCCAGCCAGTAGAGAATGTCGGGATCGTCCGTTCGTAAAGAAAGCGCGCGTTCGAGCAAAGCCTTGCCTTCGATCATTTTGGATTCATCCCACGCGTCAAATCCTTCATGGACGAGCGTGATTCCGCTCGATACCAGGTCGTCCTGTGCCGAAACGGTGCCCAGTATTATGATGCAGAAGAAAGTCATCGATTTCATAAAACCTCCCTTTTTGGTTACCCCAAACGTAGGGGTTCACGGAGAGGAACAAAACCAAAGCAAGCCGGGTGGTTAAATAATCGGTTGGACGGCAAAAAAAAGGGGTTCAAATGCATTTTACATCTCAACCCTGTTTTCGAAGTCTGCGAAACGGATTTTTCTTCCAGAACGTCTTCGTGAGATTTGATCTAGAAGTTTAACTGGACTCATGAACTGGAATAACTCTCGTTGCAACCCCTTCCGCCAGCCGGAAGGCTAAACCTCCCCCCCTCTTGAGAGGGGGCGAGCGTGTGTTATGGATTTCGGATATGCACAGAATTATGCGTATTGAGATTCACCGACGACGAAGTTTATCAGAATACGGACCGGGTTGTCGAGACAATTGCATATCCGGGACGTGGCAACACACCTCCTAACCCGGCAAAGCCGGAATATCGAATTGAACACTTAACACAGAGGCCACCGAGCACGCAGAGAGCGATTTTTTCTCTAAGACTTACTATAGAATCCTCAAGGAGAAAATGCGAGAAACATCGTAGCCGTAACGGCTTTTCTCATAACCCCACCCCGTCCCTCCCCTTGCTCCCTCCATACATGCTGGGAAAACTCACCCACTAGAAATCCGGAAGCATGTAAATATCTACGCAAAAAACGTAGATGTTGCGGATACAGAGTCTAACCCCTTCTGAAGAGGGGAAACTTTGGAAGTTTCAGGCAACACCCTAAAAAATGAAGGCCATTTTTGAGCGGAAGCCTCATATTACGGGCTCGGGTGACGATGGTTGAGGATGAAAAAGATTCTTTTTCGAGTGCTGAAGGACTTACAAGTTCATTTGGTTGGGTGAAAAGCTTTACCAAGGCCTCCACCCTGAAGGGCTGACATTTCGAATGATCCCGCTCAACCGCTTGGCAGATCGCGCAAAGCGCCGAGAGTGGCGTTTACATCCGATCGATTCATACCAAAACAATTCCGTGCGTAAGAGGAGGAAACAGAGGAGTTGCTAAAATTCGGGGGTTGCCCGAACGTGTTAGAAATTGATGGAAGCAAAAACGGTTATTTGCCGGGGCGATCCGGGCGTAAAGTGCAATTCCGACACCGGCTGAGTTTCCGTTTTCAGTTGCGATTCCGTGTCAAACTGCGCTTCATTCCAATTACGATTGAACAGATTCTCGATCTGAAGGCCGACGCGCCCGTTCGATAACCGCATGGCCAGACCGGCGTCTAGGAGAATGTATCCGTGTGCCGTGACGGTTCCCTGCTCGTTAGCCGGTCGATCTCCAATGCTGCGGAACCGCAGCTGTGCGTCCCATCGCGGAGTCGGACGATACGTCAATCCACCCGCCGCCGTCCATTTGGGCGCCAGCGGAATACGGTTTTCTCTCGCAGGCGCATCCCGCAAGCGGCCGCGGGTTATCGTCACGTCGGCATCCATCCACAGGAACGGAAACACCTGCCAGCGAAACGATGATTCCACTCCGACCCTTCGCGTTCGGCCCGAGAGTTCCGTCGTTCCCTCATCACCGACGTACACGAGTTCTCCCTGCAGGTCCAACTGCCACAACGCCATCGTTGCAACCAGGCGCTCGTGGGGCTTGTATCGAACGCCAAGTTCGCCTGTCACGGCACGAGGTACGCTCCGTCCGTTACCGGCCGCCGTGACGGCACTTCTTGCATCATTGGAATGAAAACCGAGGCCGGTATTTAAATAAATGGTCCATGCCTCGCTCGCGTTGAACGCGACATTCGCTTTCGGGCTGAACACGGTCTCATGGTGCCGATGGGTTGCCGAGTCCTGCACAGAAAAAGCGAGCCGGTCGGCACGCATTGCCGCCTGAACGTTCCAATGTTTTCCAAGCGTCACGTCGTGCTGAACAAAAATACCCGTCGCGATTTCGCCGACGTCGGAATGGTGGACCACGCCGAGTCGATCGCGACGTTCGACCCGCCATAGACCCACGTCGATTTGATCGCGGCGAACGTCTATACCCACCGTCGTGCGGTGAGCCGTTCCCGCGAACCGATACGGAACGATGTACTCGCTTTTTGCGCCGACCATCGTACGTCGATCCTGTTGTTCAATGGCATCGCCCTGAACGGGATTGAGCTTGTAGAAAGTAAAATTGCTGAAAAGGTCGAACGTGTACCTCAGCGCGTACGCCTGTACGTCCCATATCCCGCGCCCGATGCGTTGAAGCTGGGCATTTAAACCGTAGCGGGACGTCATACCTCCCTCAGAATCATCGATCGAACCGTAACGCGAGATCAAACCCTGCCGAACGGCCCGTTCGGGAACCTGACCCGAGGCATTCCACTGTGAACGAAAACCGGACAAGCTGACTCGCAGGGTTGTTGATTCACTCAAATGCATGTGCATCTTTGAGAATAGATTAAGTCGCCGGAAATCCTGCGATCGTTCAAAATAGCCGTCCGTCAACCGCGCTTCGGCGGCAAGATAGGCGGTTGAACGATCGAGACCCGTCGGCACGTTGAGCATGACCGTGCTGCGATACGTCTTCCATCTCCCGGCTTCAACGGTCAAAAAATTCCGGTCGATATGGTCACGAGTACGAAATTCAACGGCACCTGCAGTCGCAAAGTTTCCCCACCTCGCATCATAGGCGCCCTTTTGCACGTTAATGGTTTCGACGACTTCCGGGATCAGGAAATGCAAATCGGCATAACCCTGTCCATGTCCGTGAGAAACCATGTTGACCGGTACGCCGTCGACGGCAATGGCGACGTCCGTACCGTGGTCGGCGTCGAAACCTCGTAAAAAAATCTGTTCCGCTTTCCCTCCGCCGGCATGCTGGGCAACAATCAATCCGGGTACGACCTGAAGCAGATCCTGCGTGGACTTTCGGGGACGAAGATCAAATGCGGCTGCGGTGACGGTCGACGATGACGAGGCGGAATAGGCGCGGTCGCTCTCGACGGTGATTGAATCGGCAAGCCACGTCTCGCGATCCAACCTTACGGTTATGTCGCGGATTTCTCCGCGCGATAACACGACGTGAATGATCTTCCGGGTAAAACCGATACTGCGAAATTCTACGTTCATTTCGCCGGCCGGTAACGTCAGTTTAAACCGACCCGCGGAATCCGCTGCGGTTCCGTGGAATGTGTCCAGAACCCTGATATTGGCATAAGCGACCGGTTCAGAATCCGATGTCAGGACGCGGCCGATTAGAATGGCATCCTGTGCAGTCGTTGAACCGACGATTGCGAAAAAGATTATTATTAATAATCGGTTCATGAGTTTACTATGATACGGATACGTTCGACGATGGAGTTCTGGAGTTCGATTTGACCCTCTAGAGCTTTGCTCAAATGTTCAACGGCTTCGACACGGCGCCCCGCCTGCATCAAAATCACCCCGCGATGATAGTGAATTAATGGCGTCGGCTCACCGACAACGACGGAACTATCGGAGTATCGAATCGCCTCATCGATACGATCGGCGTGATAGCTTGCCCACGCCGCCGCATCGAATACCTCACGCGATCGACGCTCGGCAAACTCTTCCCGGAGGTACTGCAGTGCTCGTTCCGGTTCGCGTTCCGCGAATTCCTGCGCAAGATGCAGATTGAACAGCCGGGGAAAAGTACGTGTTATGTTTTCAAAGCGTTGTCGTAGCGCGTCTCCGGCAGCAACATTGCCTCGTTCCGATTCCATATCCGCCATGACCGGCAATAGATGTGCGTTGATCTCTGATCTTTGAGCCAGTGATCGATAACGGCCGATGGCCTCTTCGATGCGACCGCTTTTATATGCCAGCCAGGCCGTTCCCTGCCGTGCCGGCGCGTTGTTGGAAAGATGCTCTTCCGCTGCTTCGTAATACTCGCGCGCCTTGCCGACGTCGCCGCGATGCATGTACATCGTCGCCAGTGTTGCGGCAACCGAGGAACGGCTGACGGGATTGAGTGCTCCCTTGACGGCTCGTTCATACGCCACGTGGAAAAATCGTAAGGCCTTTTCTGCGTCTCCTGAAAAATCATACCACAGCGCGTACCGAGTTGCCCCTGCATACGATTCGGGATCCATCCATTTGAGAAGCTTCGCCGCTTCCTGATACGCGCCTCGTTCAAACAAAATATCGAAACGGATCGGTGTGACGGGCGATGCCGGCCCGGCCGGAATAGACTCGATCAAATCCCAGGCTTCTCGAAAGCGGTGCTGCGTCAGCAGGAGATTGGCCAGTTCGGCAACGTGCGACACATCGTGAGGTTGTCTTTGCATCAACTCACGCGCAAGACGTTCCGCGCGATGGATATCGTCAAAATCTCCAGTCATCCGGAATCGCAGCGAAAGCTGCGCAACCAGTTCGCGCATCGACATCAAATCGCCGGAATCGGCCGCGATGCGACGGTCAAATTCTCCGATCAGTCGATTCAGTTCCGTACCGAACGACGGTCCGGGACGTCGTGACTCCGACGAACCGGCCACGTGCCACGTTCCGACGCCGACAAATACCAGAATCAGAATTACTGCTACCGCTCGTCTCATAGCGATCATCCTTGTCATAATAAAAAGCGGCCGGAGGCGCCGCCCGTCCCGGCGAACGCCCCCGTCGCTTCGAGGAGGTTAATTCGGAGTCCCTAAATACGGAAAGGTTCCGGTCACATTGCTCGTGAAGCCGACGCCATCGCTGGTGAAGGCCGCCGGGGCTCCCGGAAATACGACGACGGAAAGGGACGCGTCGATCACGTCATCCGACAACGGGCGCCCGCCGTCGCTCGTCGGTCCGAGAAGGTCGCCAAGATACGAACTGCTTCCGCTTGCACGCGAAAGGTTCATCGTCAGAACATCGGGCAACAAAATGCCGGCAAACGTCGCGATATCGTTGGTCGCACCGCCGTACAGGCTGCGAAACGTCGTCAACGCCGTGGTGAGCGTGTCCGTCCAGAGCGCGACGTCCTGGGAGGGTACGGTCGTGTTGTAGCGGTTTTTGGCCGAACGATCCGGGAGAATGACCGGGTTACCGCCATCGTGAATAAACACGGTACCGATCGCGGGACGGCCCATGCGGTCAACCTGATTGTAGGTTTTCTTTTTGGAAGAATCATCACAGCCCGGCAGCAGGCCGACGGTAATCAAACAATAGCATACGAATTTTAACATGGGATGGCTCCTTTAGTTTTCGTGACTCGACGTTGCCCAGATGTTGACGGCCCCGGGACCCGAACTGATCATGGACTTGGGCAATTCAAGCACTATGGCAATCGTGTTCAGGCCTGCAAAAAAATCCGATCCGGGGTTGTTAAAGCCGATGTTGGCCGCGCCCGCACTTCGAACGGTATCGAGAATGGCCACGTACCGATTGAGATCGAAGAAAAACGGATCGTCGCGCAGACCCACGAACGCCTTCATCGTACCGTTGTCCGCAACGTTGTTGAACGTTCCTTCCAGCGGTTCCACGTCGATGATCTCATTGCCGTCCGCTCCAATGACGGCGGGCGTCCCGGGCCCGAACACCTGGTACGTCTGCGAACTTCCGGTGCCACGGACACGCACCTGAATGACCTGATCTTCATCCAGATCGGCGTCATCGTCGTCGATCTTGAATTGATACAGATAATCGGGATTCAAATAATCCGACGACGTGGCCACCGGAACGATCGTCATGGCCAGAACGAGATTGCCGCCCGACGTCGTCCACGCGTAAAGATCGTTGATGTCGACGTTTCGGTCGCCGCTTTCCGCACGAACACTGGCGCTGTCACGGTGATCGGCGGTGATCGCCGTTTCAATCGCGTATCCGACCGGCGCCAGCGCCGCCAGCACAAATAGGAACGGTTTCAATTTTTGAAAAGACATATCCTTCTCCTTAAGAGGTTTAAGGTTTTACGATCGCAAAAAATATTAACTGCAGTTCATGGGTTGATACGATAAATCGCCGCCGCCGGATTTCCGCACAAACCGTTTATGGGTTTCCTGCGTATTTCTAAAAAGGATTGGGCCTTGCAGATCAAAACCGGCTCGTTTACATTGTCGCCGCGTTTATGAAACCGGCACCATCTCTCCTCAACGAAACGGATCTGCTCGGCCGCATCCGTAAAAAGGACGCCGCGGCCATGGATCAGCTTTATACGGATTACTCCGCCGTCGTATACGGAACCATCCTGCGCATGGTGCAGGACCGTGAGACCGCGAGCGATCTGCTTCAGGAAGTCTTCCTCCAGATCTGGAACAAGGCCGACCGTTTCGACCCGAGCCGGGGTTCTTTGATCACGTGGATCATGAGTGTCACGCGCAATCTCACGATCGACTTCATCCGCTCCAAGATGCAACGGACGGCGTCCCTCCAGGTACGGATGGATGATGAAGACCTGCACGGACTGATGGTCGATCATCACACGCCTCTTGACCACGTCGCCCTCGACGAAAAACGAAGGCTGGTTCAGGTCGCCTTGAACGAACTTGCGCCCGAACAGCGGGAATGCTTGGAGCTCGCGTATTTTGGATGCCTTTCGCAGAGCGAGATCGCCGAGAAGTTGGGAATTCCCCTGGGTACCGTAAAGACACGGACGCGTCAAGCGTTACAAAAACTGTCCGCGGCCCTTGCGCGGACGTATGAAGAAGTCGGACGATGAACGATGAATTGAAAATACGCGGCGCCGAATACCTGCTGGGACAGCTCGATGCCGACGCGCAGGCGGCGTTTGAGAAAGCGCTTCGCTCGGGCGATGCCGACACCCTGAGAGCCGTGGCTGAAGCACGTGAAATGCTGGGGCTTGTCGGTCTGTCGGCCGAACCGGTGGCGCCGCCCGCTTCCGCCCGGTCCCGATTGATGAATCACATCGCCACGGTACGGGATCCTCAACACATGAGGATCCTGCAACTCACACGGGCCAACCGCTGGCTAGCCGCCGCGGCACTTCTGGCCGTGGCGTTATCCCTTATCCAGTTGATCTACATTGCACGATTGTCCGACACGATCGGTGACCAGCAAACCACGATCGGCGTACTGCGGACGCAGATGGCGCGCATCGACATCGAACTGGCCCGCAAAGAATCCATGCTGCAGATGGTCGGCGCGCCTAAAACCCGCGTGATCGCACTCAATCCGACGCCGGCCAATCCGCAAGGCTCCGGCCGGATGATCTGGGAAACCAACCGGCGCACCGGAATTTTCTTTGCCAACGGCCTTCCTAAAGCTCCGAGCGACAGGGAATGGGAACTCTGGGCCATTCAAGACGGTAAGCCGATCAGCCTTGGCGTTTTCGAAACCAATGCGTCCGGACAATCGGTAATGGATATTTCCGTGCTTCCCGACAGTGCGATTCTGACGTTTGCCGTCACGCTCGAACCCAAAGGAGGCAAACCCGAACCGGAAGGCGACATCTATATCGTCGGCAGTTAGCCCTCCGTCACGCGATCGCCTTCCTGATTCGGCTTTCATCGTTTTTTTGTCGGCCGCGATTGCTAATTGAAAGGCGTGCAAATGAAAACGTTTCTGTTTCTGATTGCCACCGCGTGCTCCGCGACGTCGCAGAATGTCGTGTCGACGTTCAGTATTGTCGGACGCGACTCGGTGACGGGAGAACTCGGCATTGCCGTGGCGTCGCGTTTTTTTGCGGTCGGCTCGGTTGTGCCATGGGCCAAAGCCGGCATCGGCGCCGTGGCGACGCAGTCGTATGCCAATACCACGTTTGGATGGCGCGGTCTGGAACTGCTCGAGAAAGGCGCGGATCCGGGTCAGGTCATGAAAATTCTTTTGCAGAACGACACGGACCCTAACCGGCGCCAGTTCGGCATCGTCTCATCGAACGGACAATCGGTCACGTATACCGGAACCGGGTGTGCGCCGTGGGCGGGCGGACGCAGCGGGCCCAATTACGCGTGTCAGGGAAATATTCTCGCGGGTGAATCGGTCGTCGTAGAAATGGAAAACGCGTGGCTGACGACCCAAGGGTCGCTCGCCGATCGTTTGTATGCCGCGTTGATGGCCGGTGAAAAAGCCGGCGGCGACTCGCGGGGCAAACAATCGGCGGCCATCCTCGTCGTCAAACCAAACGCCGGTTACGGCGGGTATACCGACCGGGCCATCGATATTCGCGTCGACGACCATGCGGAACCGTTTGTCGAAATCGGACGATTGTTGAATTACGCCCAGATGAATTATGCGTGGAACGAGGCGTGGACGGCATTCACGCAGAAGCAATATAAAAACGCGTTACCTCTGATGGAACGGGCAGCCACGCTAGCGCCCGATAACGGCGAAGTGCTGTACGATCTCGCCGTCATTCGTCTTGCCGCGGGAGACAAACTAAATGCGCTCGTTGCGTTACGGAAGGCCGTCAGCGTAAACCCCAAACTCAAAGCCGCCGCTGCCGGTGATCACGATCTGGATGCTTTGCGTTCAGATGCTACATTTCAGGAGATGCTGCGGTAAAGCGTCAAGCATCGACCACTCGGCCTCCCCAGTTTGACGTTGTTCACTGAAGGCCTTGAGAACCCCATCCCGGCCTTCCCCTGGAAGGGGAAGGAGCGGTTTTTGCAGAACCTCACAGTACGTTTCCTTCCCCTCACAGGGAAGGAACAAGGATGGGGTTGTACGATAACCCTACGGAAAGAAAATGAAGAACTCAGATCGAATCAACAATCGTATGGAACTCAGACTGAAGCGCCAGCAGTTACGAAAACATCCGACGCGATCGGAAAGTGTCTTGTGGCAAGCCATACGCAACCGACAGTGCGGCGTCAAATTCCGTCGACAGTTCAGTATCGGACATTTCATCTTGGACTTCTATTGCCATGAACTGAAGCTCGCGATCGAAGCAGATGGCTATACACATGAGTCATCTGAGGCGAAACGTAGGGATCGTGATCGTCACACTTCATTGGAGAAATACGGAATACGGTTTCTGAGGTTTACTGATGGCAACATTCTCAGCAACGTTGAGAAGGTGGTGAAGAGAATCAAGTGTGAAATTGAGTTACTTAAGAAGGAGAGAGCGCCCGTATGATAGCCCCATCCCTACTTTCCCCTAAAAAGGGAAGAGTAATTTTTCAGTAAACCTATGTTTCCTTCCTTCGCAGGAGAAAGTTCCACTGATGATAATTGGGAGATCAACAACCTTCTTTCTTTTTCTTCTTTCCGCCGGACTTGGGTGCGCCTCCCGAACCATCGAGTTTGGGCGCGGCAATCGTTCGTTTTGCTTCCTGAACTACACCGCCGCTTTGCGGTTCGCCGCCAAAGTAGCGGCTCACATATTTTGCTTTTTCAAATGCAGCCCGTTCGCCATTCGTAGCATGCTCGGGGATTTTCGGAAACAAGACACTTTCCTTCCACTCTTCCAGCCCTCCTTTCAACAAATACACTCCGGGATAACCCTGCGCTTTGAGTAAAAACCATCCCTGTGCAGAATGAATGCCGCCTTCCGAGTACAAAATGATTTTTTCGTTTTTCCGCAAATCATGATCGAGCAGTTCACCTACCCCGACATGCTCTGCGTTTGGGATATGATATTCTTCGTACGCTTTGTCGCTGCGCAGGTCTACTAACCGGTAGTCCATTTTACCGCGGATAATCCAATCCGCCAATTCATTTACGGTGACGTGATCGACTTCTTTTTCGACGTCGATTGCCAGATTGCGCAGATCAACCGTCACCCTCGATGTAGGGTTCGGCGTGCCACCCAGCAGGGCAATCGAACCGAGTACAAGGGCGACGATGGCCAGTCGCCGTTCAATTGACCATGACAAAAATCGTTTCACCATGTCAACTCCTCGCCATTTTTCGTTCACCCCACTCCGCCATGATAAAAGCAGCGACAGCCATCATGACGACCAGAAAAACCAGAAGACCGTACGGTACATTCCACGCCCCGTAGAGCGTGATCACGCCGAAATCGGTGGAGTGGTAAAAATTTTCAATCAGGGAAAACATTTCTCCGAAGATAAAGATCCCGAACATCGCACCGAGCAGGTACACCATTCCGTCGATGCGCCCCGTGGACGCCGCAACGCACGACGTTCCGGGACAATACCCTCCGATGACAAAACCGACGCCCAGGAGTAATCCACCGACGACCTGCGGCAGCAAGTGCGTCGGAGTAAAATAGATCAAACCGACGTCCAGCCATCCCACCCATGACAGATAATACACGCCCAGCATCGCCGTAACGATTGCGGAGAACATGACCTTGAGGACCGCCATGTCGGTAAAATAAAACTGCGCCGCAAGCTTACGGGCGCTCCCGAAGCCGGCGCGCTCGAGAAAAAAACCGAACCCCAGTCCGATGACGAACGCTACGATCAGGCTGACTTCGTCGCCAAACAAGCCGTATTTGAAAAAAGGTGCGTTCATGTCCATTGCCTCCTGAGAAAATACGCGACCGCATAAGCGCCGGCAAAGACCATCAGCATAAAGGCCCAGCTTCCGACGTTCAACAACGCGCCGCCCGTCAACGCCTGTCCGCTCGTGCACCCACGGGCCAACTTGGCGCCAAAACCCATCAACGCGCCGCCGGTAAAAGCAAGGATCAGTCGCGAGCGCCAACCGATACGCGGGCCTTTTTCGATTGTCCGTTTGACACGGCCGGCCAGCGTGCCTGAGAAGAATCCTCCGACGATAACTCCGATGACTTCGAACAACAGCCAATCTTTCAACGGGTTGGCCGTCGCATCGCCGACGTAGTCGGAGTAAAATTCGTTACTTTCCGCGTGGGCCGGTGCGACTTTTGCGACGCCGACCGACACCACCGTCGACATGGCGCCGGACGCGCCCAGTCCTCGCCCCATGATGACGAAGGATAATAACAGCACGAGCCCGAGTCCGACGCCGGCAACGTACGGATTCATGTACGGCTTCGGCGGATAGGTCGCATGATCCATGGGGGTCTCTGCTATACTCATCACAAACTCCTGTTAAAACTTTGCCGCCGTCTGCCAGTGACTGGCCTGACCGGCGTAAACGATGACGAATCGAAGAATAATACCGCCCGCCAATACCATGATCGGCGCAACGGCAGTGTGGTTTATTTTGCGGTTTACGGCCAGTAACTGGATAATCAGCGGAATCACAATCCCGGCCATGACGATGAAAACCCAGAATACGGCGGCATACGGTCCCGTCAGGATCAATGCAACGGCTTCCTGCTGAACGCGAGCCGACGACAGCATACCGACGATGAACAGCGCAATGACGAGCAGTTCGACGATTAAAAATCCGTTGTCGGCTTTTGCCAGCGTCACGCGCTCCACCCGGTCCGTTGTAATCACGTGAACGAGCGCCGCCGCCGAAGAAAGGCCGCTCACGAGAAACAGAATCCACAGCATCCCGCTGTTCCACAACGGACGCGCGGCCAGACTGCTGAGCAGCACACCGGTGTACATTCCGAGAACAGCGCCGAGGATCATGTTCCAGGTGCCGATGTTTTTGATCAATGCCGGATGGCGGTTGATGCGATACGACAGATAGTCAAAAAAGCGAATCCGGCCGCGAAAACTTTCCGGAATCGCCACCAGCGTGTTCAGGACCAGAACGGGGTAGACGAGTACCAGGATCCATGCTCCCCACGACATCGGCGACGTAATCTTAAACGTCATGTAAAGCCGCCAGACGTACAATTTATGTTCGAGATCCAAAAACAACGCGAGCATGCCCAGCGACAACAGCGCCAGGCTCAGATGTGGCAGATAAAACGAGGCAAAATAACTGTGTCGGTGATGACCTTTGAGCGTGAAGTATCCGGAAATGATCATCATGCCCGCCACGAGTCCGCCGATAAAAAGATACACCGGAATTTCCCATCCCCAGATATGAAGAACAGGATCGATCATCTCATTCGTTCGTGTCGTGGTCCATTCGTTCATGTTGTCCTCACGTCAAATAAAAAATATTCGGCTGCGTCCCCGCTTCCGGTAAATTGACATGATGCGGGCGAGACTTGAGCAAACGGCTCACCTCGCTGTTCGGATCGTCGAGGTCGCCGAAGTGCATGCAGCGCGTCGGGCATACGGCTACACAGGCCGGTTCGAGGCCTTGCTCGACACGGTGAATACAAAACGTACATTTGTCCGCGTAGCCGTCCGGGTGAATGAACCGCGCGTCGTATGGACACGACGCCACGCACGCCTTGCAGCCGATGCATTCGTCGTGATGGACCAGCACGACGCCGCCGTATTCGTGAATATGGCTCGCTCCCGTCGGACAACAGGAAACGCATGGAGGGTTGGAGCATTGGTTGCATCGTTCCGAACGAATTTCCATTTGCAACGTCGGAAACTCTCCTTTCACTTCCGTCGTAATCCAGTCGCGGTTGAACCCTTCCGGGACGTTGTTTTCCGTTTTGCAGGCCACGACACAGTCCATGCATCCGACGCATCGCTTCGTATCGATCACCATCGCCAATCGTGCCATCGTTACGCCTCGCCCACGAATGTGACAAAATTGACGTTCATTCCTGTCCCACCCATCAACGGGTCGGTCTGATACTGGGTAACCAGTTGCGCGTCGCTGGCTCCTTTGCCGAACGCGCGCTTCAGCATTTTCGAATGGTGTCCAAAACCATGAACCATGTATACACAGTCCGTTCGAATCCGCTGCGTGATTTTTACCTTGATCGGCTGGCTCTCTACGCCGTCCTGATTTTTCAATTTGACGTACGTTCCGTCCTGGAGTCCAAACCGCATGGCCACGTCATGGTGAATCCATAATTCATTTTCCGTCATCATCTCGTGCAGTACGGGATTCGTTTGGGTGCGGCTGAACGTATGAACGGGCGCGCGGCCGAAGAGCAGTCGAAAATATCCCGGCGGCGGACCCGGCGGCGGCGTGTAAGTTGGAACGGGATCGAAGCCCGCGTCTTTCAATTGCAGCGAGTAAAATTCGATCTTACCGCTCGGCGTTGAAAATTCGACCGGAACGCCTTCGTCAAAATAAATCGGCTGTTTCTCTCCGCGAATGATCCCTTTTTGTTTGATTTCGCCGAGACTGTACCCCGCCGCTTTCAGCCGATGGTCAAGGTATTCTTCAATTGTCGACCACGGATAGTAGTGGCGCAGATTCAGTTTTTCCGCGAGTTTTTTGGCAATCCACCAGTTGGGTTTCTGATCATGCGGCGGTTCGACAACGGGTTGCCGCAGTCCGATGAAGGGCTCCCGAAACCATTCCACGTTCAAGTCGTCATACCGTTCAAGATACGTTGCTTCGGGCAACACCACGTCGGCCCATCCGGCAATCTCGCTCCCGACCACGTCGATCACAACCATGAGATCGAGATTCTGAATGGCCCGGATCGTTTCATGCTCATTGGGCAACGCATGGATAAGATTCGTCGCATACACAAACCATCCCTTGATCGGATACGGCTGGCCGGTGAGCGTGGCGTCGCGAATGCCCGTCGTCAGGCTCTCGTGGGCAAACGGATATTTTTTGTCCGGATTGTCCGCTTTTCCTTTTGCGGACTTCGGATAAGCAGGGTACGGATAGGCGGGAACGTCCATGCTGACGGGCGTATAAAATCCGCCTTTACGTCCCCAGCTTCCAAGCAGTGCATTGAGCAACGCAATCGCACGGCTGCGTTGGGTGTCGTTGCCGTACCATGTCACGTGCCGGCCCGGGTGAATCAGTGTCTTCGGCTTGAATCGGGCCATCTCACGCGCGGTTGTATAAATCAACTCCGGTTCGATTCCGGTCTCCGGGTACGCCCATTCCGGCGTGTACTGAGCAATTTCCGCGGCAAACGCGTCGAACCCGAAACCGTAGTCGTTCACATAGGCCTTGTCATAAAGTTCTTCTCTAACGATGACGTTCATCCACGCAAGAATGAGCGCCGTGTCGGTTCCCGGCTTGATCGGCAGATAATATTTGGCCTTGCCGGCCGCGACAGAAAACCGCGGATCGACGACGATGATGGTGGCCCCGCGGCCGACCGCTTCGGCAAATTCCTGCACTTGTGTGTTGTGCATGTTCTCGCCGAGATGCGACCCGATCAAAACGAGACAATCGGTGTTGCGAATGTCCGTGCGTTCAGGCGAGCTCACGTCTTCACCGAACGTCAGACGAAAGCCGACGTCACGCGGACCGCGGCACTGGGCGTACGACGGGGCGGCCAGGTTCGGCGTGCCGTACGCTTTCAGCGTGTGCTTCAAAAAATTCCCGCCGATGCCATGGCTGAAAAGTGCAACGGCTTCCGGTCCGTACTCATTTTTGATCTTTTGCATTTTTTCCGCGATGAAGTCCAACGCTTCGTCCCATGTCACGGCGACCCACTGTTCCGCACCCCGCACGTCTTTGCGCATCAGCGGCGCCTTCAAGCGATCGGTATCGTAATGGGCACCGACACCTCCGGTCCCGCGCGGACACAGCCGCCCGCTACTCAACGGATCGAGCGGGTTGCCTTCGACTTTCCACAGTTCGCCGTCCTTGACGGTTGCGATGGCACCGCATTTCCAGAAACAGATGTCGCAGAACGTCGGAACCGTCCGGATGCCTTTTTCTTCGACTTGTGACGCCCTGGCAAGATTCCAATTCCTCAGCAGGACCGTTCCCATGGTGGCCCCGGCGCTGAGTTTAAGGAATCGTCGACGTGAAACGCTCGTGTTCATGGTCAAGTCCTACAATCCGATCGACAGCGATGTCATGATCAGGTGTTCTTTCAGTTGGCTTCGGCTGCCGTTGTATTCGCTTCCGATCAAATGTCCCGTAGCGGCACCGTCCTGCTGTTTATTGAGCGTCAGAATATAGGCGACGTCGAGGCCCCAGCGTCGATTGAACACGTGGCCGATTCCCATGGTGATGTGATTTTCCACGATGGCGGGGAAGATCGCGAACACGGTGCTGGACGCAACGGGATTCTTACCGTGGATGAAACCGGCGCGAATGTTTGTCGCGTCGGTCAACCGGTAATCGGCGCCGATTTTAACGTTGATCGAATTTTTCCAGTTGAGCGGGAATTTGTAGTCAAACGACCCGTCCGTCGTCGATCCGTTGACCATCAGATTGATATTCGCATTGTTTCCGTTGCGAAGGCGTATCGGCAAATTATCGAATGCCTGGTCCCAGTCGATCCATTCCACGTCGAGGCCGAACGTCCATCGCCGGGTCGGTGTAAAGCCCACACCGGCGGCAAACTTCTGCGGAACGTCGTAATCGACCTTGTTGGTCGAATAGGTGGTCGCGACGCCCGCTCCGAGATCGACGCCCATGTCGGTAAACATCTGAACAACGGCGGTCTGCGCATCCTGTGCGGTCATGCCCGGGTTTTGCGCCATCACTCCGGCCACCGCGTCGGCAAAAGCTTTATTGAATTGCGCCGTCATGTCCATCTTTGCTTTGCCTTCCATTACCATCGTCGTGGGAGCGGTATAAGCAAGACCGACCGACCATACGTCGCTGATCTTCCACAACATGCCGAGATTGGCGCCGACTCCAAACCCGCGAAGGTCGTACATATCGGCATAGGCGGTTACTTCAGTATAACCGAAGCCTCCCTGAGCCTGCGGAGCGGCAAACATTTGGCCGAACGTCATGTTCGGATTGTTGATCGGGGTGCCCTGTAGGTTGGCAACGGGATCGATCGAAAACGGCATGCGGAAGTCGAGCATGCCGTAGTACAGTTGAAAACCGGCTCCTATCGCCAGATTTTCATTGATGCGATACGCGAGCGACGGACCGACTTTGACGTAACCGAATTCCGAAAAGTAATTTTGCGGAATGAAGTCGCCGTTCATATCACGGAAGAGATCGTGGTTCAAATCGTACTCCGCACCCATGCCTCCGACCACGTTAATGCCGAATCCCCACGCCCAGTGCGTATGCGGCATCGGATCGACGTAACCCAGAAACGGCATCGCGTACATTTTGTCGTCCGCCACGGTATTCCCATTTACAGCATTGCGGAACTGAACCTTGGGAATTAACACGCCGAGGCCGATTCCGACCGACCGTTGAGGAAGAAACGCGAGTCCGGCGGGATTGGCAAGAATGACGGAACCGTTATCCGGAATGCCAATAACGGTACCGCCGCGTGCATATGAACGCGCACAAAAACAATTGAGTAAATAACCATTCGTACCACTGATCGCGACGGCTGTGTCCAGCAGGATTCCTACCATCCCGATCCACATGAGTTTCAAAAACCTGATCATACAACCTCTCCTTGGTGACACCGACCAAAGTCGATCGGTTTTTAGTTATATGTCTATCTACTTATATAGTAGAATATTTTATCGGTGAATGAATGACATCGATCATGTAGTGGGCATTAAAAAAACGGGGCTAAACGAAGAGAAAACAATAACCGGGTCCAGAGTCAAAACTCCAGACCCGGTTTATCATGAGTAGAATAGAAATATAGCTTAGGAGGAAACCTCGACGTCGAAGGTTACGCGGGTCTTTTCCCACTGCAAAACGACGGTCGCACGGGTTTCCGTCATGTCGTCGATGGTGAACCGCATACGTTCGACGAACTCCGATTCCGACGGCTTGACGTCGACACGCAGCGCGTCCTTTTTCTGATCGTAGGAATAACTCCCCCACGCCTTGCTGTCGCTGTTAAAAACGATCGTCCACGATGACTGACCGGGAATGGTATGCAGGCCGTACGTTCCGGCTTTAAGCGATTTTCCGTTGATCTTGACGTCGTTTGAAAACGAAATCGTCGTATTTTCGTTGGCGCCCGTTCGCCAGACCTGGCCGTAAGGTACCAGACCGCCGAAAATACTTCGACCCTTCACGGCCGGCCGATGATACGTGATGGTAATTTCCGTCGATCCGACTACCTGCATGACGGTCGCTTTCGGGCTGGCCAGCGGTTTCTGATTCTGCGCAGCCAGGGATACGGGCAGCAACAGAATCGTCAACATGCGCATGAATTGCATAATTACTCCTTTGCAGTTTTTTGCACCCGACAGCAACTTACTCTGCAAATTGACAAACCATTCAGTTTGCCCTGCTCCATCGGCTAAACGACTCACACAATTTTTTTTTCCATGAATACTGTGGTCGTAACAAGGGCAACGTATCTTTAAAATAATCCTATCACCTTGCCCGTTTTCAGGTCGACGTCCACGTCCATAAACGCCGAACGGGTCGCGAGTCCCGGCATTGTTCGCATCATTCCAACCAACGGATAAAGAAACCCCGCGCCCACCGATGCACGGATATCACGGATGGGAATCCGGAAATCCGTCGGCGCTCCTTTGATCGTCGCATCGGCGGTAAACGACAGATGGGTCTTCGCCATACAGATCGGCATGTGCGTATAACCGAGTTTCGTAAACCGTTCGATTTTCGCCTCCGCTTCCGGTGAATAATCGACGCCCGAAGCGCCGTAGAATCGTGCAATCGTTTCGATCTTCTCTTTGATCGGTGCGTCCAGCGGATACAGGAATTCGAATTTTTTCGGCCGCTCGGCCGCTTCCACGACGGCGCGCGCCAGTTCTACCGCGCCCTTGCCGCCGTTCATCCAGTGCGTGCATACGCAGGCCGCTTCCGCGCCGGCCTCAAGGGCAACTTGTTCGATCAGCCGGATTTCCTCAGCCGAGTCGGTGTCGAAGGAATTGATGGCAACGATCACGGGAATTCCGAATCGTTTCGCGTTTGTGATATGTCGAGTGAGATTGGGCATGCCGGCTTCGAGCAATGGTAGGTTTTCTTCCAGATAGACGCGGTCGAGCGGCTTACCTGCGACGACTTTCGGTCCGCCGCCGTGCATTTTGAGGGCGCGAATGGTCGCCACCAGAACGACGACGTCGGGTATCAGCCCCGACACGCGGCATTTGATGTCCATGAATTTTTCCATCCCGATGTCCGCACCAAACCCCGATTCCGTCACCACGTATTCCGCCAGCTTGAGTGCAATCTGATCGGCGATGATGGATGAATTGCCGTGCGCAATATTGGCAAAAGGTCCCGCATGCACGAACGCGGGCGTACCTTCCAGCGTTTGCATAAGGTTCGGCTTGATCGCATCCTTCATCAGCACGGTCAACGCGCCCGCGACGCCTAGGTCTTCCGCCGTCAAAGGGTCTCCATTGCGACTGAGTGCAAACACCATCTTGCCGAGTCGCTCCCGCATGTCTTCAAGCGAGGTAGTCAATGCAAGGATGGCCATAATCTCGCTGGCCACCGTAATATCGAAGCCCGTCGAGCGCGTAAACCCTTTTTCCTCCGGGCCCTGGCCGATCGTGATTTGACGCAGCATGCGGTCGTTGAGATCGAGAACGCGATTCCACATGATCGTTTCGGGATCAATGTCCAACCGAAACAGGCGGCGTTTTTCGTCGAGCGTGAGATCTTCGGGACGTTTGGCCGTAATGCCTAATTTTTTCATCCGTGCGTAATGCGACCGGGCAAAATGTCGTTCGCCTTTTTTGTCCGGCGGACACATGGCTTGAAATAATTTTTCATCGTCCGGCTGGTGATGTTCATGAAACATCCGCACGTCCATTGCCGCGGCCATTAAATTATGCGCCGCCGTAATCGCATGAATGTCGCCGGTGAGATGGAGGTTGAAGTCCTCCATCGGAATGATCTGGCTGTACCCGCCCCCGGCCGCTCCGCCCTTGATGCCGAACGTCGGGCCCTGTGACGGTTGGCGGATACAGGCGAACACGCGTTTCTTCAGGTGCGCTCCCAGAGCCTGGGCCAGCCCGACCGTGGTCGTCGTCTTTCCTTCGCCGAGAGGCGTCGGCGTGATGGCGGTGACGTCGATATATTTGCCGTTAGGCAATTTGCTTAGCCGATCGCGGGATTCGAGACGGACCTTCGCCTTAAACGGGCCATACAATTCCAGCTCGTTTTCTTTCAACCCGATCTCTTTTGCAAGCTGGATAATCGGTTTAGGCTGAGCCGCCTGGGCGATGTCGATGTCGGATGGAACCGGACGCTGGAGTCGGAGTTTTGTCGGTTTGAATCCATTCCACGACGGCGTGGATTTTTTTAAAGATCGTGAAATTCGGGCAGATCGTTTAACGGCCGTTTTTTTATTCTGTCCCATCGCTGGAATCCTTTTGGTGAAGTAACGGATTAAGAATAAGCGATTGAAATTTCGGTTGTATGACGGACGTCATGACATAAAAAGGCCGCTCGAAGCACCCCTCGAACGGCCGGATGATGTTCTGAAAAGACGAATCCAATCACAAGGGAAATTTCGTCAGCGATTTCAGGTCTTCGATCTTCTGTGCGAGTTTGGCGCGCCCCGAATCCGTCGTCACGTCGACGGATGCAAACGATGCATCTAATATAAGGACCTCGGCCTTGCTCTGAGTATACAGACCAAGCAGAAAATAGTTTCCAGCACGTAAAAGATGCAGGTCTTTATAATCCAGCGACGGAATCAGGCCGAATTGCCACGCCGGATCTCTCGCCAAGGCACTGTCCGACTTCGAATTGGAGCCCGTAAAATCTTCCTGGGCCCGGAGAACAAAAGACCATCCTGCAAAAAGATCAGCAGACACGTTGGCGAGCGACGAGCCGTCATCGAATGCGCTCGCCGACGACGTGAGATCGTCAAGTTTGAGATGGCACCAGCCTGCGCCCGAATATGCACGCGCGTCTTCGGGCTTCAGCGCCTGCGCATCCAGGTACGTCTGTAGCGCCGCCGCATAATTGCCCGTCACAAAATCGGCATCCGCGTCCACTAGCAGAATTTCGTACGTGATCTTTTTCGAATCTTTGTCACAAGCAACAAGACCGAAAAACATCAGACAGAATAACACGCGTTTCATGATCTCTCCTATTTGACGAGTAACATTTTTCGGGTTTTGACGAATGAGCCTGCCTGTAGCCGGTACAGGTACACTCCGCTTGCTACAATTGCACCTGCATCGTTTCGACTGTCCCACTGAAATCTATGGCGCCCTGCTGGTCGGAAACCGGAGACAAGCGAACGCACTTTCTGGCCCAGGGTATTATAGATCGCCAGCTCAATGTGGCCATCCTGCGGAACATCGTATTGCAATGTCGTGACCGGATTGAAGGGATTGGGATAATTTTGAGCCAGCGCAAAATCGGCAATTTCGACATTTTCTCCTGAATACGAAGGATCGTATCCGATCTTAAATTCACCTAATGCTTCCACGTCCGCTTTCAATATTCCCAACCGAGTGAGCCGCAATGTCGGAATTCGAATCCAGTCGTCTCCGGATCTTTGGAAGATGAAAAACTTGGCAGGATCTTCATGGGTCGCGACGTTGAGTTTTAATTCCAGACCTACTGAACGAGCGGGAACCACCTCCGGTCCGAAATGCACGCTGCTGCCATCGTCCATGGCTGTGAGATAGGTTTCATCGGCAAATGTACCGTCCTGAATCTTCAGGATGGCGTTGCCGGAGGGCGTCTGGATCACCGTCGTACCACGCGGCTTGGTTAGGACAACTGCAAACGACCGGTCGGCAATCGAATCAACCTGGTAGACTGATGTCGCTTCGGTGTGAATGGAGTACGTTCCGGCCGACGTAAACGTGACCGGCCCGCGATAGACGAGACCCGACGTCACGGCCGACATCGGTACAACCAAGGAGTCGGTGCCCAATGTGATCCTCACCATAGGCGCCCCCTCAAGCGAATCCTGTGAAGTAACGACAATGTCTGCATGACGGGTCGCCGCGGGGTTTTGGAGGATTGTCGTACGAATTCGCGGTGGAAGAGGAGCCTGATTGCCTAAATCCAGGTCGATCATAACGTCCGGGGAATTGATATTGATATCCATCGTGAGAGTCTCATACCCGTCTTTTGACACGCTCAGCGTGACTAGGCCGTAAATATCGTTCAGGACATATTTACCGCCGGAATCCGTGACAACCGAATAGGTTTTCCCGAGAAACTGCACGGTGGCCCCGGCAACGGGCTGTCCTGTCGTCGCATCAGATATCGTACCGCGAACAAAACCGACGCTAGGCGGTGTAAACGATAAGGTGATCAACCCGTGCTGCCGATCCGATAGAATCAGTTTTTGCTTGTTGTTTACCGAATCAAATTCGAAAAACGGATAGACGCCCCAGTCTCCATTAAAATTGGCAGCATTATCAGCGGGGTACGAATCGTAGTGCCCGACGACAATCGGATTTTTTGGATTCTGAATGTTCCACACGCGTACGCCTTCGGAGTAATACGACGCAAACGCGTGATAACCTTTGACATAGACGTTGTGAACGATTCCGGTTGAGCCAAAGCTCGCTACTTCCTCCACGTTGGTGTTGCCCGCAATACCGTCACGAAGAGTCGAAATATCCCAGATTCGAAGTCTCCCTGGTGGATTCGACGTTTCATCCGTTGTCAGAAGATACTGACCGTCATCCGTCAGCGCCGCATTGTGGGTGAAGGCGTTGGGCCATGTATAGGCGTAAATGGTTCGCGGATTGGCTATGTCGGTAGCATCGATAATGGCCATGACACCGTTAAAAATACACGCCGCATAAATCGTGTCATTGCGAACGTAGCAGTCATGCACGTACAGACTATCCCAGAAACCGACCGTAACCGGATTTTCCGGGTCGGCGAGAGATACAATTCGGATCCCGCCTTGATTTCCGCCCTGGCCTGCACTGACGGTTCCACCCGTGAGGTACGCATAACCGTCACGAATGTGAAACGCATGCGCACGATCGGCGTTACTCCCGCTCCACAACCAATTCTTGACGAGAAAAACCGAATCCGGAAGCAGGGAAAGATTAATTATCTGCAGACCCGACCCGCCTTCCGATACTGAATAGGCGTAATTCTCCCACACCTGTTCTTCATGCCATGCCGAAAAAGGCGCACTCACGGTATCCACCTCTACCGGGTTTTGCGGATCTGTAACGTTGATAATTGCCGTACCCGAGTAGGCACCGAGAATGGCGTACTCATTGCCCAATGAATCGGTATAGCCCCAGAGGTTGGCGTACGTGGTCGAAAACCCTTGGCCGGGATTGTAAAAGTTTTGATTGCTTTCAAACGTCATATTAAGTGTTTGACCCAATCCATTTGACGAAAACAGAATGGAAAGTGTGATTGCTGTTATGATAGATCGTACCATTTCGCAGATCGCTTCCTTTGTTACACTGAACCGTTGTTAACTACCTCAGGCGGGTCGCTCTAATATAGACGACTTCTTTTCTTTGAGCAATCTTTTTCCTGATGTTGATCAGGTCATGATTTCATATTCAGGTACAACAAAAAAACCGTCGAACTCGACGGCTTTTTGGAGAGAGGTTACTGCTAAAACGGCAGATCGTCCTCGGCCGTGGATGTCGTCGGCGCGGGCTCCGTGTATGCATTCATACCGCCGGTATCATGGGACGACGTCGAACGTTCTCCTCCGCCCATGCTGTCCCGTTTACTATCCAGCATCTGCATCTGGTCGGCAATCGTCTCCGTGATGTACTTCTTGACGCCGTCCTTATCATCGTACGTACGCGTTTTCAGTTTGCCCTCGATGTAGACGAGGGAACCTTTTTTGAGATACTGGCCGCAAATTTCCGCCAGTTTTCTCCACGCGACGACCCGATGCCATTCCGTATTTTCAACTTCTTTGCCTTCACGATCCTTGTACGATTCGTTCGTCGCGACGTTGAACGTCGTGACGGCGACACCCTGCGGCGTGTACCGCATCTCAGGGTCCTTGCCTAAACGACCGATCAGGATGACTTTATTAAGTGTACCACGTGACATAATATTATCCTCACTTCGATTTTTTGTCGTTGGGGTTTTGTTTCGGAGCGCTCGCGGCGGTCTCCATTTCCTGTGCGATCAACCCGAGTTCCTGTCGAACTCGTTTTTCGATTTTTTGACAAATATCCGGGTTGTCGAGCAGAAACTGTTTCGCATTTTCACGCCCCTGTCCGATTTTTTCATCGTCAAACGCGTACCACGTTCCGCTCTTGGCAATGACGTTCATATTGGACGCAAGATCGATCAGGTCGCCTTCACGGGAAATGCCGAGGCCGTACATCAGATCGACTTCGCATTCTTTAAACGGCGGCGCCAGTTTGTTTTTGACCACCTTGACCTTGGTCCGGTTGCCGACAATCTGTTCACCGGCTTTGATCTGTCCGATACGCCGGATGTCGATTCGAATGGACGTATAAAATTTTAACGCGCGTCCGCCGGTCGTCGTTTCGGGATTGCCGAACATCACGCCGATCTTGTCGCGGATCTGGTTGATAAAAATCACACACGTCTTGGATTTGCTGACGGCGCCGGTCAGTTTGCGCATCGCCTGGCTCATTAGCCTCGCCTGTACGCCCATGGTGGCGTCGCCCATTTCTCCGTCGATTTCGCTTTTGGGAACGAGGGCAGCGACGGAATCGATGACGATGACGTCCACCGCATTGCTGCGCACGAGCCGTTCGGTGATCTCAAGAGCCTGCTCACCGTTGTCCGGCTGGCTGATCAGTAAGTTATCGGTATCGACGCCGAGCCGTTTGGCGTACACGGCGTCGAGGGCGTGCTCCGCGTCGATGAACGCGGCGATCCCGCCCGTCTTTTGCGCCTCCGCCACAACGTGCAGCGCGAGCGTGGTTTTGCCGCTCGATTCCGGACCGTAAATCTCCGTGATGCGGCCGCGCGGAATACCACCGACACCAAGTGCGGCGTCGATGGAAATCGAACCGGTGGAAAACGTCTCCACACGCATCGCGGACTTCTCGCCCAACTTCATGATGGAACCTTTTCCGTACTCCTTCATGATGTCGGCAAGCGTGCGATCAAGAGCGGCTTTTTTGTCTTTGTCGGTAAACGTGTCGAATTCTTTTACATCTGCCATTGAGCTACTCCTTTGGAACGTCTCGGCTTGACCTGTGATGGTAAATGCATGAGGACTTGCGCGAAACTATGGAATCGGTTTTTGATAAGCAAATTGTTCTTTTTTCGATCGGATGATGCGGAACCACGGGCGGTTGTTGCCGCACCGTGATTCCCCACTCCGATGGCGATGCTCAGGCATCCGCCGGTTCATGGACTCCTTCGTTCATCGCAGGAGCACCCTCATCGACCTGCGTGTCGTTGGATTTTTTCGGGCGTGATCCGAGCATGCGCATGTTATCGGCAACAATTTCGGTAACGAACCGTTCCACGCCTTTTCCGTCATGGTACGACCGCGTCCGCAGCGTTCCTTCGACGCAGACGAGCGAACCTTTTTTCAGGTACTGTCCGCAGATTTCCGCGAGTTTTCTCCACGCGACAATGCGGTGCCAGTCCGTGTGGGTGACGACCTCGCCGTCTTTGCCCTTGTACGACTCGTCGGTAGCGAGATTGAACATCGTGACGGGTGTTCCCTTGGGCGTGTAGCGGAATTCCGGATCACGTCCCAGACGTCCGATCAAGATGGCTCGATTCATTGTTGACTTACCCATGGCTTTTTCTCCTTTTTTTGGTTTGCATGGTTGTGAATGTCAATCGTTACGTACTTAATTTAGAGAGCCATCAACCGCAAAAATTCTCAAAATTTGAGAAAAAAGGAGTTGTAGGGGTCATCGACGATGATTCAAGTTTTATAAACCCTTCATCGGTCGCCAGCACCGTTACGTTTCTGACTTCTGCCGTCTGGAGTATCCGCAATCGGTTCGAGACTACAATCAAAAACAGCGACTGTCCTTACTTCTTACATCCGATCCGTCGTCAAAGCAAATAGGGTTTGCCGTTCGTATCGGTTTTGACCTGTCGGGTCGTTTGAAACATGATGCGGGTCAGTAAGCGTCTGCGAAAATGGTAAGACTTGCGCGTCCCCGTCTTTTGTAATAATTTCTTCTTGTCATTTCTACACCTGTTTCTCACGCGATTTCTCATGATGCGAATGTTTCGTGGCGTCCATGGGATGGGTCTGGTGCTCTGGCTCTGCTCGGCTCCGGGCTGGAGCCAGTCGCCCGACATCACGTTCAAATTTCTGAGCATCGAGCACGGCCTTTCACAGCAGTCGGTTTCGTGCATCGTGCAGGACCATCATGGTTTTCTCTGGGCCGGCACCCAGGACGGGCTCAACCGGTTCGACGGTCACGCGTTTACGGTTTTTCGAAACGATCCTGACGATTCGACCTCCCTGTCCAACAATGAGATCAACTCGATCTGTGTCGACCGCGGCGGCCATATCTGGATTGCAACCGGCCGCGGATTGAACCGGTGGAACCCCCGGGGCGATGCCTTCGATCGCATCCCGCTCGATCCGTCGGGTCCCGATGACGTGTCCTTTATATTCGACGAGTCGGACACGCACCTGATCGTCAACGCCGACGACCTCCTCTACCGCGTCGACAAATCGTCGGGAGAAGCGGTGAGAATTTTTGGAAAACGAATCCCGGAGGTGCAGGGGATCCGTCGTGACCGCCAGGGCAGGATCTGGCTGGCAACGCTCGGCGAAGGGGTCGTCACGTGGGATACGGAAACCAATGTATTGACGCCGCTTCCGTTTGATCCGAGCGGCAAAAACGGCGTCGTCTCGAAACGGCTTTATTTTACACACGAAGATGCCCGCGGTAACGTCTGGATCGGGACCAATCAGGGTCTGCAGCGATGGACGCCGTCGACCGGCAGGTGGATGCTGTTTCGCAACGATCCGCGGGATCCTCAAAGCATTTCCAGTGATCGCGTATATCGTCTGTTTGTCGATCGCGACTCGACGTGGTGGATCGCTACCGCCGACGGATTGAACGTTCTCGACCCCACAACTCTTCGCTTCCGCGCCTATCGTACCACCAATTACACGCTTGGACTCAACAGCAATCAGGTGTGGAACATATCGCAGGATCGATCCGGCATCGTATGGTTTGCCACGCAGGATGGAATGTGTTACACGGACCCGGAAAAACGGACGTTTCATAAACTTGTGCACCACCCGCTTGACGCCCGGTCTCTACCCGATGGAGACATCTGGGCCATCACGGAAGACCGCCATAACCAGCTCTGGATCGGTACGTTCAACCAGGGATTAATCCGCCTCAACCGGCAAACGGGCCAGTCGAAACAGTACCGGCAACAGGCCGGTGAACCCGGCGGATTTCGAAGTAACCTCGTACGCGCCCTTCTTGTTGACGCGAGCGGTCGGCTGTGGATTGGAACGTGGGGCGGTGGCCTGTACACCTACGATGCCGTCGCCGATCGCATCCGCCGTTTTGAGCATGAGGTGTTCAAAGCGCCGTTCCGCGAACGGATCATGACGCTCACCGAAGACCGGCAACGCCGGTTATGGGTCGGAACGGACGGTGGCGGACTTCTGCGTTGGGATGCCGATCGAAAAACGGTCGACGTGTTTCAACATCAGGAGGGGGATTCGACATCGCTCAGCGACGACGGCATTCGAGCGATCATGCAGGCTTCATCCGGAGCCATCTGGGTTGCCACCCGCCGTGATCTCAACATGACCGACTCCGACGGCCGGTCATGGCGGCGTTTCATCCATCGTCCCGACCTCTCACGCTCGTTGAGCCATTACGGCATATTTCACGTCCACGAGGACGGGCAGCGCAGGATCTGGGCCGCTAGCGAACAGGGGCTCAATCTCCTGGAAGGAGATGGATTCCGGCGTTTCCTAACCAAGGACGGCCTGCCGAACGAACAAATTTACGCGATCTTGGAAGACAACCAGAACAAGTTATGGCTCAGTACCAACAAAGGCCTGGTCCGCTTCTACTGGAACGGCGAGGCGGCGGAAATAGACGCTTACGATGAAAGCGACGGCCTCCCCAGCCATGAATTCAATCAGGGTGCGGCGTTCAAAAATGCATCCGGTGAACTTTTTTTCGGTGGACCGGACGGGATTACGTATTTTCGCCCCTCCACCGTTCGGAAAAGTACGTACGAGCCGCGCGTCGTTCTCACCGATTTCAAATTATTCAATACCCCGCTTCGTCCGGACCCGAAGGGTCCTCTGACGTCTAACATCACGTCCGCAACGCACGTGACGCTTTCGCCCGGCCAATCCGTCTTCTCGATTGAATTTGCCGCACTGCAATTCGGCAGTCCGATGAAAAACCGGTACGCCTACACGCTCGAAGGTTTTAACGACGGGTGGATCGCCACGACTGCCCGGGCACGTTCCGCTACCTATACCAACCTCGATCCGGGAACCTATCGCTTTCGGGTCCGCGCCACCAACACCGACGGCGTCTGGAGTCCTCATGAAGCGTCCATAACCGTGACCGTTCTTCCACCGTTCTGGCAAACATGGTGGTTCAAAATCATAAGCGCCGTGGTGCTGGGTGGAATTGTCGTTGGAACGTACCGGCATCGAATTCGTCGTATCGAAACTCAGAAACGGCAGCTCGAAGAAGCGGTACTCCGCCGTACGGCAGAAATTACAGCGCAAAAAGACGAGATCGCCGCCAAAAATTTAAAAATTGAAAAACAGGCCGCGCATCTGCAGGAAATCAACGTCCAACTTGAACAGGCCGTCGTGCAGTTGAACAAAACGAAAGACCAGCTGGTGCAATCCGAAAAACTGGTGTCCCTCGGACAGATGGTTGCCGGACTCGCGCATGAGATCAACAATCCGCTGACATTTATCCAGCCGAATCTCGAGTTCATCAAGGATGCCGTCAACCGTATCGACGCGTTCATCCCCAATGCCGATCCGGATACGGCAGCCCGATGGAATAAGATCCGCTCCGACATCGTCGACGCGTTGAACGGATCGCTCCACGGCAGCGAACGTATTCGAAGCATCGTCCACAACATGCGCAGTTTCAGCCTCTCCGACTCTTCGCAGATGGCGTGGACCGATATCAACGAACACCTGGATCTGGTCGTGGATCTTTTTCAGCACACCCATCAGGACATCCGTATTGAGCGCGATCTCCGGCAGGTTCCTCATATCCGTTGTGCCATTGGAGATTTGAATCAATGCTTTGTCGACCTGCTGGACAATGCCGCACGAGCCATCGGAGATGCACGGCGCAAAGGCCAGTTATCGGATCACGAAGGACGGATTATTGTCAGAAGCAACGCGGATCAACCCGATCTCGTTCGCATCCATATCGCCGACAACGGGATAGGCATTCCGGACTCGATCCGAGACCGGATTTTCGACCCGTTTTTTACCACGCGAGACGTGGGCGCCGGCCGTGGTCTGGGGCTTTCCGCCGTGTACGGCATCGTCCAGCGCCATCACGGATCGATCGACGTCCGTTCACAGGAAGGAAGCGGAACGGAATTTATCCTTCAACTGCCCGCCGGTACACCCAAATAATCGTTGAAGGTGGCGGCCATACGTCGTATGTTGCCCCGGTAAACGGAAAACGGAGTCAACAATGTCCCGAATGGTACAATGCGTGAAGCTCGGCAAAGAACTCCCGGGTTTGGATCGACCGCCGATTCCAGGCGAACTGGGCAAGCGCATTTTCAACGAAGTTTCGAAAGACGCCTGGAAAATGTTCGAAGATCATTTCAAAATGGTGATGAACGAATATCGGTTGAACCTGATGGATCCGCGGACGGACGAAATTTTTCGCCAGCAGATCGTGGAATTTCTCTTCAGTGGAAAGGCCGCACAGAAACCGGAGGGTTACGTCGATCCGAAATAAGTTAACCTTCGGGAGGAGTGTTTCGCCGCTCTTCAATCCCCACAAACATCAGAAACATCCCCATGCCAATGGCCAGCATGGCGGTCCAGAAATAAATACCCGGCAACAAACGGTAGTCGCCTAAATTATCCAGTGCAGCCAGGATTCCGCCGATAACCAGGACAAGACCGAGTTTGAACCATTTGTTGAAAACCATATATCAATCTCGTCTTTGCGAACGTTTCTTGCAAGTCCTCTGAAAAAAAACGACATAGAATCTGTACTCAATTCGGTGAAATCGTCCGAGGATTTACGTCATCCTACCGGTTTCATCCACAGGTAAAGGAGTTTTCGTAATGACAATCGCCGTTTTCTTCCTGGGCCACTGGTTCACCTCGCTTTTCAGCCAGACGTTTTTCCTGCACCGTTACACCGCCCACAAAATGTTTAGCATGAACAAGTTCTGGGAACGTATTTTTTATTTCGGTACGTGGATTAGTCAGGGATCGTCATACCTCAATCCGAGGGCATACGGCATCATGCATCGCATGCACCATGCGTTCAGCGATACCGAAAAGGACCCGCATTCTCCGCATTTTTTTAAAGACGTCTTCTCCATGATGATGCAGACCTATCGTATCTATACCGGTTACGTCCGTCGCAAGGAACAGCCGGCAAAAGAGTTTCAGGGTAATTATCCGGAGTGGCCGATCATCGATAAACTGGGCAATGCGTGGGTCGCACGAGTGGTCTGGGGAATCGGCTACGGGGTGTTTTATTTTTTCTTCGCCACCGAGTGGTGGCAGTTTCTGCTGCTGCCGGCCCATTTTTTTATGGGACCCGTGCACGGCGCCATTGTCAATTGGTGCGGTCATAAGTACGGATACCGGAATTATCCCAACGACGATCACAGCAAAAATTCCATCGCGTGGGATTTTTTTCTGATGGGTGAACTGTTCCAGAACAACCATCATAAACATCCGAACCGCCCGAATTTCGCAACGCGCTGGTTTGAAATCGATCCGACCTATCCCTTCTTGAAACTGCTCCATCGGATTCGGATCATTCAACTGCGCAGAAAAACCGATACGGTGTGAGCGGAGGGTCCCCTTTTTTCGGCGATCGCGTCATAACCTGTTTTTGACCCTGCCCCGGCTTGACAAGCGTTGGAGCGAGGCGTATATTTTCCGTGCGCCCGTGATCCTGGCGTATCCAAAGGCTTTTCATGACCGTCCTTCTGTCGCCTGCAGCTCCTGTTTTTCTCCTGCTGATCGTGGCATCGGCGGGTTGGGCCACGACTACGGAACCGGACACGTTGATCGATCGACTCAGCCGTGTCCCGTATAATTCCCCCGATTACGCCTTTGCACAACATCAACTGGCGGAACACTATCTCACGCTGAATACCGTTCGGACGCGGCAAAAAGCCGAAACGCACGTACTTCAGGCGATCGCCCGGGAACCGCACGCGATCGAGCACCACGTTCTGTTGATGAAAATCCAGTATGCCCGCGGGTTTTACTGGGCCGCTCAGGAAACGGCCGACAAAATCCGACAGATGACGCCGGTCCCGGGTTCGCCGTACAACGAGAGCGTTGCAGAAGCCTATTATCATATTGGATTGATGGCGGAACGGTCGGCGCTCAAATACCGGGACATGGTCAGTTTTTCCGACAACAACGTCATCTACCTCTCATCATACGGAACCGAAGACCTTCTGAAAGCGGCCGAATCGTTTGAAAAAGCGCTGCAATTCAAACGGGACCACCGCGACGCGATCGTGCATCTCGGTCAATTGTATTTCGAAATCCAGAATTACGACCGGATGCGGATGGTATTCGAATACGCCGTTAAAATCGATCCGTCCGATGCCGAAGCGCGGTGTTTTCTCGCGATGGCCTATTACTATCTCGGACGCCAGGACCTTGCGGAAGAACACTATGCCCACGCCATGACCCTGATGACCAGTGACGATCGCCAGGTGTACAATAGTATTGAACATATCCTCCCCGACGAACAACGAGAGATGTTCAGCCGTCTCAAGGGCGACGAACGGACGAATTTTGAAGCGGCTTACTGGAAATTCCGGGACCCGATGTATCTGACGGCCAGCAATGAACGGAAATTGGAACAATACAACCGGATCACGTACGCCAATCTGCGCTACGGCGTTCCCAAAAAAAATATGCCCGGATGGCGCACGGAAAAGGGTCGCATATTCATCCGATACGGGAAACCGGTCGTTTCGTACAAAGTACAACCCGATGAGCGTATCCTCGGCGGAAGCGAAAACTGGCAATACGACAACTTTTTCTTTCATTTCACGGATGATTTTGCCAGCGGACACTACCTGCTCGACGACCGCAGTTTGCTGACGGAACGCAGCGTGCTCAAAGACCGGGCGGACGCATTCGTTTGGCCGGCGGAATTTTCATTCGATCTTAAGACGCGCGCATTCCAATTCAAAGGCGCAGGGAATGAGACCCGCCTCAGAGTCTACTATGGCGCTCAGATTGACGATATCGACAGAGACTACCGGGCGTTCGGCCTCGACGTTGCCAGCGATGTCGGCCTGTTCGTGATCGACGACAGCAATCGCATCACGGGTGAAAAACGGTCTTTCCTCGAGTTTAACAAGGACTTCGAAGAAGGTACTATGTTTATAAATTATGCGGAACTGGATCATATTCCCGTCGGCACCCCGGTCCGCGAGTACTCGATGGAAGTGCTGACGCGGATGGATCGCAAAGCGGGTATTGTCCGAGAGCCGATTCGAATTCGTTCGTTCAAAGAGGATGCACTGGCCGTCAGCGACGTGATCCTTGCCTCGCGCATTACCAAAGAAAGGGATCTCCGCGTGATCCCGACATTCTCTCAGTCGGTCTCCAGGAAGTCCCTCGTTTACCTGTATTTTGAGATTTACCATCTAACGTTGAATGCGTACGGCAACAGCGCCTACCGGATCGAAACGTCCTTTTCACCGCGCGACGACGACAAGTGGTGGAAAAACTGGCTTCCGTCATGGGGACGTAAAAAAGAGACCATTACGACGGCGTTCGACGTCGCCGGCCGTAACCGTGACGACCAGTATTACTTTGCACTGGACGTTCGCGATCTTGACACCGGGCCTTATACGATGCATCTTAGGATAACGGACCAACTGACCAATTCCAGCGTCACACAGTCGATCCCGATCGACATCGAACCGTAATGACATAAGGGTCCATGAGAAAACGTTTTATAAAGGAGATGGTATCGTCGCTTTCGCTGTGGGGTTGAATCTCGGATACTCTTGTCGTCGAGTTAAATGTTCTTTGAATCCAATTCTGCAAAGACGCATTTAACTTTTTTTATTTAGGAGGTTCATCGTAATGAGTATGTCAGAAAACATGTTCTCTGCACCGGCATCCAAAGTGCTCGGCCTCATCCGGGAGAAACAGGACCTGGCAACCTATCAGGACTGGAACTGGGAAGGAGGATACGAGGACTATCTGAACCTGACCGTGGAGAAGCCGCGGTCGGCACGGACCGCGTTTCAGCGCATGTACGACATGATCCTCTCCCACGGCTCCGAAGAATACATCGACGTCAAAAAGAAAATCACGCACTATCATTTTTTCGATGATCCCATCGACGGCGGGAAAGATGCCGTGTACGGCCTAGACATCCCGCTCATGAAGCTCGTCAACGTATTCAAATCGGCCGCCCACCGTTACGGCACCGAAAAACGCGTCATCCTGCTCCACGGTCCGGTCGGAAGTTCCAAAAGCACGATTGTCCGGCTTCTGAAGAAAGGCATCGAACACTATTCCAAGACCCCGGAGGGCGCGCTGTACACTTACCAGTGGATCGACGAAAACGGCGGCGTCACCCGATGCCCGATGCACGAAGAGCCGCTGCACCTGATTCCGTTCGACATGCGGAGCGACGTTGAACGGCTGATCAATCGCGACCTCGCGGGCGATCTGGAAAAAATCACGATCGAAGGCGATCTGTGCCCCGTCTGCCGGTACGAATTCAACAAATACATGAAACAATACCGCGGCGACTGGGAATCCGTCATCAAGCATGTGCGCGTCTACCGCCTCCTCCTGTCTGAAAAAGACCGCATCGGCATCGGCACGTTTCAACCGAAAGATGAAAAAAATCAGGACTCGACGGAGTTGACGGGCGACATCAATTTCAGAAAAATCGCGGAATACGGGGCTGACTCCGACCCCCGGGCGTTCAATTTCGACGGGGAACTCAACATCGCGAACCGCGGGATCGTGGAATTTATCGAAATCCTCAAGCTGGACGTCGCTTTCCTGTACGATCTCCTCGGTGCTTCGCAGGAACACAAAATCAAGCCGAAAAAATTTGCACAGACCGACATCGACGAAGTCATTATCGGCCATACCAACGAACCGGAGTACAAAAAACTCCAAAACAACGAGTTCATGGAGGCCCTGCGCGATCGTACGATCAAAATCGACATCCCGTACATCACCAAGTTGTCCCACGAAATCCGGATCTACCAGAAGGACTTCAGCCCGCGCAAGATCAAAGGCAAACACATTGCACCGCATACGCTGGAAATGGCCGCCATGTGGTCCGTCCTCACGCGTATGGAGGAACCCAACAAGCCCAATTTGACGTTGATGCAAAAACTGAAGCTGTACGACGGCAAGACCATCCCCGGCTTCACGGAGGACAACATCAAAGAACTGCGCAAGTCTGCGAAACGTGAGGGCATGGACGGGATCAGTCCACGGTATGTCCAGGACAAGATCTCCAACTGCCTCGTGAACGACCGGCTGGGTCCTTCGATCAATCCCTTCATGGTGTTGAAAGAACTGGAAGGAGGGTTGCGCCATCACAGTTTGATCAACAATGAAGATTTGAGAAAAAAATATCGCGAACTGCTCGGCGTGGTCAAACAGGAGTACGAAGATATCGTCAAAAATGAAGTCCAGCGGGCCATCTCCGCCGACGAGGACGCCCTCAAACGTCTGTGCGCCAACTACATCGACAACGTCAAAGCCTATACGCAAAATGAAAAGGTCAAAAATAAATACACCGGCGAGTACGAGGCCCCGGATGAGCGCCTGATGCGTTCCATCGAGGAAAAGATCGAAATTCCGGAAAGCCGCAAGGACGACTTCCGCCGTGAGATCATGAATTACATCGGTGCCCTGGCCGTCGACGGTAAAACGTTCGACTACCGGACGAATGAACGCCTGTACAAGGCGCTCGAACTCAAGCTGTTCGAAGACCAGAAAGATACGATCAAGCTGACGAGCCTCGTGAGCAATGTCGTCGACAAGGAAACGCAGGACAAAATCGACGTGGTCAAGTCCCGCCTGATCAAAAATTACGGATACGACGAGGTCAGTGCGACCGACGTTCTCCAGTACGTCGCGAGTATTTTTGCCCGTGGCGACATTAAATCGCAGAAATAAATACCGCCGTGAATCTTAACGTACAGGTCGATTACAACCGCTTCCGCCAGATCATCAAGGGAAAGATCAAACAGAACCTGCGGAAGTATTTGACGCAGGGCGAATTGATCGGCAAAAAAGGCAAGGATTTCGTGACCATCCCCGTGCCGCAGATCCATCTGCCTCACTTCCGGTACGGTATGAAGCAGACCGGCGGCGTCGGCCAGGGTGACGGCGACAAAGGAACGCCCCTCGGATCGGATTCGGACGGTGAAGGCGGCGTCGGTCAGGCTGGCAATGCCGCCGCGGACCATCTTTTGGAAATGGACGTCACACTCGAAGAACTCGCCCAGATGCTGGGTGAAGAGCTGGAACTGCCCCGCATTGAACCGCGCGGCAAACAAACCATCGAGTCGACGCGAGACCGGTATTCCGACATCCGCCACACCGGACCGGAAAGCCTGCGGCACTTCAGACGAACTTTCCGGAACGCATTGAAACGGCAGATCGCCACAGGCATTTACGACAAAGACAACCCTATCATCGTTCCGGTTCGCGAAGACAAACGCTACCGCACCTGGAAAGAATACCACATCCCGCATAACAACGCCGTGATTATCTATCTGATGGACGTCTCGGGGAGTATGTGGGATGAACAAAAGGAAATTGTCCGTATCGAGACGTTCTGGATCGATACCTGGCTGCGCAGCCAATACAAAGGCATCGAATCGCGCTATATTATCCACGATGCGGCGGCTAGAGAGGTCGACCGTGAGACGTTTTTTCACACGCGCGAAAGCGGCGGCACCATGATCTCCAGCGCCTACCGGCTGTGCCGTGACATGATCCAGCGGGACTATTCCCCGTATGAATGGAACATTTATCCCTTCCACTTTTCCGATGGGGACAACTGGTCGCGTGAAGATTCCATGGAATGCGTCAAGATTCTAAAAGACGAAATTCTTCCATCCGTCAACCTTTTCTGCTACGCTCAGGTTGAAAGCCCGTACGGAAGCGGACAATTTCTGCGGGATCTGAACGAACATTTCGAGTCGGCAGAAAACATGGTCACTTCACAGATCGCCAACCGGGATCAAATCTACGACAGCATCAAAACCTTTCTCGGCAAGGGACGGTAAGTCGCCGCTTCATCCATTTTTAACGAACGGATTACGAAATCGTCACGATTCCGCCTTGTGTCCCCAGGATTTTTTCTCTATACTCTTTCTGAAACTAAGAAGGGGTGATTACGATGATCAAAGTTAATCCGAGCAGTGGAAAAGTACGTTTTGAAGTAACCGTCGACGCGTCGGAAGTCAGCCTGATGGGAGATTTCAACGGCTGGAACGATGCCAAGCACGTCATGAAGAAGTCGAAAAACGGGTCGTGGGTTATTGAAATCAAGCTGGCCCCGGGAGAGTATCAGTTCTTGTACTTTGTTGACCGGCGCGTGTGGAAAACGGATGAAGCCGCTCCTCGCGTGGTCAACTCGTTCGGTACCGAAAATTCTTTGTTGAAAATCCCGTCAAAAGCTGCAAAAAAAACCACAGCGAAAAAGCCGTCGCGGGCGAGAAAATAGCGGTGGGATTATTTGGGAAGCCGGCTGAATTGTTTCTGGAAGTTTTCCGGTGTCGGCCAGGATCCGAGATCGGCTAAGTAAGCCTTTTGTGAGATGGTGCGGGCCCCTTCTGCATCGATCGCATATCGATTGCCGGATTTAAAAACCTTATTTCCTTTCACCAACCGTTCCAATTCCTTTCGAACGGCGGCTATATTTTTGTCCGATTCCTTAATTCCGATACGCTTGGCGATAATATGCAATGGGGCCGGCGTATGCGTCAGACCGTATTTCAATAGCATAAACTCCAACATAGACTCATTCCCCTCCCCTGGAATGGCTTGGCATGGAACTACCTGTATTATGGCTTAAAGAAAGAAACTGTGGTAGACCACCTGGTCTCCAAATCGCGGATCGATTTCCGGGAAACGTAACTGCAACATCTGGGTTCGGATACGGGACGCCGTGGATGACGGAACCGTCGTGAGAAAGTCGATGGATTTGATCGTACCCGACGGAGCGATTGTGAAACGAACCGGCACCCTCAGACTCGTCCCGTCTTTGTCCAATCGCCCTTTTGCATAGTTCATGATCCGATAGCTCTGCTCGGACATGTATCGCTGAATATCTCCGACATCACGCAATGCGTAGCCGGCCGGTTTCAACGCTTCTTTTTCGATCACGGCCGATGCTCTGGAGATCGTGACAATCTCGGTATGTAAAATCCGTTTTTCGACCTCGACGGTCACGTTGCGATATGTCTTGATCCCGGCATCGATTAATTCTCCTACCTCCGCCGATTGCCTTTCTATCTTCGGAACGATCGCTTCACGTCCGTGGTAGGTTTGATCCATGATCGTTTCGACGTTTTCGTCATGGTACCCGGTCGGATCTGGAACACGTATCGGTTTGGCAACGACGGGTTCTGCAGCCACCCGGGCAACCGCACGGGACGACGTCTCCTCCACTCCACCGAGGGACTGGACAAACGCCGGCTGGACCGTCAACGAGTATGTCATTACGGACTGTACAAGAATCGGCTCGACGGTCGACCGGAAAAACCGTACCGGTTTCAATACGGCCCAGTGGATTGCAATCGCCGAGAGTTTCGAAGCCTGATTCAGTTTTTCGTTCAAAACTTTTCTGATGCGTTCCCTCACGCTGTCCTCGACCGTCAGACTGATCACTAGGTCAGACTCTTCCAGAGAATATTTTACGCGACTGTCGATAAAAAGACGGATCCGCGATTCCAGTTCTTCCCCTTCGTCCTCTCGCTTGCATTGATCGACGTAGTGGTCCATCAATTCCCAGATCCGTGGGAACTCCATCTTACGCAGAACTCCGTTATGGCTAAACGCGTCGAGTTCCCGCAGAAAATTCTCAAACAATCGGTCTACCTGCGTCCGTCTTGACCTGTCGGATGATTTAGTCATTAGACTTCACGAATTTGGAGGTTCTTGATTTGCGACAGGACATTCGCGTGTAGGTATTCCGGATACTTCCTCTGAAGAAATCGCTTGAAGCGTTTGATCACGCGATTCAAACGCGCACGTACGGCATCCTGGGTCGCATGCATATAATCCGCGATATTCTTTGTATGTAAATTCTGCAAGTACAGCAAAAAGACTTCCTTATCCGTCTGATGTTTCAATGATTGTACAAAAAGTCGGACAATCTGTTCAAATTCTTTTAGCTCGTTGATCTCGACGGGATCGTCGCCATCCGATTGGAACTGGCGGCCTTCCGGCATATCGTCAAACCCCGGTGTCCGGCCGGCATACTTCTGGGACTCACGGATGAACCGGACAATGTGCTTATTGGTAACGTTGTACACCCACGTCGAAACCTCGTATCGACTATCGTAAACGGTCAGGTTTTCCAAAATATCGAGAAACGCTCCTTGTATAATATCCTCTATATAGAACTTCTCCTGATTTTCATCTAAAGGACGAGCAAAATTAATTCTATATTTTACATATAGATACAATCGCTTTTTGTAGCGATTCCACAGCTCAACCATGGCAGGTTCATATTCAATACCCTGTATTGCAAACCGGATCAATTCGCGTTCAGAGACCGATGTCCAATCCCGGCGCGGGGAGATAACGGCTTTCTTCGTGCGGATGGACGACATGCAGTGTTTTTGAATGTTTATTGAAAACTATGCCTTGGAAACATAGAATAACCTGTCCGGCTGCGTTGTGATATGCAGCACATTTAAGAAGGTAATTTTCAATGAAGACATGGGCAAGTGGAAAGGCTGAAGAAATCATCGACTTACCTGTACCGAAGCGAAGGCCGGGATGGGCATTACTCAGAGTCAAAGCCGCCGGAGTCAACCGGGCGGACCTTTTGCAACGCCGCGGCCTTTATCCACCGCCTTCGGGCGAACCTGCGACTTTGGGACTGGAGTGCAGTGGAATCGTAGAAGAGGCGGATGAA
>CAYZJB010000001.1:0-71636 GCA_964478735.1 uncultured Bacteroidota bacterium | reverse complement strand
CATCGCGTTGCAACGACCGTCGGATCCGATGCCAAACGTGAATGCGTTGCATCGCTCGGTGCCGACCGGATTATTAATTACCGTGAAGAGCCTTTCGTGGACGCTGTGAAATCTTGGTCCGGAAATGTAAACGTCATTCTGGACTGTGTAGGCGGCAGCTACCTTCAAGAGAATGTGCAGTGTCTCTCGTTCGGCGGGACGTTGATCATCATTGGACTGCTTGGCGGATCGGAAGCTCGCGTCGATCTTGGCGGCTGGTTGAACCGAAACGTAAGAATCATCGCGTCGACGCTCCGAAACCAGTCGGTCGATGTAAAATCCGGTCTTGCCGACGCCATCCGGCGCACCATTTGGCCGCATGTCGCTAGCGGTCGTTTGTACCCGGTGATCGATTCCGTTTTTCCTATTTCCCGGTGGCCGGAGGCCCATGAACGCATGCGAAACAATCGCAACTGCGGAAAGATCGTGCTGACGATATAGAATTTGCACAACCCCGCCGGTTTTCGTAGTTTCACCGCCAGAAACTTACCCCGGTGGCCTGCGTATTAGTCAACCGCTTTGAAATCTTAAGGTTAGAATGCTTCGCCTGATCGATCGGTTTTCATGGTTGCTCATTATCCTGTTGACGGTAGGTGCGTTTTTCGTCAATTCAATGGCATTCTACATTCGCGTGCGCTTTACTGTCATGAGTGTATTCAGCGAGTTGACGATCATTGCGCTGCTCGGGTTACTGGTCCGGGCCACCACGCAGAATACCCGCCTCGAAGATCTGTCGTTGACGCAGAAATTGCGTCTCAGCCTGCTGGTCGTACTGGTGATCTACATCGTCGGCTTTTCCGCCGTCGCGCTGGCACAGCCGGAATTCATGACGCCGCGTTATTCCGGAACGACGGCGTTGAAGCCCAATTCCTGGTCCGCCGTTCTCGTCTCCAATGCCATCGGCGTCGCGGCTCTGATCTCCCTGACCACGTGCCTGGCCATCGTTCGATCGCTGATCCTTTACCGGCGTAAAAAAAACACGGCACGTAATTTTTATCTTTTCGTACTCTTCGGCAGCCTGACGGTGATTTCATCGGCCATTTCGGGAAAACCGTTGAAGATCGCGCTGACCTACAACCATCCCGTGACAACGATCCTCCTGACGTTGACGCTGATTTTTCTCGCGGTCAATATCGTCCGTACGGCGTGGATCACGGTGCTCACCCGTAAACAGAAATTCCTGACGTTCATCGGAGGCTTGGTTTTTGTTTTTGTCACCGCCGGTCTTCACGGTACGGAAGTCGGTTCGGGCGTCACGTTGTCGGACATGGTGAACTCCTACAGCCTGATCGCGGGCAGTTTCTTGTTTCTCGTGACCATATTTTTATTTCTCTACAGCACGACGGCGACCGTCAATGCGCTTTTCCATTTGCCCACGGCTGCGATTTATGACAAAAAAGTACGGGAAATCAATTCCATCTACAGCCTGAGCCGCACGATCAACTCGCTGTTTGATTTCAATAAAATTGTTTCCTCGGTCACCGAGCTGGTTTGTGAGACGACGAGCGCGCAGGCATGCTGGCTGGAAATGGCCCACGAAAAGCCGTGTACGGCACGAACGTCCTTCTCGTTTACGGCCATGAAGACCCGCGAAAATTTCCATGTCCATTTTCTGGAAGTCAGCTTTCGAAAATACCTGGCGCCGGACCGTGTGTCCCGTCAAATTCCGTCCACGGACCGGGATTACCGCGAGTACCTGATCCAGCCCGTCCGATGGGTGTTGGAAAACAAAAAACCGCTCGTCGTCAATCAGGTTAAAAAAGACAAACTGACCCGCGATCTCATCAAAACGCCGGTCGAGTCTCTCGTCATGGTTCCGCTGATTTCCTACGACGAAATCGTCGGACTCGTATTTGCGGTCAAATCCACGCCGTTTGGATTCGACCAGGACGACGTCGCGGTGATCTCCGCCTTTGCCAACCAAACCACCGTGGCGATCGAGAACTCACGGCTCGTCAACGAGTCTCTGGAAAAGGAAAGAATGGCCGAGGAATTGCGTATTGCTCATGAAGTGCAAATGAAATTGATCCCACAGATCGTTCCCGTCGTACAAAACGAGGCCCGTACGGCCCGGCTCGAGGTCGGCGCCGCCACGGTTCCGGCCAATGAAGTCGGCGGTGATTATTATGATTTCGTCACGCTGAGCGATGGACGGACGGGTATCGTCGTGGCCGACGTTTCCGGGAAAGGAACCTCCGCCGCGTTTTACATGGCGGAAATTAAAGGCATCATCCAATCGCTGGCCTCGATCTATTCGACGCCGAGTGCGCTTCTTACCGCGGTCAACAATGTTTTGTATCGGACGATGGACCGTAAATCGTTCATCACGCTCGTCTATGTCGATTTTGACATCGAAAAAAACGAATTGCGATATGCCCGGGCCGGACACTGTCCGATTCTGCGTATTCACGCCGGGCAGGCCCAGTATCTGTGTCCCAACGGTATCGGCCTTGGCCTGGACGGCGGTCAGATTTTTGAAACGATGATCCAGGATCAGGCGATCAAAGTTCAGGACGGCGACATTTTCGTTTTGTATTCCGACGGTTTGCTCGAAGCGCGTAATTCACGCGGAGAAGAATACGGTGAAGAACGTTTGAGCCACGTCGTCTTGCACTCCGCCGACCGGCATGCCGAAGACATTACCAATTCGATTTTAAACGACGTGCGGAGTTTTGTCGGGCTGGCCCGCGCGCATGACGACCTGACGTGCGTCGTGCTGAAACTTTGCATGACACCCCGCGTAACCGACAAAACGCCGGAACATCCGGCCATGACGAAAAAACATGACTCGTTGGGGTCGATATCGGGAGCAAAGTCTTGAAATCCAGACGAAATTCGATTAACATGATGACTGCCGCAATCAACCCAATTTTCATCTTTATTTGCAGGATTGTCTCATGAGCGGATTTGAAGTTTCACGTTCCGATCATCACACCGTGTCCGTCTTGTCCCTGAAGGGATACCTCGATGCACACACCTACCCGACTTTCGAATCGGCGCTCCAAACGTTGATCGATGAAAGCCGTTTCAAGATCGTGGTCAATTTCAGCGAACTCTCCTACATCTCCAGCGCCGGACTGGGCGTTTTCATGGGGTTCATCGAAACCGTCCGGAACAATGCAGGCGATATCAAATTATGTGCGATGTCTCCCAAGGTGTTCAAAGTGTTCGACCTGCTGGGTTTTCCGACGATCTATGAAATTCACGAAACCGAAGAAGCGGCGGTGCGAAAGTTCGGTGCCTAGATCATGACGGCCAAGCGTCCAAATCGTTTCAATCTCCGTATCCCGAGCCGAACCGACAACCTGGGCATCATCAGGGAATTCATCTCGGGGATCGCCAAAAAATTCGGCTTCACCCCGGAGTCGATCAGTGAGATCGAACTGGCCGTCGATGAAGCCTGCGCCAATGTCATCAAACACGCGTACAACTACGACGCGTCAAAAAAAATCGACATCACCGTCGAAACCAATTCCGCAAAGCTCACTATCATCATCAGCGACCGCGGGCGCGGGTTCGATCCCGACCGAATCGAAAAACCGGAAGACCGGTTGAAAAAACACGCTCGCGGCGGTCTCGGCATCGCCTTGATCCGCAAGGTGATGGATGAAGTGACGTTCGACATTCATCCGGGCAACCGCAACGAGGTCCGGATGGTCAAATACATTTCCTAGCCCACCGATTTTTCTTCATGAATGCGCTTTGGCCCCAGGCATCTTCCGAAGCCTTGCTCTGGCTGTCGTCTTTTCTGCTGTTGTATCCGGAAATTCATTATGTGTTCAAATATTTTCCTTTTTCCAGATATCGTCGGAAAGAACCCGAAATCCTAACCGATGCGCCCTATCGGGTCAATCCCGGACAGCCGATTCCCCTCATGCTGCTGGTCAAAGACGCCCACCGCTACCCCGTTCACGTTCATACCGTTTCGATCAAAGCCGGCTCGACGGCACAATCCGTCACATCGACGCACAGGATCGAGGAAAAGATTTCAATTCCCCTTTGGTCGAAAACGCTGTTTGTATCGCCACCGAACGATTTTTCAGACTGTCCAATCACTCTCGATACCACGATCGACTATTCGGTCAATGGGCGGCGGAATCGGACGATCAACCATAATTTACCTCAGTTGAGCCAGCGTCCATTGCAAACGCTGCTGGCGCGGGAATCGCTACCCGGCCTGCCGGGGTGGGTCTATGGTGATTTGCATTACCACAGCAGTTATACCGACGACCAGGTTGAATTCGGCGCGCCGCTGACGGACACGATTCATGCCGCAAGCGCGATCGGTCTCGGTTTTTTTGCGGTGACCGATCATTCCTACGACCTCGACGATCGTGCGGATAATTTTCTGATCCAAGACCCGACGTTGCCGAAATGGAAATCCCTTCAGGAAGAAATCCGGCGTCATAATGCAACCCGCTCCGACGTCATCGTTTTACCGGGAGAGGAAGTGACCTGCGCCAATGCCGGCGGTCGTAATGTCCACTGCCTGGTGCTGAACTCTTCTCGATATTTACCGGGCTCCGGTGACGGGGCCGAACGATGGTTCCGGACTGATTCCGAACTGTCGATTTCGGAAATCCCTGAACGGGCTGAACCGGACGCGCTTATCATCGCGTCGCATCCCAAAGAGCCGGTGCCCTTGCTGGAACGTCTGCTGATCCGCCGGGGTTCATGGAGCCACGACGACTGCAGTACGCCAGGATTGGCAGGGTTACAGATCCTGAATGGCGCCGTCAACGACGCATTTTTCTCGGGTATGGCACAATGGCGCCGGCAACTGGCAAACGGATCGCACGTTTACATTTATGCCGGCAACGACGCACACGGAAATTTCAACAGGTATCGACAGGTATCCACGCCGATGTGGAGTCTGGTCGAGAGGGACCATTATCAAAGGTTCGGCTGGGCCAAGACATGCGCCTGTGTACCCGAATCCTCACCGGCTTCGCTCATTGACGCCCTGCGCCGGGGCCGATGTTTTATTACGACAGGTCCTTTCCTGATGATGGAAGTTGCCGATGAAGCCGGTCGGCGGTATGGGCTCGGCGAGACGTGCCGCGGAAGAGCCATTTCGATTCATCTCGAGGGCCGCAGTACGGAGGAATTCGGCCGTCTGACCGACGTACGGATTTTCCACGGTGTTTTACGAAAAGAACGCTGCCTCATTCATCGTACCTTAGGTTCACTAACGTTGTCACAAACGTTTCCCCTCGAATCTCGATGTAGTGGATATGTACGGGCTGAAATAAAGACCGACCACGGTTTTTTTGCCGTCACCAACCCAATCTGGTTTTAATGTCCCCCTGGCTTTTTCTTGAATTTTCACGCTTTCTTTGGTAGACTGAACTGTCCATTCTAGTCTTTCTTTTCTATTTGTTGAAATTGAAAGGGCCACATAGATGAGTACTGATAAGCGGCACGTCACCGAAGAAGAAGCGCGTAACGTAGCCGAAGCGGCACGCGAAGAAAAATGGGAAAACCCAAGTTTTCTGAAAGAAATTTTCCTCGGCAATTTCCGCCTGAATTTGATCCATCCCTTCCCCGACCCCAAAGGCGTCAACCGTCCGGAATTCCAGACCTTTTATGAAAATTTCAAAAAGTTCCTCGACGAGGAGGTCGATTCCGACGCTATCGACCGCGACGGCAAGATCCCGCAATCCGTGATCGCTCGATTGAGGGAAATGGGCGCGTTCGGCCTGAAAATAAAAAAGGAATACGGCGGACTTGGGTTTTCACAGGCCGAATACAACAAAATCATGGAATTGATCTGCACGAAGGACGGCAATATTATTGCGCTCCTATCGGCGCACCAATCCATCGGAGTGCCGCAACCGTTAATGCTTTTCGGCACGGAAGAACAAAAGAAAAAATTTCTTCCCCGCCTCGCCAAAGGTGAAATTTCAGCGTTTGCCCTGACGGAACCCGACGTCGGTTCCGATCCCGCTAAACTGACCACGACGGCCGTCGAAACGGAGGACGGACAGGCCTACATCCTCAACGGTGAAAAGTTGTGGTGCACCAACGGTACCATTGCGGACATCATCGTTGTCATGGCACGGCATCCGGAAGACGGCGCCATCACGGCGTTCATCGTCGAAACATCGTGGCCGGGCGTGTCCGTCGACCATCGCTGTTATTTTATGGGTCTCAAAGCGCTGGAAAATGCCGTTTTGTCGTTTCAAAACGTACGCGTGCCGAAAGAAAACATCATCTGGGGACGAGGCAAGGGTCTCAAACTGGCGTTGATCACGCTGAACACCGGACGTCTCACGCTGCCGGCAGGAGCGGCAGGCACGGCAAAGGCCTGCCTCCACATCGTCCGGAAGTGGGCGTCGGAACGCGTACAGTGGGGCCAGCCGATCGGCAAACACGAGGCCATCGCCCAGAAGATCGCGGAAATGGCGGCCACCACGTTTGCCATGGAGTCCGTGGCCACGCTTGCAACGGCGCTTGCCGACAAAGGCAACGACATCCGCCTCGAAGCCGCAATCGGTAAGATGTATAACACCGAAGCCGGTTGGAAAATTGTCGACGACACGCTGCAGATTCGCGGCGGCCGCGGATACGAAACGTCGGATTCGCTGCGCAGTCGCGGTGAAGATCCGATTCCGGTTGAACGCATGATGCGCGACTTCCGGATCAATTTGATCTTCGAAGGTTCGAGTGAAATCATGAGACTTTTTATTGCTCGTGAGGCCGTCGACAAACACCTTGAAGTTGCAGGCGCCCTGCTCGATCCCAAAAAACCCGCCGGCCAGAAACTGGCCGCCTTGCCTAAGGTCATCGCCTTTTATGCCTGGTGGTATCCGACGAGATGGCTGGGCTGGTCGCTGTGGCCGCGGTACTCGGAATTCGGCCGCCTCGCCAAACACGCACGTTTTGTCGATCGTGCCACGCGTAAACTGGCAAGGCAAACGTTCCACAGCATGCTGCGTTTTCAGGCCAAACTTGCGTACAAACAAGCCGTATTGTTCCGTATCGTCGATATCGGGTCGGAACTCTACGCCATGTCGGCCGCCATTTCCAGGGCGCACAAAATGGCCGCGCAGGGCAACCGCGACGGTATTGAGCTGGCCGATCTGTTTTGCCGGATGGCCCGGCGACGTATCCGGGATAAATTTGCCGCGATCTGGCACAACGACGACGTCATGAAATACAACGTGGCCAAACGAACGCTCGGCGGGCAGTACCATTGGATCGAAGACTGCATTTTACCCGGCAGTACTGCGGAACGTCAAAAGGCTTCGACGTCAAAGAAAAAACTCGAACCGGAACTCGTCTGATGATTTTTCGAATGGCCCGGGTTCTATCATGAACAATTCCAAACCAACGGTCACTCCTCGGGTGGCCGTTTTTTGTTTTCAGGGACCGGGCCGTTGTCTTGATCGACTCACTATTTCTCAGTAGTTTGATGCATGAATATCATCGTCATGTCCAAAAACGCCTCGATGACTCACGTGACCGGTATCCTGCGTCTCGCTGAAGAAAACGGATTCACACCGAAAGTATCCTCCGGAGATGAACGGACGATCATTGAAATCATGGGCGACGACCGGGGCACCATGGCGGAAAAAATGCAAATGATGCAGGGCGTCGAAAAAGTCATTTCGACGAGCAAACCCTATAAACTGGTCAGCCGGGAGTGGAAGCCGACCGATACGGTCATCGACGTCCGCGGACGTCCCGTCGGAGCCAAGGCGCTGACCCTGATAGCGGGTCCCTGCAGCGTCGAAAGCGAATCGCAGTTGATGGAAATTGCGTTTGCCATCAAAGAAGCCGGTGCGACCGTTTTACGCGGTGGAGCGTTTAAGCCGCGCACGTCGCCGTATAGTTTTCAGGGACTCGGTGAAAAAGGCCTTGAATTGCTCGCTCTTGCACGGGAAAAAACGGGACTCTCCATCGTTACGGAAGTGGTCAATCCCAATCAGGTCGAACTGGTGGCCCGGTACGCCGACGTTCTTCAAGTCGGCGCCCGTAATTCGCAGAACTTTGCCCTGCTCCAGGAGGTTGGAAAATCCCGAAAGCCCGTTTTGCTCAAACGCGGAATGATGTCCAACGTTGAGGAATATCTGATGTGTGCGGAATACGTCCTGGCCAGCGGCAATGACCGCGTCATTTTATGCGAACGCGGGATTCGAACGTTCGAGACGTACACACGGAACACCATGGACATCGCATCCATTCCACTGCTCAAACAATTATCGCACCTCCCGGTGATCGCGGACCCCAGCCATGCGACCGGAAAACGTTCACTGGTCGTTCCCGTTGCCAAGGCAGCGCTAGCAGCCGGAGCCGACGGACTGATGATCGAAGTACATCATGCTCCGGAAAACGCGCTGTCCGACGGCTTGCAGGCGATTCTGCCCGACGAATATTTCAAACTGGTTCAGGATATCCGACAGATGGCTCCCCTTTTCGGACGAACCGTATAGGCGGCGTCGTGTCCAAACATTTGATCGAAACACCCATCTCTTCCGTACAGTTAATCGACGGCCATCTGCTCAAGGCCTGGCGCGACGAAGTTCGACTTCCCAACGGAGCAACGGCCGTTCGTGAATATATCAAACATCCCGGAGCGGTCATCATGGTTCCGCTTTTTCCGGACCGTTCGACGATCTTGATTCGCCAGTTCCGCTATCCCGTCGGGCAGGCTTTTATCGAATTGCCGGCAGGAAAACTGGATGCAGGAGAATCCACGGAAAGCGCCGCACGACGTGAACTTATCGAAGAGATCGGGTACCGGCCCGGGCGGCTGCAAAAAATTGCCGAATATTATCCCTGCATCGGATACAGTGATGAAAAAATGTGGCTGTACCTGGCGGACGAGCTGACGCCTGCGGAACAGCGGAGGGACCACGACGAGTTTCTCGATATCCTGCGCCTGCCGTTTTCCACGGCCGTGGACATGGCGCGTTCCGGAGAAATCACCGACCTGAAAACACTGGCCGGCCTGCTTCTGGCCGAGCGGTTTTTAGACAAAGGACATTCCTATGCCGCTCCGTGACGGCGACCGTCGATGGGACGACGAACCCGATGACGACAAAGACGAACCGTGGATGAAAGCGCACCTGGAAATGCGGACGCAGTGGGAGCGCGAATTGCATGCTCAAACGTCCCGGAAACACGTCTGGGACGAATTTGAATGGGAATTATTCTTCCAGCAAATGGATCGGGACAGCCAGCCGGTCATCTCGTACTACGAAAAATACTGGAACCATTCCGACCGGGACCGCATGGTCGAAGAGGCCGTCGCGCTCTACTACGTTCGCGAAGGATACCGCCAGGTATACAAATCACCTCGAGATGAAGAACATTTTCGCGAATATGTACGCTCCGAGCTTTCCCTGATGGGTTCGCCGATCGGCGGCTTCCAGACGTTTTTCGATGCCAAAGAAAATTCTCTTTATCAGATTCAGGCGTACCGGTTCGCCCGCGATTTTTATTTTCAGCTCAAGGCATGGGCGGGTACCGTCCCGGAGTCGCGCATGCAGTCGACGGACCTGCAAAATTTGCTCACGCATGCGTGCACCGCATACAGTAAAGTTGCGGGCGCCCATGTGATGGGATATCATCCGTTCACGCTCGGAGGCAACATCGCCATGTGTAAACGCGCTCTGCATTACAGCAACCGTTGCATCGATTTTCTCATGGTCCTGCGTGACGGGGAATTCTTCGAATCGGACACGTATTTGCGGCTCGATGAAATTGGCCTCGAGGCCCGAAATTTACTCGGGATGTACATCGTCGACCTGCGCGACCGTTTTTGCTCTGAAACCCGATGACCGCCATGACTTCAGCGGGCGGATTCGCTCGGAGCCTTATTTGACGTTCCACCTTTAACCCCGATAACAACATTATGGACGTTCAAATGATCATTCTGTTCGCTATTGGACTCGTCTTGCTGATCGCTGGGGCGGAATGGCTCGTTCGCGGCGCCTCGCAACTGGCCGCCGCGGCCGGCGTGTCCTCGCTCGTTATCGGCCTCACCGTCGTCGCGTTCGGCACCAGCGCCCCGGAACTTGCCGTCAGCGTGAGTTCCGCCGCAACCGGTAAAGCCGATATTGCGCTGGGAAACGTGGTCGGCAGCAATATTTTCAATGTACTTTTCATTCTTGGAATTTCCGCCGCCATTACTCCGCTACGAGTCAATCAGCAGTTGATCAAGCTGGACGTTCCCATCATGATTGTCATTTCGATTCTGGTTTACGTTTTTGCATTAAACGGTGTACTGGACCGGTGGGAAGGCGGTTTATTTTTTGCCGGCATCATTGTCTACACGACCTTTCTCGTACGACAGAGCCGGCGAGAACAGGCGTCCGTTGCAGCGGAATACGAAAAAGAATTCGGTCAAATGACCCTCAAGGCGCCCTGGAAGGCCGTGACCTTAGTGCTTATCGGACTGGTCATGCTGGTGATCGGGTCGAACTGGCTGGTCGACGGCGCGGTGGTTCTCGCGCGGTATTTCGGAGTCAGTGAATTGATTATCGGACTGACCGTCGTCGCGTGCGGTACGTCGCTGCCGGAAGTCGCAACGTCCGTCGTCGCCGCCATCCGTGGAGAACGCGATATCGCCGTCGGTAACGTCGTCGGCAGCAATATTTTTAACATTCTGTCGGTGCTTGGGCTGTCCTCGCTGATCCAGCCCATCACGGTCGCCCCGGCGGCGATGCTTTTTGATATACCGGTCATGATTGCCATTGCCGTGGCCTGTCTGCCGATTTTTTTTACGAATTACACGATTTCACGATGGAACGGCTGGACTTTTCTGCTCTATTACGTTGCTTATACGACTTTTCTGATCCTCGATTCGACGCATCACGACGCCCTTCCGGAATACAAACTTATCATGCTGGAATTTGTCATTCCGATCACAACGGTCACGATCCTGGTTCTGGCCGTGCGTTATATTCGTCAGCGGCCGGCACGAAAGTAATTTACTTTTTTCAGGCTCTTCTTTAGACTTCATCATGCCCTGGGTGGATATACTGTACATGGCGGTCGGGCTTACGGTCCTCGTCGCGGGCGCCGAGTTTATGGTACGAGGGGCCGTGCGCCTCGCGGCGTCGTTCGGCGTATCGTCGCTCATCATCGGCCTCACAGTCGTGGCGTTCGGCACCAGCGCGCCGGAACTGGCGGTGAGCGTTCGAGCAGCGGTTGACGGAAAGTCCGATCTCGCGGTCGGTAACGTGGTCGGTAGCAATATTTGCAATGTTTTGCTTATTCTTGGCTTGTCGGCCATGATAACACCGCTGCTAGTCAAGCACCAGCTCATTCGTTTCGACGTACCGCTGATGATCGGAGTTTCCGTCCTTTTTCTCCTTTTTTCTCTCGATCTGAACATCAGCCGTTTTGAGGGGGGCCTTTTGTTCGCCGGTATTTGTGCGTATACGTTGTTTCTGCTTCGATTCGGCGGAAAAGAATCGGCTGCCGTGGTCGAAGAATACGAAAAAGAATTCGGCCCTCGCCCGCCGCCTCGCCGATGGCTCGATTTCGTGCTGTTGATCGGAGGGCTGGGTATGCTGGTTATCGGTTCACAAAGCATCGTCGACGGTGCGGTGGGCATTGCGCGATGGCTGGGGGTCGGCGAATTGATCATCGGATTGACCATCGTCGCCGTCGGAACGTCGCTTCCTGAAGTCGCGACCTCCGTCGTGGCTGCGTTTCGCGGCGAGCGCGACATTGCCGTGGGGAACGTCGTCGGCAGCAATTTATTTAATATTCTGTCCGTTCTCGGATTGACCGGACTCGTTGCGCCCGAAGGGGTCCGCATTTCCCCTGCCGCTCTCGCTTTCGATATTCCGGTCATGGTAGCCGTCGCGGTCGTCTGTCTTCCCATTTTTTTTGCAAACTTCGAGATCTCCAGATGGAACGGATGGTTGTTCTTTGGTTACTACGTCGCGTATATGGTGTTTTTGATTTTTGACGCGACGGAGCACGATGTGCTGCCGCACTACCGGAACGCCATGGTCTACGTCGTATTTCCTCTAACGGTCGTCGGCATCGTCGTTCCCGCCGTTCGTTTTTATTTGCACCAACGAAAGGAAATCCACGCCTGAATGGACCTTTACAAAGAATTTTTTGCTCCGGGAACACGCGGACATCACTTTATCCGGGCATTTCATCATAAAAATATCAATCGCTTTCGAAACACCGACCTGGAAGACCCGGATGCCCTTATCCATGAGATATTTCTCGGCGTCAACGAGATTCGGCCCGATCGCATCAACGGATCCGTTGAACATTACGTCATTCGAGCCATCTCTTATCAGTGCTGGCATATCCTGGAAAAAGAAATTCATCGACGCCAGATGTTGGCCTCCGAACCGTCGAACCCCGGAGAAAACGACGGCTCTCGTTTTGAGCAAATGGCTCGAGAACCGTCGTCGGCCGAAGACCAACTGGCGGAAACAGACCTGATGGGACAGATCATTTTGTTCCGACAGACGTTGAAAGTCAGGGAACGTAAAATTCTCAACTATCTGATCGACGGCGACCGGCCCATCGAAATCGCAAAAAAACTAAAACTTACGGAAAACAGCACGCATGTAATCATTCATCGAATCCGCCGAAAGCTGGATCTTTTTCTTAATATAAAATTGATTATTCAAAAAATATGTTGAAAGGATCGAAGACCTCACCGCACTATAGGACCAAGAGAACGCCATGAACGATCACCCCATCCCCACTTCCAATCCCCTGGACGAGCTTCGCCGGCAACTGATGAGCGGCAACCATTTTGCGCCGTCGTCTCTGTCAGCCTATATCATTTTCGCCGACGAACTCTCGGCAACGGAAACGCAATCGGTAACGATCACCTTGCCGGTTGTCAGGACTGCCGTCGACTGTACGACATGGTTTTTGACGATGAACTCGAATTTGACCGGGAAACCCAATTCGCCGATTGCAGGGTATTTTCCAGCGAGGGAGGCGTCGTTCTGTTTGAAAACCCGGAAGGCACCGTGCGCGGAGAAACGCTTCAATCCAGACTACAATTTTATCGCCTGCCGACCGGACTGCAGAAAATTAGCGTATCAATAGATTCGGACGTCCGACTAAGGTTATCTCATGCCGTCTGTGACGTTCCGTATCTGTTGTCAGGAACCAATGGATTATCGCCGGCTCCCGGACGCATTGCGGTACGCTATAACGTTGCTCATCCAACGGCAGCGCTGTCTCTATCGCGCACGCTGCGTTTCTGCCGCGGCTGCCGTTCTTGTCCTGGGATCGGCGTTAATACTGTGGCTGGTCACTCGACCTTCGCCGGAGGTCCCGATTGTCGAAACCGTCCATGATCGAAAGCGACACGACGAATGCCATTCCTGATAAAGAAGAACCCCGGATTGACGAAACGATTGTTCCAAAAGATCGAGAACGCCAAAAAACGGCGCCCTCACGGACCTTCGCGTTCGAGTCCAATCCGGTTTTGGAAACCTATTTGGATCGCCATTATCGGGGATTACCGGTAGAATTTGGAACGGTACGAGTAGGAAAAGCGAGCGGCTTCTTTCGAGTGGACTTCGGAAGGACCGGTTACCGTCGATATTTCCCTTGTCGATAATACGAACCGTGAAATCTGGCGCGGAGGATCGCAATCGCCTCCACTGGAGACCACAGCTCGTTTATCTCCGGGACTTTACTATTGGTTTACCAGAGTCGATGGCGAGATTGCCAGGGTAGGTAGGTTTACGATCCGTTAAGAGTCGATCAGAATGAAAGAGGCCCAATCTCCCGGAAAAGCGTAATGACGCATACGGATTAATTCCAATTTTGCCAGCCGGAGCGCCTCGGCGTAGGACGCGCCAACCAGCAGGAACATGTAGAAGTTCGTCATCAGGTCCGACGTGGCGCGGTCGGCAACCGGCCACAATGAAACCAGCGTCCGTTGCGCACCGGCGTACGTCAATGCACGGGTTAAACCGATGATCCCTTCTCCCCTTACGACGTCTCCAAGTCCCGTCTTACACGCGCTGAGCGTGACTAGGTCCGCATCCATTTTCAGGTTGTAGATTTCCGGAACATACAGCACCGGGTCGGATGAATCTGAGTCCAAGGCAAAGACATTACCGCTCAATTTGATGTTTTTACCGTTCAAAAATCCGTGTGTCGCGATGTGTATGATTCGAGCATCCCTACAGGAAGCCAAGAAGTTTGATTTGGCCGCCGATGTGGAGATAAATACCGTGCGGCGATACCCCCGCTGTCTAAAGAGTCCGGCGATTGCCTCGACCTCCAACCGTGAAAAAGGAAGCGACGACAGGCGCCCGGCGCCGCGCCGGGCCGAATCGGTTTCTTCGGTTTCCATATCCCGAATGACGACACGTTGAATGGAATCGGAAAAAACCGGAGCCATGGCAAGCAGCGCCAGTGTTTTGCCTGCGGCTTCCTTCAGATTCCACCTCACGGTGGACACCCTTGCCGTCCGGCTAACGCTTCCTCCTGTCAGGTGCGTAGGAGAGTTTCACTCCCAAGTGAGTGCGCCCTGCCGGGCGCACGGTCAGAAATATACGATCGTCGAAGTGCTAATACGGGTTTGTGAATATTTGACGATTGTCGGGTCTTTCGACCTATCGATATTAATCGCAATATCAATGGCGAAGCGAGGATGAATATAACCGGTCCCCACCGTAAATCCCGTCACACGAACCTGATCGCCGCTGATGAATTCTGAAAAAATGGTACCGCCGGTTTTGAATCCTGCGCGCACCGGTATCACGAAGGCATCGGTTACGATGAGATACTCCATGCCTAGGCGAATCAAATTCACATTATAATCACTCAGTGTAGATAACGTGACATCCGTGTCTTTATCTATGATCTTTGCATCCTTGAAGGCTCGGGTTTCATAATCAACAGCTGCCGTCAGGTTTTCTCCAAAACGGTACGACGCCCCTACTCCCAACATCCAGGGTATATGCCACGTCCACTCCCCATCGCCCCCGGTGGTCAGTTCAAACTTATCCTTCAGGTCAAAACCGGATCGATAAGAAACACCTATTTTCATTGGAAATCGTTCATTCATCGCAGAAAAATCCGCAAGCCCTCCCAACTGAAAATTAAACCCAGACCAATCGTCGTCATAGCCGTCGTCGCTTGGGTCCCGGTACTCGCTGCTACCCGTCCAGATGTTGGCCACGGCGCCAACGGAAAACATCTTATTGACCTGAAATCCGACGCCCGGCGAAATCGTATTAACGCCGCCGGTCTGCTCGTCAATCTGTCCACCCTGGTTGGAAAACTGATACAGGTCGATTTGGTTCTGGAACGCCAGAGCGAAGGTGAGCCTCCGTTCGCCAACATTGATGGGATATGCAAAACTCGCAAAATTGAGGATGAAATGTTTGCTGTTATCGTCGCCAAAACTGCCGAAGTCATAATTATCGAAAACCTGACGACCGACAAGAGAAGCCTCCGGCCGTTCCAGCGACGTTAATCCGGCCGGATTCCACACAATCGACGTGGCATCATCCGCCACACCGATGAATGCACCGCCCATGCCTTCGGCGCGAGCACCCGCGCCCGTTATGTCAACATTCCGAATCTGTGCAAACGACGCCGGGACTATCGTCAGTCCAACCAGCAAAAATAATCCTCGCATGATGGTTCTCCTCCTAAAATTGATGGGAATGGACACAGGAAGTTACTCTGCTGCGCCTCCGAAAGTCAAGATGTAAAGTAATTTTAGTAAAGTAATTTTTTGGCGGGTTTCTTTTTTTGCAATAGGTTTGACCGATCGATCCTCGCGGGCGGCGCATAACCGACGCGTGAGGAAAAATTTGTGAGTTCGACGTACATCTCGTTCTCTCCGAGCGCCGCCGGGTTGACCGACGTCGGCATGCCCGTGACAGTGATGTCATCAACATAGGCACCTTCGTCTACAACACTTCCATCCGTTTCAAAAACGAATATAACGTCGAGCGACGTGCCGCCTGTGAAATTGATCGTATACTCCGTCCAATTTCCAAATCCGCTTTTGGTCGAACCGGTCACGATTACATATTGTGAACCGTTCCAGTATTGAACGTTAAGCACGTCCAACCCGGGTTCAGTATCGTAGGACAGCCAGTATTTGAGCTGGATGTTCGTATATCCGGACGTGTTGATCACGTTCGTTGGACCCATCGCAGCGAGCATATCGTTGTCGTCCAGTTGTCCGGATACGTCGCTGTTGTCCGCATAATAAGCGCTCCAACTTCCACCGTGCACGCGTGCTCCGTTTCCTGTGGACTGGTCGCCCCAGTAGTCGAGACCGGAGGTCGAATTAAAATCGGATGCTGTCCAGACGCCGCCCCAAAACCGAATTGATTTCAAAGGATTCGGAAAAAAGCGTAATGATGGGTGGCGGAATCGCAGTAAAACGCCACGCATCGCTGAAGGTTGTATCGATACCATCCGTGGCAGCTGCAAACCAAAAATACGTCGTGCTATAGGACAAGGGATTCGTGAACCCCCGCTGAGGGATTCGATAACCGTCAAGACGGTTGTCGGTTAATCCCTTTTATGGGTGGCCATCTTCTCGTAACCATCCCGTCATAGAAATATTCGGACCAATCCGAGCACTATACCAATCACGAATCCCGCAACGGCTCCGTTGACACGAATCCACTGCATATCGTCGTACGTGCGCTGTTTGAACTGCGTCTTAATCTGTTCCGGGGATAATCGGTTTAAATTATCCTCGACGATAGCGGCAATACGATCGTGATGCCGTGCCATCACGTCGCCGATCAACGCACGTATACGATCGTTGAATGCCGTGCTCCATTCGGAACGTAGCTTGTCGATCGCATCGTTCGCCATCTGTTTCAGCCACTGCCGCAGGCCGCTCGCCGGGTTTCGTTCCTGTCCCTCGATCGATTCGCGAATGGTCGAAACGATAGATCGTGAAAACCGATCGGAATCACCGATCAGTTCCTGAACCGCTTCATCCAGCCGGGTCGGCGTCTCCGGCTCCCGTTGTACGGCGCCCAGCCATTGCTGTGCCGCCTCGATCAGGCGAAGCCGTACGGGATGGTCTTCTCGCTCCTGTAGTTCGCGTAAAAACTCCATTCCTTTGAGAAGGGCCTTTTCCGCCGCTTCCTCAGGATCGAAAAAAAGCTGGCGAAAAAAACCCTTCTGTTCCTCCTGCATTTTCTGCAAAACAATCCGATAAACTTCCGGACTCGACAGGCCTTCCCGCAACGCCTCCGTGACGGGCGGTACGAGATCGTGAACGGCAGACGCGAGATGATCACGATCGATCACTTTTGCAAGGAACCCGGAGAGGCGGAAGTTCTGCGCCTTCGATGCGAGCCAATCAGATAATCGATTCGCATTTTCCGGATCGTTTAACCAGTCTGCACTTGTGCGAAGCAAGCGGTCGATCTGTCGGTCGATGATGTCCGGCCGTTGTGCCACGTACTCGGCGAGCGATGCCGCAAAATCGAATTCGCGCAGCGCTCGTGCGACGCTTTCGGCCGACAGCCATTCCCGCGCCACGAGTTCGCCCGCACCCCGTGCGATGATTTTTTGTTTTCGCGGAATGATCCCCGAGGCCGGCACGATCCGGATCCCGCCGATTTTGATTTCATCAAAAATCATTTTGACCGCCAGCCAGTCCGCCGCTCCACCGACCGTGGCCGCTTCGAATCCGTGCTGGAAAACGATCATGAGGAGAGGAACGAATTCAGGAAAGAGCCGTTGACACGCCGCGACAACGACGAGGCCGGTGACGGCCGAGAAAAAGGAAATCTCACCTTTGCGTCGAATGAGAAATGAGGACGAATTTACTGAAGCTGCTGGAGGAGCCACGAACTCGTACGTTTGGCGGTCTCTTGGTAAATGGCCTGAGCCACGGTGTCGACGCTTTGACTGCCGTCGATCACACGAAACCGTTCGGGTTGGTCCGCCGCGATCGTCAGATAGCCGTTTCTTACGGCGTTGAAGAAACTCTCGGTCTCGGATTCCAATCGGTCCTGAACGCGGTCACCGCTGCGCAAGCGCGCAGTATCCCACGGAATGTCGATGAAAAACGTCAGGTCCGGATTAAGCCCGCCGGTGGCAACCTCGTTGCTCTTGCGAATGATTTCCAAATCGATACCGCGTCCGTAGCCCTGATACGCCGTGGTGGAATCGGCATAGCGGTCAATGATCACGACGTCGTGCGATCTCAAACCCGGCCGAATTTTTTCTTCCACGATCTGCGCCCGTGCCGCTTCGTACAAAAGAAGTTCGGTGATCGACGACATCCTTGAATTGGCCGACTCCAGCAAGATATGCCGGATCTGTTCCGAAATGTCGCTCCCTCCGGGATCACGTAACGTCAAGACACGGAATGTCTCCTGCTTCAATCGCTCGCCGAGTTTTTCAACCTGCGTCGATTTTCCGCTTCCGTCGATGCCTTCAAAACTGATGAACAATCCCCGCGTCAATTCGTCCTCCTATCCGCCATCATGTTACTGTGAATATTAAACACGTTGCGAACAAGTTCCGGCAAAATCTCGCCGGACTTTCCTTTGAGAAAAAAATCGACCGACGGCGTCAACGGCGTGGCTTCCGGGTTAATTTCCACCAGAGTCTTCCCCACCCCCTTCGCCATCATCGGCAGACCCGCGGCAGGATAAACAATGGCCGATGTTCCGATCGACAGGTAGACGTCGCAGATCAACGCGTCGTCCTGCGCTTTTTCCATTTCCGATGCCGGCAACATTTCACCGAACCATACGACATCCGGCCTCAGCCATCCTCCGCATCGCGGACATCGGGGCGGCACGGTACCGTCGTCCATCCATGAATCCACGATCGCGTTTTCCTGAAAACATTTCGTCCGGTGGATATTGCCATGAATTTCATACACGGTTCGGCTGCCCGCCCGATGGTGCAGTCCGTCAATGTTCTGAGTCGCGATCGAAAACGAAGCGGCCCTCATTTCCCATTGCGCCAGCGCATAGTGCCCTGGATTCGGCTGGACCTGCACCATGGACTCTCGTCGCGATTGATACCATGACCAGACGCGTTCCGGGTTACGGCGAAAAGCTTCCGGCGTCGCCAGCTCTTCCGGATCGAAATGGGCCCAGATGCCGGTCTGGGCGTCGCGAAACGTCGGTACGCCGCTTTCCGCCGAAATGCCGGCACCGGTCAGGACGGCGATTTTTCTGACTTTCCGCAAACGTTCGATCAGCGAGCCGTCGAAATTCATTTTTTTGAACGCGTTTTTCTGCTTTGCCTGGCCGGTTTTCGCGAGTTACGCGCCGCCGGCTTCTTTTGCGAAGAAGCGTTCCCGATCGACTCTAGGATCGCCAGCGTCGCGCGATAAAACGGTTCGACGGTAGGAATCAGCAGTCGCTCGTCGGGCGAATGCGCGCCCATGATCGTCGGTCCGAAAGAAATCATGTCCATGTCCGGAAATTTTTCCTTCAACAGTCCGCATTCCAAACCTGCGTGGATGGCCGTCACGGCCGGTTCGCGCCGGTAGATGGTTTGAAACACGTTTCGTGCAACGGCGAGCACCGAACTGTTCATATCCGGCTGCCACCCGGGATATCCGTCGGATTCGACGACGTCGCACCCGATCCATTCGGCGGCAGCGCGTACACGGCTGTTTAGATTTTGCTTTTCCGATTCGATCGAGCTGCGCTGACTGCTCCCAATGACGACGGCATCGTCCCGCGTCTCGACGGTCGCCAGATTCAACGATGTTTCGACGACTCCGGGAATGTCCTTGCTCATCGCCTGAACGCCATGCGGCAGGATATGAAGTAAACTTACTATCGCATTCGTCGGACCTTTTTTGAGAACCCGCGAAGGCAATTCACAATCCTCAAAACGAATCGTCATGTTGGGATCCGTCGAGGCATACACCGGCACGATGGGTTCGATCGCTGACGAGAGGCGCAATTTGACGAGGGGCAGGTCTTCCGGCCTAACGACGATGACGGCTTCCGCATCGCGTGGAATGGCGTTCCGCAGGTTGCCGCCGCGGATCGATGCAAGACGAATTCCGGGATCGCGCGCGACCGACCAGAGAACGCGCGATAGACATTTGATGGCATTGGCCCTGCCCAAATGAATGTCCATCCCCGAGTGACCGCCCGTACAACCCGTGACGGACACATGCAGGGCACGACGCTCCGGATCGGGCGTTTTCCACTTCACCGGATACGTCAAGGTCGCGTCCTTTCCGCCGGCGCACCCGATGAAAATCACGCCTTCTTCTTCGGAATCGAGATTGAGTAAAATCCGGCTTCGGATGAGCGCCGGGTTCACGTTTTTCGCTCCGTTGAGGCCGGTCTCCTCGTCGACGGTAAAGAGACATTCGAGCGGACCGTGTTGGGCTGCCGGATCGGCCAGGATCGATAACATGGTCGCGAGAGCGATTCCGTTGTCCGCGCCAAGCGTCGTCCCGCTCGCGCGTACCCATGTTCCGTCGATGCGCGGCGTAATGGGATCGCTCTCGAAATCGATCTTGGTATCCGGCGTTTTTTCACAGACCATGTCGAGATGGCCCTGGAGCAAAACGGATGGGCGTTTTTCGTAGCCACGAAAGGCTTTTTTGTAGATAACGACGTTGCCGGCTTCGTCTTCGGCAGATTCTAATCCATGCGTCGAGGCAAAATCTTTGACGAACGTCCGCATTTTATGTTCTTTTTTGCTCGGACGTGGAATTTGCGTGATCTGATAAAAATAATCGAAGACGGACGTCGGTTTTAAACGAGAAAGCGGATGTGGCATGACAGGCTCCGTGTTGATGAACGCCACGAAATTAGAATTCTTTCCCGGCAAAGTCAAAAAGATTGGGCCGCTATTGGCGATCAGGTTCCGGCAAGTGAACTAAAAAAATGAAAATCAGAGCCAGAGGATACCAAAATACGTGTATTTTTGAGTAGATTTCGACACTTTATATCAGTTAACGTTATGCTTAATATAATTAGCACGGAATTGACATGAATTCTAATATAAGCCTTCCCAAAGAGAAATTATCAGATCTTTGCCGACGGCATAATATTCGAAAGCTATCGGTGTTCGGATCCGCTTTACGCTCTGATTTCAGCCCGAAAAGCGATATTGATATCCTTGTTGAATTTGAAGAAGGAAGAACTCCGGGTTTCTTTGGATTTTCAGTGATTCAGCGCGAGCTTTCGGAACTCGTCGGTGGACGTGCTGTCGATCTGCGTACTCCAAACGAAATAAGCCGTTATTTCAGAGATCATGTGCTGAAGTCTGCTGAGGTTCAATATGCATCAAACTGATCGCATCCGAATGCAACATATGCTGGACGCAGCGAAAGAGGCTCGATATTTTATGTTGGGACGGACACGCAAAGACCTCGAGACGGACCGAATGCTTGTGTTGTCTCTCATCAAAGATCTTGAAATCATCGGTGAAGCCGCCAGTAAAGTAACAATCGAAACCACGTCCGAATTCCGGTCAATCCCTTGGCGGGATATCATCGGAATGAGAAATCATCTGATACACAGTTATTTTGATGTTGATATTGAACTCGTGTGGGATACCGTTGATCGAGACTTACCTCCGCTAATTGCGCAACTCGAAAAAGCTCTGGATCTATAAAACGCCCTTACACAACTATTGACCCTCAATAAAGTTACGGATCGATCTCCCCACCAACCCTCACCTCAACCTCAGCCGTTCCTTGATTTAACCGTCAAAAATCGCTTATTTCTCACACGTTTCTACGGTTTTGGATGGAGTTTTTATGAAATTTGGACTGAACTGGATCCGCAATTACGTCGATGTCACGCTGTCCACAGCGGAACTGGCCGAACGGCTTTCGATGAACGGACTTGCGGTGGAGGGTATCGAAGGCCCGCCCTCACTGGACGGTATCGTCGTCGGCCGTGTGCTCGAAGTCGACAAACACCCCAATGCGGATAAACTGTCTCTGACGAAGGTCGATATCGGTCATGCCGTGCTGGACATCGTCTGCGGCGCTCCCAATGTAAAAGCAGGACAACTCGTTCCTGTCGCAACGATGGGGACCGTCATGCCGGGCGGATTCGAGATCAAAAAAGCAAAGATTCGCGGCCAGGAATCCAACGGTATGATCTGTTCGCGCAGCGAACTCGGATTTGAAAAAGAAAAAAGCCCGGGGATATGGGAACTGGACGACACACAACCCCACGCGCTCGGCATGCCCTTTTCCAAATTCGTCGGCGGAGATACGATATTCGATCTCGACATTACGAGCAATCGGCCCGACCTGTTGAATATGATCGGTATAGCGCGCGAAGTTGCAGTGATCGAAAAGACCTCCGTTCGACTGCCGCCGATGGAGATGAACGAATCGTCAATATCGACGTCCGACGCGATTCAGGTTCGGATCGAAGATACCGACGGCTGCCACCGTTACGCCGCACGCATCATCAAAGGCATCCGCGTCGGCCCATCGCCGGCCTGGCTCGTGCAGCGACTCGAATCCGTCGGCCAGCGCAGCATCAATACCATCGTGGACGTGACGAACTTTGTCATGTTGGAAATGGGTCAACCGCTGCATGCATTCGACTATGATCGGATTACCGGCCATACCATTATCGTACGACGCTCGCAGGCCGGTTCCCAGTTTACCACGCTGGACGGTAAAACCCATACGCTCGACGATCAGGCGATCCTGATTTGCGACGCGGAGCGTGCCGTGGCTCTCGGCGGAGTGATGGGCGGACAAAATTCCGAAATCAACGATTCAACCGGCAATATTCTTCTCGAAGCCGCCTGGTTCCATCCTACCCGGACCCGGCGAACGGCGCGAAAATTGGGAATCCAGACCGACGCATCCCAGCGTTTCGAGCGCGGCGTCGATGAAGAAGCGACGTGCCGGGCGCTCGATCGTGCCTGCCATTTGATCCAGCAACTCTCAGGCGGTGAATTACTGCGCGGAGCCGTCGACGTGGTCGCCGTGCCGCCGGAGCGCGTCGTCATCGAACTTCCGATCAAAGAAGTCGCGCGGTTGCTCGGCCTTGACATTCCGGCCGACGATATCGTCGCCTATCTGCGCCGTATCGGATGTATTGTCCAATCGCAATCTCTCGACGCGCTTCAGGTGACGCCGCCATCGTTTCGCCGCGACCTTCGGATTCGGGAAGACCTGATCGAAGAAGTGGCCAGAGTACACGGGTACAATCGTATCCCGAACGCTACCGGAGCATACATCACGTACCGCGATGACGGTCTGGATCGCGAACGCCTCGCCGGAAGCGTACGCGAATTGCTGAGTGAACTCGGCATCGACGAAGCGGTTACCAATTCCATGGTCAGCGCCGGCGAACAGCTGCACGTCGTTCCGGACGCAGCCTTCGTTCGATTAAGAAATCCGATCAACGAAGATATGGCCGTGATGCGGGCGTCGCTTCTTCCCGGACTGCTGCACGTGGTTCGCGGAAATCTGTTTAGAAAAAACATGGACGTTCGGGTGTATGAAATTGGCCGGACATTCCGGAAAACGGATGCCGAATTACCTGAAGAACGCACCTGGATTACCGGCTGCCTCACGGGACGGCGTTTTCCCACACACTGGGACGGAAAGAACGAAACCATTGATTTTTTTGACGTAAAAGCGGTTTTCACGGCCCTTGCGCACAAGTTTCACCTTGACTCTCTACGCCATATTGGTTATGATAAATCAAGTATTTTCACGGACGAAGTCCGGCAAGTGTTCATCGGTCAATCAGACAGACCGATCGTCCTCGGAAACTTCGGTCGGTTGAATCGCACGATATTATCCAAATTCGACATTGACGTCGATGTTTTTGTATTTCAGATAGACTACGATGCCCTCGCCGCCAGTGCGCGATTCCAACCCACGTTTCGTGAAGTACCCCGGTTCCCGTTTGTCCGACGCGATCTTGCATTGATCCTGCGCGATGAAATTGAATCGGAAAAAGTTTTGGAGTTCGTCAAAGCCCGGTCCGGACCACTCCTGGATTCGGCCGAAATTTTCGATCGGTACACGGGACAACCGATGGCCAAAGGCGAGCACAGTCTGGCGATCAGTCTGACGTTTCAAGCGGTCGACCGGACATTGACTGAAAACGAAGTCGATACGATCATGCACGGGCTGATCCAATCGGCCGAAAAAGAATTCGGAGCACGTCTCCGAACGTAAGATTATGCGGTTGCGACAGCGATCCAAAAAAGCTCCGTCGGAAACGCTCGTTTCACTGGAACAGAGCATTGAGGGTCTTCTGGCGCACGTGGACTTTCTGGAATCTGAAAACGAAAAATTGCGCCGCGTCGTCACGACGAAAGAGCCGTCGGACGCGCTGGCCGATCATGAACAGGTGATCTTGCGATTGCAGCAGGTCATTCGTTCCAAAGAGACCGCGATGGACGAATTGCAAAATGCGTTTCGTCAGCAGCGGGAAGAACTGGAACATGTAAAAAAAGCCGGACCACATTCCCCGACGACGGAACGACTCCGGTCACAGCTTATGGAACTATTGGAGAAAATCGATCGATTGGAAAAACTGATTTTTGCACCACAGGAAAACCGTGGATAAAGGCGCCGTTAAGGTCAGCATATACGGATCGGAGTACGTGATCAAGGGCGATACGAGCGCGGATCACGTACGAGCGGTCGCACGATACGTTGACCAGAAAATGAGAGAAGTCAACAACCAGGGGATGATCAAGTCTCCGTTAAAAGTCGCCATCCTGGCGGCTTTAAACATTGCCGACGAATTCTTCAAGACTCGCGACGAGCAGCGCCAGGATCTGGACAGCATGGAACAGCGCATTCAGAAACTGGTCGACCTGGTCAATCAAAAGACTTCTCAGGAACCTCAGGAAGAGCCCGAGGCCCCCCCGACGCCCGCCATATCTCTGTTTTCCCAGGACTGACGAATACGACATGTCGTCCGTACCGTAAGCAGGATCACGCCGAATTCGGCGTCCCCCGAACGGTTGAATTCACGTGGTGCATGGAATCATGGATGCATTGCGTGTTTATATAGATTAGAGGAATATCATGGAAATCGTCCTACTCATACTGGCCGTCGTCGTCGCATCGACCGCCGCTTTTCTCTTCGGTCAGATCTACGCCACCCGAATCCGGGTCAGCAAGCGTATTCGCGAGGCGGAACAGGAATCCCACAAGATCAAACAGGATGCGCTGGCCGACGCGGAGAACCTGAAAAAAGAAAAATTGCTCGAAGTTCAGGATGAATGGTACCGCAAACGCCAGGAATTCGACGAACGTACGAAACAGATCAAGAGCGAAGTCAAAGCCCAACAGGACGATCTCGCCCGACGCGAACGCAGCGTCGAACAAAAGGGCGACCTTCTCACGCGCAAGGAAAAAGACCTCACGACCCGTGAAAGTCTGCTCGTTTCAAAAATGGACGACGTCCAGCGAAAGCAGCAGCAGTTGGACAGTCTGATCCAGGGCCAGAATGCCAAACTCGAACAGGTCGCCCGCATGACGGTCGAAGAAGCCAAACAGGTTCTGATGAACAATCTGGTCGACCAGGCCAAGCAGGAGGCCGCCCAGTCCATCCGTAATATCAAGGAACAGGCGCAACTGACGGCCAAAGACGAAGTCAAACACGTTCTCATCCAGGCCATGCAGCGCGCGGGCCTTGAATATGTCGTCGACGGTACGGCCACGGCGATCAAACTTCCGAGCAACGAGATGAAAGGCCGCATCATCGGGCGGGAGGGACGTAACATCCGTGCATTCGAAACGCTGACCGGGTGTGAAGTCTTGATCGACGACACGCCGAATACGATCCTCGTCTCGTGTTTCGATCCGATCCGCCGTGAAATTGCAAAAATCGCCCTTGAATCGTTGATCGCCGATGGCCGCATCCATCCGGGCCGCATCGAAGACCTTGTCGAAAAAGCACGTCGCGATCTGGACGAACAGATGATGAATTACGGCGAACAGGCATTTTACGATGCAGGTGTACACGGCACGCATCCAGAATTGGTCAAAATGACCGGCAAGTTGAAATTCCGGCACGCGTACGGCATGAACCTTCTCCAGCACAGCGTCGAAACGTCGGCCATTGCGGGCATGATCGCGGTGGAAATGGGACTCGATCCCCAGATGGCCCGGCGCGCCGGGATTTTACACGATATTGGATACGCGGTCGACCGCTCAGACCAGCCGCATACAATCGCCGGCGCCGAACTGGTGCGCAAGTACGGCGAAGCGCAGGTCATTCAAAACGCGATCCTGCACCATCACGACGATCCGCCGTTTGCCCACCCGCTGTCGATCGTCGTCCATGCCGCCAATCGGCTGTCGAAAGAACGGCCGGGCGCCAAAAAAGAATCGCTGGAAACCTATATCAAACGGCTCAACCAGCTCGAGCAATTCGCCCTTTCCTTCAACGGCGTTTCACAGGCGTATGCCGTACAGGCCGGACGAGAAGTACGCGTTCTCGTCGATTGTGCGGCGGCCAACGACAATCAGGCGATCCAGGTCGCCGATGACATCGCCCATAAAATCGAAAACGATCTTCAGTATCCGGGTCAGATCAAGGTCACGGTCATCCGCGAGTACCGTGCCGTGGATTTTGCCAAATAAAGGGAGTGCGTCTATGATGTACAGTTGGCTGGTTCTGAAAATCATTCACGTCGTGGCCGGCGTTTTGTGGGTGGGATCGGCGGTCGTGATCGCGGCTTTTCTGATGCCTTCGGCACGTGCGCTCGGTCCGCAGGCGGCGCCGTTCATGTCGCACCTTATGCAGAAACAGAAACTGTCGCAGTACATGATGATGGTTTCCGGACTCAACGCCCTGAGCGGTCTGATCATGTACTGGCGTGTATCGTCGGGTTTTTCCATGATGAGTCTGCACTGGCCCGGTGGGATCGGCTTGATCGTCGGAATGGTCAGCGGATTGATTATTTTGATATGGGGCCATGCCGTTCAGGCGCCGACGGCCAAAAAACTCGGCCAATTGACGGCACAGCTTTCGGGCGCACCGTCACCCGAGCAGCAGCAGGCCATTCAAATGCTTCAGGATAAACTGAACTTCGGTGCATGGTTTGGCGTTGCCGGACTGATGCTGTCCGTCATCGGTATGACCATGCTGCATTTTTAGTTCTGCAGGTCAATATTTAAGGAATCGAGTAGAAGGGGAGATGACTCTCCCCGCCCTCTCACACCACCGTACGTACGGTTCCGTATACGGCAGTTCGTAAAGTTATAGATTGGTTCGATAGACATCGGAGAGGGCAATCAGACCGAGATTGTGAAAATAAGTGTTGGTCAAGGCGACTGATAAGATGGAACTGTTAGAGGTATGCCAGTAGCTTTACGCGTATTAGCGTATTGCCACGCCACAGTATCCGCCAATGTCCTTTCATATCGGCGATACCAAAGTAGTTGACCCCTCCGGTTATTACCGTCCTGAGTCTGCCGATCCTCGCGGTCGAGGACTGCCCAACAGCCTTATCCCACCATCCGGTTTGGGTATCTCCACTCTTCGTACCGGCTGTGGTTTATACTCTCCGTTCAGTATCTTTTGCCCGATGGTCTCGCCATGGAGTCTCAAATATGCCAGGAGTGTTCCTACCTGCATTCCATCCACTCCATGACTGCCCTGATTCTTCTTCACTATCGTCGTACTCTGCTCTCCCCGATTGCCTCGAAGTTCCACTTTACCCTCACCGGGAAAGTGGCGCCCCTCAGCGCCATTGGCTGCCTTCTCCATACGACTCCTAAAGTCTCCGGCCTTTGAAGAACTCTCTTACGCTCAGGCCTCGATGTGACGAGGCTCCCAAGCATCGCTTGACTCGTTACCTGTATCTATTATGCCCTCTGCTGACTTCTGACTGTTTAGTCCTGCATCGCTACAGGAGTTGTCGGTTCGATTGTGCCTCCCCAACGTATCAGGCTCGTAGGAGATTCTCACTCCCAAGTGAGTGCGCCCTGCCGGGCGCACCAAAAAGAAAAAGCGGCGAGATTTCGCCGCTTTTCGTTTTTTCCGATCGTCCTTACTTAAAACTCGACGCAAATTTAGTGGCTTCTTTGAAGTACGGTACCGTTTCTCTTACCATGCGGTCCGTGAGAATACGCACGTGGGCGGCTTCGTTATTGCCCCAGATATAACGGGCCAGTTCGGCTTTCAAATTATTGGCAATGTCTTCGCCGTCGACGGCCAGCGCTGCCTCGTCTTTTTCAACCCCTTTGGAGCCTCCGAGAGCGATTACATCATCCATCCATTCTTGCGGAATTTTGTACTGGCTCAAGAACGCACGAAAGTTGGACTTGTATTGATCTCGCAACCGGGTTCCGTGTGCATCGAGCATCTTGTTGGAATATTCTTTGAGAATACCCCGGCTCAGCAAACGTGAATAGTATGGCGTGATGGTATCGTACTGAAGAAAATAGTCCGGCACGATTCCGCCTCCGCCGTAAACGACGCGTTTCTGGCTCGTGTAAAACACCAACGACGAATCCGTTTTCAGTTCCTCAATGTTTCGAACTTCCGAATAATAATCATCCAGTGATTTCCCATCGTAGGCACGCTGGATCAATCGTCCGCTCGGCGTATAGTAACGTCCCGTCGTCACCCGTACGGCCGATCCGTCGTTGAGATCGAACTGGGACTGGACGAGGCCCTTTCCGAACGTCCGTTCGCCGACGACCAGACCGCGATCTAGGTCCTGCACCGCCCCCGCGACGATTTCCGACGCCGAGGCCGAGTGCCGGTTGACCAGCACGATCAGCGGAAAATCGCGATACGATTTTTTATTCGACGAAAAATAATCACGCGTCGAACCCGGAATGCGTCCCTTGGTAAAGACGATTTTTTTCCCGCCGGGGAGAAATTTATCGACGATTTCGTGAGCTTGTTCGAGATAACCGCCTCCATTGAAGCGCAGGTCGAGAACCAATTGCTGCATGCCCTGCGCCGCCAATTCGATGATCGCCTGTTCCACTTCATCGGACGTTGTTTCAGCGAACCGCACGAAATGAATGTAACCCGTTTTGTCGTCAAGCATAAATTTCGCATCGACCGAGTACACCGGGATTTTGTCCCTCACGATATCGAACTCCAGCAATTCCTCCAGGCCTTGCCGCTGGATGGAAACGTGGACGGTAGTGCCGCGAGGACCTTTGAGTTTTTTCGGGACTTCCTCCGTCGTAATGCCTTTGGTTGATTCGCCGTTGATCTTGACGATCCGGTCGCCGGCCAAAAGACCCAGACGATCGGACGGAGACCCGGGAATGGGTGTGACGACGATCAATGTACCCGCCACAACTTCGAATTGTATTCCAATACCCTCGTAGTTACCCTGAAATTCTTCTTTGACCTGACGGGCCTCCTTGGGCGGGATGTAGACGGAATGAGGGTCGAGTCCTTTTAACGCACCGACGATGGCATCATCGACGAGCTTTTCGCCGTCCACCTCTTCAACATAGGTATTCTGGACCAGATCCAGGACCCGCTGAAGTTTGATGATGTTCTTGTACGCGTTCTGCGCCGTATCGGCAAATCCTGTCACAAGAACGATAATGACCGCAACAAACATCAGCGGCAATACATACCTAGGTTTCATGTTGACCTCCCGTCGTATAGGAAATGCTTCTTGTCATAAGCGTTTTTATTTCAACGTGCCATGTCTCGCCAGGTTTCAGTGCCAACGTCCAAAAAGGCAGCAGGCACGACCCCTGATAAACCCGTTCAAAGCCCTCTTCCGAAAGTGAGATCGTTTCGACGGGATAGCGCCACACCGTCGCCGGACTGTCGAACCGTAATCCAATTTGTAAACGTTGCCACTCATCAATCAAGGCCACGTTTGTGGAATGCTCGCTCTCACCATAACTGTTTAACTGCGGCTCCGGCGGTTTCATTCCGTCAATCACGTAATAGCGGTCGTCGGCTGCACCGGCCAGCAGAGTAAAATTCATCTCAAGACCCAGACGACCCGACGCAGTTCTCGTACCGCGGTTGGTCACCGCACAGCGCAATTGGAGTTCGCCATCGGGCATCAGTAAAAAACGTTTTTCACACTGAATTTCGTGACCGTCTGCGGTCAACCGGCTTGTCCATGCAACGTCGATCGATCGTGACGTCGAGTGGTTGGTAAACACCGAATCGATGGCCGTGTCGCTCTCGGCCTGGCCGTTCGCCATTTCCTCCAGGTCGATGTCACGGTCAAACCAGAGTTCCCGGTAACTCACCCGGCGGCGCCGGTCATAATGCAGGCGCGACTCGAGTCCTTTTTCCTTACTGGTGATGCGATCGTGAATGCTTTCGATCTCTTCGGAATCTTTTTGTTCTTTCGATTCCCGCTGTTCAATCAGTTGTTGATGGTACCCCTCGCGACGCCGTGTCAAAACGTCCGTCACGTTCATCGGGACGTCTTTGTAATCGAGTTCGAGTACGTGTCCATGCCGGTCAAAATACACATTGGTGCGTGCAGTTTCAACGAGTATCTCCGATTGTCCGTCGTAATCAAAATCGATTTCCTCGATCCGGCAGGCGTCTTGGCGACCACCGAATTCGACGACGTCGGCCATTTTTTCAGCCAGCAAGAGTTCTTTGTAAATCCGGTAACGAAGGTTGTTCAAATACAAACCACCAAACACCCCGTGCCAGTACGGACAGTTGCACTGGCCGGCCCATAAATGATTTTCGGCCTCGCGGATCATGTCGCGTTGCTCTTTCGGTCGGTCCTCTACGCCCAGCCTCGCGATACGCCGGCTGAGTCGGAGCATCCGCTTATGCATGTGGTTCGCTTCCGGGTACTTCACGAAAAAATTACGCCAGAACCCGCCCTTGATCAGTGCCCGGTCGCCGCTGTCTGTGATCGATCGGGTCAATTGTTCATACCGCGCATAGTCATCGGCCGGAAGGGCCCAGTGTCCCATTTCCGTATAGCTGGCCGTCGGGAGATAGACAAGACCTCGTGGACGAAAACGGTCGATCGCCTCGGAAAAATGGATGAGTTCGATCGAATCGGAACGTTTACCGAGTAACGAAAAAAATTCTGCCAACCATCCGTCCGTATACACATGATCGTACGTTTTGGGCCAGATTCCGAATTTCTCACCGTCGTCGGCAAAGACGGCAAGAACATCACGGTCTTCCTCACCCAGCCGCAAAAGGTAATCGATCGTTTTTTGAGGTTTTTGAAACGGTATGAGATAACGCAGTTCTTTGTGGATAGGAAATAAATTGACCGGCCTGCCGTCTTCTTCGGTCCGGTAATACCCGTTGAGTTCGGACTGTTTTAAACCGGCATAGCGGAAATGCACGTCGTCCAGAATGGTGTACTCGATACCGGCGTCGTGCAGGACGGCCGGCAAATGCGGTTCCCACACCCGTTCCGCCGTCCAGGCGCCTCGCGGCCGTACGTTGAATCGGTCCTGCAGGTACGATTTCAATTTGTCGATCTGACCCAGGATGTCCTGCGGTGGAATCATGGTGAGAATGGGCTCGTAGTAGGCACCGCCGATCAATTCGACCTGACCTTTTTGAACGAGCTCATTCACGTCGTCCAGAAATTCCGGATACGCGGCATCGAGCCATTCGAGCAAGATACCGGAGTAGTGCAGTCCGACGCGGATATTCGTGTGGTCTTTCAGATGCTCAACAAATGGCCGGTATGCCTTCCGGTAGGCCTCATCGAAGACGAATTCAAAATTCCCGATTGGCTGATGATTGTGAATTCCGATGGCGAAAAAAATTTTGCTCACGTTTACTCCAGAATGGCGCCGACGAAGTCGTGTACCCGGAAAGGCTCCAAGTCCTCGACCTTTTCTCCGACGCCGATATACGCGACGGGAATTTTCAATTCGTTTTGAATGGCGATGACGACGCCGCCTTTGGCCGTTCCGTCGAGTTTGGTCAGCACAAGGCCTGTCACGCCGACGGTATTCGAAAACTCCCTCGCCTGCTGGATTGCGTTTTGCCCTGTACCCGCGTCTAAAACAAGCAGCGTCGCATGGGGAGCGCCGGGGACCAGCTTTTCGACGACGCGTCGGATTTTTTTCAATTCTTCCATGAGATTGGTTTTCGTATGAAGCCGGCCGGCCGTGTCGATCAACACGACGTCAATGTTTTTCGATTTCGCTGACTCGAGGGCGTCAAATACGACGGCGGCCGGATCGGCGCCTTCCGTTTGCCGCACGATGCCCACCTCCGACCGCTGCGCCCAGATTTCCAGCTGACTCGCCGCGGCCGCGCGAAACGTGTCCGCCGCCGCCAACAGCACGCGCCGCCCCGATCGGGCAAACCGGTGAGCGAGCTTACCGATTGTCGTCGTTTTTCCCGTACCGTTGACGCCGACGACCAGGATGACGAACGGCCGGGCGGTCGATACACGATCTTCAAGATTGACGGCGTCGATTGCCACGAGCCGCTGTTCGACGATTTCTTCCAAAACACCGTTGAGTCGGGCCGGATCGGTGATTTTTTCCTTTTTGACGCGCTGCTCGAGTTCCCGAATGATCTGACCGGTCGTCGTCACTCCGATGTCGGCGGACAACAGGATTTCCTCGATTCGCTGAATCACGGCGCGGTCCACGGACGTCGTACCGCGAAGCAAATCGGAAATCCGGCCGAACAGCTGCGCGCGCGTCTTGACCAGGCGCTCTTTGAGTTTTTCAAACAGCGACATGCTTTATCCGCTTCACATAATAAAAGATACCGACCGCGGCGATACCTGCGGCGTCGGCAAAAAAATCCCCCCATTCACACGATCGATTGGGAACTATCCATTGATGCCACTCATCCGTCGCGGCATACATCAGCGACAACGACAGGCCCCAGGCAAGCGCCCGGACAAATGAACGATGGCCCGTATGAAGGAAAAAACGAACGGCCAGGTATGCAAGAACCGCGAAGACAGCCATATGAATGATTTTGTCCGGCGAATCGGACGGCAATTCATTCCCTGGAATGGATGACGCGACAAAAATGAGGCCGGCCCAGGCCAAAGGTGGCCACCCATATTTTGCCGATGGCCGCATCAGTAGGCCTGTCCCAGCGTGATCTGGAAGGCAAGCCGGTTGATTTTTTTTGCCTGTGTTGCACTGATCGGCACGACAATGCCGCGTGCATCGGTGGAGGTATCCAGTACTTTGAAATCTTTCGGATCTTTCAGCTTATAACCAAAATCGATTCGTACCGGTCCGATCAGGGTGCGAATTCGCATGCCGACGCCGACGGCCGCTACCGGTTGCGCCGGAAGACGATTGCCATTGGCGTCTTTGAAGTTCTTGAAATTATGTTCCGTCCATACGTTACCGACATCGACGAATCCGGCGAGATCCATTCCACCGATCGCTTCTTTCGGGTCTCGTGAAATGTAGAGGTTGTATCGACATTCGATTCCGGTCTCGAGCAAACTATTGCCGCCGAAAAACGCCAGTCCGTCCGCCGTTTCATGTACGACGGCCAGTTCGCGGATTCCCCATCCGCGGATGCTGTTCGGCCCGCCGCCGTAAAACTGCTCGCTTGCGGGAATCTGCGCGCGAACGCCGTCCACGTAGTACGGGATGGCCGACGCGACGTGAAACCGCGACGCCAGCGTCAGGCGGGAAGAAAGTCCGATGTACCGTCGGACATCGACCGTCCACTTAAAATATTTACGGTCGCTCGGCAGGGTGAAACCGGCCGCATCGCCGTTGGTGTATATGAGAAAGCCCGACGTCGGATTGAAAAAATCGTTGCTCGTGTTGTACGTGAACCCGAGCATTTGATTCGTGGTAAAAAATTTATTATCCGGTTCATCACGAATCACTTCCGTCGCCCGGCTAAACGACAACGGAGTCAGCGTCATGCTGAGCGACTGGCTGATTTGACGGAAAAACGTCGGGGAGACTTCCAGTTTCCGAAGGTCAAAGGCGCGAGTGCTGTTGCGTTCAAACGAGATCGACGTGACCAAGTCGTTGTTAACGTCTTTCGTAAACGGAAGTTGAAACGACGGCTGACGAAAAGTTACTTTGGCCAGCATGTAATTTGCAAAAAAAGGCCCCGTTTGCTCGAATCCCTTGCTGACCTCACCGGAGACCTGAAGTTTCCTTGCTCCGCCGAGGAAATTTTTGCTTTGCCAGGAAATGAGGAATCGTGTAAAGGGAATGACGGCGTTATTGTCCTCCGGTAAATCGACAAAGTCGTTCGTAAAACCCAATCCCGGCTTGATCGAACGTTCCTTTTTTTCCGCCACGGCAATGACGACGTCAATGGTATCTACGGGTACGCCGTATTTCCGGTAATCCGCGCGTTTGAGATGCAGCCGGTTCCCCGATCCGGATCGAATGGAATCGAGAACGAAATCCGGAAGCAGACGCAGAGAATCCACGGAGCCCTTATGGCGTACGAGGGTCGGCTTAACCGTCCGAAAAACACCGAGTCCATTGATCTGGCCGATGCTGAGGGATAACTGGTTCGGATCGTACGGCCGGTTCGGTTTATAACGAACTTTCTTCAGGATGACATCGTCATCGACGATTTTGGTCGTTGTGTCGGCCTTGTAGAAATTACCTTGAACCCGGGTGTCTCCAAAAACGGTAAATCGCCCCGGAATGACGGTGAACATCAGCACCGCTTCTCTGGGTCCGAGCCCCGTCGTGTCGATATTTTCCTGGACATCGGCCGATGGATATCCGTTCTGGCTGAGGCGTGCCGCCAGCAGGGATTTCGCATAATCGATCTGATCGCGTGCCAGAGGGTCGTTTTTGCGAAGCGGCAACACGGATTTTAGCGCATCGTCCGTCAATTCTTTTTTCGGATCGATGATCGGAACGGCCGATTGGATTCGAATTTCCGGATCGTTCACGAGTCGAACCGGACGGCCTTCGTAAATGTCAAGGGTCACTTCGACGTTTTTATAATCGTCATCGAATTTCACACGATACCGGACAATTCTGCTTTCGTAGTATCCCTTGCCTTCGTAAAGCTGCCGGATCCGTCGTAAATCGGTTTCCAGAATTTCCCGGTCGAAAAAAAATCGATCCGAACCCCATCCGGGATTGACCAGCGTTAATGTGACAATTCGGACGATAAAATTGCCGATGCCGCTGAACACCCTGCGAAGCCCCGATAGTTCACGCTCTTCCTGTTCCCCGACCTGCAGCGACAGGTTCAGCGTCAGGTCGTCAAATACCCGAAGACCGGTGTGCTCACCCTTCTCATCGACGCCCCGAAAGTGGTATTCGCGACCGCTCACAAACACGGTGTCCTGAGCGGAAGGCAACGAATCCAACAAGACGCCGATGGAATCCACGTAGACCTTACGGAAGCGGTGCTCCGGTAGTTCCTGAGCCGCCATCGGCAAGGACATGAACAGTGCCAGCATGAAAAAAACGCGCACCATGGTACTACAGATCGGGAAAGTCACGTTGTAACCGACGGGTCTCCAACCCCTTGAGCAGCTTTTCATCCACTTCGATTTCATCGACGATGCCGATCACGGCGGCCTCGATAGAAAGTTCGTTCGGTTCCGTCGTCAATGCCCGTCGAGCGGCGTGTCCGTATGAGACAATCACCAGTTCGCCGATCCCGGCCCCCAGGGTGTCCGCAACGACGACGACGTTCGTGTTTGGTGCCTTATCGATATTGACGGGATGTACCATCAAAAAACGAAGCGATTTGACGTTATCGACTTTTTTCGTCGCCCAGACCGTACCGACCACCCGACCGATGAACATGCTAAAACTCCGCGATCCACATGAACCAGGTTCCGGCCGCAATGGTCACTGCATTGACGCCGTCGTTATTCAGCCATTTCCAGCCTCTTCGATGCACGGTTGTCCGGCCGCAGTGTGATGTCTTTTCCGTCGGTTGTTGACATACGGTACATTCAAAACGGCCCTGCAGTCCCGATCCCAGCAGACTATCGACAAACGATGCCGCCAGCGCAGCACACGTAATCGATAACATCGAAGTTACCGGCACATCCGGAGCCGTAACAAAAACCGTCGCCGCAATGATCCAACCACCGGCCGCCGCTGCCAGTGAGCCCATCCACGTGACTCCGCCGGACATTCCGGTTTCCACTTTCGTCCACCGCAGAATGTCGATCGGCTGTTGACCGAACCGCGTGCCGATTTCCGTCGCCCATGTGTCGGCATTCGCCGCTGCGACGGCGGCCGCAAAGACAGGAAGCCACCGTCGATCGTCGGACAGGTACGCCAGGATGGCAATGACGCACGCCACACCGCCGTTGGCCATGACCTGCATCGCATCGCGCCGATCCGTTTTCTGTACGCAATCATTTGCTATCGACTGACGTCGTCGACCCCATTTCGACAAAAGGCTTGACGTAACGAAAAACGTCAACAGCGGCAGGGCCATACTCCATCCGCCCAGTCCGAAAATGAGACCTCCAACCAGCGTTGCAGCCACGGCGCCGCCCCCCGTCAATGCGTTAAGCCGGTACGCGGCCCATGCAATGACGGCGGCGAGTACGAAACCGGAGTGAATTTGTGTCATCCCATCGGGCGGTACAGATTGCGTAATAAATAAAAACGCAGATACGGCGGCCGGAATGCTCAGATTATCCGATCCGCGCGACGACATTGCCTCCGCGATCGCAGCAATCCATCCGACGAGTACAGCATTCATCAACGCCTGGAGGGAAAAACCACCTCCGCCGCTCAAGACAAACGACCCTGCCAAGACGATCCCCGCCGTTACGACGCCCATGGCGATCGAACCCTGAACCGTTTTGGGATCACCGCACCAGTTGAACCGGACGGGAGTTTTCGACCACTCGCCGGCCCAGGCCGCCAGCGGATCCGCCAGGGACAACACCAGAACCGACGTCATAAAAATTTCCGGATGGGCTTCCCAGAACAACCACGCGAGGCCGGTGATCGCGAGGGGATAATACACCGTCCCGTATGTTTTTCGCCGTGTGGCGTGCATCCCGGGAAGCCACGAAAATCGGACGGCAAAAAAATTGACGATGGCAAATACAATACCGAGTACAGCGAATGGAACATGGGTTGAAATATACAGAGGAGCCGGGAAGACAATGAGGCCCGTACCGATATGGATCAACTTGCGGGTCGTTTCACCGGGCCATCCGAAAATTTTCCGTGCGCCTTCGCCCGTCGCGACGACACCCGTCAGCCCGACAAGGCCGACCAGCGAATGGATCCAGTCCGAGGAGGACGCCTCCATGCATGTCACACAGCCTGCTTGCGGCGTTCCGACGCGCGAGGCCGTAGCGGAACACCGTCATTGTGAAGAACTTCGAACGGACAGATTTCCACGCAAAAATCGCACTCAGTACAATTGGAATGAATAACGCTAAGGCGGGATTCGGAAAGCTCGAGCGCGTCAAACGGACAGACGCCGACACACGCACCGCACAAGTCGCATTTATCGTAATTGATGTGGATCATCCGACTTTCTCCAGCGCCGAACGGACGTCTTCGATCAAATCCTCCGCATCTTCGCATCCGACGGACAGCCGCACCAGACCGTCGGTCAATCCCAGTTTGTCGCGTTCCTCCTTCGGGACCGATGCGTGGGTCATGCTGGCCGGATGGCAGATCAGACTTTCCACGCCGCCGAGGGACTCGGCAAGGGCAAAAAGTCGCACGTTTTTGACGAGCTGTTTGCCCGCCTCGAGCGATCCCATTTCCACAGAAACCATGCCGCCAAAACCGCGCATTTGTTTTTTTGCCAGCGCGTGCTGCGGATGCGAAGGGAGCCCGGGGTACAGAACTTTTTTGATTTTGGGATGTTCGACCAGAAAATTGGCCATCCGGATCGCATTGTCGTTATGCTGACGCATCCGGAGGGCAAGGGTCTTCGTCGCCCGCAGTACGAAAAAACAATCCATGGGCGACGGTACGGCGCCGATGGCGTTCTGCAAAAAGCGAAGCGACTCATGCAGGTCCGCGCGGCCGGTCACCAGAATTCCCCCGATGACGTCGCTGTGGCCGTTGATGTACTTGGTCGTACTGTGCAGAACGATATCGATCCCGAATTCGAGCGGCGTCTGAAAATAGGGACTCATGAACGTATTATCCACCACGCTGATCAGTTTGTGCTTCCGACTCAGTTCCGCAACGGCGGCAAGATCCGTTATCATCAGCATCGGATTGGTCGGTGTTTCGACGAAAATCATTTTCGTCTCCGGCCGGATCGCCGCCGACATGTTGCGGGTGTCGGTTGTATCGACCCACGACACGTTGACGCCGTAACGCTTCATGATGCGTTCAAAAAAGCGGAACGTACCGCCGTACACGTTATGGGACGCCACGACGTGGTCGCCCTGGCTGAGCAAACCCGCTACCGCCTGCAGCGAGGCCAGCCCGCTGGCAAATGCAATCCCGTATTTTCCTTTTTCAAGCGTGGAAATATTGGCCTCGAGCGCCAGACGGGTCGGGTTGATCGTACGGCCGTAGTCAAACCCCTTGCTGACGCCCAGTTCCTCCTGCGCGTACGTCGACGTCTGGTAAATCGGCGTCATGACGGCCCCGGTCGTCGGATCGGGCCGCTGACCGGCATGAATGGCGTCGGTACTGAATCCCATGGATTATCCTTTGTTTTCTTCGGTCAAAAAATCGAGTAAATCGATGCGCGTCATAATGCTCACCGGCTTCTTGTCTTCGTCGACAACGACGGCCGCCGGACTTTTACGGAGCGCATCCTGCAGCGTACTGATCGGCGTGTTGAATCCGACACTCGGCACCTGTCGGTTTGTGCATTTCGATACCAGCGCGTCCATCGAACCGGCACCCGAGACCAAAAACTCCATCAGGTCGGCCTCCGAAACCATCCCCACCAGGACACCGCCGGAGGTAACCGGTAATTGCGAAATGCCTTTTTCGCGCATGATCGTAATAACCGATCCGACGGTCTGCATGTCGTCCGCGCATGTCAGAGGCGGACGCTCGGACACTTTCATCAACAGGTCTTTGACTCGCCCGTGCAACGGCTTGGTCTGGAAAAATCCGTTTTCCCGCATCCATTTGTCGTCGACAAATTTGGTCATGTAATTGCGTACGCCGTCGGGCAGTACGACCACGCAATTTTGTCCTTTTTTCAAGCGGGGGGCCGCCTTCAAGGCCGCATAAAGGACCGACCCGCTGGAGCCGCCGACCAGCAGACCCTCCTCACGAATCAGACGTCGCGAAAGCAAAAACGACTGCTGGTCCTCCGTCTTGACCCATTCGTCTACAAGATTTCGATCCAACACTTCAGGAATAAAATCGTACCCGATGCCCTCGACTTTATAGGTGCCCACTTCGCTGCCGCCGCCTAAGATGCTGCCGACGGGATCGGCGCCGACAATGATACATTTCGCGTTCACTTCCTTCATCCGCTTGGCAACGCCGGTGATCGATCCGCCGGTTCCCGCCCCCATCACTACCATGTCGACACGCCCCTCCAGGTCATTCAGAATTTCTTCCGCAGTTGTTTTATAGTGAATCAACGGGTTGTTGGGATTGGAATACTGATCCAGAATATGCGCGTTGGGCAGTTCTTTTTGCAGCCGCCGTGCAACGCTAATGTGACTCTCGGGTGAATCGTACGCCGCCTCAGTCGGAGTACGGATAATTTCCGCCCCGAGCGCTTCGAGAACGACCTGTTTTTCGCGGCTCATTTTTTCCGGCATCGTAATGATCACCCGGTACCCTTTGACGGCACCCGCGAGTGCAAGTCCTATTCCCGTATTGCCGCTCGTCGGCTCGATCAGCGTATCGCCCGGACGGATCCTGCCTTCTTTTTCCGCTGCTTCCACCATCGAGTAGCCGATCCGGTCTTTCAGGGAACCTCCGGGATTCAAGAATTCACACTTTCCGAACAGGTTACATTCCAGATGTACGCCAACGCGGTTGAGTTTGACCAGAGGTGTTCGACCGATGACATCCAGAATGTGAGAATAATACGCCATACGCCCCTGCGTTATAAAAACAGTTCTTTTTGTTTAATCTTGTTTTGGATCTCGTCCACCCATTCGAGTGACTTCCGCATGACGGCGGCAATTTTTGTTTTGTCTTCTCCGGCGGCAACCAGCAGGGCGGATGCAATCAGTCGCGTCACACAAACGTACCGGTGGTCTCCGACGGCAAGCAACGTACGGGTGTCGTCGTGGGGACCGTTGTCCTTGCCCGGTTGCGGAAGGGCAAAAAGCCGTCCACTGGTATCCAGCGTGTAAGACGACAACGCAGCAAGCTGCCCTTCGATTTCGGAGTCTTCTTTGTTGGAACTGAGAACCAGCCCGTCCTGGGAGACGACGGCAATCACGGCAGACGCGTCCGCGCTCTGAATGCTACGGATCACGTCATCGAAAAATTTCTTATGAGGAATCGCCATGGTCAATGCACGTGGGCCCGGAGTTCGCGGGTCGCCGATTGTATGTCAAACAGCACCATACCCAGTTTGGCGCTCGTCGTGGTAAAAACGGTCAGCAGCGTGTCCTTACCCGCGCGACTGATAATGATAAAGCCGTCTTTTGAACGGATCGCAATTTGTGACATTTCACCCAACATCGCGTCCTCAGAACTCGTCTCGCCCTGGTTGAGCAAAGCGGCGGAAATAGCGGCGACTTTTTCCGCTTCAATGTTGTCCGGCAGAAGAGAGGAAATAACCAGGCCGTCGCTGCTCACCAGTGCGACCGCACTGACGCCCGGTGTGTCATTCCTCAGACGTTTTAAAATTTCTTCCATAAACCAGCCTCGGGGTTAATCACAATCGCAGGTAAAATAAGGTGTTACGGACGAAGCATTTTAACCAAATCACTACTGAATGTCAACGCAAATAACCTTGAACAATGGGTGTCCACGTACGAAATCATCTCGTAAAAGCGCCCGTGATACAGATTATCCGAACCCTTATGGAATTTTAACTGCGGGACTTATGGTGAGTCAGAAGATGGAGGGTCAGACGGATTGTTCGTTGAATTTTGTAATGGCCGCATCCGTCGTGTCGTGGAAATTGAAAACGCGGTCGAGTTTGGCGATGCGGAACATTCCCATCACTTTGTCATGAGCACCGACGATTTTCAAATCGCCGCCATCTTCGGTAAACATCCGACGTCCAAGCAGGAGTGCGCCCAGACCCGACGAATCCATAAATTCCACGTCGGACAGATCGACCACGACCTTGACCATGTCGTCGGTACGGAACGCGACGAACTCCTGTTTATACAGCGAGGAGATCCTTGCGTCCACGCGCCGATCTCGGATCCGCATGACGCGAATATCGGAGACATCGATCGAATCGTAATGGATTTTTTTCTCTTCAGCGGTGGTCATAACGTTACCTCTAGTCGGATTAATTCGGTGACTCCGAAAGCATATGACAACGCGCCCATACCCGGGGCGCCACCGGAGTCCATGAAGGTTCTAGACTGTCACAACGTTCGTATCTCAACGAACATCGATCGGCAAACTTGCATCCCCTCTCCGGCGGCGTCGACCTCGGCGGAAGAATAAATTCCGTGTGCCCGACTTTCATGGTCGGCACGGACGCCAGCAACATTTGCGTATAAGGATGACGGGGGCGTAGAAGCACTTCATCCGCCGGTCCCCACTCGACCAGTTGTCCGCGATACATCACGGCGATCGAATCCGCAACCTGCCGGACCACCGCCATGTCGTGCGAAATGAACAGCGTCGTCAGACGAAACTGCTTTTTCAATTCGGTGAGTAAATTTAATATTTGCGCGCGAACCGATACATCGAGGGCTGAAACGGGTTCGTCACATACGATAAAACGCGGTTTCACAATCAAGGCCCGCGCAATGGCGATGCGCTGACGCTGGCCTCCGGAAAATTCATGCGGATAACGATGCATCGCATCCGCCGGCAGACCGACCTGATCGAGCAGCAACGCGATCAAACGCGTTGCGTCAGGGCCGGTCGCGATGCGATGGAGTTCGAGACCTTCGCGAAGCATTGTGTCGACGGACATACGCGGGTTCAGTGAACTGAACGGATCCTGAAAAATGATCTGAATTTCACGCCGCAACTTCCGGATTTCCGACGCCGACCGCGTCAATAAATCTTTACCATCATACAGAATACTGCCTGAAGTCGGCTCGACGAGGCGCAACAGGCATCGACCGGTCGTACTTTTTCCACTGCCCGACTCACCCACGAGGGCGAGTGTTTCACCATCACGGATTGTGAACGTGACATCGTCTACAGCTCGTATACGATTTTTTGGTGAGCGTGAGAAAAAACGGGAAACGTTAAAATTTTTACTTAAAGACTTGATTTCAAACAAGTTATACATGGTGTTTGTGTGTGACATGCAACACATTTTTAAAGTAAGACACGGTCAAAGTAAAGTCAAGGTAAGGGAAGGAAAAAAAGACACTTTTCCTTCATCGAAAAGTGTCTTTTTTTAAATCTATTTCGATTCGGCGAGTTTTTTTTCTGATGTTGCAGCCATCCAGATGAAATAGGCAACGATAGCCGCATTACGTTTAACATCCTGAGGGATCACACGGTCGTACGTATCCATATTCGAATGGTGTGTGCGCGTGTGGTAATCCAGCGGATCCTGAATAAACTGAAACCCCGGCAGACCGGCTTTTTGAAATGGTTCGTGATCCGTGGAGCCGACGGATTTTAACGTCACCGTACCGGCACCCCAATCGTTGAACGGCCGTAACCATTCGGCAAACGTTGTCGCTACGCGCCTGTCATTTTCAGCGTAGATTCCGCGAATCTGCCCGGCTCCATTGTCCAGATTGAAATACGCGATGAGTTTGTCGAAACCGGGTTTTTTGTCCGACGCGTTACCGAAGTGATTGGCCACGTATCCTTTGGATCCGAAGAGTCCCTGCTCTTCGCCCGTCCATAGGATCAGCCGGATCGTACGTCGCGGTGCGATCCCGAGAGTTTTCAGAATTCGTAGCGCCTCCATGATCGTCGCGCAATTGGCGGCATTGTCCGTCGTGCCCGTGGAACTCTGCCAGGAATCCAGGTGCGCACCGACCATGACGACTTCGTCTTTACGATCAGAGCCTTCCCATTCGGCGATCACATTATACCCCTGCAAGTCGTGATCGACAAACTGTACGTCGACACGGCATTCCATTTCCACGGCCATTCCATGTTCGGCCAGTCGTGCCATCGTGTTGAAATGTTCGGAGGCAACCGCTACCTGGGCGGCGTGCAGGGGAGACTGTTTTCCATAGATCGGCGTACTCGAGTCGGCGAACGGGTCGTCATTTTCCTTGAGGGGCCGCGCGGCCTGCTGTACAAAGACGGTTCCGTGAGCGCCTTTGCCGCGAGGGTCGCCGCCCTGAATGATCACGGCCGGTTGTTGCGAGTCGAGCCATGAAACAATCTTCTGCCGTTCACGATACGCCTGATACCAGGGACTTCGCCTTGCCTGTTCACGCCACGATACCGCGCTTTCTCCCGAATCTCCCGCCATCGCCGCCAGCGCACTGTCCGTCCAACGAGATGCAAAAGCTTCAAACGACGACACGACGGCCGAGGGTTTTCCAAAAAGAACAATTTTACCCTTCAACTTTCCCTGCCATTTTTGTTTCACCTCGTCCAATCCCATTTCGGCAATGTAAACGACGCGTCCTTTCGCCGTCCCGTTCGTTCCCGGAGACCACGCCCGTGGAAAAGCGATCAGTGGCATGACGTACGGTTTTGTCATCGTGGCGTGAAACGCCTTCAAATCCCATCCTCGCCCGAATTCCCCATAGGGTTCCAGTTTCGATTGAAATCCCAGTTCATTCAGCGCCTGCACGGCCCACTGCGAAGCGCGGATATAGCCCGTGGAGTTGGTCAGCCTCGGCCCAACGGCTTCGGTCAGGTAGAATAAATAATCCATGACCAACGAACTGTCGAGCGATTGGGTACGGATACGTTCGATGGTCCCGTCGTCCATCTGTACGGCGGGATCGTGCGCGGATAACAACCACAGGAAAATTCCAAACACCCAGATTTTCATGAAATATCCTTTGAAAACATCCTTAAGAAAAACATGCATGAAATTTGGGCCCCTTCACCGAGGGAGGCAATAAATTTTTTAGGAAAATGAAAAAGGGCTGTCATGCAGCCCTTTTTCGCAAAACCGAACGATTAAAATGCGTAATTCAATCGGAGATTGATCTTATAATCGCTATCGGCCCGGGAAACATTTTTCGCAAAATCGATCCGGAAAAGATCTTTTTCGTCACCGAATCCTATTCCCAGATCGGTTTCCACGTCCCGTATCCGGACACCGTCGGCCAGCTCTTTCAGACCATCAATGGCGTTGTTCCATGCGTATCCCGCATCCGCAAACAGGATGACGCTGAACGGATGGATAAAGAAGATCCTGTCGTCGGAAAAACGCCGTGAGTGAATGCGATACTCCACGTTGGCCAGCGCCATCTGGTTTCCTGAAAATTCTTTATAACCGTGTCCCCGCATCGTACTGATCCCGCCGACGTAGAATAATTTTTGCAACGGTACATCGCCGGTCGCAGAACCCACCATCACGCGAGTATCCAGATTTTCCCACCGACTGAGCGGATGATAGTGGACGACTTCAACCGTATAGCGCGAGAAATGAAAATCGGAATTCAGGGAACGAAAGCCCCGTTCGCCCTCCGCGGCAATCGCCCAGCCTTTGCGTTTATGAATCCGGCGGCCGATGCGTACTTCGGAAACCGTGTTGAACTCCACCCGCCCGGCAACCGTCACCATGTGTCCTTCGTCGATCCCGGGGTTCAGCCGAAAGTCCTGTGTGGGACGGAAAAGCGCCCAGTTGACCTGATTGTCCGCTGAAATGTAACGATCATGGCGATAGGTACCCGTCAATTTGAGGTGTCGATTCAAACTCTGACCGGCGTGAAGGCTGAATCCATCGACGAGAAAATAATCCTTAAAATCGCGCTTGAACAGGAGCGCATTGATCGTGTTTTCCCCGTTGCCGATCAGCCGGTCGTCGTTCGATTGCAGTTGATCGTGAAATTCTCCGCCGATCTCAAACCGATACCGATTCCCGAAAAATTTATTGACGCCGAACTGATAATCCGCGCGGTCCAGACCGAACGAATACGCCAGTTGGCCGAAAATCTGGAACGGTTTGCGGCGAAAATAACGATGATTTTTGTCGAGCTTACCGCCCAGCAACAACCCGTTTACGCGATTGTATTGCAAAACGATAAAATCGTTGTTGTACTTCGACTTGTATCCAAACGAGTTCCATTGGTCCTCCCAGTCGACATTTCCCGCACGATCATTGTCCTCTGCTTCTTCATCCTCATCGCCATCGTATTCGTTACGATATGAATGGCGATAAGCCGAACGGTCATTTTCACTTTCGGCATAAGCGGCGGAAAATTCCTGTCCCTGATTACGAATCTCCTCGCTTCGCCTCTTCATCTCCTCCGCCAGGTCCCTCATTTCTTTGTTGAGGGATTGCATGTCGTCGTGCAGATCGGTCAACTGTTCATCGCAATTTTCTTCGTCCCGTTCCGCCTTTTTCACTTTTTCCGACGAATGACCCCGTAAATCACTCCATCCCATCTGGATCTCGTCGCCTTCGACTTGTGCTGAATTTTCAACGATCATCTTCCCGTTGACGACCACGGCATTCTTGGTGATAATACCGCTTTCTTTCAGTATAATGTTCCCGTTGGCCACGACCGCATGTCCGTCCAGTGTACCGTCGACGGTGAGCGATCCGTTGATCACGAGCAAGTCCGTGTCCGTTCGGCGTCCGGCTTTCATTTCGTAATCGCCATGAACGATCGTCAGGCGATCCGACCCCGCCAGAAAACGTTTTTTCACTTCGGCGATCAAATCATCGTCAAGATAGTCGTCCGCTTTTTCTTCGCCAGAAGAAATGATCGAGCCTTCGTCCCGGTCTGTTTTTTCAAAAACTTGCTCTTCATCGTCAAAATGAGCTTGAGCCGTAACTTGTGAATTGGACACAAGAAGAAGGGTTAAAAGCAGAAATAATAAGGATTTCATGATCACTCTCCTTTGCTCTGTGTGATCATCAGACCGACATACGTGTATGAAGTTGCTTGAAAACACGTAAACATACGAGGCGATCAAGCGATAGTTGCACGTCTTTATTATTTGGCTCCCAGGCCCTTTTGCCTGACCAGATCATAGATATCTTTCAGTTCAACCGGGACATCTGCCGTCAGATTTTCCGCCCCCGTCGGCGTGATCACGACGGTATCCTCCAACCGCATGTGCAGCTTTTTGGCTGCATTTCCGATCACGGGCTCGACATTGAATACGACTCCGGCAACCAGTGGCGTATCATCGGAATAGGGTGTGACGTCGTGAACGGAAATGCCGACGGTGTGACCGACGTACTTGCCCCACGCGAGGTGTTCCTGGGCAAATCCGTGTTTGACGTACACCGCATGGGCAATGTCTTTGAGCTGATTGATCGTCACGCCGGGTTTCATCGCACCGATGATCGCCTGGCGCGCTTCAAGAATACACGCGTACATTTTTTCTTCATCGGTGCTGAATTTTCCGGACGACGGCCACACCCGCGTGATATCCGAAGTGTAATAATCATAATCGCAGCCGTAGTCCATTAACACGACTTCATTGGCCTGGATCTGTCGGCGGTTGCCCTGATAATGAATCGTCGCCGTATTGGGCCCGGACGCCACAATCGGTGAAAACGCGTCGCCTCGTGCTCCACGTTTGACATAATAATATCGAGCGACGGCTTCGAGTTCGTATTCGTACATGCCCGGTCGAGTTCCTTTGATCGCTTCTCTCACGCCTTCCGCGCCGATTTTACCGGACAAGCGCAGTTTGCCGATCTCATATTCCGTTTTTACCCAGCGCAGCCGGTCGAGGAGCGGATTGATATCGTGTATGCTTTTCTCCGGGAAAAAAGCGCGCAATTTGTCTACCGCCGCCTGATACGGCGTCGCCGACGCGAGCAACGGATGGGAAAGCATCTGGATCTGCTGGCCTCGCGCTTCGTCCCGCGCATGGTGAACGTTATCCAACGGCGTCAGGGGCAGGTACAGACGGGAGCTGCCGGCAATATAACTCAGCGTTGGCCAGAACTGATCGAGCGAAAGAACGGCCGTCAGTCCGTATTCACTTGCCGCATTTTCTTTTTCGAGTATGCCCGGCCCTTCAACGAAAATCTGGATTTCGGATTTTTTCGGTACAAACAGGAACGACGACCGGTTGGAGGCGACAAGCACCAGAATGGCGTAGGGCTCTTCAATTCCGGTCAGGTAGTAAAAATCGGGAGCCTGCCGGAATTTGAGCGGTGCATCGTTAGGAATGCCTGCAAAAACAAATCCGATGCCGTCGCCCATTCCGGCACATACCGAATCGCGCCGGTTCCGGAATTCTTTCGCATCAAACGTTTGTGCCTGCCCGGCAACTGCCAGCATCATTACCCAGCCAACTATCCGGATCGTCATCTGTTTCTCCTTTTCCTTATCGTTATTCTTTTTTTATCATCAAGTGAAGACCGAGTCCAATCATCGTACCACCGGGAATCCAACGAAACCACCCGCCCGGACGCAGTCGATCACCGATGTATCCTGCGCCGAGAGCCACACCGATATTTACGAAAGTTCCCGATATATTGAACAGGATCCCCAACATTAATATCTGAATCGCGATCGGTTGTGAAGTATCGACAAACTGCGGAAGGAAGGCGAGAAAAAAAACAGCCACTTTTAGGTTTAGCAGATTTGGTCATAAAAACCCTGCCGAAACAATTGACTCGTCGTCATCGGCGTGACGGCAACGGTTTCCTGTCGCGAAACGCGGTGAGTCAGAAGCCGAATGCCCAGTACTATCAGATAGACAGCCCCTGCTATTCTGATGCCATGGTAAACGATCGGTACGGTCTGCAACAGCGTAGCCAGACCAAAGGCAACGGCCAGTGTATGGACACTGCAACCGGCTGCAATCCCAAAAGATGATGCGACACCCGCTCTCCAGCCCTGCGCCAGACTGCGTGACACCACATACAGCATGTCGGGACCCGGCGTGACATTAAGCGTCAGTGCGGCAGCGAGAAAAAGAAAAAAGACGGATGGATCCATCATTGCGGCGGGTACGGAGACATAAGATCGAGAATGACCTTCCACGAATGGCCTGAACGCTTCCACAGGCGCACGTAACTTCCGTGCTCATCACCTGTCCGATACGTTCCAAACACACAGGCAAAGTCCACCGCGCGCGATATTATAAATTGCGGCGAATCGTAGGCGATCGATTGATTCCAAAAACCCTCCGAGCCGTTTGTCGAGATCCCTTTAACCGGAAAATGCTCGGTCCGATGAATGCGCGCCCCGGCATGAAAATGAGGCTTTGCCCCTTCGCGGAATGTGGTTTGACGAATGGCCTCGGATAATTTTTTCTCTGCCGACTCGAGATTTTTTCTTGCCGTGGCGGTATCGCCCGACGGCGGTGGTTCGCCGTACGACGGCATGGCTGCAAAGGTTACAGCCGGTGTATCGGGCGCCGGATTAAAAGTTCCGATGTCGAGCAAAACCTTCCATTGTCCGTCGGGTTGTCGTTTCCATACGGACGTATAGTATCCGTGTGCCGGTGGATTTTTCCGAGGCCCATAGTCGCGTGCTTCCCAGGGACCGGTTGTAAATCCCAAGTCCCCGCTCGAGGCAATGTCCGCGGCCTCCGGCTCCCACGTCAGCAAAACGGGAACCGCTTTTCTTGACGCCCATGATTCGATTCCGTTCACCGGTCCCGGCCGGAAAATGATGCCGTCCGGAGCCAGATTTCCCAAAAAAGCATCGCGCATTCCCTCAGCCACCGACAGGGTGGCAAAGGAACGTTCGGACTGAACCAACGACTGCAGCGCCGTGTCGGGCTGCTGGGCCCACAGCGTACCCGCCAGAATCCAACTCCATTTCAACATGAAGCCACCGCTCATGATGTCATCGTATGATACTCGCAGAGACGCTGGCTGCTGATCTCCGCGGCATAGTGTTCCATAAGCACTCGGGTAATATGAGTCAAATGGCTCAGATCGTGAGCCACCCATGAAGATATCAATTGACGAACCGTTGTGTCGCCCCATTCGGGAATCGTACCGCGAACCTGAAGCTGCTCATGCGTCAACCGCCAGTCGGCAAGCTCGCGTAAATTTTTCCGCCTCGCCATTCCAAATTGATCCAGCAGTTTGTTGATGGTTGGGGGGTGCTCCATTACGATATTCGCATCCGTCGGCATCGGACGCCTGTCATGGAGGATCGATTGGAGGGCCGGAAGCCAGAAATTCTCTTCAAGATCGATCAGGTGTTTGATCGTTTGACGTGGATTCAGTGTGTCGTGCCGATCTTCGGCGTCCGTCCAACGACGATCCAGACCGCGTAATTGTGCATTCAGAACCCTCGGCGTTCGGTTCAAAATATTGACCGCATCCGCCAGATCAAAATCAACCAAACTCCGTCTCCGGATAATGAAAGGGTAACGTGATTACGGAAGTACGGAATATTGGTTCAGTAAAAACAGGTCAATTTCGGGTAAAAATCGGTCGGAAACAGGTCAATTTTTTACCATTTGGGCGATATCGTCGTGGTTTTTTTGCATGGCCAGAGAATACGCCGTTTCTCCGGACGAAGTTACGGCGTCCCGTCGCGCTCCTCGTTCAAGCAGCACTCGGACCGCAGCGGCACGGCCGTATTCTGCTGCAAGCATCAGTGGCGTTCGTCCCTCCGCATTGGCCGCCTCCACGTCGGCACCATGATCCAGCAGAAGTTGAATAACGTCGGTTTTGCCTTTAAGAGCGGCCTGCATAAGCGGAGTAAAATGAAACCGATCCCTGGAGTTGGGATCGGCGCCGGCGTCCAGCAATGTACGAACGATCACAAGCCGGTCGAGCAATACGGCAAACGTCAACGCCGATTTGCCGTCCCGATCCTTGTCGTTCACATGAGCGCCGTTCTGGACCAGTTCCGTGACGGTTTCCTTTGGTGCGTACCGTGCCGCGTACATCAATGCCGTTTGTCCGTTTTCCGCTTTCGCATTCACTTCCGCACCTCGTCGAATGAGCAGCCGCGCCGCCTTGGCATGTCCTTCACGCGCCACGACCATCAACGCCGTCGATTCATTGAGTTCGTCGAGTGCGGTGGTATCGAGCGAGCGCGTGAATCGCATGTTGGCGTCCATGCCCGCGTTGAGGAATATGCTGATCAAGATGACGTCGCCGCGGCGCAGGCGCTGCAGATAGGATTTATCCGAAAATTCCACCCCGAGCCGGCGCAGTTCATGCCGCGCCGCTTCACGTTTATCGCCTCCACACGAAATGACGAGTCCCGCCACCAACAGAACTCCGACGCGCCGATTCATGAAATCCCTCTAAGTGTTCGAACCGCATGAATGATGCGTTCCGCGGCACGATCGATGTCGTCCTGCGTCGTCGGACGGCCCAGCCCGAAACGGATCGACGCATGCGCGAGCGCATCGTCCACGCCGATGGCCCGCAAGACGTAGGATGGCTCTTTGACGGCGCTCATACAGGCCGATCCGGTAGATACCGCGAGATTTTTGAGCCCGTGGATCAATCCTTCGGCATCGACACCTTCAAAGGACACGTTAAGATTGTTGGGTAGCCGGACGAGCGACGCATGCTGCCGCCAGTCGGGACCGTTCAAATTCACTCCGGACAACGAGGCCGTCAGTTTGTCGTACAGGCGCTGCCGAAGGGATGCGGTACGGTCGAAATCCTGCTGCCATTCCGCTTCGGCGATGGCGGCCGCTTTTCCAAAGCCGACAATGCCGGGAACGTTGAGTGTACCGGAGCGCAGGTTGTCCTCATGCCCGCCGCCGTGCATCTGCGGCATCAACGTGACCCGCGGTTTTTTTCGACGTACGTATAGGGCGCCGACACCTTTGGGTCCGTAGCATTTATGAGCGGATAGGGACGCGAGATCGATAAAATCGTCGTCGACGTGAATGGAAATTTTTCCGAACGCCTGGGCAAGGTCGGTATGAAAAAGGACGCCGTGATCGCGCGCCATTCGACCGATCTCGCGAACCGGCTGAAGGGTGCCGATCTCATTGTTGGCGGCCATGATCGAAATCAAAATGGTTTCCGGCCGGATCGCCCTCCGCACGTCGTCCGGGGAGACAAATCCATCGCGATCCACGGGAAGTACGGTCACATCGTAACCTTTGGCCGCCAGCGCTTTGCCAACGTCAATGACGCATTTGTGTTCCGTCGCACACGTGATGATGTGATTTCCTTTACGCCGGTATGTTTCCGCCGCCCCCTTGATCGCCAGGTTGTTGGATTCGGTGGCGCCGGACGTAAAAACGATATCACGCGGGTCGGCCCCGATGACGCGCGCCACCTGTTGACGGGCGAGTCGCACGGCTTCTTCGGCTTCCCATCCGAGGCGGTGGTGATGGCTGGCCGCATTGCCGAACTTGGTCGTCCAGTACGGGAGCATCGCGTCGACGACACGTTGGTCGACGGGAGTCGTGGCGTGATGATCGAGATAAATGACGTCGTCTGATGTGGTCATGAAAACGGAGCTAAACTTCGCTACTCAAAGCGCAGCGCCTCGATCGGGTTGAGGGCAGCGGCTTTTTTTGCCGGATAAAACCCAAAAAATATTCCAACGCCGGCGGCGAAGCCAATGGAAACAAAAATCGATGCCATGGTAATCCGAACCGTCCAATGCATCACCGACTCCACCGTTTGAGCGGTGATAAAGCCAAGGACCATACCGATGAAACCGCCGACCAGACTCAATACGACGGCCTCGACGAGGAACTGCAAAAGGATGTCTTTTTCCGTCGCGCCGATGGCCATCCGAATCCCGATTTCCCGCGTCCGTTCGGTCACCGAGACGAGCATGATGTTCATGATGCCGATTCCGCCGACCACGAGCGAGATCGACGCAACGATGATCATGAGAATGGAGACTGTTTTCGAAATCGACTTGGCCAGTTCATTCACCTGTTCCTGGGTCCTCAGTGAAAAATCGTCGTCGCCCCACGGCGGAATGCGATGAGCGGCCCGCAACGTGGCACGAATCTGTTCGATCGCCGCCGGAATGTCCTGCGCGGTGCGAACGGACACATAAATATAACTTAACTCCTGATCGGCATCGATCCGCTGGAGAAACGTGGTGAGTGGAATGATGATGAGATCGTCCTGGTCCTGTCCTCCGGCGAGCTGGCCTTTCGGTTCGAGTACGCCGATCACGCGGTACGGCACGCCATGAATCCGAATGATTTGCGAGATCGGATCGGACCCTTCAAAAAGATTGTTGGCTACGGTGGCGCCCAGCACGCAGACTTTATTACCCGAGCGATAGTCCTGATCGGAAAACATGATGCCGGAGGCAATGCCCCAGTTGCGAACCGTCGTAAAACTCGGATTGACGCCGAAGACCTGACTGCCCCAGTTACGTTCGGACGACACCACACTCGTGACCGTGCGGACGGCGGGCGTCTGAGCGATCACGAGATCGCACTCGCGTAAAATGGCATCGCCGTCTTCGGTCGTGAGTGAGTTTGCCGTCCGCAGTCGAATACCGCCCTGCGTCTGTCCGCCGGATCGAATCGTGATCAGGTTGGTGCCAAACGTTTCCGTTTGCCGATCGATCTCTCCTTGAGCCCCGGCCCCGACTCCCGTCATAGCAATGATCGAACCGACGCCGATGACGATCCCGAGCATCGTGAGCGACGAGCGCATCTTGTTCCGAAGGAGCGCGTCGAAAGCGAGCCGCAGAATATTCGAAAACTCCATTCCCATCAGGCGTTGTCCACGATTGAAGTGGCGAGTACTCGTCGCATTTCTTCTTCCGGATTCATCCGGGTTTCCACCATGATGTCTTTGATGATCCGGCCGTCACGAAACACGACGTTGCGCCGGGCATACTGCGCGATGTCGGTTTCATGGGTCACCAGCACGATCGTAATGCCTTCATCGTTCAAACGCTGAAAAATGGCCATAATTTCAATCGATGTTTTGGTATCCAGATTCCCCGTCGGCTCATCGGCGAGGATGACCTGCGGCTGCGACCCCAGGGCGCGGGCAATCGCAACGCGCTGCTGCTGACCGCCCGACAGTTCGTTGGGTTTGTGATCATACCGTTTGTCCAGGCCGACCGCCCTGAGCGCCGCCATCGCTCGCTCGCGCCGTTCTTTCGGCGGCACACCCTGATACAGCAGCGGCAATTCGACATTTTCGAGCGCCGAGGTTCGGGAAAGTAAATTGAACCCCTGAAAGACGAAACCGATTTTACGGTTCCGGATATGCGCCTTTTCCGTCTTACTCATCATCGCCACGGCAACGCCGTCCAGCAAATACTCGCCCGACGTCGGGGAATCGAGGCAGCCGAGCATGTTCATGAAGGTCGATTTGCCCGAACCGGAGGCCCCCATGATCGCAACGAATTCGCCCTTTCGGATCTCGAGGCTCACGCCCCGAAGCGCCAGGACGTCGACCTCGCCCATGCGGTATATTTTTTTAAGGTTTTTGACGGCGATAAGCGGAGGACTCAGCAAATCGCTCGGAGTCGCCATCGTCATCACGTTCGATTCGGTCATGATCAGCGTCCCGGCACGATGGATTTGACGGAAGCCGTTTGAATGCCGGTGATAACTCGGAGCCCCGGCTGAAGTTTTTCGCCGTTCACTTCCGTAAACTGTCCGTCGGTAATGCCCGGCTGCACGGGAATGGGCAGCAACTCCGATGTTTCATCCAGCGTCCATACCATGGCCGTGTTTTTGAGATCGAAGCGATCGCCGTACAGTTGTACGTACGTCTGATACTGCGATTTGCTCAGCGACGGCTGATATCGCAGGGCCATATTTGGAACTTTCAAGACGTCGCTGCGCGTGTCGACGATGATGGAAATATTGGCCGTCATGCCCGGCAAGAGTTTGTTTTCCTTGTTGACGACGTCGATGATCACTTCATAACTCACGACGTTTTGCTGTGTGATCGGTTGTAGCCGGACCTGTCCGATCCGCCCGCTGAATTTTTCATCCGGATAGGCATCGACGTAAAACGACACCTCCTGGCCGACCTTGACCTTGCCGATGTCGACCTCTCCGATCGTTGCCTCGACCTGGATTTTGGACAGATCGTTGGCGATCAAAAAAAGGATCGGCGCCTGAAGGCTCGCGGCCACCGTCTGGCCGACGTCAACATTGCGGGAAATCACCACGCCGTCGATCGGCGAAACGATGTTGGTATATTGAAGCGATACTTCCGCGCGGTTGTAAGCCGCCCGGGCCTGTTTTTCCTGCGCCACGGCCAGATCGTAATTGGTTACCGCTTCGTCCTTCTCCGCCTGCGAGATCAGTTTGCGGTCGAACAATTCCGACGCACGTTCGAGCGTTTTTTTCATTTGCACGACCTGGGCTTTGGCTTTTTCAAGATTGGCTTCCGCCTCCTGCAACTGTGCATTCAGAAACGTCGGATCGATCTGCGCGATAACCTGTCCTCGGGTGACTTTCTGATTGAAATCCGCATAGATCTTCGAAATCGTACCGGAAATTTGCGTCCCCACCTGAACCCGCGTGACCGGGTTGACGCGACCCGTGGCCGTAATCACGACGGCCAGATCGCCTTTTTCGATCGGCTCCAGCTTATATTGAAACCCGGAATTGGTCGACCCCAGATAGACGGACGCGAGAATCGCCGCAACCACTGCTATTCCAGCCCATGCCCACAGTTTTCGTTTCGACATCAATCACTCCATTACTTTCGTAGTTGTCCGATCGTCCGGTTAAACCGGTCTACTTCCATCTGATACTGATATAACGCGGAAATGCGGTCGATTTTGGCATTGGCCAGCGAAAGATTGGCATCGCTGATTTCGATCGCGCTGCCGACGCCGGTTTCAAATCGTCCCGACGCAAGCTGCAAATTTCGTTCGCCCTGCTCGACCAGGTGTTCCGTCGCCTTGTACCGCTCTTCCGCATATTTGACGCTGAAGTATCTTTCCTGTGTTTCCTGAATGATCTTCTGACGCACGACATTGTATTGTGCCGTCGACGTCCGGATGCCGCCTAGCGCTTCCGCAATGTCGGCCCGGACCGTCAGTCCCTGAAAGATAGGAAAAGAAAAATTAAGGCCAACGTTATATCCTACTTTTATGGTAGAGTTATCGAGAAGATTGGCGGGATCGCTGGAAACGATGTACGGTCCAAAACCCGCGCTGGCGGTGATGATGGGCCAGTACTGGCTTTTCGCCGCGGCCAGGGCGGAACGCCACGCCCGAATTTTGAGGTCGGCGCCCGCCAGTTCGTCTCGACCCAGCAGAGCCTGGTCGATCGATTCCTTGAGATTCGCCGTAAACGGCTCATAGGCGACGTCGGCTACCAGTGTATAATCGCCAGGGTTTTCGGCGACTTCGGTCACGCCCATCGCGTTGTTCAGATTAACTTTGGCCAATCGCGATTTTCCCCGCGCGTTGATCAACTCGACCTGTGCATTACTCACTTCCAGTTCGGCTTTGCTGACTTCCGACTCGGGGATTTTGCCGACCTCAAAAAAGCCAGAGGCGCGCTCAAGGTGTTTTTTGGCCTGGTTCACCCGGTCTTCCTGAATTTTGACGACAGACTGGGCAAGAAGATAATTGTAATAGGCCAGATGCACATTCAGTATGACATCGTCTACCGTCGATGAGAGCGAACGTTCCGAAGCTTCGATCAACTTCCGTTTCGATTCCAACGCCTTGGCCGTACGCCCGAAATCGTAGATCGGCTGTTTGATCGAAAGACGGAGCGAGGGGATAAACTGGGTCTTCGATTCCGTGTCGACGGTCGGCGTCGGCGCGATGATATTGGGATGTTGCAGCGGTGTGTTGGTCATGAACGCACCCGCTTCGAACTGAGCCTGCGGGAAAAACGACGACCGTACCTGGGTAAATTCCGACTCCGCCGTGATGACGGCCCCTTGCGACGCTCCGAGCGCAGGCTGATTCTGCAACGCGATGCTGACACATTCCGCCAGCGTCAGAGTGTCACTGATAACAATGGAGGCGATCTCCTGGGCGTGAACCGAAGTGGCAATAAAAATTATCGATATCCAACGCATGTGATCTTCCTTTTTATCTGCTCATCGTGATAAAAAAATACTGATTCACATATCCTATAACAACCATCGTGCCATTCTTACTGTACGGCTCACCTGAGCTAAGACAAGCATTAACAATCAACCTACGGCTCAAAAATCGGATTCCACTTTCACACTGGATCGATTTTTTTCACATATCCAGACCGTACACCCGTCTGGCATTTTCAGCTACACACCGGGACATGACGTCGACGGAAACATTTCGGCATTCCGCCAATTTCGTGACCGTCAGGAGTATATGCGCCGGCTCGTTCCGTTTCCCACGATGGGGAACCGGCGTCAGGTATGGCGAGTCGGTTTCCGCCAGGATCCGGTCGTCGGGAATCAGAGGAATCAGGGATGGTAACGTTGATTTTTTATACGTCACGTTACCGGCGATGCTAATGTAAAATCCGATGGCAAGCGACCGGCGGAGTTGCGATTCATCTCCGGAAAAACAATGCATGATGCCGTAAAGGCGATCGTGCCGCGCTTTTTCTTCTTCGAGAATCCGCAAGACGTCGTCGTGCGCGTCGCGATTATGGATGACGACGGGTCTATTCACTTCCACGGCAAGACGGAGCAAACGCCGGAACGCCTGCTGCTGTACGTCCGGCGGACACGTCTTCCAGTAGTAATCGAGCCCCGTTTCTCCGATCCCGACCACGTTGGGAGATCGGGCCATCTGCCGGAGATCATCGAGCACCGCATCGTCGAGTTCCTGCGCCGCTGTCGGATGCACACCGACGACGGCAAAAATTTTCGGGTAATCCTCCGCCATTCGCACCACGTTACGGCTGCTATCCCGGCCGGTACCGATACTCACCACGGCCTCGACACCGGCTGTCCAGGCTCTGGTCAGCACCGACTCCCGGTCTTCGACAAACGCATCGTCATCGAGATGCGCGTGGGTATCGATCATAAATCAGTATTCTTTCCGCAAATAAAAAATCACGTTGATGATATCTTTATCGCTTGTCGCGTCCTGGCCCGGTTTTTTAAACTCGAATTCGATCGTTTTCTTCCAAGATCGGAAAACCGGAACCAGCGAGTCGGCGGCTATTTCCAACGTCAGATTTTGCGCGGAATTGGCATCGAGCCCGCCTTCGAATGAAACGGAGACCGTTTCGGAAATCTGCTTCGACACGGCGATCGTGGCGGACTGGCCGTCACCGCCCGACTGGTATTCGAGTTTCTGAAATCCGCCCTGACGCGCGACGGCATTGAGGATCTGATTGATCGCGACGTCCTTGGCGAAGTCGCCGGCCTGTCCTCCGATTTTGGCCAGGTCGCTCGTCTTGACGCCCAGCACGATGTAGGAAATGATGTCCGCGGGTTCCGTCAATCCGTCGATCGGATCGTCAGTACCGCGCTGCACGGCCGTGATGGCAATTTCCGGCTTGAGCAGCTTGCCGGTCACGCGGATCTGCGCCGTGGCCGGTATCGCCTGTTTGTCTTCGTCCGTGTAGGTGAATTTTTTGATCGCCAGGATGTCCAACTCCGGATTCACGCCCGGTTCACCGGCAAAAATAACGTCGCCTTTTTCGACCGTAAACGCCGCGTTGAGGTAGGCGTATTTCCCGCCGGGTTTGGTACTGACGTTTCCGGAGATGAAAAAATCATCGCTGCCGGAGGGCTTCACAACCTGGATGTCGCCGAGCAGATACAAAATCATTTCCGCCGACTTGACCGCATTTTCGGTGTTATCCGGAAGACTGATCGAGACGTCGAGATCGAGGTTGCGATAATAGTTGACGGCCGTGGCATCCTGCACGGCGCTGCCCTTACCCGAAGCAACGGTCGTGACGACCTTGGCCTTCGTCGGATCGACGACCCAGATCTCGGAATTGCGGATCTGCAGATCGCCTTTGACCACGGGAAATGACAACGAGGACGCCGACACCTGCATGTCACCGGTCAGGTGTGCGGAATGCAGATACGCCGTCTCCGATTTCGTATTGACGGGCTGAAAGTCGTTGAACGCGATCGAGGCGTCGTAGGAAATCTGATCGAGACGGGAGACGTCGAAATTTTTCATCAGGTCGGCCAGATTGATTTTCGCCCGCGCTTTGAGATTGGACCGCGCGTCACGCCCCGATTGCAGATAAACGGTGTCGACAAAGATCGTCTCGGGCGTCAGTTTGACAAAAACACGCGCGTTCCGAAACGTCTGGCCGAGCGTACTTTTCGGAAACGTCACGGTCCCGTCTTCAATTTTCAATTCTCCTTCGAGTTTCGGCGTTTCCCTTTTACCCGTGACCTTCAGATCGACTTTCAATTCTCCCCGTTGAAGCGTCAGCACTCTTCCGAAAAACGCCTGCAAAAACCGCAGATCGATCCCTTCGGAGTGAACGATGAGATTGATCGGACGGTTGGGAAATCGATCCGGTACGTCCTTGAAGGACAGGTCGATCGGCAGGTATCCGCTCATCGTCAGCGTTTTGTCTGCATTCTGATTGAGCGACATGTTCATCTGAAGTTTGCGGTTAAGATATTGAACGTTGCCGAGAAAATTGACGTACGTAAACTGCGTGGCTTTGCCGTCCGTAATGTTCCAGTCCGCGAGAATGATCGGTTTTTCAAAGTTGCCTTTCAGGCTCGCGTTCAGATTGAGGATCCCCTCGACCACCGATTCGCCCGACCCGATGACCGAGTTGGCGCGCGCTAGATTGAGGTCTTTGATTTTGACGTCGAGATTCTGATCCCCCTTGACGTCGATCGTGCCGAACACGGACATCACGCCCGACCCGATGTTCATCGAAAATTGTTTGATGTCGTATCGCTGATGAAGCAGGTCAAACGCAAGCTGAACCGGCCGGCTATTTTCCCAGACTTCGCTCCATCGCTCGTACGTCGAATCGATGACGGGCTCGCCGCCGAGGTTGAGTTTCACTTCACGCGTTCGGAGCGTGCGGCCCGCGATGCGAAGATACAGATTATCCAGCTGCAGTTCCCCCCGGTTCTCGTCCTGCATGACGAGATTGCCCTTGAGGCTTGCGTACGCGTCCGTCTGATCCTGGTACCCGCTGACTTCAAACAACGTTTTGCGCCGTTCCTTGGTCAGTGACGTCGTAAAATCGCGAAGGGTCGTGCCACCGGCGTCGACCGTACGCGTGTAAATGAAAACGTCGCCGTAAATCGTTTCGTCGATGGAGCGAAAATCGACCGCCTTGCTCAATTCGCCCGGTAGAATGTTGGCGACGAAATAACTGAAAAAAACCGAATCGATTTTGAAATCGCCGAAAATAAAATGGGAAAGACGCAATTCACCCGATGTTTCGAGTTGACGGTAACTCCCCCGTACACCGCCCTTGTACTCCATTTCAAAATTGATGGTGTCACGAAGGAGCGAATCCAGTCCCGTATATTTTTTGAGCAGACCGACGTCGCGGGTTTTGACGGCATAATGCATGTCGACGGTGGAATCCAGGCCGATGGAACCGGCGACATTGAGATCGACGACGGGCGTCTCGATCCGGAAATCCTCAAGGACGATACGGTCCCGTTGTTTGGATCCCAGGATGCTGACGTTATCGATTGTACGGTCGAAGATCGTCGACGACTCCGATACCAGCGACAGCCGGGTGGTCGACGTCTGCGGGTTCAATCCCTGACCGTCGACGACGAGTTTCAAATTGATCGAACTTTTCAGCGCGGGATTGAGCGTGAAGTCGGCCACGTTCATGCCCCGAAAATCCGTGACGAGATGGTATTCTTCGGACCGCAACCGGTAAAAGCCGTCGCAATCCCAGTCGCCCGCGCTGGTTCGGCCCTCGAAGCGCGTCAGGTGGGCAATCCCGTCGCGGACATAGGAGCGGATGTCGAACGTATCGATGACGATGCCGAAAAACGTCGAGTGCGCCAGGCTGAGCGAAACGTCGGACTGCAGGGAGTCGGGATTCGTTCCGATGCCGTCGGCAAAAAAACGCCCGTTGAGGACGGCGTTGAAATCCGGGCGATCCAGGAAAGCGCCGACCTGGACGTTGGAAAAATTCAGTTCGGTACGATAGCCGAGCGGTCCGTCGGCGAAATCGATTCCGGCATAACCCCGGATCGAGCCCGCATCGGTTTTGACCCGCAGGTTCGAAAGAAATACGCTGTTGTCGTCCCCACGGATGTCCGTTTCAAAATCGATCCGTCGCAAAGCCGACAGGCCGAACGGCACGACGCGACGCACTTCTCCGAGGTGGATCGGTGAAGCGGCGATGTTCATCGCGTATCCGAGGGATCGACCGGCAGCACTGTCGGGCAGGGCAACGTCGGCGCGCATGCGCAGGTCCGTTCGATCCGTCTGCAGGTGCAGTTCGTCCAGTTTGATCCACAAACTGTCCTTTTCTTCCGGATGCCTTGCGCGGTAAGCCGGTGACCGGGGCAAGGCATGCGCTCCCGCGATGACCGAAAAGTTTTTCAGCCGCAGCGTATCGGACGAGTCTCCGACCGCGCGAATGATCTCAAACCCGAAATGCGTAAGCGCGACATTCTGAAATTCCGCATTGGCATCCGCGTTCAACTCCATTCCAAATCGCTCGATACGGGCGTTGAATCCCGGCGTTCGGACGTCCACCCGTCCGCTGTCGATGACAAAATCGTCCAGTTCCAGCGCAAATCCTCCGAGCGGTTCTGCCGTCGAATCGATGGGTTCCGGCGGTTTGGGCAGCGACGGTTTAGCGATACGACTGAGGTTCAGAACGCCGGCCGTATCGACATGGACATTGGCATACGGCCGATCGATGTGCACGGACTCGATATGAATACGGCGATCCAGCGCCGCGAGTGCGTCAAAACGGATCGAGATCGAACCCAGCGACACGAGAGTCGTGTCATCGAACGCGAGCCGGACGCCGCGAATGTCGATCGACGACAGGAAGTTGCCGTCGAGTTCGTCGATCGTCAGCCGTGCGTTTAACTGTTCGTTGACACGGTCGACGACGATCGATTTGATCAACGATTTGGCGGGAGGCGTCTGGAGTGCGATCAGGACGAGGGCAAACAGCGCGATCAGGGAAATGCCGGTGATGAGAAAAAACTTCAGCAGCCAGCGCAGGATCTTGACAAACTTCATACTTTCCGAGCAAGGTAGTGGGACATGAACTTACTTAAAATGCAATTGGATTTCAAAGGGTAAATGACTGCCGAAGGCCGTCGGAAGCGATATCGAAGGCAATCCCGATCAGGTTTTTTGGCCGACCGCGTCCCGAAGATTGGAAAAACCGTCGGCCCGCAGCCGTTTCACCAACCCCTTGTTGATCGATCGGCAAATGGAAGGACCTTCGTACACGAAACCGGTGTAGATTTGAACGAGCGACGCGCCCGCGAGAATTTTTTCGTATGCATCGGCTGAATTGAAAATACCTCCCACGCCGATGATCACAACATTGCGGTCGAGCGCGCGATAGAGGTACCGGATAATGTCCGTCGCACGCTGACGAAGCGGCGCCCCGCTGAGACCGCCGGCTTCACCGGACAGGCGCGAACGTAACCCGGTTCGGTCCACCGTCGTATTGGTCGCCACCACGCCGGTCAGTTCGAATTCGTTCACGACCGACACGACGTCGTCGATCTGGCTCCACGACAGATCGGGCGCGATCTTCAACAGGACCGGTTTCCCTCCGGACCTGTTCGCTTCGGTCAATCGCGACAGGATTTCAGTCAACCGCGGCCGGTCTTGCAGTTGGCGCAGGTTGGGCGTGTTGGGAGAGCTGACGTTGACGACGAAATAATCGGCAAACGGCCAGAGCCGGGAAAACGACGCGGCGTAATCGTCGGCCGCTTTGTCGAGGTCCGTGATTTTCGATTTACCGATGTTGATGCCGATCGGAATTTTTATACCCGTTTTCATCTGACGGTTCAGCACGGCCGCCGTCGCCTCGGCGCCGGAATTGTTGAAGCCGAACCGGTTGATCAACGCTCGATCGGATAGCAATCGGAAAAGCCGCGGTTTCGGATTGCCGTCCTGGGCGACGGCCGTCACCGTCCCGATTTCCGCGAAACCGAACCCGAGATCCGGCCAGAGCCGAACGCCGCGCGCCAATTTATCGAACCCCGCCGCCAGTCCCACGGGATTGGGAAATTCTATACCCCATATTTTTTGATGCAGCGCGTGGTGTTCGTAACAAAAAAAGCGGCGGCACCGCGTCACCATACCGGCGTGGGAAATCAGACGCTCGCTCACCCAGTCGTGAACGTCTTCGGGATCGAACCGGAACAAGACCGGACGAATCAAAAATCGGTACACCATCGGGCGTGAAAGTTAACAGACAAATGCAGACATCCAAATCGTTTTCCTTGACTGGCATCGCCCCGGCGTCTACCTTGGCCGCCATGAATGACACGACACGCGAAACCCCGTTTTCCCCAGGTGCCGCCACCGTCTTGCTGATTGCCGGCGTCGGAGCGGGCTTTACCGTCGCCATGATTTTTTCGTTCGTCCACTACGGACTAGCGGCCGCAGGCAGCGGCATCAGCAGCCTGTCCAAACTCGGCCTGCTGATTGGCACGACGCTTTTCATCGTACCGACGCTGCTGTACTCGCGCATGCAGAAAAAAAACATCCAGGTCGTTGTGCGCTGGAAAGGCGTTTCGTGGATCGTGATCGCAACGACGATCGTCCTGTGCATCGGACTGATCGTCATGACCGACGCGCTCGACAAGCTGATTTCTCCGTCGATCAATGCGTTCCTCGACCGAACGATCGGCGTCCTGTCGCCGGAATTGCTGTCGGAGAATATTCTCGAAAAACTTTCCGCGGAAATGAAGATTCACGACTGGTGGAGCGGCCTGCTGCTTGTGCTGGCCGCCGTGGGCGCCGCCGCCCTATGCGAAGAGACGCTCATTCGCGGCGTTTTTCAGCAGGCCCTGGAATCGCGCATGCGGGCCGGAGTTGCCATCGCCCTGTCTAGTGTGGTCTTTGCCATGATCCATTTCAATCCATGGGGTGGAATCCAAATTCTCATGATCGCGGTCGTCCTGGGTGCGGTCGCATGGCGCACCGGAAGCGTGATTCCGACGATTGTGATCCACGCCATGAACAACGGGATCGTACTCGTCTCCAATAACCTCGATGAATCCGTGACGGCATGGTACGGTTCACGCGCATCGATCGAACCGCCGGTTCTCGTCGCGGGCGCCGTTCTTTTTATCGCCGGTGGAATCGGTTTGTGGCACGTGACGCGGAACGTTCAGGACGTTCGCGCGTCTTCCCCCCAGTGAAGTTTTCCGCGTAGAATATCGAAAAAATCTTTTTCGGGAAATCGCACGAGTTGAATCGTATGAGCGGCCTTGCGGATCGTGATGATTTCGCCGCCGGTCAACCGTTGTTCTTCCTGCCCGTCGGACGTCAAGAACGCCGTGTAATCGTCCTCCAGATGCAAACGAATTTCCTGGGTACCGCCGACGACAATCGGACGCATCGTCAGGGTGTGCGGACAGATCGGATTGATCACGAGAGCATCCATGGACGGCGTCAGGATCGGACCGTTGGCGGAAAGTGAGTACGCCGTCGAACCCGTGGGCGTCGCCACGATCAGGCCGTCCGCCGTATAACGGTTGAGGAAAGTCCCGTCAATATCGACGCGAATGCGTATCATTCGGGCGGCATCGCTGCGAATGACCACGAGATCGTTGAGCGCGAAAATCGGAGCGTGGCCTTCAAGTTGTGCGTGCAGCACCAGCCGGGACTCCGTCCGGTAATCGCCGCCGATCAGCCGTTCGACGGCGTGCAGCAGATCGCCCGTCTCGACCGCAGTGAGGAACCCCAATTTTCCGATGTTCACACCCAGAATGGGTTTGCCGTAACTTCCAACCGCCCTTGCGGCCGCGAGCAGCGTCCCATCGCCACCAAACGATAAAATGAAATCGCAGTCGCGTCCCAGCACGTCCATTTCAACGGGCCGGGCCGGACATGAACCTTTGATGAGCGTTGCCGCATCCCGGTTGATACACACTTCGATTCCGCGCCGATCCAGGGCGTTGCACAGTTCTATCACGCTTTCGGCGGCTCGCGCCTTGTCGCGGTTGATGACGATGCCGAGTCTCATGACGGCGCTTCGACGGTTTCGGGTGCGGGCGAACTCGACTTGATGATGAACTGTTCGGCGCGTTCCATCACGTCGGCACATTCGGCCGACGACGGTTTGTATTTGGCAAATTTGACGAGATCGGCGACTTCCAGCAGGGCCCTCAGCGTCGAGAGGTGAGTTGAATCGAGCCGGTCATGCCGCTGGAAATGGCGCATGAGTTCCGATGTCGGCATTTCCATCGCCTGCATGTGGAATTTATTTTCGATGTACGTACGCACGACGTTGGACACTTCGGTGTGAAATAATTTATACTCACCTTTGTCGACCAGACGTTTCGATTTTATTTTTTCGAGTTCCTCCAGCGCAATCTCTTCCGGACGGCGAATGACGACGGGAACGGCGGGTGCGGCGAGTTGCCGCTGCTTCCTTCGCTGCCAGAGCCGGTATAAAAGATAAATCAGTCCCGCCGTGCCGACCAGGATCAACAGAAGATAAACGGCCAGCAGCCACCAGTTGATCTCGCCGGCAAAAAGCGGCTTTTCCGGCTGAATATCCTTGATCGACGTGTCCAGCACACTGACAACGATCAGGCGTTTTGCGATGCCCTCGACGATCGACGTGTCGCGCCCGTCCGTCAGCGCGACTTTCGGCGACGGGATATCGAACGTATCGATACGAAACGTGGTCAACGTGTACTGCCACCGGTCGACCCAGTCGGCGCCCGTCTTTTCCGGTTCGTATTTGCGAATCTGTACGACTTCGAAATCATGAAAATCGACGAACGGATCACCGATGATCGATTCCTGAGGACGATGGCGAACGGAGATCGCATACTCGATCTGCTGGCCAATTTCCATCGTGTCGCGATTTAATTTAACGTCGACCGACGGTTCCTGCGCCCGCACGGACGTACAAATGAACATCACGATCCAAAAAATCGACATTCGCATGACGGGCAATCTATGGAATCGACTACAAAGTTCCAAGCGTCACGGCCATTGATTAAATTCAATCCGACAATTTTTGTCCGCCGGCACCTGTCGGTTGCATTTCCACTCAATTCCTCTTATACATTAAAATGCAACAGAACGGATTTACCGACGGCGTGAAGCGTCTTCAGCGCTGGCTGGAATCGGCCAGTCAGAAGTTGATCCATCTCGCGGAAATCTTTTTTATGCAGTGTCACACGGACGCCGGTTTCCTCCTGTCCGCCGTCATTATCGGAATCACCATCGGCGGCGTGATTTCCCTCTTCCACTGGATCATGATTCTGTTCCAGTCGTTTTTCCATCATCTCTTCGAGGCGACCACACACATCCCGATCATTCGTTTTTTCGCTTTTCCCTTGATCGCGGGCCTCGGCGGTCTTGCCGTCGGCGTCCTCAACCGCTCCGTGTTTCGCGAATACGGCGGCGAAGGTATTCCGTCGGTCGCTCAGGCCATTCATCAACGCGACGGGCGGATGTCGATGGTGCTGTCGTTAAAAACGATGTTGACGGCGGCATTGTCCATCAGTTCGGGCGGCAGGGCAGGGCGAGAAGCGCCGACGGTCCTGCTCGGCGCTTCACTCGGAAGCGGCATCGGACAAATGCTGAAGTTACGCACCGGCCAGTTGCGTCTCCTGTGTGCGGCGGGTTCGGCGGCGGCGATCGGTGGAATCTTCAATGCGCCGCTCGGAGGAATCGTGTTTGCCGTCGAAGTGATTCTTGGCCGGTTGAATTTGAAATCGTTCGTCCCCGTTGTCGTTTCTTCGGTGATGGCCACGGCAACGGCACGGCTATTTGTCGGCAATCGTCCGCTGTTGACGGAACCGCCCCTCGCAACGATTACGTTGAAGGACTTCTTTTTTCTTGCTGTCGCGGGCATCATCAGCGGATGGGTAGCCATATATTTTCTAAAACTCTTTCGACTGACCCGCATTGGCGCCGTTCCCTGGCCTGGGGAATATGCGTGAGCCTTGACATAGCCGTCTTTGGCGAAGGCGCTCCGTTATCGCCTGCCTCGATTCTTCGCATGAAAGAAGAATGGGAGAACGACTACAAGACTTGGCGAAAACGTCCCTTAAGAGCACAATACCTCTACCTCTGGATGGGATTTACCCCAAGGCTGGTGACGTTGATGAACCCTTGTGCGTACTCGTGGTCATGGGTTCAATGCCAAAGGCGAAAAAAAGCTACTGGCCATTGCTGTGCCGTGACGGATATCGACTCGACGCGCTTCACCTCGTGAACATCGCGTCATAACCGATTGACGAATGTAGACTTCACAAATGGCCTATTCTGCATGAACTTGAGCAGACCGGTCGATTGACGGGCATCCTGCTATTGGCGGGGACGACGTGAGCAGGCGACCCAGCGCAAAATCGTGTCAGGAAGTGAATGGGGCCAGGCTCGATTGTGAGTCCATTGGAGTTCTCAGAACCTGAACGCAATTCCGGCGGTAGGCAGCATTCCGATGGTGGTCTGTTCGAATTTCCCCTTGTCTTCCTGGTATTCCACCCACAGCGGATTGGCGTAGTTGTAAATATTATAGACGTTGACAAAAAGCTCCCAGTTCGCACCCCAACCCTTGAACATATACGTGAGGCTGACGTCTAACCGATTATACCAGGGCAGCCGGTGACTGTTGATTTGACCGTAGTCGATGACTCCTTGAAAGTTCTCATTTCGCCCGTCCTGATCGTTGAGAAAATATCTTTGCTTGGGCAGCGTGATAGGTTGGCCGGAGGCCAGTACAAACGTAGCTCCTAACTTCCATTTTTCCTTCCACCGGTAGTCCAGAACGGCGTTCAATTGATGCGTGCGGTCGAATTTTGGCGTGAACGATTTGCCATGATTCTTTTCCGCATATTTGCGATAAGCTTTGCTGAACGTATAGTTGATCCAACCCGTGGCGCGGCCGATGTTTTTTTGAAAGCCGGTTTCCAATCCATACGCCCATCCCCGGCCGAGGACAACTTCATCTTTCAATTGCGACGGGTCGGCACTCGAGAAATTCTGACGAAAGAGCGGAAGCCGCTCCATGGTTTTGTAGTACAGCTCGACGTCCCACTCCCAATGACGACTCAAGATATGCGTCATTCCGAGCGTCCATTGGTTGGACCTCTCCGGCTTGAGATAATCCGTCGACGGATAATAGATGTCTCCGGCATTGCTGAGATTCAAGCTGGACAACACGTGTATAAACTGGTGCATCCGCGTGTAAGCAGCCTTGAGGGCAAGGTCCTCATGGACGCGATATCGCAGCGACACGCGAGGATCGATCTGCCAATAATCGCCCATGTGAAAATAGGCGGCATGCAAGCCGAGGTTAGAGCGAAGTTTATCATTGATGTTCCAATCGTGCGAAGCATACCACCGCCCTTCGGTGGATTCCAATTCCACTACCTTGTCATCCTCCGTTTCTTGAATGCCGGAAAAAGCCTTGAACCAATGCTTTACAAACGAACCCCCAAAACGAACGACATGATGGATATGTGGATGCCATTCCGCATCGATCTTTGTCTGGACGTCGGCAATTGATGGGGTTTTCTGAATATTTTCATCGCCGGATAGTGAGTAATCGGAGCGATAATCCGAATAAATGACGGACGCATTCGTAAAAAAGCTCGGCGACCAGATGCGATGATAGCGCAGGTTATAGGCCGCGTTGCCCCAGCGCAGACGGAAGACGTCTTTGCCGTCACCGCCGTCAGAGTCTTCTTGAGAAAGATCCATGTTATCCCGTCCGAAGTATCCACTGAGAAACAATCGGTCGTTGGGGCTGAGATCATAGTTCGTCTTCAGATTGAGGTCATAAAAATAGAAAATCGTTTTCTCACCCGATCCGCTCTGCTGACTGCCGATGCTCAGCGCGGGATCGATGTACGTGCGGCGTCCGGAAATCAAGTAGGAACCTTTTTTAGAAGAACCGATCGGTCCTTCTACGGTCAGTCGGGACGTCACGAGGCTTACGCCTCCGCGCGCCTCAAACTTTTCCCGATTGCCTTCTTTCATGCTCATATTCATCACCGAAGAGAGCCTTCCGCCGTATTCCGCCGGAATGCTGCCTTTCATCAGTTCGACCTCTTTTAATGCGTCGCTGTTGAAGACGCTGAAGAAGCCGAACAGATGATTGGGATTATACACGGTCACGCCGTCGAGTAAGAACAGATTTTGGTCGACGCTGCCTCCGCGTACGTACATTCCGTTGGACAATTCCTGTCCCTGCATGACGCCGGGTGTCACGTGCATGATTTTCAAGAGGTCGGTTTCTCCCCCTATCATCGGTATGCGTTTGACATTCTCTACTTGAAGCCTCGTCACGCCCATCTCCGTGGACTCCAAACGCAAGCGATCCACAGGCTGTTCAAAAACGACTTCTTTGAGCTCGATGACCTTTCTCGACAATCTTACGTCGAGGAGGACCTGCGGCCACATGTCCTTGCGTATCGCGGCGGTTGCCTGTTCATATCCCATGTATCGGACGACAACCGTAAATTCCTCGTCCGTAAAGAATTTCAGCGAAAAAAAACCTTGTTTGTTGGAGGTTGTCCCCGTGTAGGTTCCTTGAATCGTCACGGAGGCATTGGTGATGGCTTCGCCATTGGACTCATCCGTTACGTAGCCGTAGATGGTGACGTATTCTTGCGCCTTTGCAGGCGAGCCCGCGAACGTAAAAAAGAAAACGACCGCCAAACCCAGAGCCTTCAGGCTGAGCGGAGTCGAAGGGTGAAGCCACTTTTCCAAAGCAAAATTCGCGAATTCATCATTAACTAACTTCGTGTTCATTCGTGGACTCATGGTATTACCTTTGTCATCGTGTCGACCGCCATCACCGTAAAGATGCCAAGTCCTCCTTGGATGTTCGTCGGAACTAAAGTTGGCTCCGATGCGATGAGATGGCCCAAATCAACAGCAAGGTCGTCTTCCTGTTGACGTGTCGCATGATAGAATTCATAGTACGTTTTATCGATTCTCATCAGTCGCAAGAGACTTCTCAGCGTGTATCCCGGCAGCGCCGTCACTGAATTTCCGGGTCTTTCGTTTCGAATCGTGATTGCCTGAGGACGTGAGTTTCCCTCGACGGAGACAAACTGATGCATGTGAATGGCCTCCAGATGGATCGTGTCATTCCGAACGATTTGAAGTCTTTGTTGCACGATGAAATACGATGTGCCTTCCGGAAAACTTGCCACTATTTCTGCGTCGTAAAAGGGCGTAGCCGAGGACAGTTGCCGGAGTGGACGGAAGTCCGTGATGGGTACCAGCGGGAGCATCGTCGCGGATGCCGTTGCGGTGCGCCTGTGTTTTTGCACGGAGAGTTCAAACGAACCGGACGCAGGAATCGTAACCATCTGCCGCGGTAAGCTATACCACGTGCCTCGAAGTAGTCGCGTCGAGTGATCGATCCGTATTTCTTCCGCATCACTTTGAATGAGAGAAAAAGTCTGCCCATTGATCGACACGTGGACGGTCGCGTTTCTGCCGCGATCGGTGAAGTTACCTTCCGCATAATAGCTCGTGGATTCATCCACCCGCACCCACAAGGAATCACCACTTTCCAGATAGGATTCGATGACAAGCTGTGACGAGGTCTGTGGCAATCCGAGATCTAAATCCCTGGAACATGCCGGTAGAAAAGCCAATAACAGAAAGTAACGAGCAGAGTGTTTTGACATCATGTCGAACCCCAAGCAATGATTCCCACGGGGATGCATCCCCGTGGGAAAGTTGATTAGTACCGCGAGTTTTAGTTATAAACTGTGGATGGATACAAACCTTTATCGATAACTACCCGGCATTTCTTGGATCCGTTGACGACATACAATGCTGAGCCCCATGAATAAGTGTCAGAGTTGAAGCTCGCTTCTCCGATATTATCGTTGAAAAAAGGATCCTCTTCCGTAACTTCCATGAGGAAGATTGGGTTGTGATAAGTAGCCCCATTCACCGTAACGCTCAGTCTCTCGCTCCACTTTCTATAAGCATTAATCGTGGTCCACTTGTTGCTGTCATTCCAACCAAATATTCCCCAGCTTCCAGCATCGTGATTCTTGAAAATATTCAAGTAGACGTATGCAGAAATAGTGGATGTGCCAAAAGGATGCGACACTGTGAAAGCAGCCTGATGCACCTTGATCCGGAGCTCGAGATCGCCGTCCAACCAGCCATCGTTGATATTATCGGTTCGTACACTGACAAGCCGGAGACCTTCATAGTAGGTGGTGCCACCTCCGCCTCCACCTCCGCAGTCCTCATCTCCGCAGGGCAACAGCTGCATCGAATACCGCTCTTGGTTCTCAGAATAGGCAAGAACCATGACATTCTCGGATGGAACTTTCATAGATGAAAGTGTCTTCTCCTGTCCGTTCTTGTTATAGGCCGTCACAAAGTATTCACTCTCATCATGCAGAGGCGGATTGAATGCTACCCAGAAGTCCTCACCTCTTTCAAAAACATTCTGTCGATGTTCCCGAACGGGAAAATATGCATTGATATCTTTACTCAGCGAGCTCAGGAGTTCCGCAAAACCTAACTTCCCTGCACCCTTCATATTGTCGTTGTAAATGCTTTCGATGCCGGTTACACCGTTTGTAGCAAACGGTTGGGACGAGCGCTCTCGCAAAGCTTTTGACAAATTGATGATGTTTTCTTTGATTTTTGATTTTTTCATCCCATTCACCAAGTCTGCCCGAAGGGTGTTCTGTTTGGTGGCTATGGTCCTTGATAGGTCCTCGAGATCATGAAAGTACTTGGAGTCAAATGACTCTGTTCTCTTGCGAAGATCCCTTGACTGATCAACTTCATTCTCCAGAGGTGGGGTGCTCAATGGATCTCCAGTCTCGCACGACGCCAATAGCAATAAAGTCAGTAACATTACTGCTAGTGGTCGAGTTGCACGGTGTACCATTTTTACTCCTTGCAGTTGCGAACAAACATTGCGAATGCCCGATAGATCCCCTACATTCACAATCGGGAAGCCAATATTACTTTGAATTTCATTCCGCCTAGGATTGATCTCGGTAATATTGAACTTCCCTTTTTTGTTCCGTTTTTTCTTGATTACTTGTTGATTATGAAACATCCAATCCGTCGGTTCCTCAGCGGGCCTCCTTTCTTACGATAGATTATGACTTCGTTTCATATCCAATGTGTGCTTTGTGCACACAGGCTATCCTTGTAACATTCGAGGATTCGGAACTACAAGACCACGAACAAGAAAACGACGACCTACGACGTTCGTCGCCAATTTGAGCTGGAAAAATATATAGCCTCGGTATCTAAAAAGTCAAACTTCTGTAAGGCCTTGTAAAATCAACGTTTGCTGCGAATGGGGGGGGTAAAGGCATTACAATCAATGAGTTACGATCGGCGAAGAAAAATTTTTTCTCGAACTTTAATCTTCTAACTTCCACCCACCACCAAGTGTGATGATGAATCGGCAACTGTGAAGTCATGAAATCATGTCCCTCATATTCACATCGCTGACGTACGAACTCGATCAACCTGCATTCGCTTCGGATACCGTAAAGAGGGCAACGGCTTCAGTAACCAAACGGAACTGACAAAAGGAGAAAATAACCCACACTTCAAAACGGTAACGGGACTACCCGGGGTGGCGACGAGTTGCGTCAAAATAAAGTGTTACCGTAATAGTCGTCGTATTTTTCTTTTTT